>NZ_JBSKHV010000008.1:0-318756 GCF_057128725.1 Pseudomonas oplopanacis | reverse complement strand
GATGGGTTGTTTTTGCTGGCCTCTTCGCGAGCAGGCTCGCTCCCACATTGGAATGTGGTTGGCTGTGGGGGATGAGCTGGGCAGGGGTTGATGGGTTGTTTTTGCTGGCCCCTTCGCGAGCAGGCTCTCTCCCACATTGGAATGCGGTCAACTGTGGGAGCGAGCCTGCTCGCGAAGGCGGTCTGTCAGGCGTAACCGAGTGTGCGTCTGACCTTGTCCAGCAATTCACTGATCTGGAACGGCTTGATCAGCATTTCCATGCCGTCCCCGAGGAACAATTGGCGGTTGATCGCGTTTTCCGCATAACCGGTCATGAACAGGATCGGCAATCCCTCCCGCCACCCTCGCGCTACATCCGCCAATTCGCGGCCGTTCATGCGCGGCAGGCCAACGTCCGTCAGCATCAGATCGATCGACGGATCGTTCTGCAGGCGCTCCAGGGCCGCCTCGATATCGCCCGCCTGAGTGCAGCGATAACCCGCATCCGCCAGCACCTCGGCGACGAACATGCGCACCGAAGGCATGTCCTCGACAATCAGCACATGTTCACCCGAGCCTTGTTGATCCACCGTCTCTGAGACGACATCGGCCGTGGTCGGGTCCGAACTGGCTGGCAGCATGATGGTCACTTCGGTGCCGCGTCGGGCGACGCTGCGGATGTGCGCATCGCCGCCTGATTGCCGGGCGAAACCGTAAATACTCGATAGTCCCAGACCGGTGCCCTGGCCCAGCGGCTTGGTGGTGAAAAACGGGTCGAACACCTTGTCGATCACACTGTGCTCGATGCCGGTACCGTCATCTCGAACCGACAGTGCAACGTAGGCGCCATCCGCCAGTTTCAGGTCGCCGTGGGAATACGCCGCATAGGTGCTGACCCAGATGTTCCCGCCTTGCGGTAACGCATCGCGGGCGTTGATCACCAGGTTGAGCACGGCGCTTTCCAGCTGAATCGGGTCGACCAGCGCAATCGCCGCTTTGGAGGTCAGCTCGAGTTTCAGCGCAATGTGTTCGCCGATGGTGCGCACCAGCAATTCTTCGAGGGAGCGAATGTGTTCGTTGATGTCCACCGGCCGCGTATCCAGCGGTTGCTGACGGGCGAAAGCCAACAACCGATGGGTCAGGGCGGCGGCGCTCATGGCCGAGTTCAACGCCGCATCGGCATAGAACGCAACCTTGTCGGTGCGTGAATCGGCGACGCGTTTCTGGATCAGCTCCAGGCTGGTGATGATGCCGGTCAGCAGGTTGTTGAAGTCATGGGCGATGCCGCCGGTCAACTTGCCCAACGCGTCCATCTTCTGCACTTGCAGCAACTGGGCTTCGGTGCGCACGCGCTCGGCGATTTCACGTTCCAGTTGTGAAGTGGCGTCGTCGAGTCGGGCCAGGTGCGAGCGTTCGCGATGGCGGTGTTCGGTGACGTCTTCGACGAACACCAGGCTCAAACCCGGTGTGCGGTACGGCGAAATCTGCCACTCGGTTTCGCGCAATTCGCCTTCCACGCGCATATTCAAAATGCCTTTCCAGCGCTCGCCCGCGATCAGGCGCAGGCGCAGTTCCTCGATCACCGCTTCCTGGTCCTCGGCGAAGCATTCACCCAGCGTATCCGGGTCAACATTGTCCTGAATCAATCGGGAAAAAGCGTGGTTGCATTCGTGCACTTTGAAATCCGCGTCCAGCACCGCGATCGGTGCCGACACGTTGACGAAAATCTCGCGGAACCGCGCCTCGCTTTCACGCAGGGCGTTTTCAGTGTCGCGCACCCGCAGCAGGGTGCGCAGTGTGGCCAGCAACACGTCCGGGTCCACGGGGTGGATCAGGTAGGCATCGGCCCCGGCATCGAGGCCGGTGATGATGTCGCCGGTCTGGATCGAGGCGGCCGATACGTGAATCACCGGCAGCAGCGCGGTGGCAGCCTCGGAGCGTAGCTTGCGCACGATGTCGAACCCGCTCATGTCCGGCAGGTTGACGTCCAGAATCAGCGCGTCGATGGTTTCGCTGTCGATCAGCGCCAGGCCATCGCCACCGGTCCCGGCCTCCAGCACCAGGTAACCGTGAGCTTCCAGGCGCCGGCGCAAGGCATAGCGCGTCGCAACGTTGTCGTCGACGATCAGCAGGCGGATGTCACGTTTCATCGGCAGGCTCCATGGCGATGGCCAGCGGGATGATCACGAAGAAGGTCGAACCGACCCCCGGTGTACTCTCGACCCCGACTTCGCCGCCCAGCAACGCGGCGAAGCGTTTGCACAGCGACAATCCCAGGCCGGTGCCGCGCAAGCGCTTTTGCAAGGGCGAATCGACTTGGGAGAAGTCCTCGAACAATGCGCCATGTAGCTCGGCAGCGATACCAATTCCGGTGTCGCTGACGGCGAAGCGCACGTGGTCGGTGCCTTGGAGCCGGGCCGACACGCGCACTTCACCGCGCGTGGTGAACTTCAGCGAATTGGAAATGAAGTTGCGCAGGATTTGCGCGAGCTTCTTGTCATCGGTGTACAGGCGCGGCAAACCCACCGGTTCTTCGAAGATCAGGTCCACGGCGCTGGCGTCGACAATCGGGCGAAACATGCCGCGCAGGGCGGAGAACAAGTCGAACATGTCGAACCACGCCGGGGAAATGGTGATCCGCCCGGCCTCGATTTTCGCCAGGTCGAGCAAATCGTCGACCATGTCGCTCAACTCCCGCGCGGCGGTGCTGACGAAGGTCACCTGCTTGTGTTGCTCGGGGCTCAGTGGGCCATCAAGTTCATCGCTCAACAGGCTGGCAATGCTCAGGATCGAGCCCAGCGGCGTGCGAAATTCATGACTCATGTACGACAGGAAACGGCTTTTAAGGTCCGAGGCCTGACGCAACTCTTCGGCCTGGGTGTCGAGTTCGGCGTACAGCGCGAGCACGCCTTGATTGGTTTCATCGAGCTCCTCGCGCAAGGCTGCAGTTTCACTTTGCAGACGTGCGATCAGTGCCGAAGGATCGTCGGGCGTGAGGGTGGGTGACTCAGCCATGGGCGGCCTCCAGGGCGACGACCAATACCGTCACATCGTCCCGCCCGCGACAGAAGTCGCGGTGCAGGACGGCGGCTATCACGGCGGGATGCCGGTGCACCAGGCCGGGGTAGTCATGCAAATTCCATCGGGACTGCAAGCCGTCGCTGTACATGATCAGTAGATGTCCATTCACGTGAGCATAGTCAAAGGGTTGGGCTTTTCGATACTGGCCGCCAACGATGCCGGGATGGGACGCCAGGCCACGGGACTTGTCCGCTGCGATCAGGCTGGCACCAATGTTACCAATGCCGGTGAAGGTCAGTTTGTCGAGTTGCGCGTCGAACTGGGCGAAGGCCAACGCCCCACCACGGGTGCCGATCATGGCTTGGTGAATGTCTTCAAGCAGCAGCACTGGTGAGGCGAATGGCGCGTGCGCGAAGGCTTTTTCACCGGCACGGCCGGCGCGTTCAGCTTCTTCGCCATGGCCGAGGCCGTCAATCACCAAGACGCTTAGATTCTGCCCGTCAATCGCCAGGTGCCAGACATCGCCGCACGCCGGGTCATTGGCCAGCGAGTGCTGGCTGACGCCCAATCGCAGGTCCACGACCTTGTGGGTGCGCGGATACAAACGGGCCAACAGCACGGCGCCCCTTGAATCGGCGTATACATCGAACACGTCGGTCTGACGTGACACCGCACCCAGGCCAATGCCCTGAGTGCCGCCAGTGGAGAAGCCGTCCGTCAGGCACGCGTGCACATCAAAGCCCTGTGCGCGATCCACCGCCAGCATCTCGATGCCTTGACCGTCTTTAAACGGCAGGGTCCGCAGGTGCAATTCGCCACGGGTGGCATGCTTGAGCACGTTGCTCGCCAGTTCCGTGGCCACCAGCGCCACGCGCCCGGCATCGGTGGCGTCAAAGCCGATTGTTTCGGCGAGTTTTTGCGCGGTGCGCCGGGCATGACCGATCTGGCTGCTGTCTTCGATCATCAGCACCTCGGTCAGGGTGCCTGTTATGTTCATGTCCATCGGGTGATCGTTATGCGAGTGCCCTGGCCGGGCGCGGTGTCCAGTTCGAACTCGTCGACCAACCGTTTGGCCCCGGTCAAGCCCAGCCCGAGACCGCTGCCGGAGGTCCAGCCGTCGGTCATTGCCAGTTTGATGTCGGGAATGCCCGGGCCCTCGTCGCGGAAGGTCAGGCGCAGACCGACGCGCGAATTTTCGTCGATGATTTGCCAGTCCATGTCGCCACCGCCGCCATAGACCATGGTGTTACGCGCCAGCTCGCTGACGGCGGTCACCAGTTTGGTCAGGTCGATCAGGCGCATGCCGCATTCGGTAGCGAGCTTGCGCGCCAATTGCCGGGCCAGCACCACGTCCTGCTCAATGTGAATGGGATGAGTGCCACTGCTGCGCGGGGTCATTGCTCGCGCACTCGTGCCAGCAGCAATTTCATCCCGCGCTCGACGTTCAACGCCGTGCTGACGCCCGGCAGGGTCAGGCCCAGCTCGACCAGGGTGATCGCTACCGCCGGCTGCATGCCCACCAGCACGGTTTCGGCGTCCATGATTTTCGACAGGCCGGAAATGGTCCCGATCATCCGGCCAATGAACGAATCGACCATGTCCAGTGCGGAAATGTCGATCAACACACCACGCGCCGATGTCCGGCTGATGCGCTCGGACAAATCGTCCTGAAGGGTCAGGGCGAGTTGGTCGTGCATGTCGACCTGGATGGTCACCAGCAGAAAGTCGCCCATCTGCAGAATTGGAATTCGATCCATGGGCTTATACCGTCTTGCTGACGGTGATTCCCAGGCGGGTCAGGGCCAGTTTCAGGGCATCGGCCAGGTTGGCCTTGGTCACCACGCCTTGCAGGTCCAGGCCCAGGTGCACGATGGTTTGGGCGATCTGCGGACGCACGCCACTGATGATGCAGTCGGCACCCATCAGGCGAATGGCGGTCACGGTTTTGAGCAGGTGTTGAGCCACCAGGGTATCGACGGTTGGCACGCCGGTAATGTCGATGATGGCGATTTCCGAACCGGTGTCGACGATCCGTTGCAGCAGCGATTCCATCACGACTTGGGTGCGCTGCGAATCCAGGGTGCCGATCATCGGCAGCGCCAGAACGCCGTCCCAGAGCTTGACCACCGGGGTCGACAGCTCCAGCAATTCTTCCTGCTGACGCTTGATCACTGCTTCGCGGGATTTCTGGAAAGTGCGAATGGTGTGCATGCCCAAGGCATCGAGCAGTTCGGAGACTTCCCAGAGTTGCTCGGCGAGTACGGCCGGGTTGTCTTTGTAGTGGCTTTGCAACAGGCCGAACAGCGGGCCTTTGAGCGAGAAGATGAAGCTGGCGGTCTGGTGGGAGTCCTGGCCGAGCAGGGCGCGGCTGTGGGAGAGTTTTTCGAGGTATTGACGCGCCTCGTCCCAACCCGGCGCGGCGACATTCTGCCCGTTGCCCTTTTCCAGGCCGCTGACCACCAGATGCAGAAACTCGGCGGTTTGTTGCTTGAGGTCCTGTTCTTTAAGGTTACGGGCAGCGCCATTGGCTTCCAGTCCCTTGATCCATTCGGTAAGCAGTTGTGCCTGATTGTTTTTCATCGCATCGAGTGTGCTGATTTGCAGTGCTGCCATGTCCTTGCGCTCCTGAATGAGTCTTTGCCGGTTCCCTGTGAAAAACGACCGGCGTGAAGTCAGTGACCTTTGCCGAATGAAATAGTTGTTCGTTTTGCCCAGGTTTTTTTCGTTACGGCGGTAAGTTGCCCGGTAACTCTAGTCGGCACTGCTTCAGGCGGCGATTTTTTGACTGGAATGCGGGAGGCGCCACACCTGTTTTCGGGCCACCTGCGCAGATCAAATCGTGGCGAGGGAGCTTGCTCCCGCTGGGCAGCGAAGCGGCCCCAACAGATGGGCCTGCTGCGCAGTCCAGCGGGAGCAAGCTCCCTCGCCACAGGTTTGTGTGGTGTTATTTGTCGGGGTGGGCGGCCTGGAGTTTTTTCGCCATTTCCAGGTGTTTTTCCAGGGCGGGCAGCATTTGTTGTGCGAAACCTTTCAACGCTGTGGCGCCTTTAACCTTGTCGTCCGTCACGGTGTTGGCTTCTTTCTTGAACAGCTCGATGGTGTCTTCGTGGGCTTTTACCTGGTTGTTGGCATACGCCGCGTCAAAGGACTCGTCGCGCATGTCGAGAATTTTCTCCTTGGCCTGCTTGACCAGCGTCGTCGAGTCCGGCACCTCGATGTCGTTCTTTTTCGCCAGGGCCGCCAGTTCATCGTTGGCCTTGGAATGATCGGTGATCATCATGTTGGCGAAGGCCTTGACGTCGGCTGAAGAACTTTTTTCCAGCGCCAGGCGACTGGTTTCGATCTCGGCAATGCCGCCAGCGGCCGCTTTGTCGACGAAATCATTGGAGGTGGCGGCAAATGCCGTGCCCATGCTGCTGCTCAAGGCGACGGCCAGGGCGAGGTGGCGCAGGGTGAATCCGTCCATTGGTCATTCTCCACACAGGTTTGGGTAGGCGATCCGGTGGATCGTTACTCAGTGGAGGTTGGCGCCGGAGCAAAGGTTTTATCGCATTTGCGACAGGACGACGAACGGACACCGCTGGTCTGACAGGTGGTCGACAGAACGCGCAAACCAAGGCCATTCTGATAGTTGGTGAACGCAATCGATCGCGTTTGCTACCGATCATCAAACGGAGGTGTTCCATGCCGGTGAACCATGACCTGTATCAGGACTTGAAGGTTTCAAAGGAAGAGATCCAGCAAAGACGCACCAAGGATCCGTTACTGGATTCGCTGATCAACAAATATTCCCAGGCGGACGCTGAAGTGGTGAAGGCCGAGACCGCGAAATCCGATGCGCCCAGTGATGACCAGTTGAAGAAACTCAAGGAACATCGCTTGTTGGTCAAGGACAAGATCGTCCAGCAATTGCAGGCATCGTCCTGATGCGTCGTACCGAGTCACCGACGACCGGTGACTGAAAAGTGGAACGGCGTCAAAACCGGCACCTCGAATGTCATGAGTCATCGTTAACGACTCACTGAGAGGTGCCTTATGTCCAATCCCAGATTTCCGAGCGAAGAGCAGGGCGGGTACGACCCGATCCCGACTCATCCCGAGCCGTTGAGCCCGAACCACATCACGACCCATCCGGATGCCGAGGATGACGACCCGTTGCGCGAGCGTGAAGAAACGGCGGACGCCCCAGATCCTGAGTAACCCACAAGGGTTGGTGTTATTTCTGGAGGGCGGTGGCGAGTGGCAATCGCGCCATGTTTTTCGCCTTCAATGACCCGAAATACAGCCAGTCTCCGTACTCGCGCACCGTCGTGATCGGCGAATAATTGCCGCTGCTGCCGTCCTGCAGATTGGCTATCACCTTGCCATCCACATCCAGCCCGAGAGCAAAGGCCCGGTTCTCCACCGGTTTAGGCAGCACCTTCAGCGCCCGGACAATCATCTTGCGCACGAACGGGTGCGGTGCCGTGCGGTCGAGCAAGCCGTTGCGCGGTGAATACAGCGCGACCCAGAACCGGTCGCGGCCGTTGAACGAAAGGTTATCCGGCAGCCCCGGCAAGTTGTCGATAAACAGGTCGTGCGTGCCGGCTTTCGGTCCGGTCAGCCAGAAGCGGCTGATGCGGTAAGCGCCGGTTTCGTTGACCAGCACAAAGGCGTCGTCCGGCCCCAGCGTCACACCGTTGGCAAACTCGAGCTTGTCCAGCAACACATCGGTCTTGCCGGTCTGAAAGTCATACCGCAGCAAACGCCCGTCGCCGCCATGTTCGATGATCGCCTCGCCATCCTTGCCGTAACCCCAACGGCTGGAAGCGTCGCTGAAATAGGCGAAATGCCCGGCCTTGTCGATGGCCACGTCATCGGTAAAGCCAAAAGGCACGCCGCCCGCCGTGGTGCTCAACGGAATCAACTGGCCTTGGGCATCCAGCGAAAGCAGCCCTTTGACCCCGTCCGCGACCACCAGCAAGCCATTGGGGTGACGCGCCAGGCCCAATGGTCTGCCGCCGGTATCGGCCAGCACTTTGGTTTGTTTGCCGTCGATGCTCGTGCGAATCAACCGGCCGTCATGCAGGCCGGTAATCAGCGAATCGCTCTCCAGCAGCAGTGCCTCCGGTCCCTCGATGTCAGCCGGGCCGACACGCTCCACGCCTTTGAGGCGTTCATTGTCGGCGTAGACGCCGCTGGTGAGGGAGGGCGCCGGCGGCGGATTCCAGGCCACGGGGCGGACTTTGGTCGGGAACAGCAACAGGAAGGCACACAGGGCAATCAAGAGCAGTAACACCAGATGCCGGAATTTGATAAGTCTTCTCACACAGGGGCTCCGGCGAGTGTCAGTTGTTGTTGCGCCATCTCGCGCAAGGCCAGCATGGACTCGGCGGATTCACGCTCGATGCGCCGCTTGAGCAATAGCTGATTGGCGATGCGCATCGCTACCCCCGCGAATTGATACTCCAGCGTGCGGATAAATTGTGTGCCGTCGGCGTCGGCCGCGCATTCGTAAGTCACCACCAGCGACAAGCCGTGATCGCCCCGCGCCTGGGCACTCCAACGGCGCCCCGGCAGGTATTCATTGACCTCCCAGCTCAAGTGCCCGTCGCGCCCGCCGGCCCTGATGTCTTCCTCGAACCGCGAGCCGGCGTGCAGTGGCCCGGGCTGACCGTCGACCTTGAGCGACGACGGATGCCACTCCGGCCAACGGGTGACGCTGCTGGCGTAGGCCAGCACGTCAATCGGGTTTCCAGCGATAACGATCTGGTGCTGCATGCGGGTCATGGGCGTTCTCGTCAAGGGCAAGGGGTCATGATCCGGTTCCCAGTACAGGGTGCCGAACAGGTAATCCATCAGCGGAAACACGATGTTGAAGTTACGCTCCTGCATCAGCTCGCGGCGGTGATGCAGCTCATGCAGGCGACGCATCTGGCGAATCCATGGCAAGCGCGTGACCGGGTTGCCGGGCGGCAGGTGTTCACAGGCATGAAACACTTCATAGGTCAGGTAGCCGAGCACCAGACAACCGCCAAACAAGCCGGCGACGTTGGTGTCGAAGCGACCCAGCAGCCACCACAGGGGCAGGGTAATGACCACGGTATGCACCACGATCAGCCAGGCTGGAAACAGAATCACCCGCCAATCCCGGGCGCTGTCGTAAGTCATGTGGCCAGGGGCGAAAAAGCTGTGATGGTCGCCGGCATGACGAGCGTAGAACATCCGCGCGAAGCTCTTTTTGTGATGCCCCAACTCTCGGTGCACCTTGTACACGCCGAAGTTGAAGAACAGCAGCGTGATCGGCACCGCCAGCCATTCCAGTGGAGTCACCTGATGCACGGTGCTCCAGAATCCGCCGATGGCCAGCACCCCGAAAACCAGCACAAACGCGCCGTGCAGCCAGGGGTTGTAGAGGGGGTGTATAGCGGCGCGGTAGCGGCTGCGGAAGTCTTGGGTGGTTTGCCTCACTGCGTTCACCTGTGCTTATTGTTATAACCAGCAGATTAGCTGATCTCCCTGCAAAGGCTGGCGCTACTTAGAGGACACAAACGCCATGATCCGGTGTGCTCAGGTCAGCGGATTCCAGCGCTGCGACCAGTCTTCATCGGACTGGATCAATTCACGCAACAAATCGAAGGCCCGCTGCAGGGTCGCCGAGTCACGATCACGCGAGTACACCAGGTAGGTCGGGTAACTGAACTCCGGGGCCTTGGGCACGGCTTCCAGTACACCGCTTTCCAGGTAACTACGGACCACGCGCGTGCGGAAATAGCCGCTGCCGCCATTTTCCAGGATGTACTGCAAGCCGAGCGGGCCGAGGTTGAAGCTCAGCGGGGCTTTGGCTTTTTCCGGCAGGGCGGCATCGTGCTGGCGTCGGAAGTCCGCACCCCAGTCGATGTACACGTAAGGATCGGGTTTGCCGGCGAGGCGCACCTGCACCAGTTTTTCTTCCAGTACCTGCTCGACTTGCAGTCGCGGCCAGTACTCCGGCTGATAGACCAGCGCGGCATCGAGTACGCCCAGTTCGAGTTGCCGCAAGAGGTTTTCGCCGTCACGGATTTCCATGCGCAAGGCGTGGCTGGGAATCTTCTCGCGCAGTTCGCCGGCCCAACTGAGCATCAACGGGTTGCACAGGCTGACTTCGCCACCGATGTGCAGCACATCGCGGTAACCCTCAGGCAACGGCAAATCCCGACGCGCCGCTTCCCAGGTCTCGACCAGTTGATTGGCGTACACCACAAAGGCCTCGCCATTCGGCGTCAGGCGCGCGCCTGCGCGGTTGCGCACGAACAGCGTGCTGCCCAGCTGGCTTTCAAGCTTCTGCACGCGCGCGGTAATCGCGGTCTGGGTGACGTGGAGCTTCTCGGCGGCGGCAGCGAGGCTGCCGTGGCGGACGATTTCCAGAAAGGTGCGGGCGAGGTCGATGTCCATGGGGCGGCCGGTGCGGGAAGTGCGAGCATTGTAGGAGCACTCCCACCCTGTGGCGAGGTGTCATGGTTTTCACATTGCTGGTGGGGCGTGCGCACTACACTGCAACCGTCTCCAGCCCAACGGCCCGACCCATGACGGTAAAGCACGCAGCAAACATCCTCGATACCACTGAAGGCCTGCGTCTGGCTGGCAGCCATGCCGAGGCCTGGCGCGAATGGGGGCCTTACTTGAGCGAACGCCAATGGGGCACGGTGCGCGAAGACTACAGCGCCGACGGTGATGCCTGGCGCTATTTTCCTCACGAACACGCCCGCAGCCGGGCCTATCGGTGGGGCGAGGACGGGCTGGCCGGGTTCAGTGACAAGGCTCAGCACTGGTGTCTGGGGCTGGGCTTATGGAATGAGCGTGACCCGATTCTCAAGGAGCGTCTGTTTGGCTTGAACAACGCCGAAGGCAATCATGGCGAGGACGTCAAAGAGCTGTATTTCTACGTCGATGGCGTGCCCAGTCATGCCTACATGCGCATGCTCTACAAGTATCCGCAGGCTGAATTCCCCTATGCAGACCTGGTGGCCGAAAATGGCCGCCGTGGCTTGGCCGATACCGAGTATGAAATCCTCGACACCGGCGTGTTTGAAGACAACCGTTATTTCGACGTGACGGTGGAATACGCCAAACAGGCGGCAGATGACATTTTCATGCGCGTCACCGTGCATAACCGATCCGATCAGCCAGCACGGCTTCACGTGTTGCCGCAACTCTGGGCCTGCAACACCTGGAGTTGGGCGGCGGACGTGCCGCAACCGAGCCTCACGCTGAGCGGCGATGAGGTCCTGGCCCGGCACCCGCAACTCGCCGATCGGCAGGCCCGCGCCTGGGGCGAGGAAGACTGCCAATGGCTGTTCTGCAACAACGAGAGCAACTTCCCCAAACTGGACGGCGTGGCTGCGAGTGGTCCGTTCAAGGACGGCATCAACGACTTCATCGTCGATGGCCACAACGATGCGATCCGCGATGACACGGGAACTCGCGTGGCCGCGCATTTTATCCTGGCGTTCGAGGCTGGTCAGAGCCGATGCGTCTACCTGCGTTTTGCCCCGACCGACGCGGCCCGGGTCAATGCCAAAACACTGTTCGAGCGGCGTCGCGCTGAAGCCGATGAGTTTTACGCGGCGCTGCAAACCGGTATCGCTGATGCGGATGCGCGCAATGTTCAGCGTCAGGCGCTGGCCGGGTTGCTCTGGTCGAAACAGCTGTATTACTTCGACGTCAACCAGTGGCTCGACGGCGACCCGGCGCAACCGCCGCCACCTGCCGGGCGCTCGCACATTCGCAATACGCATTGGCGGCACCTGTCGAATTTCGACATCGTCTCCATGCCCGATACGTGGGAATACCCGTGGTACGCCTCGTGGGACCTGGGCTTTCAGGCGGTGGCGTTCGCGCTGATCGACCCTGGATTCGCCAAGCATCAATTATTGCTGCTGGTCAAAGACCGCTTCATGCACCCCAATGGCCAGTTACCAGCCTACGAATGGCGATTCGACGACGCTAACCCGCCGGTGCATGCCTGGGCGTGTTGGCGGGTGTATCAGCAGGACAAGGCGCTGACGGGCGTCGGCGACATGGACTTTCTTGAACGGATCTTCCACAAACTGCTGCTGAACTTTTCCTGGTGGGTCAACCGTAAGGACGCGGAAGGTCGCAATCTGTTTCAGGGTGGATTTCTCGGGTTGGACAACATCGCATTGTTCGACCGTTCGGCGTTATTGCCACCCGGTTATCAACTGGATCAGGCCGACGGCACGGCGTGGGTCGCCGCTTATGCGCTGGACCTGATGCGCATCGCGCTGGAGTTGGCCAAGCGCAACAGTGTGTACGTCGACATTGCGGTGAAGTTCTTCGAACATTTCCTCTACATCGCCGGGGCAATCAACCGGGTTGACTCCGACGCCGAAGGATTGTGGGACGAACAGGATCAATTCTTCTACGACGTGCTGCATCGTCCCGATGGCGTAAACGAACCGCTGCGTTTGCGCTCGATTGTCGGCCTGATGCCGCTGTTTGCCGTGCAGGTGCTGGAGCAACACGAGCATGAAGGGCTACCCGGACTGCGTGAGCGTCTGCTCGGTTTCATGCGCCATCGCCCGGACCTCGCCAGCCTGGTTTCACGCTGGACGGAACCGGGCGAAGGCAACCGGTTCCTCCTGGCTTTGTTGCGTGGCGAGCGCACCAAGGACCTGCTCAGGCGCATGCTCGATGAAAGCGAGTTTCTCTCTCCATTCGGGATTCGTTCGTTGTCCAAAGCCTTTGCTGAACAGCCCTTTGGATTGCTGATCAACGGTGACCAACTGTGTGCTCATTACGAGCCAGCAGAATCAGAGTCCAGGCTTTATGGCGGCAATTCCAACTGGCGCGGGCCGGTGTGGATGCCGATCAACTACATGCTGATCGAATCCTTGCGCGAGTTTCATCGTTATTACGATCAGAACTTTTCAGTGGAATACCCGACGGGGTCAGGATTCCTGGCGTCACTGGAAGAAGTCGCCGACCGCTTGAGCCAGCGACTGACCGGGCTGGTGCTTCGCGATGACGCGGGCAATCGGCCGTCAATGGCGGCGTATCCACAGCTGCAGGCGGATGCTGCCAGCCGCGACCTGGTGTTGTTCCATGAGTATTTTCATGGGGAAACCGGACGCGGGATGGGGGCGAGCCATCAGACGGGATGGAGCGCGCTGATCGCGTTGTTGCTGCAACCCTGATTCCCGCCCAACGCAGCCCCCCTGTAGGAGTGAGCTTGCTCGCGATGAGGCCCTGTCAGTCAACATCAATATTGAATGTCAGACCGCTATCGCGAGCAAGCTCGCTCCCACAGGGGATTGATGGTGTTTGCGGGATCATTGTTCAAAACGCAAAACACGAACAGCCAAACGCGCCCCAGAATCCCTGAAAGTCACTGACCGGCGCTGACGACATCCGCGCCCGCTCATGGCTGTGCGCATGCACCGCGCAGGCACCTGCGCATTGATGAACCTGTGCGGTCATCGGTGTCAGGTGTTTCCAGTGCCCCGGCACCTTGGTCACCGGCGACCACTCCGGCACCACAGGAATCGGCGGCGGCCCGAGTTTTTCGAACTCATGGGTGCCGTGGACAATCTTGCCGTCGACAATGGTCAGCACCGACTCGATCCATTTGATCGCTTCATCCTCGATGTGGAAATAGTCCGCCGACAGTGCAATCAAATCCGCCAGTTGCCCGACTTTGATCATGCCTTTCTTGCCCTGCTCGGAAGAGAACCAGGCACTGCCATGGGTGAACAGCTCCAGCGCCGTGTCGCGGCTCAAGCCTTGCGGGTACAGTTCCAGGCCACCGACCGTGCGGCCACTGACCAGCCAATACATCGACGTCCAGGGGTTGTAGCTGGAAACGCGGGTGGCATCGGTGCCGGCGCCAACCGGAAGGCCTTCGGCGAGCATGCGCGCGATGGGCGGGGTGTGTTCGGCGGCTTTGGCACCGTAACGGTCGACGAAATACTCGCCCTGAAACGCCATCCGGTCCTGTATCGCAATACCACCGCCCAAGGCTTTGACCCGTTCGATGTTTTGCGGCGTGATCGTTTCGGCGTGGTCGAAAAACCACGGCAGACCGTTGAATGGAACGTCGCGATTAACCTTCTCGAACACATCGAGCATGCGGCTGATGGATTCGTTGTATGTGGCGTGCAAGCGAAACGGCCAGCGTTGCTCCACCAGATGCCGAACCACCGGTTCCAGTTCCTGCTCCATGGTTTGCGGCAGGTCCGGGCGCGGTTCGAGGAAGTCTTCGAAATCCGCCGCCGAGAACACCAGCATTTCCCCGGCACCGTTGTGCCGCAGGAAATCGTCGCCCTGGCCGTAATGTGAAGTGCTGGTCCAGTTCTTGAAGTCGGTCAGTTCTTCCTTGGGTTTCTGGGTGAACAGGTTGTAGGCGACGCGCACCGTGAGTTGTTGGTCTTTGGCCAATTGCTGGATGACCTGATAGTCGTCCGGGTAGTTCTGGTAACCGCCGCCGGCATCGATGGCGCTGGTGATGCCCAGGCGATTGAGTTCGCGCATGAACTGGCGGGTCGAGTTGACCTGGTATTCCAGAGGCAGTTTCGGCCCCTTGGCCAAAGTCGAATACAGGATCATCGCATTGGGTCGGGCGATCAACATGCCGGTCGGGTCGCCGTTGGCGTCGCGCTGGATTTCACCGCCCGGCGGGTTCGGGGTGTCGCGGGTATAACCGACCACTTTCAGTGCGGCGCGATTGAGCAGGGCGCGGTCGTAGAGGTGCAGGACAAACACCGGGGTATCTGGCGCGGCCTTGTTCAATTCATCAATCGTTGGCAAGCGCTTCTCGGCAAACTGGAATTCGTTCCAGCCACCAACCACCCGCACCCATTGCGGCGTGGGTGTGCGATCGGCCTGGTCCTTGAGCATGCGCAAGGCATCGGCCAGTGACGGCACGCCTTCCCAGCGCAGTTCGAGGTTGTAATTGAGGCCGCCACGGATCAGGTGCAGGTGCGAGTCATTGAGGCCGGGAATCACTGTGCGACCGTGCAGGTCGATGATGTGCGTACCAGGGCCTTGCAGGGCCATGGCCTGGGCATCGCTGCCAACCACCACAAAGCGTCCGTCCTTGATCGCGACGGCGCTGGCCTGGGGTTTTTTGCGGTCAACGGTGTGCAGGCGTCCGTTGTACAGAATGAGGTCGGCGGGGGTATCGGGCATGGTTTTACTCCCTGCGAAAAGCGGGCTGATCCAGGCACCGACAGCACCTGCCGAAAGGCCTTGCAGTACACGTCGGCGGTTAAAACCGTCAGGGTCGTCAGGTGGGCTCATGGCCGTGCTCCGCGCAATGGGGTCGGGGGCAAACAGCCGATGTCTGACGCATGCGGCCAGAAGGAATATAGACGGTGAATCCGCAGGGGGGCGTTTTCCGCGGTCGGAAAACGACGAATCCCGCCACAAGGGGCGGGATTCGTTGATAGCCAGACAGGCTCCCGAAGGTCGGGAGCCGCCGTCTTAGCCTGGGAACAGCTCGGACAGTTTCATCGCCAGCATCATGTCGCCTTCAGCGCGCAGTTTGCCGCCCATGAACGCTTGCATGCCGTCGGTCGAACCGTCAACGATGCCTTCCAGGGTTTCGCCGTCCATCACCAGGGTGACCTGAGCGTCAGGGTTTTCGCCTTCTTGCAGCTCGCAGGTGCTGTTTTTGACGATCAGCGAGAAGTTCTTGGTGTCGTCGATGCGGAAACCGAATACCAGGTCCAGACCGGCAGCAGCGGCTGGGTTGAACTTGGCTTTCATTGCTTGTACGGCATCAGCTACGGAGGTCATGGTTCGATCCTTTCTTGGGTAATAAGAGCAGGGTAATTACAGCTGGGTGATTACAGCCAGGGTCACAATAGTCCGGACTCAACGAAACGTGATGAGTTCCGGGGCCTTCAGCAGTTGCAGGTGTGCATGACTGTTGAAGGAAGCCAGCGCCACCTCGCGACCACGGAACTTCAAGTGGTTGAGCGAGGTGTTGACGATTTGCCAGTTCAGTTCGAATGCCTGCCGGGCAGGCATGTGTGTAATGAGGTGGAGCAGGGCAGTGATGGTGCCACCGGAGGTAAACACGGCGATTTTATGGGTGCTGTCGGCACTTTCCAGGATTCGTTGCAGGCCGGCTTGCACGCGTTCAACAAAACCCAGCCAGCTTTCCAGGCCCGGCGTGTCATAGGTGCCAGCTAGCCAGCGTTCGATGATCAGGGCAAAGATGCGCTGGAATTCGGCGCGGTTTTGCGCGGCGTTGCGCAGGATGTCCAGCGCCTCGGGTTCGTCCTCCAGCATGGCCGGCAGCAGCGCGCGGATGACCGCGTCGGCGTCGAACTCATTGAAGGCAGGATCGATTTCCAGGGTCGGCACTGGCAGGCCCACGGCGGCATACTGTTCCAGCGCGCTGTTGGCGGTATGTTGCTGACGGCGCAGGTCACCCGAGAGGCAGCGATCGAAGCTGATACCCAGCTCGGCCAGGTGTTGGCCGAGGATTTCTGCCTGGCGAATACCGGTCGGCGACAGGACGTCATAGTCGTCTGCACCAAAGGAGGCCTGGCCATGTCGAATCAAATAGATACTGCCCACGTCCGCGTCATCCCGGTACGTTGAAGGTTTGGCGAGGTTATGAGGATGGCGCTGAGCTGTCAATGAAAAAACATACGCTTGTTTGAAATGGCCGTTACAGGCCTGTTGCCAGAGGTTTCACGGCTGGTCGTCGGGCTGGCGCATGGGTATGCTGAACACATCCCGCGCGTGATTTAAGTCGCGCATCGTCATGAAGGAGTCAATGTGGAGTTTCTCACCGAGTACGCCAGCTTTCTGGCCAAGACCGTGACACTGGTGATCGCCATTCTGGTGGTCCTGGCCAGTTTTGCGGCATTGCGCAGCAAAGGTCGACGCAAGGCGGCCGGCCAGTTGCAAGTCAGCAAGCTCAATGATTTCTACAAAGGGCTGCGTGAACGCCTGGAGCAAACCTTGCTTGACAAGGATCAGCTCAAGGCCTTGCGCAAGTCCCAGGTCAAATCCGAGAAAAAGCAAAAGAAAGTCCCCGAGGCCAAGCAACGCGTGTTTGTGCTGGATTTCGACGGCGACATCAAGGCGTCTGCCACCGAGAACCTGCGCCACGAAATCACCGCGCTGCTGACGCTGGCCACGCCCAAGGATGAAGTGGTGCTGCGGCTGGAAAGCGGCGGCGGCATGGTTCACAGCTACGGCCTGGCGTCCTCGCAACTGGCGCGGATTCGCAATGCCGGCGTGCCATTGACCATCTGCATCGACAAGGTCGCGGCCAGCGGCGGCTACATGATGGCGTGCATCGGCGAGAAGATCATCAGCGCGCCGTTCGCGATCCTCGGCTCGATTGGTGTGGTGGCACAGTTGCCTAACGTCAATCGCTTGCTGAAGAAACACGACATCGATTTCGAAGTGCTGACCGCCGGCGAGTACAAACGCACCCTGACCGTGTTTGGCGAAAACACCGAGAAGGGCCGCGAGAAATTCCAGGAAGACCTGGACATTACTCATCAGCTGTTCAAGAACTTCGTCGCGCGCTATCGCCCGCAACTGGCCATTGATGAAGTGGCCACCGGCGAGATCTGGCTCGGTGTCGCCGCCCTCGACAAGCAACTGGTCGACGAACTCAAGACCAGCGATGAATACCTCGCCGAACGGGCAAAAAATGCCGAGCTCTTTCACCTGCACTACGCCGAGCGAAAAAGTCTGCAAGAGCGCATTGGCATGGCGGCCAGCGGTTCGGTCGATCGCGTTTTGCTGACCTGGTGGAGCCGGTTGACCCAGCAACGCTTCTGGTAATCGTCAGCGCAAATTGTCTTGAAGAAAAAACCGGGCTCATGTCCCGGTTTTTTTTGCTTTGGCTCCGTCCACATTCCTTCCTGAAATGGGGAAATCTCCTAAGGCGGCCGTCGTCGCTGTCCTGCATCCAATGGAACAGCGGCTGGTTAGGGTGGTGTTCCAAATGTTCGCAATGGAATGCACATGACCGACCTCAATCAAGGCCACTACTCCGGCCCGCTACGAATGCGCGACGAGCTCAACGCCGCCGTGAACATCGCGCTGCCACAAACCCCTGATCAGTTTGGGGCACGCTTGATCAAGGAAAAGTGGGGGGCGGATATCGATCCGCAGGCGGCGCTGCTGGTCACGCTCGATTACAACTACAAAGGCCATCCTGCACAGGACGGCATCCAGCAGGGGCAAGTGGCGAGCTCGCAATCGCTGTTGCAAGTGCTGCTTTCCAATTATCAAACGGTGGGCGACGGACGTTTTGCAGAAACCGTGTTTGGCCTGTACACGGCACCGGACATCGGGCCATCCGTTCGCATCGTGCCGCATGTCGATGAGTTCGCTGATCACGGCAGCGGCAATCACCAGACCTACGAAGGCATTTATCGCCAGACGACCCCGCAAACCTATGGGCCATCAACGCAGATCCCCTTGAAGCCCGCAGACTTCAAAAAGTGGGTCTGGGAGCTGGATTTACAGAGTTTGTACAAGGCGTATCTCGATCAGGCCTGGCCGTCCGACGAGGCGATTGTCGCGCCGCAATCCTATGCATTGAGGACGTCGGTCAAAGCGGCATTTGTCATGACTGCCTGGCTGCAGCGGCATGAGCAACGCTTGAGTCAAAAGGGACTGGAGCTTGCGATGCAGGCAGCCGGTTTACCGGTGGATCAGGCATGGGAAACGCTGACGATCGAATCATTGCAAGCGCCCACCCGAATCCCCTCCACGGTTACGGCGAGCCGTTTAAAGCTGTATGGCTACATCGCAATCGACATCTGGACCTTTCGTCTCGCCGCCGGCCCCCAGGTGTTGATGTACATCCCGGGCAACTCCTCACCCCTGCATGACTTCGCCGACGTCTCGCAGTTGCACCAATGGGTGGTCGCACAGAGCAAGGACAATGCAACGAAGCAAGCGTTGGCGGCTCACTTTACCGACGAGGATCGCCAGGACGGCACCTTCCATGCCGGTGTACTGACAGCGCTGGACGGCATGGCGATTTACCCGCAAAAGCATTGGCTGAAGAGCAATGCCGGTTTCTTCAACAATGACGGGTATTGGGACCCAGCCGAGTACATTGGCTTCGACGATCAGCCACCTGCGACCGATCCGTTTGCACGGTGGGTTTTGACGATGAAGCAGGCTGCCCGGGAAAGCGCCAAAACCATCCGGGACGACGCGCAAGTCAACCGCGACAATTTGAGCGCGGTGGTCGAACCAGTCGTGCAATGGATAAACCGGTTTGGGCCGTTGGCCCTGTTTGTGCCGGGGGGAGAGGGAGTATTGGCGCTGGCCGGACTCATCGACGCTGGTTACGGGCTGGATCAGGCCGTGAACGGTAAAACGCCCAGCGAGCGCAAGGAAGGCATATCCCGCACAGTATTTGGTTTGCTCAATGCGCTGCCGCTGGCCGGCGCGGGGGCGGAAGTTAACGTTGGAAGCGCCGAGAACGAGGCAATTGGGCCAAGTGAACACGTCGCCCTCGTAACGCCGGTCGAGGAAAGTGTGGCAGCGCCTTCCAGGCTATCGCGGCTGGAACTGATCCGCGGCATTGGCCCCTCGGTCGCGTCATTCAGCGATGAAGTCCTGGCGCAGATCGGCAAGGTCAGTGCGGTAGATGACGACATGCTGCGGTTGATGAACGCCGGTCGGCCACCGACGCCGTTGTTGGCCGACACGATCAGCCGCTTCAAGCTCGATCAGGAATTGGGTGGGGCTGGGCAAACCGAGTTGTTCAACAGTCGTTATGCCGCGCTGCAGCAATCAGAGCATGAATGGGTCCGGCTGTTTCAGCGCCAGTATCCGGGGCTTCCAAAAAGTGCCATTGAGCAAATGCTTGACCGCGACGGCGTAGACATCAGCACGACGCCCGACGCTGTCGAGGTCAGGACAGTATTCCAGCGTCTCGACAGCAAGGCCCGTCAGTACCAGCAGCATGTGCGCCTGAATCGTGCCTACGAAGGCCTTTACCTTGGGTCGGTTGCCAATGCCGAGACGGATACGCTGGCGTTGCACTCCCTCCAGAATGTGCCCGGATGGCCCAAAAACCTGCGGATAAACATTCTTGACCATTCGCCCGCTGGGCGGGTTCTGGACAGCTGCGGTCCACTCGATGCAGCTAATACTCGCATCCTCATCAGCGCGCAAAACCGCTATGAGCCTCCAACCATGCCATCGGACTTCTATGAGGCTGTGCTCGCCATTTTGTCCAAGGACGAACGCTCGGCGTTACACCTGACGTCAGACGATCCCGCCAATGAGTTGCGGCTCAAGGTCGGCGCAGTCGCGCTGCCTCGTTCGCAAACCCTGCTCGGGTTGCAAAGGATGGACAGCGGACTGACGTTTGAGCCTCAGGGGTTGCGTGGCGGAGGTTATCCGACGACACCGCAAGGCACAGCCATGACCCACGAGATGATGAGGTTGCAGCTCAAGGATATTTATCCCGACTTCACCTCAGCGCAGGCCGATGAAACCCTGCAGCGGGTGGGCAATACTGCGCAAGCTTATATTGATGGGCTAAAACAGCAATTACGGCAACTCCACACTGATTTAAACGGCTGGATAGATCAGGTTCCCCAGGATGTCGATGACATGGACCTTGCTTTTCTGGCTGTTGGCGATGTGGCGGCTCAGGGTTTGAACCCTGCACAAATCGCGGCCTATAACGTCCAGCTGCTGATGGAGGAGATGCAGGACGAGCGAGCCCTGAGGACGGAGCTCGCCGAAGAATTGATGAACATATGGCAAAAGCGTGGCGGTTCCCCACGTATCACGCTGGGTATGAATTTCGAAAACTATCACCGATTGCCAACGTTGAATGTGCGTTTCGACGACGTGACCGAGCTTTTGATGCAGGGCTTCCATCTGACCGAGCAAGACAGCCTTAACGGGTTTCTCGAGAGCTTTCCAAATCTTGAGATATTGAATCTGGAAAGCGTGGACTTGCGTCACTACTTCGTGGCCGGCGATGCGGGTCGCTCTTTGCCGCCCGCCATCGGTCAATTGACACACCTTCGCACTCTGAACCTGCGAGCAACTGAGTTGGTATTCACTGAAAGTGCCGCTTCACAGCTGCGTGACCTGACCCATCTGCAATCGCTGGATTTAAGTGACAACCCGCTGGCTGTGCCCCCTCTGGTGTTGGGCATGAACGAACTACGCCAGCTCAACCTGAGAAATACACACATCAGCCGGTGCCCGATCGGTATCAAGGACGAGCCCTATCTGACAACCCTGGATTTACGGGATAACCAGATCACCCGGGTACCGCCAGCGATCATAAACCAGGCAATCGAAGATGATCGTGTGTTGCTCTTGGGGAATCCGCTGACAGACGAAGACACGCTACGCCGGTTGGTCAGCCATCGAGAGGAGACAGGCATCAATTTATGGCTCAACGCGCCCGGCGCCGGCTATGGCTCGCCGAGGGTATGGCTGCGAGATTACGACCCGGCGTTGCAGCAGTCCCGACAAGCACTTTGGCAACGACTGGCAGGCAAACCTTCCGGCACCCGGTTTTTAGCGGTCATGGACAGGCTGAGTCTGACGGCCGATTTTCAAGTCAGCTATCTGCCGCTACAAACACGAGTCTGGAGATTGTTGAACGAGGCCGATGCGTCTGAGGAAATGTGCAATCGACTAAGTCACAGCAGCGGGCGCTTTGATCATCCGATGGCGGCTTTCAGGGCACTGGAGGAGAGGGCCAATCTTTGAATTGAAGCAGGAGGGGAGCCTTGAACCCCGCAAGGGGTTCAAGGGTTGACCATCAGCGGCGACGGAACAGCGGCAGCGGTTCGTCGGTGGCGGCCTGATACGTCACCGAGAAGTCCTTGAGACCTTCCAGGGCTTCGTACGGGTCTTTATCGGGGCGTACTGCAAACGCATCAAAACCGCAGCGATGCATGTAGAACAACTGGTCGCGCAGCACATCACCAATCGCCCGCAATTCGCCTTTGAAACCGTAACGGTCACGCAGCAGACGGGCATTGGAGTAGTTGCGGCCATCGGTGAAGGCCGGGAAGTTCAAGGCAATCACCTTGAACTGCTCCACGTCTTCACCGATTTCTTCAGCTTCCTCGTCGGCATCCAGCCAAACGCCAAGGCCGCCATCGCGGGCCTTGAGCATACGGCTGTGTTCGCGCCACAGTTGCAACGGGACGATCAGGTCATCGCAGTTGCTGATCTCGTCGATGTTGAAATCCTTGGGCAGCAAGTGCCAGGTTTCGTCGACGACCTCGTTGTTCTTAATGATTCGCTGCATAGACGCGTTCCTTGAAGAGGTCGATGCCAATACGCTGGTAGGTGTCGATGAAACGCTCGTCTTCGGTACGTTGTTCGATGTACACGTCGATCAGCTTTTCGATCACGTCAGGCATGGCTTCCTGGGCAAAGGACGGGCCAAGGATCTTACCCAGGCTGGCGTCACGGCTGGCGCTGCCGCCGAGGGACACCTGGTAGAACTCTTCGCCTTTCTTGTCCACCCCGAGGATGCCGATGTGGCCGACGTGGTGATGACCACAGGCGTTCATGCAACCGGAGATGTTCAGGTCCAGTTCACCAATGTCGAACAGGTAATCCAGGTCGTCGAAGCGACGCTGGATCGATTCGGCAATCGGGATCGACTTGGCGTTGGCCAGCGAGCAGAAATCACCGCCAGGGCAGCAGATGATGTCGGTCAGCAGGCCAATGTTCGGCGTGGCGAAACCTTGCTCGCGCAACTCGCCCCACATCGCGAACAGTCGCGACTGTTCCACGTCGGCCAGGATGATGTTCTGTTCGTGCGACGTGCGCAGTTGACCGAAGCTGTAACGATCGGCCAGGTCGGCCACGGCGTCGAGCTGCTTGTCGGTGATGTCGCCCGGCGCTACACCGGTCGGCTTCAGGGACAGGGTCACAGCCACATAACCCGGCTTCTTGTGCGCCAGGGTGTTGCGGGTACGCCAGCGTGCGAAACCAGGGTGCTGCTGGTCGAGCTCGGCCAGTTCGGCGGTCTGGTTTTCCAGGGCCTTGTAGTCGGGGTCGACGAAATGCTTGGCAACGCGATGCAGTTCAGCCTCGGTCAGCGTGGTCTGGCCACCGCGAAGGTGTTCCATTTCCGCGTCGACCTTTTGGGCGAAGACTTCAGGCGTCAGCGCCTTGACCAGAATCTTGATCCGCGCCTTGTACTTGTTGTCGCGACGGCCATAGCGGTTGTAGACCCGCAGGATGGCGTCGAGGTAGCTCAACAGGTCTTGCCACGGCAGGAATTCATTGATGAACGCGCCCACCACTGGCGTACGACCGAGGCCGCCGCCAACCAATACACGGAAGCCCAATTCACCAGCGGCGTTGTGCACCGGTTCAAGGCCAATGTCATGGACTTCAATGGCGGCACGGTCAGACGTCGAACCGTTGACCGCGATCTTGAACTTGCGCGGCAGGTAGGCGAATTCCGGGTGGAACGTGGTCCACTGACGGACGATCTCGCACCATGGGCGCGGATCGATCAATTCATCGGCGGCGACACCGGCGAACTGGTCGGTGGTGACATTGCGCAGGCAGTTGCCGCTGGTCTGGATCGCGTGCATCTGCACGGTCGCCAGTTCAGCCAGAATGTCCGGAATGTCTTCCACGGCCGGCCAGTTGAACTGCACGTTCTGCCGGGTACTGATGTGGGCATAGCCCTTGTCATAGTCGCGGGCAATCTTGGCCATCATGCGTATCTGACGCGAAGTCAGTTGGCCGTAAGGCACCGCCACACGCAACATCGGCGCGAAACGCTGGATATAAAGCCCGTTTTGCAGGCGCAGGGGGCGGAATTCTTCTTCGCTCAGCTCGCCTGCCAGATAGCGTCGGGTCTGATCACGGAACTGCTTGACGCGGTCCTCGATGATCCGCTGATCGTATTCGTCGTATACGTACATATAAGTCCTGTTCTCAGGCTTGGGTCGCTCGGATACAGCTGCGTTTTTGTGCTTGCCGGAGTCCGAAAGAGCCTCTGCAATTCTGCGCGCACGGCCGCGCACTCCCTACGGAGCCGGGGCAAGATACCAGTTTGCAGTTATGCGCAAAAGTGATGTTTGAGTATATATAAAGAACCAAAACGCCTAACAAGAACCGTTATTGCTAAACCCTTATTTGTGGTGCGGGCAATCGTCGTCTTTACTGTGGTCGAGTCTTTATGCAATCACCGATAAAACCGACAAGAGGCGATGCAATGAGCAACCCTACCAAAGCGACAAAACCTGATAGCACGGTCGATGCTTGGGCGATTCTGTTCCTGATCATTCTGGTCGTGGGCACTGCGGTATTTTGGGTCAGCCATCAATAACCGACCCCGTCCGGGCCCGGTTCCGACGATTGTCGGACAAGAACCGGAATAAACGCCGTTTTACGGAATTTCGCTGGCTATAATGCGCGGCGAAAATTCCGGGGGCTCGGACGTTAATGTTGAAGTTTTTCTACACCTTTCTGCTCATGCTTGGCGTGGTCTATGGTCCGGCTGCGCGTGCGGAATCGGTGCTGTTCCTGAGCCCCGGCACTACTCAGGAAGCTTTCTGGCTCAGTTATGCGCAATTCATGCAGTCCGCCGCCCGGGATTTGGGCATTGACCTGCGAATCCTGTATGCCCAGCGCATGCCAGAACTCACGGTGGCGCAAGCCCGCCTGGCGCTGCAAGGTCCTGATCGCCCGGACTACCTGATGTTCGTCAATGAACAGTATGTCGCCCCGCAGATCCTGCGCCTGGCCGAGGGCAGCGGTGTAAAGCTGTTCATGGTCAATGCCTCACTGACGGCCAACCAGCAGAGCCTGTTGGGTGAGCGCCCCGATCAACTAGGCAGCCTGGTGCCCAACGACGAGGAGGGCGGGTACCTGATGCTCAAGGAGCTGATCCGTCAGCATCCGCCGGCAGCCCCCGGCAAACCTATCGAACTGTTGGCATTCTCCGGCCTGAAAATCACTCCGTCTGCGCAGTTGCGCGAGCAAGGGATGATGCGTGCGTTGGCCGAGCATCCTGAAGTGCGTTTGCGCCAGTTGGTCTACAGCGGCTGGACCCGGGACCGCGCTTATGAGCAGGCCAAGCTGTTGTTCCGGCGTTATCCGCAGATCTCGCTGGTATGGTCAGCCAATGATGAAATGGCGTTTGGTGCGATGCAGGCGTTTGAAGAGACCGGTGGAAAACCCGGAAAAGACGTGTTGTTCGGCGCCGTCAACAGTTCTCCCGCCGCCTTGCAAGCGATGATCGATGGACGCCTGAGCGTGCTGCTGGGTGGTCACTTCACCTTGGGTGGATGGGCGCTGGTGGAGTTGCATGACTATGACCAGGGCGTCGATCTCGATCTGTACGGCGGCCGTCACCGGTTGATCCCGCTATTGCAACTGATCGACAAGACGCAAGCCAAACGCCTGCTTGCGTTGGGGGCCGCGCCGGACTACGGCGTGAACTTCCGTCGACTCTCGGCCAAAGGGCGGCCGATCTCCTATCGCTACCCGTTCAGCCTGCAAACGCTGATGCGCTAAACCCCGGCCAGATGCAGCACCAGTTGCACGATGCCGTATAGGGTCAAGGCGAACACTGCTGTGAACAAAATCCCCAAAATCACGAAATGACTCGGTTTGCCGTGGGTGAAATCCCGGGCCCGGTTCTTCCCGCTCTGCACCCCGAACGCCGCCGCCATCACGCTCTGCAGCATCTGCCAGAAAGTCGGCGGCTTGTTGTCGACTGGATCGTCCATAAATCCCTCGCCCCGTGTGTGTGAGCCGTAAGCATAGACCTACGGCGGACACAAACAACTGTGGGAGCGAGCCTGCTCGCGAAGAGGCCGTATCAGTCGACATTAATGTCGCCTGACACACCGCTTTCGCGAGCAGGCTCGCTCCCACAGGGATTACTGCTAGCCACATTTATTGTGGCCAGTCGGCTGGTTAGTTGTCGTAACCCAGGTTAGGGGCCAGCCAGCGCTCGGTCACGCTCAGTTCCTGACCTTTACGCGAGGTGTAGCTTTGCACCTGATCCTTGTCGATCTTGCCCACGGCAAAATACTGCGCCTGCGGGTGAGCGACATACCAGCCGCTGACCGCAGCCGCCGGGAACATTGCGTAGTGCTCGGTGAGGAACACGCCGCTGCGGCCGGCCTTGAGCTCTTCAGCTTCCGGGTCCAGCAGTTTGAACAGCGTGGATTTCTCGGTGTGATCCGGGCACGCCGGGTAGCCCGGAGCAGGGCGGATGCCGGTGTATTGCTCTTTGATCAGCGCCTCGTTGTCGAGCGTCTCGTCCTTGGCGTAACCCCAGTAGTCTTTACGCACTTGCTGGTGCAGCCATTCGGCGCAGGCTTCCGCCAGTCGGTCGGCCAGGGCCTTGACCATGATCGAGTTGTAGTCATCGCCAGCGTCCTGATAAGCCTTGGCCACCTCTTCGGCGCCGATCCCGGCGGTGGTGATGAAGCCACCCACGTAGTCGGTGATTTCGCTGTCCTTCGGTGCCACGAAGTCGGCCAGGGAGAAGTTCGGCTTGCCATCGGTCTTGATGATCTGCTGGCGCAGGTGATGCAGCTTGGCAATCGGCTTGCCGTCATCGCCGTAGACTTCGATGTCATCGTCGCGCACCTGGTTGGCCGGCCAGAAGCCGAACACGGCACGGGCACTGATCAGCTTCTCGTCGATCAGCTTGGCGAGCATTTCCTGGGCATCGGCGTACAGCGAGGTTGCGGCTTCGCCGACCACTTCGTCCGTGAGGATGCGCGGGAATTTGCCGGCCAGGTCCCAGGAGATAAAGAACGGCGTCCAGTCGATGTACTCGGCCAGCACCTTGAGGTCGATGTTGTCCAGCACCTTGGAGCCGGTGAACGTCGGTTTGACCGGCGCGTAAGTGCTCCAGTCGAACTGCGGCTTCTTGGCGATGGCGGCCGGATAGCTCAGGCGTTCGGTGCGCGCGCTGCGGTTGGCGGTGCGTTCGCGAACGTCGATGTATTCCAGGCGGGTCTTCTCGACAAACGCCGGTTTCAGTTCTTTGGACAGCAACTGTGTTGCCACGCCCACGGCGCGGGAGGCGTCCGTCACGTAGATCACCGCGTCGTTGCTGTACTTCGGCTCGATCTTCACTGCCGTGTGCGCTTTGGAGGTGGTTGCGCCACCGATCATCAGCGGCAGGTGGAAGTCCTGGCGCTGCATCTCACGGGCGACGTGGACCATTTCGTCCAGCGAAGGCGTGATCAGGCCGGACAGGCCGATGATGTCGCACTTCTGCTCCTTGGCCACTTGCAGGATTTTTTCTGCCGGGACCATCACGCCGAGGTCGACGATGTCGTAGCCGTTACAGCCCAACACCACGCCGACGATGTTCTTGCCGATGTCGTGCACGTCGCCTTTTACCGTGGCCATCAGGATCTTGCCCTTGGCTTCCGGTTTGTCGCCTTTTTCCAGTTCGATGAACGGGATCAAGTGGGCCACGGCCTGCTTCATTACGCGGGCGGATTTCACCACCTGCGGCAGGAACATTTTGCCGGCGCCAAACAGGTCGCCGACGATGTTCATGCCGGACATCAGCGGGCCTTCGATGACTTCGATCGGACGGGCGAACGACTGACGCGATTCTTCGGTGTCTTCAACAATGTGCGTGGTGATGCCCTTGACCAGCGCATGCTCCAGACGCTTGTTGACCGGCCAGCCGCGCCATTCTTCGGTCTCGGCTTCCTTGACGCTGCCGTCGCCCTTGTACTTGTCGGCAATGGCGAGGAGGGCGTCAGTGCCGTGTGGGGTGCGGTTGAGCACCACGTCTTCGACGGCGTCGCGCAGCTCCTGCGGGATCTGGTCGTAGATCTCCAGCTGGCCGGCGTTGACGATACCCATGGTCAGGCCGTTGCGGATCGCATACAGCAGGAACACCGAGTGGATCGCCTCACGCACCGGGTTGTTGCCCCGGAACGAGAACGACACGTTGGACACGCCGCCCGAGGTCAGCGCATACGGCAGCTCGTCGCGGATGTAGGCGCAGGCATTGATGAAGTCCACAGCGTAGTTGTTGTGTTCTTCAATACCGGTAGCCACGGCGAAGATGTTCGGGTCGAAGATGATGTCTTCCGGCGGGAAGCCGACTTCGTTGACCAGGATGTCGTAGGAGCGTTTGCAGATTTCTTTCTTGCGCGCTTCGGTGTCGGCCTGGCCGGCTTCGTCGAAGGCCATCACGACCACCGCAGCGCCATAGCGCTTGCACAGTTTGGCGTGGTGAATGAACTGCTCGACGCCTTCTTTCATGCTGATCGAGTTGACGATGCCCTTGCCCTGGATGCATTTCAGGCCGGCTTCGATCACTTCCCACTTCGAGGAGTCGATCATGATCGGGACGCGGGAGATGTCCGGCTCGCCGGCAATCAGATTGAGGAAGGTCACCATGGCCTTCTTCGAATCGAGCATCCCTTCGTCCATGTTGATGTCGATCACCTGTGCGCCGGCTTCGACCTGCTGCAGGGCGACTTCCAGGGCTTCGGTGTAGTTGTCTTCGCGGATCAGGCGGGCGAATTTGGCCGAACCGGTGATGTTGGTCCGTTCGCCGACGTTGACGAACAACGAACTGCGATCAATGGTGAACGGTTCCAGGCCCGACAGACGGCAGGCCTTGGGGATTTCCGGGATTTGACGCGGCGCGTAACCGGCCACGGCTTTGGCGATGGCTTCGATGTGGCCCGGGGTGGTGCCGCAGCAGCCGCCGACAATGTTCAGAAATCCGCTTTGAGCGAATTCTTCGATGACCTTGGCGGTGTCCACCGGCAGTTCGTCGTACTCACCGAATTCGTTCGGCAGACCGGCGTTCGGGTGCGCAGACACATGGGTGCCGGCCTTGTTCGACAGCTCTTCCAGGTACGGACGCAGTTCGCTGGCGCCGAGGGCGCAGTTCAGGCCGACCGAGATTGGCTTGGCGTGGGCCACGGAGTTCCAGAACGCTTCGGTGGTCTGGCCGGAGAGGGTACGGCCGGAGGCATCGGTGATGGTGCCGGAGATCATGATCGGCAGCTCGATGCCCAGTTCTTCGAACACGCCTTGCACGGCGAAGATCGCCGCTTTGGCGTTGAGAGTGTCGAAGATGGTTTCGATCAGGATCAGGTCGGCGCCGCCTTCGATCAGGCCCTTGGTGGATTCGGTGTAGTTTTCCACCAGCTCATCAAAGGTCACGTTGCGGTAGCCGGGGTTGTTCACGTCCGGGGACAACGAACAGGTGCGGCTGGTCGGGCCCAGTACGCCGGCGACGAAGCGCGGCTTGTCCGGGGTTTCCAGGGTCTTGGCGTCGGCGACCTTGCGGGCCAGGCGTGCGCCTTCTACGTTTAACTCATACGCCAGGCCCTGCATGCCGTAGTCGGCCAGGGAAATCTGGGTGGCGTTGAACGTGTTGGTTTCCAGAATATCGGCGCCGGCATCCAGGTAGGCTTTCTCGATACCACCAATCACATCCGGGCGAGTCAGCACCAACAGGTCGTTGTTGCCTTTGACATCGCTTGGCCAGTCAGCAAAACGTTTGCCACGGTAATCCTGCTCTTCGAGCTTGTAGCTCTGGATCATCGTGCCCATGCCGCCATCGAGAATCAGGATGCGCTCTTTGAGGGCGTGCTTGAGAGCTTGAAGGCGAACACTGCGATCGGACATTTGGACTACTCGGAAAGACCATGACGAAGGGGCGGGATCATAGCAAACCTGTGCGCTTTTAGAGCATCACCCGGTTTTGCATGAATATCGTTCATGTTGGTGGGGGTGCCTGACCGGTAGAATCGCGGCGATTTTTCATGTTTGGGACCAGGGATATGTCGTATCGCGTCATCACCAGCATTTTCATGCTGCTTTTAAGCTGGGGCGCCGCTGCGCAAGGTCCGGCCATTTCCTCTGCGATTTCCTACAGCCGCGACATTCAACCGATCTTTACCGAAAAGTGCGTCGCCTGCCATGCGTGCAACGACGCCGCCTGTCAGCTCAATCTGGGCAGTGGCGAAGGCGCCGCGCGTGGCGCGACGAAAGTCCCGGTCTACGATGGTGACCGCAGTACTGCCGCCGCCCCGACCCGGCTGTTTTACGACGCATTCGGCAAGCACGCCTGGCAACAGAAAGGCTTCTATCCGGTACTCGATGCCCAAGGCAGCCAAGCTGCGCTGATGGCACGGATGCTTGAGCTGGGCCACAAAACCCCGTTGCAACCCAATGCCAAATTGCCGGAAGACATTGTTCTCGGTCTGAACCGGGAAAACATGTGCGCCATGCCGGCGGAGTTCGACGGCTATGCCAGTTCACATCCCAAAGAGGGCATGCCGCTGGCGGTCACGGGCCTGACCGATCAGCAATACCAGACACTGCAACGCTGGTTGGCGTCGGGTGCGCCGATTGATGAGCAGGCGCTGATGCCGAGCGCGAAAGAAGCGCTGGAGGTGGTGCAATGGGAAAACCTGCTCAACGCACCCGGTTCCCGGCAAAGCCTGGTGGCGCGCTGGTTGTTCGAGCACTGGTTTCTGGCGCACATCTACTTCAAGGACGGCGAGCCGGGGCACTTTTTTCAGTGGGTGCGCTCGCGTACGCCCACCGGCCAGCCGATTGACCTGATCAACACCCGCCGCCCGAATGATGACCCAGGCACCCAGGTGTATTACCGCTTGTGGCCGGTGCAGGGGGTGATTGTGCAGAAAACCCACATCACCTATCTGCTGAGTGCGGCGAAGATGGCGCGGATCAAAAGCCTGTTCTATAGCGGTAACTGGCAGGTCAACGCCTTGCCGGGCTACGGGCCGGAACGACGGGCCAATCCGTTCGCTACCTTCGAGGCGATCCCGGCGCAGGCGCGCTACCAGTTCATGCTGGATAACGCCGAATACTTTGTGCGCACCTTTATTCGTGGCCCGGTCTGCCGTGGCCAGATTGCCACGGACGTGATCCGCGACAACTTCTGGGCGCTGTTCCAGGCCCCGGAACACGACCTCTATATCATCGACCCGAACTACCGCGGCCAGGCCACGCCGTTGCTGGCCATGCCGGGGCAGAACGATGACGTCGGCAGCGTCTTGAGCCTGTGGCATGACTACCGCGACAAACGTAACGAGTACGAAGCGCTGCGCCGGGACAGCTACGCCGAAGCTCCGGCGCCGAGTTGGTCGACCTTGTGGGCGGGGAATGACAACGCGCTGCTGAGCATCTTCCGCCACTTCGACAGTGCATCGGTGAACAAGGGCCTGATCGGCGATGTGCCGCAAACCATGTGGCTGTTCGACTTCCCGTTGCTGGAGCGCACCTATTACCAACTGGCGGTCAATTTTGATGTGTTCGGCAACGTTTCCCATCAGGCCCAGACCCGCCTGTACTTCGACCTGATCCGTAATGGCGCCGAGCAGAACTTCCTGCGCCTGATGCCGGCCGATTCCCGGGATGGCTACCTCGACGATTGGTACCAGAACAGCGGCAAATTCAAGATGTGGCTGGATTACGAGGCCATCGACGACGACACACCGACGGCGCTGAAGCTTGACGAGAAAGACCCCAAGCGCGACTTCGCCCTGCAGTTGCTGGCCCGTTACGGCGATCTGAATGCCAAACCCGACCCGATCAACCGCTGCAACGGCGCGTATTGCTCGCGACCGAACATCGATCCTGACTTGCAGAATGCCGAACAGGCCCTGAGCAGCCTGACATCGCGGCCGGCGGCCGGCTTGAAGGTCATCGACCAGTTGCCGGAAGCGACGATGTTGCGCATCGAAACGACGAGCGGCAAACGCGAGGTCTACAGCCTGCTGCGCAACCGCGCGCACAGCAACGTGGCGTTCCTGCTGGGTGAGTCGCTGCGCTACCAGCCGGGGCTCGACACGCTGACGATTTTCCCGGGCGTACTCAGCAGTTACCCGAATTTCATGTTCAACATCCCGGCCGACCAAGTGCCGGCCTTCGTTGATGCGATGGAAAACGCCAGGGACACCGACAGCTTTGAGAAAATCGTCGAACGCTGGGGAATTCGTCGCAGTCATCCGCAATTCTGGTTCTATTTCCACGACCTCAGCCGCTACGTCCACGAGACCGACCCGGTGGAAGAGGGCGTGCTGGACATGAATCGCTACGAAAACCTCTGACTCACCGCGATCTCGCTCCCACAGGGGATCAGGGGATCGTCGGAATCTTTCCCGACAAAAATACTAGGACTTTGTGCGGCGCGTTGATTGGCGTAAACTGCGCCCAAGCCTGCGAGGAGTTTCCATGACCGCTATAACCATTACCGACGCCGCCCACGATTACCTGGCTGACCTGCTCTCCAAGCAGAACACCCCGGGTATCGGCATCCGCGTCTTTATCACCCAGCCTGGCACCCAGTACGCCGAAACCTGCATTGCCTACTGCAAGCCGGGCGAAGAAAAACCTGAAGACACGGCGTTGGGGCTCAAAAGCTTCACCGCTTATATCGATCACTTCAGCGAAGCCTTCCTGGACGACGCGGTAGTCGACTACGCCACCGACCGCATGGGCGGTCAGCTGACCATCAAGGCGCCAAACGCCAAAGTACCGATGGTCAACGCCGACAGCCCGGTCAACGAGCGCATCAATTACTACCTGCAAACCGAGATCAACCCGGGGCTGGCGAGCCACGGCGGTCAGGTCAGCCTGATCGATGTGGTCGAAGACGGCATCGCCGTGCTGAAGTTCGGTGGCGGTTGCCAGGGCTGCGGCCAGGCAGACGTGACCCTGAAGGAAGGCATCGAGCGCACGTTGCTTGAGCGTATTCCCGAACTCAAGGGTGTTCGTGACGTGACTGACCACACGCAGAAAGAAAACGCCTACTACTAAGGTGTTCGCTGCGATATGAAAAAACGGCACCCGTGAGTGCCGTTTTTTTATGGGTGAAACTCACTGGCCCTTTCGCGAGCAGGCTCGCTCCCACATTGGTTCAGTGGCGTCCCCGGATTTTGAACACACCCGCATCCCCCTGTGGGAGCGAGCCTGCTCGCGAAGAGGCCCTATTGGCGATAGAGATGCGCATGCCCAGCGCGATACAGCGACGACTCGCTGAATTGATCACTCCCCAACACCCGTCCCACCAGAATCAACGCCGTGCGCCGAAACCCCTTGGCCGCAACCTTTCCGGCAATATCCTCAAGTGTCCCCACCACCCAATCCTGATCGGGCCATGTCGCCCGGTGGATCACCGCAATCGGACAGTCCGCGCCGTAATGCGGCAGCAGCTCAACGAGGATTTTCTCCAGATGATTCACACCCAAATGAATCGCCATGGTCGCCCCATGCTGCGCCAGGCTACCCAATTCTTCGCCTGCAGGCATGGCGGTCTTGTCGGCGTAGCGGGTCAAAATCACGCTCTGTGAAATGTCCGGCAAGGTCAGCTCAGCCCCTAAAAGCGCTGCACACGCCGCCGTCGCCGTCACACCCGGAATGATTTCAAACGCAATGTCGAGTTCACGCAGGTAGCGAATCTGCTCGCCAATCGCGCCATACAGACTCGGATCTCCGGAGTGCACTCGCGCCACGTCCTGGCCGTTGGCGTGGGCGGTTTTGATCAGATCAATGATCTGTTCCAGGTGCAATTCGGCGCTGTTGACCACCTGTTCGGCGCGATGGCCTTCCAGCACGGCTGCCGGCACGAGGGAGCCGGCATAGATGATCACCGGACAGCTGCGAATCAGCCGTTGGCCTTTGACCGTGATCAGTTCCGGGTCGCCGGGACCTGCGCCAATGAAGTAGACGGTCATCGTCGTTTCCTGTGAAAAAAGAGGCTGGGCAACGCTTCAGATGAAGATTGCTCATGATCGAATGCGCGATTATCGGGGATTTTACGCAGCGCCGGCCAATGCCAGGGTCGCTTGCGCATATTTTTGTCGGGGGATCAGCAGTTTTACCGGCGCCTGAGCCAGCTGTTCGGCGAGTGCCAGGGCGGCACTTTCCGCTACGCCATAGCAGCCGGTGCGCTCGAACGCGATGTCGGAACGATGGCTGAGTCTGGCTTGATATCCGGCCAATTGTTCGCTGTTGAAGAACATCAACGGCAGTGCGAGTTGTTCTGCGAGTTCGATCAGGCCAGGTTCGTCGCGCTTCAGGTCAATGCTGGCGAGTGCCTTTATTTGGTGAAGCCCGATTTGATGAGCCTGCAGTGCCTGATCAAACAGTGCCCGCAGCGTGCTGGCGGGGCAGCCACGCTGGCAGCCCAGGCCGACCACTAGCGTCGGCGCTGTGCTCGCATCGGTCATGCGTGGTATTGGCCATCGCTTTTGCGGCGGAACAACCAGGCACTGATCAGGCCCAAGGCCAGCCAGAACGCCACGTTGGTCAACTGCGAAGCGATTTTGAATTGAGCTTCCAGGGCTTGCGGCGCGAGCATCGAATGCACTTCCGGTTGTGGTGCGCCAATCACGTGTGGAACGGCCAGAATCGCCACGCCCAGCACTTTCATCAGCCAATGACGGCTGAACACGATCAGCGCAATACCGACGGCGGTGGAGGCGGCGGTGCCGATCCACCAGATCTGCCGTTGCGCCAGGTCCGCCGCAGCGGTGCCCGGCAGTTCAGGCGGCAGGCCCAAGGTGGGTGCGAGGACAAACGTCGCATAACCGGCCAGACCCCACAGCAGACCTTGAGCGGTGCTGTTGGGGGCACGCAGGGTGTAGAGACCGGCGAGCATCAGGGCGAAACCAACGGCCACCACCAGATTGCCGCCAGTGGTCGACAGCACGCGCTGCCAGCCGTCTTGCGGCTCCCAGGCTTCGGCGTCGTGGGTGTGTGCGGCCATGGCGCCATCGGCGTGTTCATGGGGTTGAACCACCGCCGGCTCGGATTTTTCGTAGGTTTCCGCTTGAAGAATCAGCGGTGCGACCCAGAAGCTTTGCAGCAGGGTCAGCAGCAGGGCGGCCAGCAGCCCGGTGAACCCTGCGGTTTGCGCAATACGCTTGATCATGTCGTCAGCTCTCAATGGCACGGGAACGCGGAGCTGTGACGGGTATCGTGCGCGGCGTTGTGCACCGCTTCGATGTGCGAGAAACCGGCGAAATACACAAGGCTGGCGCCCAGGATCGACGCGCAGATGGCGGCGGTCAGGCGTTGAGTCAGGGTAGAAGTGGTGCTGGTGGTTGTGTGGCCGGTGCTGCTGATGATCGACATGGCGCATCCCTCTGGTCTGTCAGCGGGTGAATAGAGCGCATGGAAAACCCCTGCGAGTCGGGCACGCAGACGTTCAAACAGCGCCCGCCCACCGCGGGTTTGTTGTTCAGTGATCGTAACGGTCACTTTGTGTTGCGGGCCGGTCTCCGGGCTCACGAGGGGCGCTGGCTTTCGCCTTGACCTGCAAGCATCACCTTCCCATGCCGAACTGCTGGCACAGTGGATTTGATGCTTCGCTCGCTTACCGTTGCGGGGGCAGCACCGGACTGACATGGCTTTGAGTAAAGCACATGATTCACCGGTTTCCCGTTTCACCCTGTGAAGGGCACCCGTAACAAAGTGCGTAGGAGAGCATGGCCGGGGGATTCGCGTCAATTGGCAAGGGTTCTCAACTCGAAGCCTTGTTGACTTCATCGCGAGCAGGCTCGCTCCCACATTGGAACGCGGTCACCTGTGGGAGCGAGCCTGCTCGCGAAGGGAGCGCCGCCAATGTCATGTGAACATTGACCCGCCCCAGCCCGATGCGTAGCCTTGCGCTTTCGAGGTTCTTCGGCGATTGCCGAAGCTAAGAAGGGAACGCGGTCAATGCCGCGGCTGCCCCCGCAACTGTGAACGGTTCAGTTTCTGCCATGCCACTGCATGCGCCAGCCATGGCGCGAGCGGGAAGGCGCAAAAACCGCCAGTCAAACGACTGGCCAGCCGTCAGCCAGGAGACCTGCCTCGACACAGATTCTGACTTTCAACCGGGCGGGGTGATCCGGTGGCGAAATCTTCCGCGCAGCGTGTGTTGCAGCGGTCGTCGTCCCGTATGCCCGCCACCTTGCCAAAGGGCATCCGATGAAAACACTGGCCAAACTCCCCGTCACCATCGTTACCGGCTTCCTCGGCTCGGGCAAAACCACCTTGCTGCGGCACATGCTCGACAACGCTCAAGGCCGTCGCATCGCAGTGATCGTCAACGAGTTCGGCGAGCTGGGCATCGACGGCGAAATCCTCAAGCAGTGCTCCATCGGCTGCACCGAAGAAGAAGCCAACGGTCGCGTCTACGAACTGGCCAACGGCTGCCTGTGCTGCACCGTCCAGGAAGAATTCTTCCCGGTGATGCGCGAACTGGTGGCCCGTCGCGGCGACCTCGATCACATCCTCATCGAAACTTCGGGCTTGGCCCTGCCAAAGCCGCTGGTCCAGGCCTTCCAGTGGCCGGAAATCCGCAGCGCCTGCACCGTTGACGCAGTGATCACGGTAGTCGACAGCCCGGCAGTGGCCGCCGGCACCTTCGCCGCGTTCCCGGATCAAGTCGACGCCCAGCGCAAACTCGACCCGAACCTGGACCACGAATCGCCGCTGCACGAGCTGTTTGCCGACCAACTGGCCAGCGCCGACCTGGTGATCCTCAACAAGGCTGACCTGATCAGCCCTGAAGACCTGGCGCGCGTGCGCCTTGAAGTCGCCGAAGAACTGCCGCCTGCGGTGAAAGTCATCGAAGCCAGCAGCGGTCGCGTGCCACTGGACGTGTTGATCGGCCTCGGTGCTGGCTCCGAAGAACACATCGACAGCCGTCACAGCCATCACGATCATCACCATGAAGGTGAAGACGGCCATCACGATGAGCATGACCACGACGCGTTTGACTCGATCTCCATCGAGCTGCCGCAAGCCGACGAAAGCCTGCTCATGGACGCCCTGACGCAACTGGTGGTCAAGCACGGCATCCTGCGCGTCAAAGGTTTCGCCGCGATCCCGAACAAGCCGATGCGTTTGCTGATTCAGGGCGTGGGCACACGTTTTGACAAGCACTTCGACCGTCAGTGGGGCGCCGAGGAAGCGCGCACCACGCGCCTGGTGTTGATCGGCCAGGAACTGGACGCCGTGCAGCTCGAAGCGCAATTGCGCGCCGCGCTCAGCGTTTAAGCCATGCACCTGCTCAGGACCCAGCCCGGCGGTTTCGTGTCGGATGACAACATCGCCGACCTTGGACAAACCCCCGCCGAGCTGGTGATCCTGTGCAGTGGTGATTCCAGCCTGGCGCTGCTCGCCGAAGCCGCGCAGCAACTGCCCGACGACTACCCGAGCGTGCGCCTGGCCAACCCGATGCAGGTGCAGAATCACGCCTCGGTCGATTTGTATGTCGATGAAGTGCTGCGCCACGCCAAGGTGATCCTGATCTCGCTGCACGGCGGTATCGCCTATTGGCGTTATGGCGTCGAGCGGCTGGTGCAATTGTCCGAGCGTGGCGTGCAGCTGATTCTGGTGCCGGGCGATGATCGTCCGGACCCGGAACTCAGCGACCTCAGCACCGTCGAGGCCTGCGACCGTGATCGGCTCTGGCAGTTTTTGCGTCAGGGCGGCATGAGCAATGCCCTGGACTTTTTCCGTTGCCTTGCCACTCGCTGGCTGGGCCGCGATTACGCCTGGGCCGAGCCGCAAGTCCTGCCGCGCACAGCGATTTACCACCCACAAAAAAGCCCCGCCGAACTGAGCGATTGGCAAGCCGACTGGCAAGCTGATCAACCGGTGGCAGCGGTGCTGTTTTACCGCTCGCATTTGCAGGCGGCCAATACCGCTTTCATTGATGTTTTCTGCCAGCGTTTGCAAGCGGCCGGGTTAAACCCTTTGCCGATTGCCGTGGCCAGTTTGAAAGAGCCCGGCTGCCTGACGGTGGTCGAGGATTGGCTGGATGAAGTCGAGGCGGGGGTGATTCTGAACACCACCGGTTTCGCCCAGTCCAGCCCCGAAGCGCCGCATTTGCGACCGTTTCGCCGCAACATTCCGGTGATCCAGGCGATTTGCGCCCAGGACAACGAACCCGGCTGGCGCGCCAGCGAGCAGGGCCTCGGCCCGCGCGACCTGGCCATGCACATCGCGTTGCCGGAGCTGGACGGCCGGATCATCAGCCGCCCGATCAGCTTCAAGGACCTGGCGTGGCGCAGCGAGCGCAGTCAGTCGGACGTGGTGTGTTATCGACCGCAACCGGAACGCATGGACTTCGTCGCTGAGCTGGCGCGACGCTGGATTGATCTGGCGCGGGTGCCGAACCGCGAAAAGCGCATCGCCCTGATTCTTGCCAACTACCCGACCCGTGATGGGCGGATCGGTAATGGTGTCGGCCTCGACACGCCGGCCGCTGCGTTGAACATCCTGCGTGCGCTGCATCAAGAAGGTTATCCGTTGCCGGCCGAGTTACCGGGCAGCGGCACCGCGTTGATTCAGCAATTGCTCGGCGGCGTCAGCAACGACCTCGACACCCTCGACCAGCGTCCGTGTCATCAAAGCCTCGCGCTGGACGAATACCAGCGCATGTTCGACGCCTTGCCCGAGGCCAATCGTCAGGCCGTGCTGGAACGCTGGGGCCCACCCGAAAACGACCCGATGTACCGTGGCGAACGGATGATGATTGCCGGTCTGCGCTTCGGCCTGACCTTCGTCGGCATTCAACCGGCACGCGGTTATCAGGTGGACCCGAGTGCGGTCTATCACGACCCGGACCTGGTGCCGCCTCACGGCTATCTGGCGTTCTACTTCTGGCTGCGCAACACCTACGGCGCCCACGGCGTGATCCACGTCGGCAAACACGGCAACCTTGAATGGCTGCCGGGCAAAGGCGTAGGGCTTTCGGAAAGCTGCTGGCCGGATGCGCTGCTCGGGCCGCTACCGAACATCTATCCGTTTATCGTCAACGATCCGGGCGAGGGCGCGCAGGCCAAGCGCCGCACCCAAGCGGTGATCATCGACCACCTGATGCCGCCGCTGACCCGTGCTGAGACCTACGGGCCGCTGCGCAACCTTGAGCTGCTGGCCGACGAGTATTACGAAGCGCAACTGCTCGATCCGCGCCGCGCCCGGGAATTGCAGCGCGACATCCTGCAACTGGTGCGTGATACGCACATCGATCGCGAACTGCAACTGGACGAAAAACTCGACAGCGATGCCGATGCGGCGATCTGGCTGCCGCGCCTGGACACGTATTTGTGCGACTTGAAGGAATCGCAGATTCGCGATGGCCTGCACATCTTTGGCGAATCACCGACAGGGCGATTGCGCATCGACACCTTGCTGGCGTTGCTGCGGATTCCCCGTGGCGATGGGCGTGGCGCGCAATCGAGTTTGCTGCGGGCGTTGGCGAAGGCGTTTGAGTTGGGGTTCGATCCGCTGGATTGCGCGCTTGCTGATCCCTGGAGCGGTCCGCGTCCGATGGAATTGCAAACTGTCAGTGACGAAGTCTGGCGAACCGCCGGTGATACCCGTGAACGCCTGGAATTGTTTGCCGCTCAACTCATCACCCACACTTTGTTGAACGAACCAGAACCCCCTCGCCACAAAGGCACCCTCCCACAGGGGGCGCGCTGGACCGAAGTGCATGCCATCCTCGACAGCCTGCACGAAGTCGTCGCCCCACGCCTCGACGCCTGCGGCCCCGCCGAAATGCGCGGCCTGCTCGACGCCTTGAACGGCCGCTTCGTCCCCGCCGGCCCGAGCGGCGCACCCAGTCGCGGTCGCCTGGACGTGCTGCCCACCGGGCGCAACTTCTATTCGGTGGACGTGCGCAACCTGCCCACCACCACCGCGTGGCGCATCGGCTTCCAGTCCGCCAACCTGATCCTCGAACGGCACCTGCAAGACCACGGCGATCACCTGCGCCAGCTCGGCCTGTCCGTCTGGGGCACCGCAACGATGCGCACCGGCGGCGACGACATCGCCCAAGCCATGGCGCTGATGGGCGTGCGTCCGGTCTGGGCAACGGGCAGTCAACGGGTCGACGATTTCGAAATCCTGCCGCTGAGCCTGCTCGACCGTCCGCGTGTGGACGTGACCTTGCGCGTTTCCGGGTTTTTCCGCGATGCCTTCGCCAACCTGATCCGTCTGTTCGACGCAGCGGTGCAAGCGGTCGCGGCGCTGGATGAACCCGACGACCTCAACCCCCTGGCCGCCAAAGTGCGCGCCGAGCGTGAAGCGCTGATGCAATCGGGTCTGGATGAAGACGCTGCAAATCGCCAGGCCGGCTGGCGAATTTTTGGTGCCAAACCCGGTGCCTATGGCGCCGGTGTGCAGGGCGCCATCGACGGGCGCCTGTGGCAAAGCCGTGATGACCTGGCCGAGGTTTACCTGAATTGGGGCGGCTATGCTTACGGCGGTTCCGACGAAGGCACCGCCGCCCGCGAACAATTCGCCCAGCGCCTGAGCCAGGTGCAAGCGGTGCTGCAAAACCAGGACAACCGCGAACACGACTTGCTCGATTCCAACGACTATTACCAGTTCCAGGGCGGCATGCTTGCTGCGGTGGAAAGCCTCAGCGGTGCAGCAGCGGCCAGTTACCACGGCGATCACAGTCAGCCGGATTTGCCGAAGATTCGCACTTTGAAAGAAGAGTTGAACCGGGTGATCCGCTCCCGGGCGGCAAATCCAAAGTGGATCGAGGGGGTAAAGCGTCACGGCTACAAAGGCGCGTTTGAACTGGCAGCGACGGTCGATAACCTGTTTGCCTTCGATGCTACGACGCAGTTGATTGACGATCACCAGTACGCGTTGCTGGCCGACGCTTATTTGCTCGACCCGGCGACGCGTAAGTTTGTTCGCGAGCACAATCCGCACGCCTTGCGTGACATGACCGAACGGATGCTGGAAGCGCAGCAGCGGGGGATGTGGAAGGAGCCGGGCGAATACCGTGAGGCCCTCGAAAACCTGCTGCTGGATATAGAAGAAGACATCTGATGCACCTCAAATCCCTGTGGGAGCGAGCCTGCTCGCGAAGGCGATTTTTCAGCTAACGATGATGTTGAATGTGATGGCCTCTTCGCGAGCAGGCTCGCTCCCACAGGTTAAACGTTGCCTGCCACCGACCATGACCGAGATTTAACAATGACCGACACCCCGCATTTCCCCTTATCCGCCGTGGTCGGCGCCGACGACTTGAAGCTCGCCCTGTACCTGACCGCCATCGACCCGAAAATCGGCGGTGTGCTGATTGAGGGCCCGCGCGGCATGGCCAAATCCACCCTGGCCCGGGGCCTCGCGGACCTGCTGGCCAGCGGTCAATTCGTCACCTTGCCGCTGGGCGCCACCGAAGAACGACTGGTCGGCACCCTCGACCTCGACGCTGCTCTGAGCGACGGCCGTGCGCAATTTTCCCCCGGTGTACTGGCCAAGGCCGACGGTGGCGTGCTCTACGTCGACGAAGTCAACCTGTTGCCCGATCACCTCGTCGACCTGTTGCTCGACGTCGCCGCCAGCGGCACCAACCTGATCGAACGCGACGGCATTTCCCATCGGCATTCGGCGAAGTTTGTGCTGATCGGCACCATGAACCCGGAAGAGGGCGAGCTGCGTCCGCAACTGCTCGACCGCTTTGGCCTGAACGTCGCCCTCAGCGGTCACACCGCACCGACCGAACGGGGCCAGATCATCCGTCGGCGGCTGGACTTCGACAGCGATCCGCAGCGCTTTTGCGCACAGTGGGAACTCCAGCAACAGGCGCTGCGCGAACAGTGCGAGAAGGCCCGTAGCGTGCTGGCGAGCATCCCTCTCGACGATCAAGCGTTGGCGCTGATCACCGAGCGCTGCTTTGCCGCCGGCGTCGATGGCTTGCGTGCTGACCTGGTCTGGCTGCGCGCCGCTCGCGCCCATGCGGCATGGCGCGGTGCGAACGCGATCACTGAGGACGATATCGACGCCGTCGCTGAATTCGCCTTGCGCCATCGTCGCCGCGAGCAATCACCGCCAGCGCCGCAGCACAGCCAGGCGCCATCCCCGCAACATTCCACTCCGAGCGAAGGCCAGGGCCAATGGGGTGAAATGCCCGCCCAGGCGCTGCCGGTTGGCGCCCGTCGTGAAGTGCCGAGCTGGCCAAAAAAGCCCTAGGCATTCGCCCTCGATCTGACGCGGGGGCGAATGCCAGACCCCGCGCAGGACGGCTGGATAATGGCAAACAGGGCAAACGCCATGCCGCACGCAGCGGCTCGATCAACTGGCCCGGTACCTTGCTCAATGGTCGGCCGTGTCAGCGCAGCGATGTGCTGTTTCACCTGCGAACTCGAAGCGCCCATGAGCTGTGGCTGGTGATTGTCGATGCCTCGGCCTCGACGCGGCGTCATCAGGCATTGAGCGATGCCAAGGGTTTACTGGCGCAGTTGTTTGACGATGCGTACCGCCAGCGCGCGCGGTTGGCATTGTTGACGGCCAGCGGCAATGTGCCGAAATGGCAGGTGCAAGGTTTGAAAGCATCCAGCGGATTACGCACCTGGCTGGATGGGTTGGGCGCAAGCGGTGGCACGCCAGTGTTGGCGGCGCTGGGTGAGGCGGGGCGTTGGTTGGCGACGCGCAAGAAGCGCTTCCCGGCGGAGCAGCAGCGTGTGTTGTTGCTGACCGATGGGCGGTTGAAGGAGTGGTCGCTATTGCCTGCGCTGGAATGTCCCGGCCTGCTGATTGATATCGAGCGCGGGCCGATCCGGCTGGGGCGGGCGAAGCAGATGGCGGCAGAATTACGAGTGGATTATCGGCACATTGATGAGCTGATTCCTGGTTGAATTATTGGTTGCCTGTGCTGGCCCCTTCGCGAGCAGGCTCGCTCCCACAGGTGTTGTGAACACTGAAGATCCACTGTGGGAGCGAGCCTGCTCGCGAAGGGCGCGACTCGGTCTAAATCTATTTGCCCATCGCTTGACGGTACTGCCGCGTACGCCGGCCAATGTACAACCGGTCAAGAATCAACGCCCACACCGCTGACACCTGCGGCCGAGGCTGGCGCCCGCGACTCAATCGATGCAGCTGAAACTTCACCACCGCCATGCTCGCCAGTGCGGCCAGCGGTTTGCGTTTCCACAGGATCGGCGGCAGTTGCGGGTGGCTGTTACGGCCTTCGCGCCAGTGTTTGACCAATTGCGGTTCAACCGCCAGCGCCGTGCCGATGCCGGCCATGGCGATGCCGCTGTCGAGCACCTGCTCCACGATCGCCAGGCGCCGAATGCCGCCGGTCACCATCACCGGCATGCTCGCCACGCTGGCCAGTTCACCGGCCATTTCCAGGAAGTAGGCTTCGCGGGCCAAGGTCCGGCCGTCGCGGGCTTCGCCTTGCATGGCCGGGGCTTCGTAGCTGCCGCCAGAGAGCTCCAGCAGATCGATGTGTTGCTCGTTGAGCCACAGAATGACCTGGCGGGCATCGTCGGCGTCAAAGCCGCCACGCTGGAAGTCGGCGGAGTTGAGTTTCACTGCCACGCAAAACTGTGGCGAGACTACGCGGCGAACGGCGCTGACCACTTCCAGCAGCAAGCGTGCGCGGTTCTCCAGTGATCCGCCCCAACCGTCGGTGCGGCGATTGGTCAATGGCGAGAGGAACTGGCTGATCAGGTAACCGTGCGCCGCATGAATCTGTACGCCAGTGAACCCGGCCTTTTCGGCGAGGGCCGCGCTGGTGGCGAAGCGGGCGATCACCTCGGCGATATCGGTCTCGGACATCGGCTTCGGCTCAGCGAACATTTTCGAAAACGCCCCCAGGTCCAACGCCACGGCGGACGGTGCCCAGGCTTGCTGGCCGAGATTGGCCATGGTCTGGCGGCCGGGATGATTGAGCTGCATCCAGAACTGCGCACCACCCGATCGGCCGATGGTTGCCCACTGACGAAAGCGTTCGAGGTCGCGTTCGTCCTCCAATACGACGCCACCGGGGCCGGTCATGGCGCGGCGGTCGATCATCACATTGCCGGTCAGCAACAGGCCCGCTTCGCCCTCGGCCCAGGCCTGATACAGCTGAAACAACGCGCCTGACGGTGCTTGCCCGGTGTCGGCGAGATTTTCTTCCATGGCGGCTTTGGCAATACGATTGCCGACGGTCTGGCCGTTGGGCAGATTCAACGCTTGGAAGGGCGACATGCTTGACTCCTCATCAGGAAAGAGCAGAGGCTAAGCTTAAAGTTAACTTTAATGTCAAGCAGGCAAATGAGGCCGAGATGAAGATTGGTGAATTGGCGCAGTTGAGCGGGTTGAATGCATCGCGCATTCGGTTCTACGAGTCTCAGGGGTTGATTCGTCAGGTAGAGCGTTCGGCCAACGGCTACCGGCGCTATCCCGCACAAGTCCTGCAAACACTGATGATCATTCAATGCGCGCAGCAGGCCGGGTTCAGCCTCGAAGAGCTGAAGCAGCTGCTACCGGACACGGTGACAGGCGAGTTCAAGCGCGAAGAGCTGGTGGCGGGGCTGGTGCGAAAGATCGAGCAGATCGAACAAATGCAACTTCACCTGGCCCAGAGCAAGGCGAAGTTGCTGGTGGTGGTCGAAGGCATCCAGGCGCGACCTGACGGGATAGCCTGTGAGGCGAATGCCGAGCGGGTGATGGCGTCGCTCAAGCATCAGTTCTGATCGATGCACGAATCACCGAACGCCTGGTAGCGCAGAACGTGGGTGGCGCCCATCGTGTCGACGTAAGTCAGCTCCCGTGGGCCGATGCCGCAATAATCGCCGCTGGTGATGTTGACGACCTTGGCAATGTTCAGCGGTTTCGAATAGCGGTAGTCCTCGACGTTCGAGGGGCTGGCGGTGGCGGCAGACGCGGCGGCCGCAGTGCCGCTCAGGGCAATCAGAAACAGCGCGGACAGGAGACTTTTCATGGCGGGGCTCTCGTAGTGGCTACTGAACGATTTCAGTGGCAGTACGACGAGCCCCGTCAGGGTTTATTCCAGGCCCAGGGCAAAGTTTTTTGGCGACGGGACCGGATGGCGCATCAATGTGCCCACCACCAGCGCCCCCGCCAAGGCCAGTAAACCTGCGACGCAGAGCAACAGACTGAAACCGCCGACAAAGGCCTGGCGAGCCAAAGGCTCGATCAACGGTCTTGCGGTTTCCGGGAGCAGATTCAGCGCCGCGGTCATGTCGCCCGCCACCACCCGCGAAGCGATGCCTTGTGTCTGGCCGAGCCATGCCGTGCCCTGAGTCGATAGAGTGCTGCGCAACAACAGTTCGGTATGACTGGAGAGCAACGCACCATAGACACCGATGGCCAACACGATGGCGCTGAAACGCATGGTCGTGCTCATGCCCGAGGCCATGCCGGTGCGCTCGCGGGGCACGCAGGCCATGATGTTCTTTTGCGTGTCGCCATTGAGCAGTCCGGCGCCGGCACCCGTCACAGCAATCGCCAGGGCAAAGGACAGGTAACCGCCACTGCTGACGGCCCAGGCACTGAGCAAGTTGCCGCTGCCGACGAGGGTCAATCCGCCCGCCATCAACGCGGCTGGCGAAAACCGTCCGGCCAGCCGCGCGCCGATGCGTGGGCAAATCAGCATGGTCAATGCAAACGGCAACATCCCGAGCCCTGACGCGATGGCCGAAAAGCCAAGGCCGTTTTGCAGATAAAACGGCAGCAAGGTCATCATCACTTGAGCGCAACCGGCGTAGGCGAACATACCAAGCAGCGCGCCGATAAAGCGCGGATGTTTGAACAATTGCAGGTCGACCATCGGCCGCTGCTGCATCCGCTCAATCACCACGAACAGCCCCAACAACACCGCGCCGCCAACGAGCCGGGCGTAGGTGACCGGGTTGCTCCAGCCGATGCGGTTCGCCTCGATCAAGCCCCAGATCAGGCACAGCAAACTCGCACTGAATGCCAGGCTGCCCCAGGGGTCGAGGCGCGCGGACTGGGCGTCCCGGGATTCCGGCACGGCGCGCCAGACCATGAACATCAAGAACAATCCCACCGGCAGGTTGAGGTAGAAAATCCAGCGCCAGCCGATGTATTCGGTGATCAGCCCACCGACCGTCGGCGCGGCGGTCATCGCCACGCCCATGCACGCGCCCCAGAACGCCCAGGCCTTGGCCCGTTCGACCTCATCGTGAAAGGTGTGGCCGATGGAGGCCAGGGCCGAGGTCAGCAACAACGCCGCGCCCACGCCCTTGATCGCCCGTGCAATGTCGAGGAACAACGCGTTGGGCGCCGCACCGCAACCGAGGGAGGCGAGGATGAAGATACCCAGACCCCAGAGCAGGGTTTTCTGCCGGCCAAAGCGGTCGGCAATGCTTCCCGCTGGCAGCAGCAGGGCAGCGAACGCCAGCATGTAGGCACTGACCACCCACTCGATGTCGGCAAAGTTGGCGCCCAGGTCCCGCGCGATGGTCGGGAGGGTGACCGCGACGATGTTGGTGTCGAGCACGATCAGCGAGCAAACGCCTGAGGCTGTGAGTAATGTAAGGCGCGGGCTCACCTTGGGTATGGCGGACATGGCGGCAACTCTTTACGGTGAAGGTCCGAGCAGCTTATCGTCGGACAGCGCCTGTTTTATTAGGCACGAGTCGCCATCTCATTACCTTTGAGCTAACGCATCAATGGATATTCGCCATTTTCGCTATTTTCTGGCCGTTGCCCGGCAGCGCAATTTCACCCGGGCCGCCGAACAATTGGGCATCGCGCCGCCGACCCTGAGCCGGCAGATCCAGGACATGGAAAGCGAACTGGGCACTCGATTGTTCCTGCGCCAGCAGCGTGATGTGAAGCTGACCGAGGCGGGGGCTGCGCTGCTGATCGAAGCCGAGGCGACGGTGCGCCAATTCGAGTTTGCTCAGCGCAATGCGCAACGGGCGGGACGTGGCGATATTGGCCACATCGAGTTGGGGTATGTGGCCTCGGCAGTGTTCTCTGGTTTGCTGCAAAAACAGGTACACGCCTTCAGCCGCGAATGCCCCGACGTGAGCCTGAATGTGCGGGAAAGTCCCATGGCCACGTTGCCGGCCATGGTGCTCGATGGACGATTCGACGTGGGTTACGTCCGTTCGCCGATGACGTTGCCCGAAGGACTCGAAGCCATTCGCCTCGACGAAGAGGGCTTCGTCCTGGCGCTGCCGACCGAGTCCTGGCTGTGCCGTTTGCCGGACATTGGACCGCAGCATTTGCAAGACGAGACCTTCATCCTGCCGGAGCAAATCAGCGGCACGTTGCAAGTGGCCGCTGCCGGGGGATTCTCCCCGACATTAGGCGCGCAACCGGGCGGGTTGGTGGCGGTGATTGCGTTGGTGTCGCTGGGGCAGGGCGTGGCGGTGGTGCCGGAGTCGGTGGTCGGGCATGTGGGTTTGCCCGGCGTGCTGTATCGCACGATCAAGGGCTGTGCGGCGACGTCGTGGCTGTCACTGATTTATCGACGCTTTGAAAAGTCGGCGGCGGTGGCGCGGTACATCGAGCAGATCAAAAATCCCTGAAACCAAAAGCATAGCGAGCTAGCTGGATCTGTAGGAGTGAGCCTGCTCGCGATAGCGTCTTGCCAGACACCAACACTCCCAAGCCCTAACACCCGCTACGACAATTCAACCGCTCAAACGCCCGAGGCACCGTACACAACCCGCGTAACGTCTGGCGCAACCACGCCACATCGTGACTCGGTTTACGCGGCACATATTGCGGCCTCAGCCTGCCGACGTGGCTGGCGAAATCCTCCTCCAGAGTCTCCTGAGAGCCAATGCCCTTGAGCTTCTTCAACAGTCTCCCGTCCTTGAAGAACAGCACAGTCGGCGTACCGGTAACATTCGGGTGCCGCGGTGATTCGCTGGTGCTCAACACATAGATGTTCGCGTGATGACGATAGCGCTGGGCAACTTCACGAAAGATCGGTTCTGCCCATTCACAGGCCGGGCAGTGTTCATTGGTGAAAAGCCAGATCACCGGACGCCAGGTTTTCAGCGCCTTGCGGTAGACCGGGGCCAGCGATGCCAGGTGGTTTGTCGAGCCCATTGAAATCTCCTTTTCACAACGACCGTCGAGGTTTGTCGACGTTAAAGGAGGGAGCAGGGCGGGTCTACTGTCAGAAATTACAGGTCGCCTTCTCCTACGCCGTAAACGATCCGGCCTACTGAATCGCAAGATCAAACTGACAGGAAGTACGGAAATCCGGAAGTGAGTTGCGTGTTACTTTTTTATCAGTCCGTCAATGTCGATGGGTATGGAGCTGAAAAGGGATGGGCTGAAATCGATGAGCGAAAACCTGGAGCACACACTCAGTGCTAAAAATCATAGGCAGCACACAGCTCAGGAGGAACATGGCCTGTATGCCGAAAAGTTGGAGGCAGATACGCTTTGGAGTGCTATTTTTAGCACGTCTAAAAGCACTCTGAGGAACGAGTTCATGACACATATCGTACTTTCGCAGGTGGTAGCCAGCATCTCTGAACTGAAGAAAAACCCAATGGGGACTGTCGCTGCCGGTGGAGGCCTGCCTGTGGCAATTCTGAACCGTAACGAGCCGGCCTTCTATTGCGTCCCTGCCAAAGAATACGAAGCGCTGATGAATCGTATGGAAGACCTGGAACTGATTGCCCTTTGTAAAGAGCGGGAAAACGACCCGACGATAAAGGTTTCGATTGATGACCTATGAGTTGGAGTTCTCCGAAAAAGCCTGGAAGGAATGGAAGAAGCTTGGAGCAACCCTGAGGGATCAGTTCAAAAAGAAACTTCAGGAGCGGCTTGCAGACCCGCATGTCCCTGCAGACAGGCTGAGCGGGCTTGGGAATGCTTACAAAATCAAGCTGCAGAGTGCCGGATATCGAATGGTCTATCGCGTGATTGATGAAGTACTGGTAGTAACAGTAATAGCCGTAGGAAAAAGAGAACGCGGTGATGTTTACAGGGACGCCGCTGCACGCTGATGTGATGGTTCTAAGTCAATTCGCTACTATTTCCCCAATGGTGCTCTCGCACCGATTTAACTCGTTAAATTCCCCACTGTGAACCACATACCCGCACGCTGTAGCCAACGGTAGCGCTTCCCACCGCGTGCGTTTGGTAACAGATCCCTCAGCGTTTTTCCCATCCCGTTGATTCAAATCGTTTTTCACTCTCCCCAACATTTGCTCCACAACCTGTGGCACACTTTCTGCTGTCTATTCCGTTGTTACATACCTACGTCCGGTATAGCGGAATAAACATCATCCTGGAGTGCTTGCCATGCATCGCCGACCTTCCTTGTTAAAAGCGTGTGTTTTTGTTCTCGCGGCTACCGCCGCTGCCATGGGCGTGGCCCAGGCGGCGGACAGCAAGCTCGATAGCGTGCTGGCCCGCGGGAAATTGATTGTGGGCACGGGCAGTACCAATGCGCCGTGGCACTTCCAGGGAGCGGATGGCAAGTTGCAGGGGTTCGATATCGATATCGGGCGGATGATTGCCAAGGGGTTGTTCAACGATCCGACCAAAGTCGAGTTTGTGGTGCAGTCGTCCGACGCGCGGATTCCCAACTTGCTGACTGACAAAGTCGACATCAGTTGCCAGTTCATCACCGTGACCGCCAGTCGTGCGCAACAAGTGGCGTTCACCCTGCCGTACTACCGCGAAGGCGTCGGCCTGCTGCTGCCGGCCAACAGCAAGTACAAGGAAATCGAAGACCTCAAGGCTGCCAACGACAGCGTGACCGTGGCGGTCTTGCAGAACGTATACGCCGAAGAGCTGGTGCATCAGGCGCTGCCCAAGGCCAAGGTCGATCAATACGACAGCGTGGACCTGATGTACCAGGCCGTTAACTCCGGCCGTGCCGATGCCGCCGCCACCGATCAGTCTTCGGTGAAATACCTGATGGTGCAGAACCCTGGCCGTTATCGCAGCCCGACTTACGCCTGGAGCCCGCAAACCTACGCTTGCGCGGTTAAACGCGGCGATCAGGACTGGCTGAACTTCGTCAACACCACCCTGCATGAAGCCATGACCGGCGTTGAGTTCCCAACTTACGCGGCCTCCTTCAAGCAATGGTTCGGTGTCGATCTGCCGACTCCTGCGATTGGTTTCCCTGTCGAATTCAAATGATCCCGTGAGAGCGGGGCGCCCATAACGCGCCCCGCTCAAGGTACTGCTGACCATGAACTATCAGTTGAACTTTGCCGCCGTGTGGCGCGATTTCGACACCTTGCTGGCGGGGCTCGGCCTGGGTCTTGAGCTGGCGCTGGTGTCGATCGCCATCGGTTGCGTGATCGGCCTGATGATGGCGTTTGCTTTGCTGTCCAAGCACCGCGCATTGCGGGTGCTGGCGTCGGTGTATGTGACGGTGATCCGCAATACGCCGATTCTGGTGTTGATTCTGTTGATCTACTTTGCCTTGCCGAGCCTCGGCATCCGTCTGGACAAGATCCCGTCGTTCATCATTACGCTGTCGCTGTACGCCGGGGCGTATCTGACCGAGGTGTTCCGTGGCGGCTTGTTGAGCATTCCCAAGGGTCAGCGTGAAGCCGGACTCGCTATCGGTCTCGGCGAGTGGCAGGTCAAGGCGTACGTCACCGTGCCGGTGATGTTGCGCAATGTACTGCCGGCCTTGTCGAACAACTTCATTTCGCTGTTCAAGGACACTTCGCTGGCCGCTGCGATTGCGGTGCCGGAGCTGACCTATTACGCGCGCAAGATCAATGTCGAGAGCTACCGGGTGATTGAAACCTGGCTGGTGACCACGGCGCTCTATGTGGCGGCCTGTTACCTCATTGCCATGATGCTGCGTTACCTCGAGCAGCGTCTGGCGATCCGCCGATAGGAGCCCCCATGTACGAATCCCCTAGTTGGTTGCATGAGTTATGGGTTGCCCGCGAAGTGTTGTGGCAAGGCTTCCTGACCAGTGTGCAGGTGTCGGCGCTGGCGATTTTGCTGGGCACGATGGTCGGCATCGTCGCCGGTCTGGTGCTGACCTACGGCAAGTTCTGGATGCGCGCGCCGTTCCGCTTCTACGTCGACCTGATTCGCGGCACGCCGGTGTTTGTGTTGGTGCTGGCCTGCTTCTATATGGCGCCGGCACTGGGTTGGCAGATCAGTGCGTTTCAGGCCGGTGCCTTGGGGCTGACGCTGTTTTGCGGCTCTCACGTCGCCGAGATCGTACGCGGTGCGTTGCAAGCATTGCCCAGTGGACAAATGGAAGCGAGCAAGGCGATTGGCCTGACGTTTTTCCAATCCCTCGGTTACGTGCTGTTGCCTCAGGCGTTGCGGCAGATCCTGCCGACCTGGGTCAACTCGTCGACCGAGATCGTCAAGGCCTCGACGCTGTTGTCGGTGATCGGCGTGGCGGAATTGCTGCTCAGTACACAGCAGATTATCGCGCGGACTTTCATGACCCTGGAGTTTTACCTGTTCGCCGGATTTCTGTTTTTCGTCATCAACTACGCCATCGAATTACTCGGCCGGCACATTGAAAAGCGGGTGGCCTTGCCATGACTCAACCTTCGCTCTCTAACGTAAAAGCAGCTCAAGACGATCAGCCCCTGCTGGACATTCGCGGGTTGCACAAAAAGTACGGTCAGCTCGAAGTGCTCAAGGGCGTCGACCTGACCATGCAGCGCGGCAACGTCGTCACGCTGATCGGCTCCAGCGGCTCGGGCAAGACCACGCTGCTGCGCTGCGTGAACATGCTCGAAGAATTCCAGGGCGGGCAGATCATGCTCGACGGCGAGTCCATCGGGTATGACGAGGTCAACGGCAAGCGCGTGCGCCATGCGGAAAAAGTCATCGCCCGACACCGTGCAATGACCGGCATGGCGTTCCAGCAGTTCAACCTGTTCCCGCACCTTACGGCGTTGCAGAACGTCACCCTGGGTTTGCTCAAGGTGAAAAAACTGCACAAGGACGAGGCCGTCGCGCTGGCGGAAAAATGGCTGGAGCGCGTCGGCTTGCTGGAACGCCGTGATCACTATCCCGGCCAGTTGTCCGGCGGTCAGCAACAGCGCGTGGCGATTGCCCGGGCGATTGCGATGAACCCGAGCCTGATGCTGTTCGACGAAGTCACCTCGGCTCTCGACCCGGAACTGGTCGGCGAAGTGCTGAACGTGATCAAGGGCCTGGCCGACGAAGGCATGACCATGTTGCTGGTCACCCACGAAATGCGTTTTGCGTTCGAAGTCTCGGACAAGATCGTCTTCATGAATCAGGGGCGTATCGAAGAGCAGGGGCCACCCAAGGAGCTGTTCGAGCGCCCGCAATCACCGCGTCTGGCTGAGTTTCTCAAAAATACGCGCTTTTAACTTTCCAGAATTCAATCAGGAGAAACACTCATGAGCATTACTCGTTACGGCACCGGCAGCAGCGCCGCTGGCGGTACGCCTCGTCCTTTTGCCCGCGCCGTTGAAGCCGATGGCTGGTTGCACGTGTCCGGGCAGGTGCCGGCGCTGGATGGCGAGATCATTACCGGCGGCATCGTCGAACAGACCCACCAGACCATGAAGAACCTGATCGCGATTCTGCAAGAGGCCGGTTATGGCCTGGAAGACGTGGTGCGTGCTGGCGTGTGGCTGGAGGATCCGCGGGATTTCACCAGTTTCAACAAGGTTTTCTCCGAGTACTTCAAACCCGAACACGCGCCGGCCCGTGCCTGTGTGCAGGCGAACATGATGGTCGACTGCAAGGTCGAGATCGACTGCATCGCGTACAAGAAAAAGGCCTGAGACTTGCGGTGACTCCATCGCGAGCAGGCTCACTCCTACAGTTGGAATGCATTCCCCTGTGGGGGCGAGCCTGCTCCGGGCGGCGTTCCGACGATGGCGGCCTAACAGTCGCCACCGCACTCTAGGTAAACTCCCGGCACTTTGTATGGGAACCACAGACATGACCGAAGACACCATCAAGCGCCGGGCTCGCGGTCTGGACCGGGCGTTCGATATCCTCGATTTCCTCAAGGAAATCGGCAAACCCCTGCGCCCGAATGAAATCGCCAGCGGCATCGGCAGCCCGAAATCCACGGTTTACGAACTGGTCGCGTCCCTGCTGGAGCGACGCATCCTGGAAGCCGTGGGCAAGGATGGTCACGTCTACCTCGGCCGTCAGCTGTACTTCCTCGGGCAGGCACATTTGCGGCATTTCGACCTGACCCGCGAGGCCGATCACGCCTTGCAGGAGATCGTCAGCCAGACCCACGAAACCGCCCAGATGTGCCTGCTCAACGGGCGCAAATACACCGTGGCGCTAATGAAGGAGGGCGAGCGGCATTTCCGCATTTCCTCGGACATCGGCGAAAACGCGCCGATTCCCTGGACCGCTTCCGGGCGCCTGCTCTTGGCGCATTTGAGCGACGAGGAAATCGTCGACCTGATCGACCACGACGACTTCATCCTGCCCAACGGCGAACGCCTGCCGCTGGAACAGTTTCTGGCGGAAATCCGTCAGGCCGGCATCGACGGGTTTTTCTCCTTCGATAGCGTCGCCGACACCTTTACCCATTGCTTCGCCGCCCCGGTCAAAGACCCCAACGGCGTGGCCATCGCGACGCTGTGCATCGTGGCCCCACGGGCCGATGCCAAGACGCATTACAACGACTATCGCCGGGTGCTGATCGACAACGCCAACCACCTGGCCCGGCGTATCAACGAATAAATGCGGCTGCCTGCGGCCGCTAATGTGAGGAGTTCGACCATGTCTACTGCCAACAATACTGCCGCTGTGGAAAAGGGCTTTGCCCAGACCGGCGCCAACCTGGTCCGCGATGTCAGCCTGCCGGCGCTGGTGCTGCACCGCGAAGCGCTGGAACACAACATTCGCTGGATGCAGGACTTTGTCAGCAACAGTGGCGCCGAACTCGCGCCCCACGGCAAAACCAGCATGACCCCGGCCTTGTTTCGCCGCCAACTGGACGCCGGCGCCTGGGGCATCACCCTCGCCAGCGCCACGCAAACCCGTGCGGCGTATGCCCATGGCGTGCGTCGGGTGCTGATGGCCAACCAATTGGTCGGTACGCCGAACATGGCGCTGATCGCCGATCTGCTGGCAGACCCGACGTTCGATTTCCATTGCATGGTCGATCATCCGGACAACGTCGCTGACCTCGGCGCCTACTTCGCCTCACGCGGCGTGCGCCTGAATGTGATGATCGAATACGGTGTGGTTGGCGGTCGTTGCGGTTGCCGCACTGAAGATGAAGTCATCGCGCTGGCCAAGGCTATCAACGCGCAACCGGCGCTAGCCCTGACCGGCATCGAAGGCTACGAAGGCGTGATCCATGGTGATCATGCGGTCACCGGCATCCGCGCATTCGCCGGGTCTCTGGTGCGTTTGGCCGTGCAGTTGCAGGACAGCGGCGCGTTTGCGATCGCCAAGCCGATCATCACTGCATCGGGTTCCGCCTGGTATGACTTGATTGCCGAGGAGTTCGAAGCGCAGAACGCGGCCGGGCGTTTCCTCAGTGTGTTGCGTCCGGGCAGCTACGTGGCCCACGACCATGGCATCTACAAGGAAGCGCAATGCTGCGTGCTCGACCGCCGCAGCGATCTGAATGAAGGCCTGCGCCCGGCGCTGGAAGTCTGGGCACACGTGCAGTCGATGCCAGAGCCGGGTTTTGCGGTGATTGCCCTGGGCAAGCGCGATGTCGCCTACGACGCCGGTCTGCCGGTGCCGTTGCTGCGTTACAAGGCCGGTGTGGTGCCGGCGAAGGGCGATGACGTCAGTGCCTGCAAGGTGACGGCGGTGATGGACCAGCACGCGTTCATGACCGTGCCGCCGGGGGTTGAATTGCGGGTGGGCGACATCATTTCGTTCGGTACTTCGCATCCGTGCCTGACGTTCGACAAGTGGCGCACGGGGTGTCTGGTGGATGATCAGATGAATGTCATCGAAACCATGGACACCTGTTTCTAAGGCTTGAGACCGAAGCGCGACCATCGTCGGAACGCCGCCCGGAGCAAGCTCGCTCCCACATTGGAATGCATTTCCTTGTGGGAGCGAGCCTGCTCGCGAAGAGGCCCGCCCAGACAACAAAGAAACACCAGAGACCCCACACAATGCACACCATCAACACCCTCGGCCCCAACACCCCGCGCATCGCCCTGATCGGCGAGTGCATGATCGAGCTGCAACAACGCGCCGACGGCAGCCTGCAACAAAGCTTCGGCGGTGACACCCTGAACACCGCCGTCTACCTGTCCCGTGAGCTGGGCGCGAGCGGCGTCGTCGATTACGTTACTGCCCTGGGCGACGACAGCTTCAGCGACGCGATGTGCCAGAACTGGGCCAGCGAAAACATCGGCCTGGGCATGGTCCAGCGTTTACCGGGACGTTTGCCCGGTTTGTATTGCATCCAGACCGACGCCGCCGGCGAACGCCGTTTCCTTTACTGGCGCAACGAAGCGGCCGTGCGCGATTGCTTCACCACACCCGCCGCCGCGCCGATTCTGGCCGCGCTGCCGGATTACGACGTGCTGTATTTCAGCGGCATCACCCTGGCGGTACTCGGCGTGCAAGGTCGGGAAAAGCTGCTGGAAATCCTGATCGAAGCCCGTCAGCGAGATGCGCGGATCGTCTTCGACAACAACTACCGGCCACGCTTGTGGGCGTCGGTTGAAGAAGCGCGTGCGGCGTATCGCAGTGTGTTGCCGTATGTGGACCTGGCGTTGCTGACGGTTGAGGATGAACAGGCGCTGTTTCATTTTTCCAGTTGCGAGGCGGTGTTTGCCGCTTACGAGCAGATCGGCACGCCGGAAGTGGTGCTCAAGCGCGGTTCAGACGCGTGCCTGATTCGCTGTGATGGCGAGTCGTTTGAAGTGCCGGCGCAGAAGGTCGAGCGTGTTGTGGACACGACGGCGGCGGGGGATTCGTTCAGCGCGGCGTACCTGGCCAGTCGGCTCAAGGGCGGGAGCGCGGTTGAAGCGGCTGAGGCGGGGCATCGGTTGGCGAGTCGGGTGATACAGGTGCCCGGTGCATTGATCCCTAGATAAGGGGTGAATGGCCGTTTGCTGCGCAATCGGATCGCGAGCAGGCTCGCTCCCACAGGGGAACGCATTCCAATGTGGGAGCGAGCCTGCTCGCGATGAGGCCCGAAAGCCAAACCATCAATCCCGGTAAAACACCTGCACCAGGTGATACCCGAACTTGCTCTTGATCGGCCCATGCACCACCCGCAGCGGTTTCTTGAAAATCACCGCATCGATGACGCCGACCATCTGCCCCGGGCGCACTTCACCGAGGTCGCCGCCGCGCTTGCCGGACGGGCAGGTGGAGTACTTTTTGGCCAGCACATCGAAGGCTTCGCCCTTGGCAATGCGTTGTTTGAGCTGCTCGGCTTCTTCCGAGGTTTTCACCAGAATATGGCGGGCTTGAGCTTTCATGGGGCGTACCTTGCAACGTGCTGACAGCGGGGCGGGCGATTATGCCTCAAGTCACTCGGGTTGGCCGATCATCGTGCGAATCTTGTTGGCCAGCAAGTCGATGGAAAAAGGCTTGGCCACCATGTCCATGCCTTCCTCCAGAAAGCCTTGGCGTTCGGCGGCGGTTTCCGCGTAACCGGTCATGAACAGCACTTTGAGGTCCGGCCGATGCTGGCGGGCGATCTCCGCCAGTTGTCGGCCGTTCATGCCCGGCAGCCCGACATCGGTCACCAGCAAATCAACACGCAAATCCGATTCCAGCAAAGGCAGGGCGGTTTTCGCGTCTTCGGCTTCGTGAGCGTGGTAACCCAGCTCATTGAGCAAGTCGAGTACCAGCATGCGCACCGCCGGATCGTCCTCCACCAGCACCACGGTTTCACCGGCAATCGCCGCCGGCGCCTCACCCGTGACCGGCATCAGCACGTCTTCCGGCTCCATGGCATGCAAGCGCGGCAAGTACAGGCGCACGCTGGTGCCCTTGCCCGGCAGGCTGAACAGGCTGACATGGCCGCCCGATTGCTGGGCGAAACCGTAGATCATCGACAACCCCAGCCCTGTGCCTTGGCCGATGGGTTTGGTGGTGAAGAACGGGTCAAATGCCTTGGCCAGAACCGAGGGTGTCATGCCGGTGCCGTTGTCACTGACGGCAATCATCACGTAATCCCCGGCCTTGACCGGCTCCAGTGTGGTGATGTCGCTGCCGTCCAGGTACACATTGGCCGTTTCAATCAGCAGTTGGCCGCCATCGGGCATCGCATCGCGGGCGTTGATGACCAGGTTGAGCAGGGCGTTTTCCAGTTGGCTGACATCGGTGCTGATCGGCCAGACCTCATCGGCCAGTTGCAGTTTGAGTTCGATGTGGTCGCCCTTGGTCCGGCTGAGCAGGTCCTCCAGCGAGCGCACCAGTTCATTGGCGTTCAGCGGTTTGCGATCCAGTGATTGGCGACGCGAGAACGCCAACAGGCGATGGGTCAACGCGGCGGCGCGATTGGCCGAAGACACCGCGGCTTCGGTAAAACGGCCGATCTCGTGGATGCGCCCGTCGGCGATATAACGCTGCATCAGGTCGAGACTGCCGATGATCCCGGTGAGCATGTTGTTAAAGTCATGGGCGATGCCACCAGTGAGCTGGCCGACCGCTTCCATTTTCTGTGCATGGCGCAAGGCGTCCTCGGCACGCTCGCGTTCGACCATTTCGTTTTGCAAGCGCTGGTTGGTTTCGGCCAGTTGCTGGGTGCGGGCGGCGACGCGCTCTTCGAGGGTTTCGTTGAGATTGCGCAAGGCTTCTTCGGTCTGTTTGCGCTCGGTTTCGTCAATCACAAAAATGTAGAAGCCATTCACCGCGCCATCCCCGCCGTGGCGCGGCAGGTAGTTCATCAACGCATGCCGCAGGCTGCCGTCACGGTGCGACGTGCTGATGCTGAAACAACAAGGCTTGCCCTTGAGCGCCTCGGCAATGTGTTCCGCGCGCAAGGCATAGGCCTCGTCACCCAACACCTCTCGGATGGTTTTGCCAAACAGTTCCTGCGGCGTCAGGCCATACCAATCGAGGTAGGCTGAGTTGTTCAGGCGGAAACGCTCTTCGCTGTCGACGTAGCTGATCAGGATCGGCATCGCGTTGATGATCAATTGCAGCTCGGTCTGGCTCTGGCGCAAGGCCTGTTCGGTGCGTTTGCGCTCGGTCAGGTCCAGCGCGGCGCCGAGAAAACGCATCGGCCGGCCGTGGTGATCCTTGTAGCAGCGCCCCCGGGCAAACACCCAGTTCAACTGGCCATCAGGTTGCAACAGACGATATTCCTCGGCGTACTCGGTGCCATGGGTGATGCAGTGCTTGATGCTGCGCGCAATCATCGCCCGGTCTTCCGGGTGCACGCCGTGCAGGTAGGCGCTGATCGGCAACTCCCCGGCCAACGCCGGATCGATGCCGTGCAGTTGGGCGAAATGGGCGTCGGCGAGAAAGCGGTCTTCGCTGATGTCCCAGTCCCAGGTGCCCACCGAGTCTGTCGCGGCCAAGGCCAATTGCAGGCGCTGTTCCGTTTCGCGCTGGGCCTTGAGGCTTGCGGCGGAGCGCTGTTCCAGTTCGAGGGCGATGCGGCGACGTTCGTTGGTTTCAATGGCGGTGACCAGAATGCCCGCCACCTCGGCGCTTTCATCGCGGATCGGGCTGTAGGTCAAATCCAGCCAGAAGTCGGAATCGCCACCGTCACGTTGCAGGGTAAAGCGCTGTTCGCTGTAGGTGCGCACCTGGCCTTGTAGGACTGCGCTGTAAATCGGGTCGGTAAAGTCTCGAAACTCTGGCCATATCTGGTGCGTCGGCTGTCCGAAAGCGTGTGGGTGTTTGCTTCCGGCGAGCAGGGCAAAGCCATCGTTGTAGATCTGCGTGAGTTCCGGCCCCCACAGCAACAGCATCGGCATCGGTGAGTGAATCACGATGTCGACGGCGGTACGCAGGCTTTGCGGCCAGGTGCCGGCAGGGCCCAAAGGGGTCTGTGTCCAGTCCAGTCGGGCAATCAAGGCCTGGGCATCGCTGCCGGTGGGTGATGCGTTCATCAAGTGGTCCTGCGCTTAAGTCGGTGTGGCGGCGTCAACTATCCTCGTAGGGCAGTAGACGCTGAATGACCCGTTTTGGGTCATTATTTTTTCATTGAATGCTTCGCGGGTGCTTTTTGCCATGGAAATCGATGCACTGTTAACACAGTTGGCCAAGCGTAATGGCGCTGATCTTTACCTGTCCCCGGGAGCGCCACCCAGCGCGCGGTTCGACGGCGAGCTCAAACCCCTGAGCGCTCAGCCGTTCAAACCGGGTGAAGTGGCGGCGATTGCCGCGAACATCATGGACGCCGAACAGCGTCTTGAGTTCGACCGTGAGCTGGAAATGAACCTGGCCCTGTCGCGGCCAGGGATCGGGCGCTTTCGAGTCAACGTGTTCAAGCAACGCAACGACGTGTCCATTGTGATTCGCAACATCAAACTCGACATCCCGCGTTTCGAAGACCTCAAGTTGCCGCCCGTGTTGCTGGACACCGTGATGCTCAAGCAAGGCCTGATGCTGTTCGTCGGCGCCACCGACTCGGGCAAGTCGACGTCGCTGGCGGCGCTGATCGATTACCGCAATCGCCACAGCAGCGGCCATATCGTCACCATTGAAGACCCGATCGAGTACATCCACCGGCACCAGCAGTCGATCATCAACCAGCGCGAAGTCGGGGTCGACACCCGAAGTTTTCATGCCGCGTTGAAAAATACCCTGCGCCAAGCGCCGGATGTGGTGCTGATTGGCGAAATCCGTGATCGCGAGACCATGGAGCACGCACTGGCGTTTGCCGACACCGGTCATCTGGTAATTTCCACGTTGCACGCACACAACGCCTATCAGGCGCTGGACCGCATCATCAATTTCTTCCCCGAAGAACGTCACACGCAACTGCTGCATGACCTGGGCAACAACCTCAAGGCGTTCGTCTCCCAACGCCTGGTGCCGACCCGCGACGGTCAACGCCGGGCGGTGGTGGAGGTGATGCTGGGCACGCCGACGATTGGTGATTTGATTCGGCGCAATGAGCTGTCCGAGTTGAAAGGCATCATGGAGAAGTCGGCGGAGTCGGGGATGCAGACGTTTGACGGTGCGCTGTATGCGTTGGTCGTGGAAGGGGCGATCAGTGAGGAGGAGGCGTTGAAGCATGCGGATTCGGTGAACAACTTGAGGTTGCGGTTGAAGCTGCACGCGGATGCATCAGCGCCCGCTTCAGGAGAGTGGGGCCTCATGGACTGACACAGATCTAAATTTGTAGGAGTGAGCCTGCTCCGGGCGGCGTTCCGACGATAGCGGTTTATCAGTCACCATTAATGTTGGCTGACACACCGCTTTCGCGAGCAGGCTCGCTCCCACAGGGGATTTTCTTCAGCTTTGGAGTTCCGGGCGATTGCGGAATTGTTCCAGCGCCTCGGGATTGGCGAGGGCGTCGGTGTTCTTTACCTTCTGACCATGCACCACATTCCTCACCGCCAGCTCGACAACCTTGCCGCTGATGGTCCGTGGAATATCAGTCACCACGACAATCTTCGCCGGCACATGCCGTGGCGTGGTGTTGGCACGAATGACTTGGCGAATCTGCTGCTGCAAGGCTTCATCCAGTTCAACGCCGTCCTGCAAATGCACAAACAGCACCACCCGCACGTCATCCTGCCATTGCTGACCAATGGCCACGCTGTCCAGTACCTGCGGGACTTTCTCCACCTGACGGTAGATTTCCGCTGTGCCGATGCGCACACCGCCGGGGTTGAGTACCGCGTCCGAACGCCCGTGGATCATCATCGTGCCGTGGGGCAGTTCTTCGGCGTAATCGCCCTGGGCCCACACGCCGGGGAACTGGCTGAAATACGAAGCGTGCAGCTTTTCCTGCTGCGGGTCGTTCCAGAAACCGATGGGTATCGCCGGGAAGTGCCGGGTACACACCAACTCACCTTTCTCGCCGATCACCGGTTGACCCTCGTCGTTCCAGACTTCAACCGCCATGCCCAGGCTCTTGCCCTGCATTTCGCCGCGACGCACCGGTTGAAATGGGTTGCCGTTCACAAAGCACGAAACGACGTCGGTGCCGCCGGACATCGAAGCCAGGCAGACGTCGGGTTTCAGGTCGCGGTAAACGTAGTCGTAACTTTGGGGCGATAGCGCGGAGCCGGTGCACAGCAGGGTTTTCAGGTTGCTCAGGTCATGGCTTTGCCGTGGCTTCACGCCGCTGCTTTCCAGGGTCGCCAGGAATTTCGGACTGGTGCCGAAGACGCTGATCTGCTCATCGTCAATCAGGTCGATCAAGCGTTCCGGGCCTGGATGGAACGGCGAACCGTCGTACAGCACCACGGCACTGCCCACGGCGAGGGCCGAGACCAGCCAGTTCCACATCATCCAGCCGCAGGTGGTGTAGTAGAACAAACGGTCGCCAGCGCCGAGATCGCAATGCAGCCCATGTTCCTTGACGTGCTGCAGCAACACGCCGCCGGTGCTGTGGATGATGCATTTCGGCACGCCGGTGGTGCCGCTGGAATAAAGAATGTACAGCGGGTGTGCGAAGGGCACGGGGACGAAATCCGGCTCGCCGCCGGCGTCGTAGAAATCCCCCCACAACGTCACATTGGCGTGGGTATGGAAGTCGACGATGTGCGCCTGCGGCCGTGCATAAGGCACCACAATTAACTGCTGCAAGGACGGCAGGCGTTCAAGTATTTCGTTGATTTTGCCGGTCTGGTCGATGTCCTTGCCGGCGTAGCGGTAACCGGCGCAGGTGATCAGTACTTTCGGTTCGATCTGACCGAAGCGGTCGATCACGCCTTGGGTGCCGAAGTCTGGCGAGGAGCAGGACCAGATCGCTCCCAGGCTGGTGGTGCCGAGCATCGCTACCAGGGTTTGCCAGGTGTTGGGCATGCACGCGGCGACACGGTCGCCGAGGCCGACGCCAGCAGCGATCAGACTGTGCTGAAACCCGGCGACATGCTCGGCCAGCTCCGCCCAGGTCAGGTGTTCGCGCTGGCCGCTCTCACCAATGGCAACCACCGCGATGGCATCGTCGCGACGGCGCAGCAGGTGTTCGGCAAAGTTCAGGGTGGCGCCGGGAAACCACTGGGCGCTGGGCATTTGCGAGCCCTCGACCAGCACTGCGTCGGGCTGGTCGTGAAAGCGAATGTCGAAGAAGTCGACGATGGCCTGCCAGAAGTCTTCGCGCTGATCGATGGACCATTGGTGCAGGGCCGGGTAGTCATCGACGTGGACGTGATGGCGCTGACTGATGGAACGCCGAAAGGCCTCCATTCGCGTCTTGGAGATGCGCTCGGCGCCGGGTTGCCAGAGGATGTCGGACATGGTTTGCCTCTTCTTCTATCTGCAGATCCATTCGCGAGCAGGCTCGCTCCCACATTGAAATGCGATCCCCTGTGGGAGCGAGCCTGCTCGCGAAGAACGATAACGCGGTCTATTGGGGGGTTACTGCGCCAACCACCCACCATCAATATTCCACGCCGCACCACGCACCTGGCTGCCGGCCTCGCTGCACAGAAACAGCACCAGCTCGCCTAGTTGCGGCGGGGTAACGAACTCCAGTGACGGCTGCTTCTCGGCCAGCAAATCATGCTGCGCCTGCTGCGGGTCGATCCCGGTCGCCGCGCGGTCATCAATCTGCTTCTGCACCAGAGGCGTCAACACCCAGCCCGGGCAGATCGCGTTGCAGGTCACATGTGTCGTCGCGGTTTCCAGGCCCACCACTTTGGTCAGGCCGATCACCCCATGCTTGGCCGCGACGTACGCGGCTTTGCCCACCGAGCCCACCTGGCCATGCACCGAGGCGATGTTGATGATCCGCCCCCAATTCTTCGCACGCATGCGCGGCAGGCACAGGCGGGTGCTGTGAAACACCGACGACAGGTTGATCGCGATGATCGAGTCCCAGCGCTCCACCGGAAACTCTTCCACCGACGCCACGTGCTGGATGCCGGCATTGTTGACCAGAATGTCGATACCGCCGAATTCACGCTCGGCATACGCGACCATGTCGGCGATCTGCGCCGGATCGCTGACGTCGGCCGGGTGATGGCCGACCTTGCCGCCGAACTGCTGGACCTCGGCAATCACCTTGGAAGCATCACCGAAACCATTGAGCACCACGTTGGCACCGGCCTTGGCCAGGCTGAGCGCAATGCCCAGGCCGATGCCGCTAGTGGAACCGGTGACCAGTGCGGTCTTGCCTGTAAGAGTCGTCATGAATACCTCACACAATGCCAGTGGCGTAGAAAGTGCCGATGACCACGAAGACCGCCAGGGTCTTGATCAGCGTAATACAGAAAATGTCTTTATAGGCTTCGCGGTGCGTCAGGCCGGTGACCGCGAGCAAGGTAATCACCGCGCCGTTGTGCGGCAGGGTGTCCATGCCGCCACTGGCCATCGCGGCCACGCGGTGCAGCACTTCCAGCGGAATGTTGGCCGCGTGGGCCGCCGCGATGAAGTCATTGGCCATGGCGGCCAGCGCGATGCTCATGCCGCCCGACGCCGAACCGGTGATACCCGCGAGCAAGGTCACGGTAATCGCTTCGTTGACCAGCGGATTGGGAATGCTCTTGAGCCAGTCAGCCAGTACGAGGAAGCCAGGCAGCGACGCAATCACCGCACCAAAACCGTATTCCGACGCGGTGTTCATCGCCGCGAGCAACGCGCCACTGACCGCACTTTTGCTGCCTTCGGCGAGTTTGCTGCGAATCGCCTGGAAGCCAAACACCAGCACCATGATGATGCCCACCAGCAGCGCCGCCTGAACCGCCCAGATCGCCGTCAGTTTGGCGATTTCGGTGGTGACCGGCGCGGCCATGCCCGGCAGCGCGAGGCTGTGGGTCTTGCCGTACCACTGCGGAATCCACTGAGTGAACAGCAGGTTCATGATGCCCACGGCCAGCAGCGGCGACAAAGCGATCCACGGGTTAGGCAGCTTGATGTCGGCGGATGTCTCCGGCTCGTTGCGCAACTCGGTGCCATAGCCTTCGCCGGCCCGTTGGGCTTTGTTGCGCTGACGCTGGAGAAACAGCATGCCGGTGCAGAACACGAAAATGGTGCCGATCAAACCCAGCCACGGCGCCGCCCAGGCGGTGGTGTTGAAGAAGGTGCTGGGGATGATGTTCTGGATTTGCGGGGTGCCGGGCAGGGCGTCCATGGTGAACGAGAACGCGCCGAGGGCAATGGTCGCCGGGATCAAGCGCTTGGGGATGTCGCTCTGGCGGAACATTTCAGCGGCAAACGGATAGACCGCGAACACCACCACAAACAACGACACGCCGCCGTAAGTGAGCAGGGCGCAGACCAGCACGATCACCAGCATCGCCTGGCGCGTGCCGAGCAGGCGAATGGCGGCGGCGACGATGGAGCGCGAGAAGCCGGACAACTCGATCAGCTTGCCGAACACGGCACCGAGCAGGAACACCGGGAAATACAGTTTGATGAAGCCGACCATTTTTTCCATGAACACCCCGGTGAAGGCAGGGGCGACGGCGGAAGGGTCGGTGAGCAGGACGGCGCCGAGGGCGGCAATCGGGGCAAAAAGGATAACGCTGTAGCCACGGTAAGCAGCGAGCATCAACAGCGCGAGGGCTGCCAAGGCAATGATCACACTCATGGTGTGTCTCCTGGATTTTTGTTTTTGTAGGGTAGGTCTTTTGTGGGAGAGGGCTTTAGCGAGATTCGTGCCAGTTGGTTATCTCGTTGAAATACAAGGAGATTTTGTTTGTTCTTGGTGAGTGTTCGAGAGTGTCGTCTCTTAATTGAGACTTTTCGGCAGTGATTGCCTCTTCGCGAGCAGGCTCGCTCCCACAGGTTGACCGAGTTCGTCCTGGGAGCGCGGTCCCTGTGGGAGCGAGCCTGCTCGCGAAGGTCTGTCTAACAATGGAGATTCGTGTCTCTTTATGGAGACTCAGCAATCCCCAACGCCACCATCTTCTTGTACAACGTCGATCGACCCAGCCCCAGCCGCGCCGCTGCTTCAATCACCTTGCCCTCGCATTGCGCGAGGGCAGATTCAATCAACTGCCGATCAAACCGCTCCCGAGCCTGGCTAAACGTCTCGTGCGCAACCGGCGCAATCGCCAGCAGAGTCGAGCGCTCCACTGGCGTGAAGGTGCCAATCGCCGCACGAATCTCGTCGGCATCCAGCAGCAGATCATCACTGAGCAACGCCGCCCGCTCCAGGACGTTGCGCAGTTCACGAATGTTCCCCGGCCACGCGTGCTGGCCCAGCAACTCCAGCGCCTCGCGGTTCAGCTCATGTTGGCTGCGTAACTCTTCAAGAATCGCTTCGCTGAGCGCCGGCAGGTCGTCGAGGCGATCACGCAGCGGTGGCACGTGGATGGGCAACACGTTGAGGCGGTAATACAAATCCGCGCGAAACTCGCCGCGTTTGATGGCTGCTTCGAGATCGGTCGAAGTGGCTGCGATCACCCGCACATCGCTCTGGATTACGTCATTCGAGCCGACCGGCTCGAACTCCTTTTCCTGCAAAACCCGCAGCAGTTTGCTTTGCAGCGGCAGCGGCATGTCGCCGATTTCATCCAGAAACAAGGTGCCACCCTGGGCGATTTGCAGTTTGCCGGCGCGACCCTTACGGTCGGCGCCGGTAAACGCGCCAGGCGCGGTGCCAAAGAATTCTGCTTCCAGCAACGATTCGGGAATCGCCGCGCTGTTGATACTGACGAAGGCTTTGTGCGCACGCGGCGAAGCGCTGTGAATCGCCTGGGCCAGCAGTTCCTTGCCGGTGCCGGTTTCACCGAGCAGCAACACGGGCGACTCAGCACTGGCACTGCGTCGGGCGCGGCGTTTGACTTCCAGGCTGGCCGCGCTGGTGCCGATGAAGTGGGCGAAGTTGTACTTGGTCTGGCGCGCCCGCAGTAGCGAGCGGGTCGACGCCAGTTCTTCCTGCATGCTCATGTAGCGCTTGAGCATCGGCGACAGGCTGCGCAATTCGTCGAACAACGCAAAACCAATCGCGCCGATGACCACGCCGGCATCGTCATGGATCGGCAGGCGCATGACCACCAACGGCTCTTTGGGGGTGTCCTGCATGTCGAGCAAAATCGGGCGTCCGGTGCGCACCACTTCACGCAACAGGCTGCCGGGAATCACACTTTCGCAGGCTTTGCCGATGGCCACTTCAGCCGACTCCAGGCCGAAACGCCGGGCATAGCGTTCGTTCATCCACACGATGTTGGCATCGCGGTCGACGATCACCGTGCCTTCGCTGGACTGCTCGATGATCTCGAACAGCGAGCGGATTGCCAGCAGGCGGACACGCTGGTAGTCCTTGAGGCTTTCGGTGGTATTCATGGGCAGATCCTGATTGTGTATGGCCTGTTCGGGCCTCTTCGCGAGCAGGCTCGCTCCCACAGTTGACCGAGTTATCAGGACGAACGCGGTTTAATGTGGGAGCGGGCTTGCTCGCGAAGGCCGTGATGCGGTCTATGCCTACCGCGGATGCGCCGCCGCCAACAGCTCTTTGGTGTACGGATGCTGCGGTGATTCAAACACCTCATGGCTGGCACCGCTTTCCACCACTTTGCCGTCCTTGATCACGATCATGTCGTGGGCCAGGGCGCGCACCACCGCCAGGTCATGGCTGATGAACAAATACGTCAGGCCGTGTTTTTCCTGAAGCTGGCGGAGCAGGGCGACCACTTGCTTTTGTACGGTACGGTCCAGCGCCGAGGTCGGTTCGTCCAGCAGGATCAACGCCGGTTTCAGCACCAGCGCCCGGGCGATGGCGATGCGTTGACGTTGGCCGCCGGAAAACTCGTGCGGGTAGCGATGACGGCTTTGCGGGTCGAGGCCGACTTCTTCCAGCGCCCGAATCACTTCGGCCTTGCACTGTTCATCGGTCAACTGACTGTGCACCTCAAGGCCTTCGCTGATGATCTGCGCCACCGACATTCGTGGGCTGAGGCTGCCATAAGGGTCCTGGAATACCACCTGCATTTTCTTGCGCCACGGCCGCAGCTGCTTTTGCGTCAGGCCATCCAGCGCCGCGCCCTGAAAGCGAATGCTGCCTTGGGAGTCGAGTAAACGCAGGATCGCCTGGCCGAGCGTCGATTTGCCCGAGCCGGACTCGCCGACGATGCCCAGTGTCTTGCCACGCTGAATATTGAGGCTGATGCCGTCCACGGCATTGAGGTAGGTCTTGCGCTGAAACAAGCCGCCACTGAGGGCAAACTGCACGCGCAGGTTATCTACCTCCAGCACATTCTCGCGCTCGTCGCGGGGCAGGGCTTCGCCCTCCGGTTCGGCGTTCAACAGCAAGCGGCTATAGGGGTGTTTGGGCTCGGTGAAGATCGTTTCACAAGTGGCTTGCTCGACGATTTCCCCGGCCTTCATCACGCACACGCGCTGGGCAATACTGCGCACCAGATTGAGGTCATGGCTGATCAGCAGGAGCGACATGCCAAGCCGCTGTTGCAGGGATTTGAGCAAGATCAGAATCTTGCGCTGTACCGTGACGTCCAGCGCGGTGGTCGGTTCGTCGGCGATCAGCAACTCAGGCTCGCAGGCCAGGGCCATCGCGATCATCACCCGCTGACGTTGGCCACCCGAGAGTTGATGCGGATAAGCCTTGAGCCGCTCCTTGGGCTTCTGGATGCCGACCAGGTGCAACAACTCAAGGATCCGCGCTTGCGCCGCTTTGCCTGTCAGGCCTTTGTGCAGCAGCAGGGTTTCGCCGATCTGCTTTTCGATGCTGTGCAGCGGATTGAGCGAGGTCATCGGCTCCTGAAAAATCATCGCGATGCGGTTGCCACGCAACTCACGCAGCACTTTGGCCGAGGCACCGAGCAATTCCTTGCCGCGATAACGGATGCTGCCGGTCGATTCGGTACCGGTTTCGGGCAGTAATTGCAGGATCGAATGCGCCGTCACTGATTTACCGGAGCCCGACTCGCCGACCAGCGCCAGGCATTCGCCGGGGCGGATGTCCAGGCACAGGTTGCGCACCACGGTTTCACCGCTGAAGGCGACGCTGAGGTCACGGATTTCGATCAGGGGGGTACTCATATCAACCGTCCGCGTCAGGATCTCGGATCGAAAGCATCACGTAATGCCTCGCCGATAAACACCAGTAAAGAAAGGATCAGCGCCAGGGTGAAAAACGCCGTCAGCCCCAGCCATGGCGCTTGCAGGTTCTGCTTGCCCTGACCGATCAGCTCGCCCAGGGATGCGCTGCCGGCCGGCATGCCGAAACCGAGGAAGTCCAGTGCCGTCAGGGTGGTAATCGCCCCGGTCAGAATGAACGGCAGGTAACTCAGGGTCGCGTTCATCGCGTTGGGCAGAATGTGCCGCACGATCACTTTGCGATCCGACAGGCCCAGCGCCCGGGCGGCTTTGACGTATTCCAGGTTGCGCCCGCGCAGGAACTCGGCGCGCACCACGTCGACCAGCGCCAGCCAGGTAAACAGCGCCATCATCCCCAGCAACCACCAGAAATTCGGCTCGACGAACCCGGACAGAATGATCAGCAGGTACAGCACCGGCAGCCCGGACCAGACTTCCAGCAAGCGCTGGCCGATCAGGTCGACCCAGCCGCCGTAGTAGCCTTGAAGGGCCCCGGCGGCAATGCCAATCAGGGCGCTGACGAAGGTCAGCATCAGTGCAAACAGGATCGACACCCGCGCACCGAAAATCACCCGGGCCAACACATCCCGGGCCTGATCGTCGGTGCCCAGCCAGTTCACATTCGAGGGCGGGCTCGGTGCCGGTTTGTTGAGGTCATAGTTGGGCGTGTCGTCACTGAACGGGATCGGTGGGAACAGCATCCAGCCGCCGTCCTTTTTAATCAGCTTCTGCACATAGTCGCTGCGGTAATCCGCCTGGAACGGCAATTGCCCGCCGAACGCCTGCTCGGTGTGGCGTTTGAATACCGGGAAATACCATTGCCCCTGATAGCTGACCACCAGCGGCTTGTCGTTGGCGATCAATTCGCCACCCAGGGTCAGCGCAAACAGACCAATGAACAACCACAGCGACCACCAGCCCCGGCGGTTTTTCTTGAAACGTTCAAAACGGCGACGCCCCAACGGCGAGAGCTTGAACATCAGGCATTCCTCGCGGCGAAGTCGATGCGCGGGTCGACCAGTGTGTAGCAGAGGTCGCCGACGAGTTTTATCAGCAGGCCGAACAGGGTGAAGATAAACAGCGAGCCGAACACCACCGGATAGTCGCGCGAGACCGCGGCTTCGTAACTCATGCGGCCGAGGCCATCGAGGGAGAAAATCACTTCGATCAGCAAGGAACCGGCGAAAAACACGCTGATGAACGCCTGCGGAATGCCCGACACCACCAGCAACATCGCATTGCGGAACACGTGTCCGTACAGCACTCGGCGTTCGCTCATGCCTTTGGCCCGGGCGGTGATCACGTATTGGCGGGTGATTTCATTGAGGAACGAGTTTTTGGTGAGGATGGTCAGGGTGGCGAAACCGCCAATCACCAGCGACGTCACTGGCAACACCAGGTGCCAGAAGTAGTCGGCGATTTTGCCCACGGTGGACAGCGAGTCGAAGTTGTCCGAGACCAGCCCGCGCACCGGGAACCAGTTCAACGAGGTACCGCCGGCAAACACCACGATCAGGAACATCGCGAACAGAAACGCCGGCATGGCGTAGCCGATGATGATCGCGGTGCTGCTCCAGATGTCGAAATGGCTGCCGTGGTGCACGGCTTTGCGGATACCCAGGGGGATCGACACCAGGTAGGTGATCAGGGTCGCCCACAGCCCGAGGGAAATGGTCACCGGCATTTTTTCGAGGATCAGGTCGGTGACCGTGGCGCCACGGAAGAAGCTCTTGCCGAAATCGAGCCGGGCGTAACTGGTGAGCATCAGCCACAAGCGCTCATGCGCAGGTTTATCGAAACCGTATTGTTTTTCGATGTCCTTGATCAGTTGCGGGTCCAGGCCTCGGCTGGCGCGCGAGGTGCCGTGCATGGTTTCGCCGGAACCGCCGCCAACCGTCGCACCGCCGATGCCTTGCAGGTGCGCAATCGCCTGTTCCACCGGACCGCCCGGCGCGGCCTGGACGATGACAAAGTTGACCAACAGAATGATCACCAGCGTCGGGATGATCAGCAGCAAGCGCCGCAGTATGTAAGCCCACATCAGTGTGGTCCTCCGGGTCTGCCACGGCTGATTTGCTCGGCGGTCATTTGCTGGTTGGTCAGCGGCGTGGTGCTGATTTCCCACCAGCTCTCGATGGCTTCGTCATTGCTGGCCTGCTCGTTCGGCCGACCGAAGCGGTTCCACCAGACCGTCGAGGTGCCTGGCGGGTAATAGTTGGGAATCCAGTAATAGTTCCATTGCAGCACCCGGTCGAGCGCGTGGGCGTAACGCAGCATCTCCGGCTGGGAGGTGGCGCGGACCACGCCGGTGATCAGGGTGTCGACCGCCGGATTCTTCAGCACCATGTAGTTATTGGCGCCGGGGTCGTTGGCCGAGATCGAGCCGAAGTAATTGAACAGCTCGCCGCCGGGGGAGGTGGTGACCGGATAGCCGGTGACGATCATGTCGTAGTCGCGGCTCATCAGGCGATTCACGTACTGGGACGAATCGATACGGCGGATGTTCAGGTCGATGCCGATCTGCTTCAGGGTGCGTTTATAAGGCAGCAACAGTCGGTCCATGCCGTTCTGGCTGACCAGGAAGGTAAAGCTCAGCGGCTCGCCCTCGGCGTTGACCAGTTGATCGCCATCGGGTTTCCAGCCGGCCTGTTCGAGCAGGTCCAGTGCTTGCAATTGTTTGTCGCGAATCACACCGCTGCCATCGGTTTTCGGTGCTTCGAAGACCTGGGTGAACACCTCGTCGGGGATCTGGCCACGCAACGGTTCAAGAATCGCCAGTTCCGCCGCATCGGGAAGGTGCTGCGCCGCCAGGTCGGTGTTGGAAAAGTAACTCTGCTGGCGGATGTACATGTCACGCATCATCTGCCGGTTGCTCCATTCGAAATCCCAGAGCATGGCCAGGGCCTGGCGCACCCGGCGATCCTGGAAAATCGGGTTCTGCAAGTTGAAGACAAACCCTTGCGCCGGTTGCGGTGCGTCTTGCGCCAGATGCGCCTTTTGCAGGCGGCCGTCGCTCAGGGCCGGGCTCTCGTAGCCGATGGAGTAGCCGGTGGCGGAGAATTCGCGGTTGTAATCATAGGCGCCGCCACGCAGCACCTGGCGCGCCACGTCGGTGTCGCCGAAGTATTCGATGCTGAAATGATCGAAGTTGTAGAGGCCGCGGCTGACCGGCAGATCCTTGCCCCACCAATTGGCGTCGCGCTCGAAGGTGATGCTGCGACCGGAGTCGACTTTGCCTACTTTGTAAGGACCACTGCCCAAAGGCGCCTCGTACCCGCCGCCGTTGGCGAAGTCGCGGGTCTTCCACCAATGCTCGGGAAACACCGGCAGCGTCGCGATGTCGAGAGGCAGGGTGCGGTTCTCGTTGCTTTTGAAATCGAACCGCACGACCAGAGGCGATTCAACTTCCACGCCTTTGACGTCCGCGAACTGGGTGCGATAGCGCAGGCTGCCCTGGGTCATCAGCAGGTCGTAGGTGTAGCGCACGTCTTCGGCAGTGATCGGCGTGCCGTCGGCAAAGCGTGCCTTGGGGTTGAGATAGAACCGCAGGAACAGACCGTCGTCAGGGCGCTCCATCTTTTGTGCGACGAGGCCGTACACGGTGTAAGGCTCATCCAGCGAGCGCTGGGCCAGTGGCGCGTACAGCAAACCGTCGATTTGCGTGACGCCAATGCCCTTGTCGATGTACGGCAGGATATGGTCGAAGTGGCCAATTTCAATCGCCGAGCGACGCATCGTGCCGCCCTTGGGGGCTTGCGGATTGGTGTAGGCAAAATGACTGAAACCGGCGGGATACTTCGCGGCTTCTCCGTACACGGTCAACGCATGTTGCGGTGCGGCATTCACACCAGCGGCGCCGAATAGCAGCGCCACGGCAGTGAACAATAAAGTGGGGAAAGCCAGTCGCATTGTCAGCCTTAGAGCCGGAGGATCGAAAAGCACAATTTGTACGCTAGCGGCGCTTCCCTCGCCAGTCTAAAAACGTATCCGAAACACAACGGCCCACCAAAAGGCGGGCCGTTATGGGTAAAGCCTGGCGGATCGATCAGTCCTGACGACTGGTCACTTCCAGCAAGTGATAACCGAACTGGGTTTTCACTGGGCCTTGTACGACGTTGATTGGAGCGCTGAACACCACGGTGTCGAATTCCTTGACCATCTGGCCAGGACCGAACGAACCCAGGTCGCCGCCTTGACGGCTGGATGGGCAGGTGGAGTTGGCTTTGGCGATTTCGGCGAAATCAGCGCCGCCTTCGATCTGGGCCTTGAGTTCGTTGCACTTGGCTTCCGAGGCAACCAGGATGTGACGGGCAGTGGCTTTAGCCATGGGAAATTCTCCTTTCAATATTCAGTAAAGTGCGGAGCCTACCGGATTCAGTGACCTATTTCTCGTCAAAGTTCCGGACAGATTATAGGCCCGCGTTTCTCAGGCGCTCGGCATGCTGCACATACAACGTCACGGGATCGATGGCTTTGCGAGTCAGGCCGCCTGTATGACCGAGGCTGCTCAGGTGATCCAGCGGGTAGTCGGAGCGGATGACTTTCCCCAGGTGGGAGCTGTAGCGGCCGACTAAACCGTCATTCTGCTCCGCTTCCGTGGTGAAGTAGTGGGAGAAGGCCCGGAGGAATCCGTGCAGTGGATCGAGCGCTTTCAGGCCCTCGTCGAGAAACGTTCCCTGTAACGTGCCGCTCCACGAGTAATAACGCACGCCGTTCACCACATCGCGGCCCTTGCCGCCCCAGGTTTTCGGCAGCCCTTGGGGGTACTTGTCGTTGAAAGCGCCGACGCCTTCGGTGGTCAGCGCATTGAGCGCGGCGACGGCGTTCTGCGGCAAGTGCAGATTGCCGCTGAGCAGCGATACAAAATCGGCGAACAGTGTCGCCACCGTCGCCGCGACATGTTCCGGAAGACGGCCGGGCGTCAGCGCCTTGCGCAGGAAATCGGCCAGTTCCGAGCCGTGGTTCGGGCCACTGACCGAAGTCACCGAAGCCACCGCATGGGGCGCTATCGCCGCCGCATAACGTGCCGCCAATGCTCCCTGGCTGTGGCCGATCAGGTTGACCTTGCCGGCGCCGGTACCTTCCAGCACCCGTTCGATCTGTGCCAGCAGCTGGTCGCCACGTACTTCGTTGCTATGGGTAGCCGACAGGTGCGGGATGAACACCCTGGCTCCCGCACTTCGCAGGGACTGCTTGACGTCATGGAAGAGTTCGGCAGTGCCGATGCGATCAAAGCCGAAAAGCCCGTGGATCAACAGGATAGGGTACTGAGTAGTTGCATTCCGTAGCATGTTCATTCCTTTTTCGCGGTCGTTCAGAGGTGTGCAGATGGGCTCACTCTAAAGCACCCCAGCGCGTCGGCGATGTATGAAGAGTCCGCTGTAAGCTGATGAAAAAGGTATAGAAAATGTAGGAAAGTTCGAATGTGGTTGAGGTCTTGTTCTGAATGTTTCGACATCTTTTGATCTGTAACAGCGCGTTTTCCTGCGATGGCCTACTCAGGAAACGGTTTTGCCTGTCAGTGATGTCCTGTGCTGGTGATCTTGTGGCGAGGGAGCAAGCTCCCTCGCCACAGGTCAGTGTCAGGCTAGCTGACTGGCATTTGCCCGCGCTGCGCTCGAAGCCGGTCGGCGGCCTGGCGCAACAATTCCTCTGTCCCGTTCCAGCCAAGACAGCCGTCGGTCACCGAGACGCCGTAGCGCAGCGATGCACTCAAGGGTTGGCAACCTTCGAACAGATGACTCTCGATCATCATCCCGATCAGCGAACGGTCACCTTGCAGGCGTTGTTCAAGTACGTCATTGAACACTTCCGGCTGCCGCGCCGGGTCTTTGCCACTGTTCGCGTGGCTGCAGTCGACCATGATCCGCGCCGGGATCTTCAGTCGGGTCAAATCACGGTTCACCTGGCCGACGCTGTCGCGGTCGTAGTTCGGCCCCTGATGTCCGCCGCGCAACACCAAGTGCGTGTCGGGATTGCCAGGCGTCTGAATGATTGCCGGATGTCCCTGGCTGTCGACGCCGAAATGTCGGTGCGGATGGGCGGCCGAGCGCATGGCGTCGCTGGCCACGGTCACGCCGCCATCGGTGCCGTTCTTGAAGCCGACCGGCATGTTCAGGCCGCTGGCCATTTCCCGGTGGATCTGTGATTCGGTGGTACGAGCACCAATCGCCACCCAGCTCAGCAGGTCGTCAAAGTAGCCGGCGGCCATGGGTTGTAGCAGTTCGGTGGCAATCGGCAAACCGAGGCGGACCATTTCGCGCATCAGTTCACGCGACAGCGTCAAACCGCCAGCCATGTCATCACTGCCATCCAGGTGCGGGTCGTAGGCCAGGCCTTTCCAGCCGACCGTGGTGCGTGGTTTTTCGACGTAGGCGCGCATCACCAGCAACATTTCATCGCTGACGTCGGTGGCGAGTCGGGCAAGGTTGGCGGCGTATTCGAGGGCGGACTGCGGGTCGTGAATCGAGCAAGGGCCGACGATCACCAGCAAACGGGAGTCTTCACCGTTGAGGATCGCGCGGACCGCGTCGCGGTGAGCGGCGACTTGGCGGCTCAGGGCGTTGCTGAGGGGCAGTTGCTGCTTGAGTTGCAATGAGCTGGGCAGACGCAGGGTCAGCGCTTCATTGGCAGGGTTCAAGGTGGACAGCGGCAGAGCAGAGACGGACGAGTTCATGGCATGGCTTCCTGGGCTGGCGGCGGGTTCGTTCCCGCGCGCTCGGCCCTACTGGGGTGTTCGACAATTGGCCGGATTGGCTGCGTGTGTGTGCTTGCCACCTGTGGGTGACCGATCGGAGGCGGCAGGTTGTCCCGAGCGGAGGCTGGTAAATCGCCAGGCGGTAAAACTGTCGTAACGGTAATAAGTGGCGTAGTTCATGTCGTGAATCCTCAAAGTGTCTGGTGTGTCGCAAAAGTGTTCGGGGCTGAAAAAACAAAACCCCCGGTCGGGAGGCCGACCGGGGGTTTGGAAAACTCTGGCGGCGACCCGTTTAAAGTGGGCGCCGTGTGGGTATCAGGCGCGCCAGTGGCTAAACCAATACCCAAAATAAAAGCTGACCGAAGCACAGACGTCATTCACTCGCGCAGCCGCCACCGAACGCTGAGCGCTGGCAGTTGGAAGCTGTGAGAGGGTGTTGAACATGGTCTGTCTCCGATGGATGCGCCGAGCTTACTAGAGGCCGGTGCGCGGTTTCAATCAGAAAATGCTATCGATTGCAGACGGCGTTTTCTATCGCTTGAGTGCATCCTGCTTTATGACACACTTTGTGTTTTGCCCATCCTCGAACGTCACAAGGACGAAACATGACGCCATTGACCATTGCCGCCGCTCAATCGATCTCGGTCGCCGGTGATCTCGCCGCCAACATTGCCCTGCATCAGCGCTTCATGCAGGTTGCCGCGGAGCAGGGCGTTCAGTTGCTGGTTTTTCCGGAATTGTCGTTGACCGGGTATGAGCGGGGCCTGGCAGCCGAATTGGCCATCGCGCCGGATGCCGAGGTGTTGCAACCGTTGCGGGATTTCGCCCGGGAAGTCGGTGTCACCAGTGTGGTCGGCATGCCGATTCGGCTGTCGGACGATTCGCCAGTATTGATTGGTGCGTTGGTGCTGGGCGCCGATGGTTCACTCGAGGTCTACAGCAAACAGCATCTGCACCCCGGCGAGGAAGTGGCGTTTGCGCCAGGCACCGGTGGCTCGATGTTGACCATCGGTGGCGATAGCGTCGCGCTGGCGGTGTGTGCCGATTTTTCTCACGCCAGTCACGCTGCCGCTGCCGCAGAGCAGGGCGCCGACCTGTATGCCGCCGGTGTGCTGATCACGGAAAACGGCTATGTCCCGGACACCGCGCTTCTGCAAGGTTACGCCAGCACGCATTCAATGACGGTGCTGATGGCCAACCACGGTGGTGCGACCGGAGGCTGGGAGTCTGCAGGACGCAGTGCCATCTGGGCGTCGGACGGTTCGCTGATTGCTGCGGCGCCGGGTACTGGGAATGTAACAGTGGTGGCGCGCCGCGAGGCGGGTAGCTGGAGCGGCACAGTTATTGACGTTACGGAGGCATGAATGCGTTTCGACTGGCGTCTGGCGTCATCCTCCGATCTCGACTTCGCCCGGAAACTGACCTGCGACAACATGCTGCGCTATTACATCCAGCACGATCTGCTTTGGCTGGATCAGGCGTTTGATGTCGCCTGGGCGGGGCGCGAGAGCCGCATGATTGTGCTCGATGACGCGGTGCTGGGTTTTGTCAGTCTGAGTCGCGATGCGAACGCCTTGTACATCCGCGAACTGCATGTGCTCGAAGCGTATCAGGGGCAGGGCGCAGGTGGTTGGGCAATCGATCAAGTCTTTGCGCTGGCGTGCAAGGAGCGACGCCCGGCGTTACGGCTTACCGTTTTTGAAAATAATCCGGCAAAAAAGCTTTACGAACGAAAAGGGCTGAAGGTGGTCGGTCAGGACGAGTGTTTCCTGAGAATGCAGCGTGATATCGGCAGGCTTCATCGCTGAAACGCGCTGGCGACAAGCCTTTCAAGATGTATTGATACTTTTTATATGACGCTTGCCGCTAGGTCTGCCAGTTGCTTTTTGCTAAGGTGTCCGGCAACCCAATAAGACCAATTCGCGAGGTGTCTGCTTGATTAGGGTGCTAGTAGTCGATGACCATGATCTCGTTCGTACAGGCATTACACGAATGCTGGCTGACATCGATGGCCTGCAAGTAGTCGGCCAGGCTGAATCAGGGGAAGAATCCCTGCTGAAAGCGCGTGAGTTGAAACCCGATGTGGTGTTGATGGACGTCAAGATGCCCGGTATCGGCGGTCTTGAAGCCACGCGTAAACTGTTGCGCAGTCATCCGGATATCAAAGTTGTCGCGGTCACCGTCTGTGAGGAAGATCCGTTTCCGACGCGGTTGCTGCAGGCGGGCGCCGCCGGATACCTGACCAAGGGCGCAGGGCTGCCGGAAATGGTCCAGGCGATTCGCCTGGTGTTTGCCGGTCAACGCTATATCAGCCCGCAGATTGCCCAGCAACTGGCGATCAAGTCCTTTCAGCCAACCAACGATTCGCCTTTCGATGCATTGTCCGAGCGCGAGATCCAGATCGCGTTGATGATTGTCGGCTGCCAGAAGGTCCAGATCATTTCCGACAAGCTTTGCCTGTCACCGAAAACGGTCAACACTTACCGTTACCGCATTTTCGAGAAGCTTTCGATCAGCAGTGATGTCGAGCTGACGCTGTTGGCGGTGCGTCACGGCATGGTCGATGCCAGCCTCTGACAATGACTGAAGTCTTCGATCCAAGCGCCTTTCTGTCGACGGTCAGTGGGCGCCCCGGTGTGTATCGCATGTTCGACAGCGATGCGCGCCTGTTGTACGTCGGCAAAGCCAAGAACCTGAAAAATCGCCTGTCGAGCTACTTCCGCAAATCCGGTCTGGCACCCAAGACCGCAGCGCTGGTGGCGCGTATCGCTCAGGTCGAAACCACCATCACCGCCAACGAAACCGAAGCCCTGTTGCTTGAGCAGACGCTGATCAAGGAATGGCGCCCGCCGTACAACATCCTGCTGCGTGATGACAAATCGTACCCTTACGTCTTTCTCTCGGACGGCCAGTTCCCGCGCTTGAGCATTCATCGCGGTGCGAAGAAGGCCAAGGGCAAATACTTTGGGCCGTACCCGAGCGCCGGGGCGATTCGCGAAAGCCTGAGTCTTCTGCAAAAGACCTTTTTTGTCCGCCAGTGTGAAGACAGCTATTACAAGAACCGCACCCGACCTTGCCTTCAATATCAGATCAAGCGTTGCAAGGCGCCGTGTGTGGGGCTGGTCGAGCCCGAGGTGTATGCCGAAGACGTGCGCCACTCGGTGATGTTCCTTGAGGGCCGCAGCAATGCGCTGACGGACGAGTTGTCCGCGGGCATGGAAGAGGCAGCGATCAACCTCGAGTTCGAGCGCGCCGCCGAATTGCGCGACCAGATTTCATTGTTGCGTCGAGTCCAGGACCAGCAAAGCATGGAGGGCGGCACCGGCGATATCGACGTGATCGCCGCCTTCGTCAATCCGGGTGGCGCGTGCGTCCACTTGATCAGCGTGCGCGGCGGTCGGGTATTGGGCAGCAAGAACTTCTTCCCGCAAACCGGTATCGACGAAGACGTTTCCGAAGTCATGGCCGCCTTCCTCGGGCAATACTTCATCACCAGCCCCGAGCGCGATTTGCCGAGCGAACTGATCGTCAACGTGGTTCATGAAGACTTCCCGACACTGATTGAGGCCATCGAAGCCCTGCGCGGGCGTGAACTGACCATCAGTCATCGGGTGCGTGGCACGCGAGCGCGCTGGCAGCAACTGGCGGTCACGAACGCCGAGCAGGCCTTGAGTGCGCGCCTGGCGAACCGTCAGCACGTCGCGGCACGTTTCGAAGCGCTGGCGGAAGTCTTGAACCTGGACGAGCCACCGCAGCGCCTGGAGTGCTACGACATCAGCCATTCCAGCGGCGAAGCCACCGTGGCGTCTTGCGTGGTGTTTGGCCCGGAAGGCCCGATCAAATCCGATTATCGCCGCTACAACATCGAAGGCGTAACGGCGGGGGATGACTACGCCGCGATGCATCAGGCCTTGACCCGTCGCTTCAGCAAGCTGAAGGACGGAGAGGGCAAGCTGCCGGATATTCTGTTGGTGGACGGCGGCAAAGGTCAGTTGTCCATGGCGCGTGATGTGCTGAATGAGCTGGCGGTGCCGGACCTGATTCTGTTGGGCGTGGCCAAAGGGGCGACGCGCAAGGCCGGTTTTGAAACCTTGTACCTCAACGACGCGGCCCACGAATTCACCTTGCGCGGTGATTCCCCCGCGCTGCATTTGATTCAGCAAATACGCGACGAAGCTCACCGTTTCGCCATTACCGGGCACCGCGCTCGCCGTGGCAAAACCCGTCGCACGTCCACGCTGGAAGGCGTCGCCGGCGTCGGGCCGACACGACGTCGCGATTTATTGAAACATTTTGGTGGATTGCAGGAGCTGTCTCGTGCCAGCATCGAAGAGATCGCCAAAGCACCCGGGATCAGTAAAAAGCTCGCAGAGTTGATTTATGCAAATCTGCACAGCGAGTAGAATGCCAACTCACCTCGTAGCCAGTTGTGCCGATGAATATCCCTAATCTGATTACCGTTCTACGCGTCCTGCTCATCCCGATCTTCATTTTGCTGTTCTACCTGCCTTACCAATGGAGCTACGTGGCCTCCGCCTCGGTCTTCGCCTTTGCTGCCGCCACAGACTGGCTGGATGGTTATCTGGCTCGACGCCTGGAGCAAAGCACTCCGTTCGGGGCGTTCCTTGATCCTGTGGCTGACAAGCTGATGGTCGCCGTCGCACTGGTCTTGCTGGTGCAGGAACATGGCAACCTGTGGCTCACGCTGCCGGCCGCCGTCATCATCGGTCGCGAAATTGTCGTTTCGGCATTACGCGAATGGATGGCCGAACTCGGCGCCCGTGCTCACGTCGCCGTATCGAACCTGGGCAAATGGAAAACCGCCGCGCAAATGCTAGCGCTGGTGATCCTGCTGGCCAATCCGTCAGACTTTACCTTCTGGGTCTTGATCGGTTATGCCTTGTTGCTGGTGTCTGCGGGCCTGACATTGTGGTCCATGGTCCAGTACTTGCGGGCTGCCTGGCCACATCTGAAGACCGACGTTGAAAAGAAATAAAACTTTTTTGAATCAAGGGGTTGACGGGGCTTCTGGATTCTATAGAATGCGCCACACCAAGACGCGGGAATAGCTCAGTTGGTAGAGCACGACCTTGCCAAGGTCGGGGTCGCGAGTTCGAGTCTCGTTTCCCGCTCCAAGTTTGAACACATTTGTTGTTGTGCTACTGACAGCAAATGTTTGAGGCCGAGTAGCAAAATGGTTATGCAGTGGATTGCAAATCCACCTACGCCGGTTCGATTCCGACCTCGGCCTCCACTATAAACAAGCTCCGTAGATCTATGATTTACGGAGCTTTTTTATTTCCGCAGCCCTGCAAGATTTTGTCTTGAAAGGGTCAACTGCGAACTTGCTTCACCGGGGCGGGGTGTATATATTTCCCCCTCTGTTGCACAAGCGTCAGAACTGCCAGGTCTTCATTTGTCAGTCTCAGACTGCTTCACCGCGCTACCGCCCGAATGGCGAAACTGGTAGACGCATGGGACTTAAAATCCCCCGCTCGTAAGGGCGTGCCGGTTCGATTCCGGCTTCGGGCACCATGAATATCAAGGGCTTACGTGATATACCTCACGTAAGCCCTTATTTCTTTGCTCCGCAAAAACTAACCTCTGCTCCGCAATCCTCGACCACCCGTCATTTTGTGGGTGTGACCTTCATCCCTTTGCGCATTCGAATGTACTGTTCCGTCATCCCAACGGTGGTGTGCCCCAGTTGATCGCGTGCTGCTCGAATATTGCCTGTCGACTCCTCCTTATCTGTCGCCGCCTTCGCCCTCAAATCACGCATCTGAAAGTCAGCTTTCGGAATGCCCGCCGCTTCTCGCGCATCATCAAATCGCTTCCTGAGCATGCTGGTCGTCAAAGGCTGACCGTTTTCCAGGACGACAAGGCGAGTAGATCGAATCTTGTAGCCGGCTTTGCGCGCCATAATCCGGGAAATTACAACTTTCAGTTCGCCGACTACCTCAATGCGTCGTTTTACGCCTGTTTTCCCTTGTTGCACCGAAAGCTGTCCATCGCGAATGTCTCGCTCGTCCATCTTTAACGTAGCGGCAACCCGTTGTGCCGTGAGATAGAACAGATCCAAGGCATCTTTCAGCGGTTGCTCTGCGTGCTGATAGACCTTTAATAGAAGGTCATCCTCGACGTAAATGTCTCGCCCGGTCTCTTTGTTCCCTTTTATCCCTGAACAAGGGTTTGCCAGTGAGGTGTAACCGCTCTGGCGAGCGAAGTTCCAAATCGAGCTGAGGAGTGCCTCTCACGATTTGCGCGGACAGGGGCGGTCTTTTGAGCGGTACCGCAGGTAGCGATCAGTGAGTCATGCCGCAAATGTTCGGACACCGCAATGAAGCGCTCCTCATACCAGTGCGCATTGAACTGGTCGGCATACTCCGCTCGAAGCGTTTCAAGCAACATTCCCGCCTGTTCACGGGGCGGGGTGGTGAAGATATTCACGTCGTTTTCCATGCTTACCTCAAATTTTTGGCGCACCTCACCCATACCTATTGCGGCATAGGTGTGAGGCTTGTTGAACTGGGGGTGACATGGTGTTTATCAGGCGGCTGCCTGGATCTCACTCCACGCCAAGTGCACCAGCTTTGTTGCTGTGTTGGTGGGCACTTCAAGGGCCACGATCAGATGGCGTACGCGGCTTTCAAAGAGCTGATCGGAGTCCGACAGGTATTGCGCCTGGTGACGTAGCAGATACGCATGAGCGGCTTCCTGCATGCTGGTGCGGTAATCCTGAAAAGAATCTTGCGTGAGGGTCATTGTGCGGTCTCCAATCCTTGGCTTGGCAGCAGTTCCAGCTGGTCGCTGCCGTGTTTCATGGCTTCACGACGCAACGCCGTGTCAGCCAGTGCGAGCTTGACGGTAGGGTTGGCGATACCGCTGGGGCTCATCTCATGAGTCATCTCGAATTCAGCGCGTACCGACCAGCCGCAGGCTTCTTTGGTGCATTGCAAAAATATGGGTTCCTTCGCTGGTGCGTATCCGCATTCGAGAGTGGCAGTGAGGGCAAACCAGTTTATAAGTGCTCAATGGGTGCTTCCTTGCGCTGTGTACCTCATCAACTGACTGAGCCTTCCTTGATACCCAGTAGCACCACGGCGCGATGCGCCTGACCGCGGCGCCCCTTTTTTCGGCCGTTGAGTAAATCGCTGACCAAGTCGCTGTTTAGTTCGTGCTGGCGGGAAAACTCGGCAAGGCTAATCCCTTTTCGATCGAGTGCTGCTCGGGCTTGCTCGGGGGTAAGAGGGGCGGGCATAGCGTCCATTCGTGGGCATCCGTGGTTATTTGCCGCCGTTATGACCAAGCAGTTGTGCTTGCAAAGGGTGAATGCTTGAGAAATTGTGCATCTGAAGAAGACTTTGACGTTGGCGTAGGCGATCGCTTGCGCGAGGAAAGGACATTGCTGGGCTTCAATCAGGATGCCTTTGCGCAGCTCGGTGGTATCACTCGCAACACCCAAGGCAGCTATGTAAAAGGCGAGCGAAACCCCGATTCTGCTTACCTCATCGCCGTGGAAAACGCAGGCGTCGATGTGCTGTACGTCTTGACAGACGAACGTTTGAAGCGGGCTGCTGAAGGATTGGACGAGGCAGAAAAACAGATGATCTATCAGTTCAGAACGCTGTCCGGATATGACCAAAAAGCAGTGCATCGTATCGTGAATGCCATGTCCGAAGTCACCATTCTTTCGAACACCAGGAAATAACTCGTCGATATTTACAACATTCGTTACGACGGATTTCAGTTTTATTTTTCGCACGCCTAAGTAACGTTGCATCTGCAATACACTTAATGGAGTAGTGAAAATGTTGGATCAGGATAATAAAGAGAACATTCGCGGGGATAGAATCGATAGCGAAAATTCTGAGCTGACCCAAGATGAGTGGAATCTTCTTACATGGTATAGAGATGTGTCTGAGCTAGATCAGGATTATATCTGTCATGTTGCGCGGGTGCTGGCGAGCGCGCTCGGATAGCTGGAGTTATAAGGGAAAGCTATTTTAATGAATGGCGCTGATAGCGCCAAAGGAGCCCGGCCAAGCGCCGGGTTTTTGTTTGAGTTTTGTCTGGGCGCGCCGCATCGGTGTGATCGGCACACGTCGTAACAATTGTTTGCGAAACGCTAGCCAATGCTGTCTATTGCGCAAACAACATTAGCAGACGCGGACGAGGGATCTTGACTTCATACGGTCGGCGTTAGGCGGTACCCTGGGTAGTAAATGGCAAAACGCGTATCAATCCGGGTAGTTCCACACTATAGGCCCGCAATCTGAAACGGCTATAGGCGTGCCGTGTGTCTTTTTTGGAACGTTAACATCAAATTCTCTAGTTGCGTTGCGCTTAACCTCGATTTCAACAACGCTGTTCATTTTTGAAGGGGTTCCAGCGTTTCCATCGTAGCCCATGCATATTGCTATTGACGCTCCCTTGTTTACGTCCCGAAAAATCATATCCTGATCACTATTGCTATCAGTAGGCTTGATACGCAGTTGATCAATCTGCTGACCTTGGTTTTCGACAAGTAGAAAATAGCTGGAGTTGATTTTTTGCTCTTGTATTTCGGCATTTTGCGTTGCGTCCGAAAGCAGGGCCCGAAGTTCAGTCAGGCACGGCGTATTTGCCAATTGAACCTCTCGACCACCCGACAATTTGAAAATATTTGAACCATTTACAAAAATACATTTTTGCAATGTCGCAGGGTCCCCTACGGACAGCCAGCCTACTTTAACGTTATCCGGCCTAAAGACAAAGTCGATGATATTTTGATAGTTGGAAATCAAGGCGGCTACAAATCCAAGGGCCGCTCCACCACCAACTATCATCTCTTTTAACCCAATTTTTTCCGACTTCGGAGGTGTCGCTAATTTTTTGGGCATTTTATACTCCTGTTAGCAAATTCACGCTTTATCAGCGCGTTGATGTCGACAGTAAGGTCAACAAGTTTGGTGTTCAGCTCAGTATCCGGTTTTTGATTTTGTTTCATGGCGATTGCGACGCGCTGAACTACACTTGCATCGCGCTGTTCTTGCGAAACACTAGCATTCAACTCTGCAGCATCAAGACCAAAGTTGAAAATTCCCCAACCGTAGGCATATGCCAGATTCAAGTGCTCAACTGTCTGTGATCTGAAGGTTACATTTGACATTGAAAGGAATGCCTTGACCTTTTCTACTTCTATAGGATTCGACATCAGTGTACACATCGCCTTTTTCGCGTACGGTGTATAGTCTGTAGTTGCAATATATTTTTTTGACACTCCAGCAAGATCTAGCTCCTTGTTGTGTTTGCCCCCGGCAGATTGCACGACCACGCTAGACTCCCCCACAGCATTGCTATAGAACTTCAATATGTCCGCATTCAAGGATTGCATATAAGGGACCGCAGCAAGCATCGCCCTCATGGATCTCTCTCCAAAGGCAGTGACAAGCCCCTCGACCACAAATGGATAGTCATCAGATCGCTGCGGGTTGTAGTAGGCATGTGCCAACTCATGTAAAAGAACGGCACCGACTCCATCAAACATACTTTTCACTGATCCTGGACCGGCAGTTGCTTCCGCAGCGACACGAGAATACACGCGATCTTCATGTTCGCAGTATTGTCCTGCCTCGGTCACGCTAGCGCCTCCACACCAAGCCAGGGGAGCATTCTTCAACCAATAAATTTCTAGCGGTGCACTTTGGCGTTGGCCCTGCCGATCAACCGGACGAAAGGCGGGCATCAGTTCGTTATTAGCACGTGCCTTTTGTGCATCCGACCGCAGTGAAAGGATATAGCTCTCAATTAAGTACAGCTGGCCTAGGTGCTTCGCGTGTAGCCCCTGCGACGCAAGATTGCTCGCTATGTTTTGTAAGCTATTGTCGTTGCTTGGAAACTTTTGCTTGATACTACTTTGTATGCTCTCGCCACCCGATATTCCTAATATGATTTCTGCCATTTCACCGATCGAGACAGCAACAGTTTCTGAGGTAAAGAGACGTACCGATTCGCCCTCGACGCCAAAGTCATGTTCCCTTATTAATCCCTGCTCAGTAACCTGCGCAGACCATTTTATATCCTTGGAAGCATCCATTAGCTTTTTTACAAAATCGTTCTTGAAGTAGTCATTAAGCACTTTTAGATGACCCGGTTTAGTTTGCTGCGCACCCCAGACGAGTGGCAAAATTTGGAAAATTTGATACGCTGAGCGCACACTCGATGGCATTGGTGCATCTAGTGTCATTTTTCGATATTCGATTAATTGTTCTATATCTGGGGGCGGGTTCTTTAGCTGCTCCAATATCGTTATTGATGTCACGCCATGTGTTTCTAGAGCCTTAATCAACAGTTCTAGTTCTTTTGCTTGCCAAGGGTAGGCGCAAAAGTAGGTAACCTCTGGTGGGATGGCCTGTCCGGTGGATATTGCCTGGCCGAAGTATTGGTCAAGGCACGCTGGTGTGGACCAGATATTTACACTTGGTATAACCTCTGGTCTTAATTTCTCAACGGGGAGATCCGGGGTTGGAGGCATGGGCATGTCATTGTTATTGCCAGGCCAAACAAACTGCCGTACAAAAAGAAAGCCGCCACCGAGTATGCAAATCAACAAAAAAAGCCGCAGCGCCTCTGTTCCATGGTCTTTCCCACTTGCTTGGCCAGTTGAGGTCTTATTAGGTGAAGCTTGGTCGTATGAGCTACTGTCAGGTGAGGCCTGATCTGGGGAGGCCTGAGCGGGAGAAGTCTTATCGGGTGACGACTGAGGAGGCGATGGACTGGCCATCATCAATCCAATTGCATAACCCAACGCGCCTCCAACAGTGCCACCCACGGAGCCGAAGAAAAGCTGCCCAATGATGCCCAGTCCAAGAACCCAAGCGAGCTGTATCATGACCTCTGTTCCTCTAAAAAAGTGATGGGAACAGCATTTTCTTCGTCATTTACCGAAAATAAAAAGCGCATGTTTCCACGGCAAAATATCGATTTTTAAGGTCGTTGAGGATCTTTGATCGTGTGCGCAATAGTTAAAACGAAATTTAGAATGAGTAAAGAAGCTGTGGAGGGTTTTGTCGAGGTTTTTTATTGTTGGGGATGGAGTTTTTTTAGGTGTTTCATCCACATAACAACTCTCCTGAAAATTAAAAAAATGGTATTGCATGCTAATTTTTTGGAATTAAGCATATAGCTTTCTCGTTATGATAGATGCTTGACGCACTACTGTTTTGGCGGGTCAATGCCTGAAAAAATCTCTACCTTAGAAAAGAGATGGCCCAAGCATAATGCAGGACTGAGCCCGCATCAGAGGATTGGGCGCGTTTGGGTTAATTGCCTTTGATTTCTTCGGGCTTCCACGCCTGGTCGCTGAGTTTGCGGTGACGCGGGAAGGTAAAGGGCTGCTCTTTTTCCCGCAACCTCCGAAGGCAATTAACGGCCGAGCATAAAGCGTTTTAAGTCACCCCGCGGCCATTTTAAGAGATGTCTTACATCCCCGCTTCCATCCTTCCTGTAAGGTCGCCTTCGACCAAACCCGACACCCTGAGGGAACAGCTATGTCCATCCTGGAAACAAAAGTCGTCGATATTTGCGCAGTCCCAAAAGCGGAGCCCGATAAGGTCATACTTGTGATTGCGGATCACCTCGGCTGGGAGAAAGCCGAAGAGGGCGAGCATCTATTGATGCTGCAAGAAAAGATCAATACCTACCTCGCCTTTTACGAAAGCGGGGAGGTTTTCGAATCGCTGCCATCGGCACAAGGGAAGGCGCCTGTTATTCGCATCATCGGCAAATACCCGCTTTCGAATGAAGCTGAGACGTTCATTGATCGCGCTACGCCGGTTTTACGTGACGCTGGCATCGAGTTGGAATTTGTGCACAAGGTTTCTTCAGAGTCATGAGTATCGAACTGAAGAGCATTGTGAAGGCCTGTTTGCTGATCCTTGCGTTATGGCTCGCGCAATTCCTTGAGCATGACACGCAGACCATTCTGATTTTCACGACAGTTTTGTCATGCGGTGCGATTTTTGCCATTTGCAACCGTGGAAAGCTCAGTGTTTTTGTACGAAATTGGCCCAGCTCCCTCGTTTACACCGCTGTCATTCTCTACGTTTGCAAAATCATCGCTGAGAAGTCGATCAATGCCAGAACGGGTATTGAAGTGGAGAACATCAGGTACGCATCCACCATCGGTGGATTCATTTACTCCATTCCCTTATCAATGATACTGATCAGCCTTTACATGTTTTTTCTGCTGGGAGCTAAAAAGCTCACTGGTCTTGAAGCGAAGCCCAACACCCGAGAAAAAGAGCGGGTCCCTGCGTTGGAAATATTCTTCGTTGGCTCGCTCCTTGGCCTAGGAATGCTCGCCTTGTCGCCGGCAGATGTTTTGCTTCGATATGCAGTGCTCGCCGACGCGACCAAGGTGACCACCTGTGGTCCGGTCGCAGATGAGGTCGTTTACATCCGTAAAAATCCAGACACCTGCGCCAGGATCCACGTGAATCTGTTTAAGGGAATCTACGACTTCACCGATGTTCCCGGTAAGGCTGGCTGAGACACGAATGTGCCGTCTCATAAAAATTGACCGCTTCAGTATCGACTGAGGCGGTTTTTTTTCTGAAAAGTCCAGCAGTCTCTAAATCCCGGGGGCTATGGGAGCTTCGAGATTTATTTGAAGAGGTCGTCACTGATTACCTGGAGACGTGCGCCGTAAAACCCCCAATCTTCCAGCAGGCTTTCGGAGTGAAGCGGATGTGAGCGGTTGTCGCATCCATGGTGCACCAATATAAAAAATTATTTTTTACTGCGAATTGATATAGCTATCCTGTTATTTCTAACAGTAGACAACGGTGTGTTAGAGCCCACAATAAGTGAGGTTAAAACATTTTTATAGAGGACTAATAACATGGCCGCCGGTGCGAATCAGCTAACAGAAGAACAGATAGCAGAATTTAAAAAAGTCTTCAGTTATATTGATAAAGATGGTGGTGGCACTATTACTACTAAAGAGCTTGGCAGCGTGCTGGGGTCTTTAGGTCAGAATCCTACCGAAGCAGAACTCCAGGATATGATAGGCGAGGTGGATGTTGATGGTAATGGAACCCTTGATTTTGCTGAGTTTCTCTCGGTGATGGCCGCTAAGATGGAAGGCACTGATTCTGAAGAAGAGATAAGAGAAGTTTTTAGAGTGTTTGACAAGGACGGCAATGGCTTCATCAGCGCGGCAGAACTTCGTCATGTGATGACAAACTTAGGGGAAAGACTTTCCGACGAAGAGATCGAGGAAATGATCAGGGAGGTGGATATCGATGGAGATGGTCAGGTGAATTACGAGGCGTTTGTCAGAGCGATGATGTGTGAGGAGCCGTCGTCGCTGGTATGGCGTTACATAAAATCAAAATTAATAATTATCCAAAGCGTACTTGCAATAAAACTTGGCGGTTGATTGTATTGCTTTGTTGATAAAGTTGAGTGTCAGAGAAGGTTCGGAAATAACACGAGTTATCCTCGATCTGCTGATCGTTAGATTCTCAAAATACGGGAAACCTTCGTAAAACATTTCGATACCGAGGGAGATGCATCGAATCACTGCTTAATTTTTCTTAACCTTATTGCGCGTTGCGGCCTAGCGCTTCAACGCGCCGGTGCCCTGTTATCACTCTGCCTGAATCAACTTTCTCCCAACCCACTCCGCCACCTGCGTAACAACGGCGTTTCCGGCACCAAAAGCCTCTGCAAGGTTGGCCGCATCCAGTCCGAGGCAAACCCCATCATCCTCAGACGCTCGCTGCCGCTCAGCCATCTGATCCCATCCGTTCGGGTGAGCGACGAAAGTGGTACAGCCCATAGCGATTTGGGAAGCGGCTTTGTCTGCCAGTAGAGTATTGGCAGCCCAGGCATCCGCGGGGCGTGGCCACTGGATCGATTGAGACGCTGGAGGTATTGCGTCCACTGGCGCGGCGTCAGCCAGGAACTCGAAGGGGGGCATTCGTCGATAACCTGCGACCAGAGTTTGCGGCAGCAGTGGCCGCAGCGTATGTCCTGCATGGAATCGTCCTTGATGCTTCAGTTATTGACGCGAGTTTGTATCCGGAGGGGGCTTATGGCCAGAAGACAAGCAGAAACCCGTAAGGAACCTGATACTTCGATCAACGCAAGGTTGAGTCGATGCAGGCGTTGCCGCTTGCTTTGATGCCGACTCGCACGCTTGAGCCTCGTGCACGGCAAATTTTCGAGATGATTATCAGCATGAGGCCATCGACCATGTGGGGAACCTATGACCTGCAATTGGCGACCGACTTGGCCGAGATCAATGCCAGGATCGAATGGACTCAGGAGGTTTTGGCCGTCGAGGGTGACGCACTGACGACTCGCCTCGGAACGCCAATAATCAATTTTAAAATCAAGGGTTTGCGGGCGAAAGCTGATGCAAACCCTTGTTTGTTTCTGGTCCGCAATTTTAGAGATTGCTCCGCAATCACGCTTGAAAACTACTGTGCCCCTAGCGCCCGATCAGCAACCTTGGCGTTATGGACAAGTCGGCTCAGCGCTACGGCGATGATGACCGACAGCAAAGGCCAGTAGATGAAAATCACTTTCAAGAACACGGCGTCACCTCGCGTGTTACTGCGCCAAGCCAAATCGGCGTCCCATCATAGTGCCCACAACATGACAGGATGAGTATTGATCTCATTCGTGATGTTTGCCGTATTTTTTAGCTAAACCTTCGTTCGCCCAAACACCCGTATCCGCGGTGCGCCGCACATAATCGCTGAAGTCCCGGGCGGGCCGGCCCAGTGCGCGCTGGACGCCATCGGCAAGGGGCGTGTTGCGCCCGTCGAGCACTGTGGTGAAGAGGTACAACACCAGGTCGATCAATTCAGCTGGCAGTTGCGCCTGTTCCAACGCCTCTTCATAGGCATTCGGCGGCACAGCGACGAAGCGGATATCGCGGCCGGTCCCTCGGGCGATCTCATCGACCGCCTCGGCAAACGTCAGCGCCCGTGGCCCGGTCAGTTCATAAAGCTGGCCGGAGTGTCCGGGTTGGGTCAGCGCCAGCACAGCAATCTCGGCGATGTCTTCCACGTCGACAAAGGGCTCGGCGATACTGCCGACGGGAAGGGCCAGCTCTCCCTGAATATTCGGCTCCAGAAAATGCGCCTCACTGAAGTTCTGGAAGAACCAGCTGCAGCGCAGGATGGTCCAGTCGACGCCACTGTTCTGTATGACGCGTTCGGCGTCCTCCGCTTCGGCCTCTCCGCGTCCGGACAGCAACACCAGTTTGCCAACGCCGTTTTTCACGGCCAGGTCGGTAAACGCCTGCACCGTTTCGACGGCACCTGGTACGGCGAGGTCCGGTTGATAGGAAATGTATACGGTGTCGATGCCATCAAGCGCTGCCTCCCAGGTGCTGCGATCCTCCCAGTCGAACGGTGGATTGGCGCCGCGAGAGCCCCGGCGCACGGGCAATCCTGCATTTTTCAGACGTTGAGTAATCCTGCTCCCTGTTTTACCGGTCGCACCGAGAATGAGGATGCGGTCTTGAGAGGTCTTCATCGCGTTCATCTCCATCGGGTTAATGTGAGTGATACTCACGTTATAAAGATGATAAACGCTCACGTTATGCAGTCAACTAACGAAAGAGCGGAAACCGACGTACGGCTATACCTATTTGGGTGTGTTGATGGGCGGTGCTAAGGTGAGTGCATGTCATGTTATTGATCGGAGAGCGCGTCAGTGCCGAAGAAAACCACCACAGAGCGCGAGCAGAGGGTTTCAGAGCCGACCCGACGCAACCCCACGCAGCAGCGCAGTCGCGAGCGGCAGGAGCGAATTCTGGCCGTTGCAACGAAGCTGATTGCAACCAAGGGCAGCGATTCGCTGAAGATGAGTGAAATTGCCGAACGCTCGGAGATTTCGATCGGCTCGCTTTATCAGTATTTTCCGGACAAGAGCTCGGTGATCCGCACGCTGGCCGAGCGTTTCAACGCAGAGAGTCGCCGTTGCATAGAAACGGCATTGGTAGCGGTCCAGGATGCGCAAGGGTTGCACGAGGCCTATTCGGACCTGCTGGAGCAGTATTACGACATCGCTCAGGCAGAGCCGGTAATGCGTGATATCTGGTCCGGGATGCAGGCTGACAAGCAATTGCTGGCACTCGAGCTGGGGGAAAGTCGAGTGGCGGGCAGGTTGCTGGCGGATGCGATGCTTCGGGTGTTTCCAGGCAGTGATACTCAGCAAGTCGCAGATACGGCTTTTCTGATCTGGCAGTTGGGCGAGGCGACCATGCGTTTGGCCATTACCTGTGCACCGGAAGAGGGGCGGCGACTGTTCGAAGCGTTCAAGCGCATGTCGCTCGCTGAAGTGATGGCGCCCGCTAGCGCGTTGATCAGCAGTGGGTCGAGCGAAGTCGACCCCGCTGTCGAATGAGCCTGCTACACAAAAGGCTGGCCGCTAAAGCCACGAGGCAGTCTTTGCAACCCGGCCATGGCGGTTAGCCGTTCGGTCCAGGCTGCGCGCCAGTCATTGGCGGTATGAGTGGCTTTGGCCTTGCGTGCGGCCCGGCGTGTTGCATTGCGTTGATCCTTGCGCGCTTCCTTGTACGCATCAGTGTTTCGGCAGCTTCTGCATTTCACACGGTTCAGTTCTTGAGTGGACGTAAGATTGCTGCCTTTGTGACCGCAGGCCAGATGCCCGCTGACTTTGTAGTGGGTGACCATGGAACGTCTCCTTCGCGACGTGTCATCGTTTGACCCCCCGCAAACGCTAGGGTTCGCTGACAGCCGGATGGGCAAAAAAAAGGTCTGCATGCGGGCAGACCAAGGTGATTCTTCAAAGGAGTGATTCACTGTAGGGCGCGCGTTGTAAATGCGGCGTGAAAGAAATGTCGCAAAAAAAAGCCCAGCGCCAGGCCGGGTTTGCGGGTGAAACGGCAGACACTCAGGCACGCACAATCGCGGTGACGCTAAGGTCGCCGTTCATGCGTCCTGAAACAGGCTCTGTTCTGGCGTCGATTGCCTCGTCCTGATCATCTGAACCGTGGGAGGGGCGGGTCGACAGGTTTTAGCGACGACAGCGTGTTTCGAATCAGGGGAGTGTCTTTTTCGATGTCGTTCAGCCGATCACGAATTCTGAGGGCAGTTGGATGCCCCCCTTGATGATCGACCCAGTCGGCAATTTCCTTGCACGCGGCGGCAAGTCGAGCCTGCCGGGAGTCAAGCAGGGTGAGGAGGGTGGTGATGGACTCTTTTTCGGACATGGAAAACACCTCCGTTGAAGAAACCTGGCAAATGGCAACAAAAAGCCCGCCAGGTGCGAGCTTTCTGCCGTTGGGGTCGCTGCTCCTTCAGCTGTTTTTCAGTATAGACCCGGAACAGACAGGTACCTGTTCATCATCCTTGCCGGGCCATCACTTGCGATGTGGCGTTCAGCCGTTGGCATTCCCGTCTGGCATCGGCTTCCGCGTCAAAGCCGTCACCGATGAAACCCTGCGTGCGAGTGTCGGCGATGCGGTACCAGACCGCGGCGTCGGGTGGCGGGTGACCGGCTTCTCCGGCCCGGCGGCCATGAATGATGATCTTGTTGCAACGTTTCACAACGAAAATGTCTTCCATGGCGTCACCGCAGCTGATTCTTGTTCAGATCAACTATAGAAGTTCTTTGTGATCGTGCAAAAAATAGACAGGTCAGTTCGTCGCTTCAGCGCTGGCGATCATGCGCTCAAGGAACATGGCCATCCCGACTTCCTCTGCCTTGAGCCCTTTACGCAACCTTGGCCGAGGCAACTCAGCCAGAGCGCCGAGCATAAAAGCGTCGAGCACCGCCGGGTGGATGTAGCATTTGCGGCACACCGCGGGCGTGTTGCCTAACTGCCTGGCGACGTTCTTGACCATCTCTACCACATGGCGTTTTGCATCCGACTCCGGCTCCCACTGCAATTCGCGCAACACCGATAACGCCAGCACACTGCCTGCCCACGTGCGGTAATCCTTGGCGGTGAAATCGGCCCCAGTGAGGGTCTGCAGGTAGGCGTTGACGTCGGCAGAACTGACGGTGTGTCGCTCGCCGTTTTCATCCAGATACTGAAACAGGTTTTGCCCGGGGATTTCCTGGCAACGCTTGATGATGCGGGCCAGGCGTCGGTCTCTCACCGTGATCTGGTGCTCGACGCCACTCTTGCCGCGAAACTGGAAGCGAATCGCACTGCCGTTGACTTCAACGTGACGGCTGCGCAACGTCGTCAGGCCGTAGGAACGATTGTCCCGGGCGTACTGCGTGTTGCCGACCCGGATCAGCGTCGCATCGAGCAAGGTAATGACGGTGGCCATGACCTTTTCTCGGCTGAAGCCGGGTGCGGCCAACAGCGTTTCAAGCTGTTTGCGCAGTTTTGGCAGCGCCAGGCCAAAGTCGCGCAGGCGCGAGTATTTGTCGGCATCGCGCACTTCGCGCCAGCGCGAGTGGTAGCGATATTGCTTGCGACCGCGAGCGTCGCGGCCGGTGGCTTGCAGATGGCCGCGCGGGTCGGCGCAAATCCACACATCCGTATAGGCCGGCGGTACGGCGAGTGCGTTGAGGCGTTTGATTTCGTCCGGATCGGTAATGCGCTGGCCCGCAGGATCGAAATAACAAAACTTGCCACGCAGCAGCTTGCGGCTGATTCCGGGCTGCGTGTCATCGACATAGTGCAGGTCGGGCGGCAGTACATCGGGCAGTGCGATATCGGACATGGCGAGTCAACCTCGACAACAAATCAGGGGTCAGTACAGCCATTGACCGCACTCATTTGTCGTTGGTGCCAAAAGACTCAGGCCAGCACCGCCACCGCTTTGATTTGTGCCCAGAGTTGCTGGCCGGGGTGCACGCCCAACTGATCCCGGGAGTAACGGGTGATACGCGACAGCAATGGCGTGCCAGCGGCGTTCAGGCGGATCAGCACATGGGCAGCGTTGTCGGCACTGATTTCACTGATCACGGTCACCGGCAGGCGATTGAGGATGCTGCTTTGCTCGACGCTGCGCAGGCTCAGGCTGACATCGCGCGCCTGAACCTTGCAACGCAGTGTCTGGCCCAGGGGCATGGGCGCATGGGCGACGCGAATACCCAGATCAGTATCGGGCAACTGCAAGGTCAGCAACTGATAGTGCGCGTCATACGCGCTGACATGCCCCTCGATCACCACGCCCGCGTCGTCGCCCATCGCCAGCGGCAGGTCGAGACGGGCGAGGGTTTCGCCGATAGGACCGCTGGCCAGCGCCTTGCCTTCGCTCAGCAAGACGATGTGGTCGGCCAGCCGTGCGACCTCATCCTGCGAGTGACTGACGTACAGCACCGGGATGTCCAGCTCATCGTGCAGGCGTTGCAGGTAAGGCAGGATTTCGTTTTTGCGCTGACTGTCCAGCGCCGCTAGCGGTTCATCCATCAGCAGCAGTTTCGGGCTGGTGAGCAGCGCCCGGGCGATGCCGACCCGTTGCCGCTCGCCACCGGAAAGGTGTTGCGGGTGACGTTCCAGCAGATGCCCGATCCCCAGCAGTTCCGTGGCATGGCCCATGTCGACCCGGCGCTGCTGTTTCGGGATGCGCTTGAGGCCGAATTGCAAATTCGCCAGTACCGACAGATGCGGAAACAGACTGGCTTCCTGGAAGACATACCCCAGCGCACGTTTATGCGGTGGCACGAAAATCTTCTTTTCGCTGTCTTGCCAGACCTCATCGTTGACCTGGATAAAACCCTGTTGAGCCTTTTCCAGTCCGGCGATGCAGCGCAGGCAGGTGGTTTTTCCCGAACCCGAATGTCCGTACAGCGCGGTCACGCCACGACCGGGCAATTGCAGGTCCACGTCCAGGGCGAACCCGGAATAGCTCAGTTGCAGACGCATATCGATCATCGATCAGCTCCAGCCCGCTTTGGTTTTACGGCTGGAGTAGAGCGCCAGCAACACTGCAAAAGAGAACACCAGCATCGCCCCGGCCAGCCAATGGGCCTGGGCGTATTCCATGGCTTCGACGTGATCGTAGATCTGCACCGACACCACACGCGTCTTGTCCGGAATGTTGCCGCCGATCATCAAGACCACGCCGAACTCGCCGACGGTGTGGGCGAAGCCGAGAATCGCCGCAGTGACAAAACCCGGTCGTGCGAGCGGCAAGATCACGCTGAAGAAGGTGTCCCACGGATTGGCGCGTAAGGTCGCGGCGACTTCCAAGGGGCGAGTGCCAATGGCGGAAAAGGCGTTTTGCAGTGGTTGAACCACGAACGGCATCGAGTACAGCACCGAGCCAACGACCAACCCCGCAAAACTGAAGGTCAGGGTGCCCAGCCCCAGCGATTGGGTGAACTGACCGACAAAGCCGTGAGGCCCTAGCGCCAGCAACAGATAAAAGCCAATCACCGTGGGCGGCAGGACCAGGGGCAGGGCGACGATCGCCCCGACCGGACCGCGCAACCAGGAGCGGGTGCGCGACAGCCACAACGCAATCGGAGTGCCGATGACCAACAGGATGGCCGTCGTCAGGGACGCCAGTTTGAGGGTCAACCAGATGGCGGAGAAATCGGCACTCGTCAGCGTCATTTAGAGTTGGTAACCGTAGGATTTGATGACAGCAGCGGCTTTCGGCCCCTTGAGGTAATCAACCAGTGCCTTGGCGGCCGGGTTGTCCTTGCCTTTGTTGAGGATCACCGCGTCTTGTTTGATCGGGTCATGCATGTCAGCTGGAACGATCCATGCCGAACCGCCGGTGACTTTGCCGTCTTTATAAATCTGCGACAAGGCTACAAAGCCCAGTTCGGCGTTGCCGGTGGAGACGAATTGATAGGCCTGGGTGATGTTCTGGCCTTCAACGATTTTGTCCTTGACCTTGTCGGTCAGGCCCAGCTTGTTCAGTACCTGAGTTGCGGCCAGACCATAAGGCGCGGCTTTGGGGTTGGCGATGGACAGGTGTGCGTATTCGTTCTTTTTCAGCACGTCACCCTTGGCATCGACGTAGCCGTCTTTGGCCGACCACAAGGCGAGGGTGCCAATGGCGTAGGTGAAGCGCGAACCCTTGACGGTATCGCCTTCCTTCTCGAGTTTTTCAGGTGTGGTGTCGTCGGCCGAGAGAAACACTTCGAATGGCGCGCCATTCTTGATCTGGGTGTAGAACTGGCCGGTGGCACCATACGCCGCGACCAGTTTGTGCCCGGTGTCTTTCTCGAAATCGGCAGCGATCGCCTGGATAGGGGCTGTGAAGTTGGCCGCGACAGCGACCTGGACTTCGTCCGCCTGCGCGGAGCCGAAAGCGAATACGGCAATCAGGCAGGCAAGGCAAGTAGGGGCAAAACGTGAGGCACGAATGGTCATGAAACGGCTCCGTTATAGGCGAATGCAGCAAGGGGTGAAACGCTATATAGCAGAATATATAGCGAAATGCCTTCAAACGGAATGTGTTGGTTTATGAGGTTATGTGGAACTGTAGCAACTGACGCAGTTGCTACAGGGGTTGGGCTTATCGACGCAATAGCTTGGCCAAAGCTTCATCCGCCAGGCGTCGGGTCAATTCTGCCGTGGTCATTTCAGTGCTCAACCGGAACGCTTGCCCGGCCCAGAGGTTGCTGAAATCCGCTTCATCCTTGGCTCGCAGCGGCATCAGCGCACCGCCGGCGAGTGGGAATTTCGGCGCCTTATCGCTGATCGGGCCGATCTCACGCATCACCCGATTGAGAATGCCGCGTGCCGGGCGGCCGGTGAAAAGGTTGGTGACGGCGGTCTCGCTTTCTTTGGCCGTGCGCAATGCTTTGTAGTGAGACGCGCTGACCTTGGCTTCTGGCGTAAACAAATAAGCCGTGCCCACCTGCACTGCCGAAGCACCCAACATAAAGGCTGCTGCAACGCCGCGCGCATCACTGATCCCCCCGGCGGCGATGACTGGCACTTTCACTGCATCGACAATCTGCGGCACCAAGGCAAGTGTCCCCACTTGGCTGCTCAGGTCGTCACTGAGGAACATCCCGCGATGACCGCCGGCCTCGTAACCCATGGCGATGATCGCGTCACAGCCGTGCTGTTCCAGCCAGATGGCTTCTTCCACCGTAGTGGCCGAGGAGAGAATTTTTGCGCCGGTGGCTTTTACCCGGTCCAGCAGGGATTTTTCCGGCAGGCCGAAGTGAAAACTGACTACGTCAGGGCGAAACTCTTCGACGACCTCGCACGCCGCAACATCGAACGGGGCCCGGTTTGAAACCGGTGTCGGCGCATCGAAATCGGCGCCCAGTTCCCGGTAGTAAGGTTCCAGCAAGTTCTTCCAGTCCCGGGCGCGTTGCTCGTCAGGGGCCGGAGGTTGATGGCAGAAATAGTTGATGTTGAACGGGCGCTGGCTGTGTTGGCGAATCGTCTTCAGTTCTTCGCGCAATTGCTCGATGGTCAGCAATGCAGCAGGCATCGAGCCCAGGCCGCCAGCGTTACTCGCGGCGATGACCATGGCCGACCCATTGGCCCCGGCCATGGGGGCCTGGATGATCGGCAGTTCGATCCCGAGCAGGTCAAGAATGCGGGTGTCTGGCCATTGGCTCATTTCAATGATTCTCCGACGTCAAACAGGGCAGGGACGGTAGAGCCGTTTTTTTACCAGCTATCACGGGTGAAAGGCCAGTCGACTTTTGGCTGCTCTGGCTTAAAGTCTTGTATGGCGAGATGTTTCCATGTGGTATTTCATTGGTTCCATTACCAGATTGATTCCATTGAGAGGCGACGATGTTCAAGGGTATTTTGATCGACAAAGACGACAGCGGTTATCGGGCCACACTGCAAGAGATCAATGACGATCAACTGCCCGAAGGTGATGTGACGGTACGCGTGGCGTACAGCACACTGAACTTCAAGGATGGCCTGGCCATCACCGGCAGCAGCCCTGTGGTGCGAAAATTCCCACTGGTGCCAGGGATCGATCTGGCAGGCACGGTTGAAACCAGCGACCACCCGGACTACAAGGCTGGTGATCAAGTGGTCCTCAATGGCTGGGGCGTGGGCGAAGGGCATTGGGGTGGATTAGCGCAGAAGGCGCGTCTGAACGGTGACTGGCTGATCCCGTTACCAAAGGAATTTACGGCGGCCCAAGCCATGGCCATCGGCACTGCCGGCTACACGGCCATGCTGAGCATCCTGGCGCTGGAACATAACGGCGTGACGCCCGACCAAGGCGAAGTGCTGGTCACCGGTGCCAACGGCGGTGTAGGCAGTTTCGCCATCGCATTGCTGAGCAAGCTGGGTTACCGCGTCGTCGCTTCCACCGGTCGCACCTCCGAACACGATTACCTGAAACAGCTGGGTGCCAGTGAAATCATCGACCGCGCCACCTTGTCCGAGCCCGGCAAACCGTTGGCCAAGGAGCGTTGGGCGGCGGTGATTGACTCGGTCGGCAGCCACACCTTGGCCAATGCCTGCGCCAGCACCAAGGCCAACGGCACGGTAGCGGCGTGTGGTCTGGCGCAAGGCATGGACTTCCCGGCCTCGGTCGCTCCCTTCATTCTGCGCGGCGTGACCTTGGCCGGTATCAATAGCGTGACCCAGCCCAAGGCCAAGCGAGTACAGGCCTGGAATCGACTGGCCAAGGATCTGGACTTCGCGCTGCTGCCGCTGATCAGTCATGAAATCGGTTTGAGCGAAGCCATCGATGCCGCGCCGCGCCTGCTCGCCGGGCAATTGCGCGGGCGGGTGGTGGTCGATGTGAATCGCTGATCAGCGCGTCTCGCGTTCCAGCAACAGCCGCTTGCGCTCAACCCCCCAGCGATAGCCCGACAGGTTGCCGTCGCTACGCACCACACGGTGGCAAGGGATCGCCACCGCCAGACTGTTCGCGCCGCACGCCTGGGCCACGGCGCGCACAGCTTTGGGCGACCCGATGCGTTGGGCGATCTCGGCATAGCTCGCGGTGCGGCCGGCGGGAATCTCGCGCAAGGCTTGCCAGACACGCTCCTGGAACGCTGTACCGCGCACGTCCAGCGGCAAATCCAGGCCAAGGGCTGGCGCTTCGATAAACCCTACGACCTGGGCAATCAGTTGCTCGAACTCATGATCGGCACCGATCAAGTTGGCACGCCGAAACTTGTCCTGCAGATCACAGACCAGTTGATGCGGATCATCCCCCAGCAGAATCGCACACACCCCGCGTTCACTTTGCGCCACCAGAATGGCCCCCAGGGAGCACTGGCCGACGGCAAAGCGGATGTCGTTGTTTTGCCCGGCAGCACGATAGTCGCCCGGCTTCATGCCGAGCAGGTTATCGGCTGCTTCATAGAAACGACTGTTGGAATTGAAACCGGCGTCGTACAAGGCGTCGGTGACCGAGCCACCATCCGCCAGACGATCACGCACCTTGCGCGAGCGATGGGCCGAGGCGTAACCCTTGGGCGTCAGTCCGGTGACGGCTTTGAACACTCGATGGAAGTGGAAGCTGCTGAGGCCCGCTGCGTCCGCCAGTTCATTGAGCGGCGGCAGATTTTCGGCGGATTCGATGTGCCGGCAGGCCGCGGCCACGGTGGCCGCATGCTGGGCTGCGACATCGCTTTGGTCTTTTGCCGCCCGTTTGCTGGGACGATATCCCGCCGCCTGGGCTTGCTGCGGCGTGTCGAAAAACTCGACGTTCTGCGGATTCGGCAAGCGCGCCAGGCTGCTGGGGCGGCAATAGATGCCGGTGGTTTTAACCGCGTAGACAAACTGCCCGTCTGCAGCTGGATCGCGTGCAACCACGGCGGCCCAACGAGGATCGATTTCGGTAGCGGTTTTAGTCGAATGAGTTGTCATGTCTGTAGTTCCATTGACCCGTTTCATTCAGATTAATCAGGCGGGAGTGGCGTGGCACTCCGGGTCTTGCGGTCAAATTCGAGACGTTCATCCGGCGGTGCGAAAGGTGAAGTTGATCCGTTGTTCACCCAGCGTCGGATGATGCCCGTCCTTGATCGGCAGTACGCCGTGATAACGCAAACGATCGACGCCACCCCAGACCACAATATCGCCATGCAAAAGCGGCACGCGCTGGCTTTTATCACTTCGTTCAAAACCGCCAAACAGGAACGTCGCCGGCAACCCCAGTGAGACCGACACGATCGGCGCTGCGTAGGAACCTTCGTCTTTATCCTGGTGCAAAGACATCTTCGCGCCGGGGACATAGCGGTTGATCAGGCAGGAATCGGGAACAAAATCCGCAAATCCCGCTTCACGTGCCGCCGCTTGCGCCAGCTCGAAAAACACATCAGGCATCTTCGGCCATGGTTGCCCGGTCTGCGGGTCATTGCGCGTGTATTTGTAGCCGGTTCGGTCAGTGGTCCAGCCAAGAGCGCCGCAACTGCTCAAGGCCACGGACATGGTAAAGCCGCCGGGAGTGACCATCTGCCGAAACGGCGCGAGCGCCAAAACACCCTCCAGCGCAGTCAGTAAAGAATCCAGCAAGGGCAGGGCAAAGCCGCGCAAGACGCAGGCTTGCTCACCGAGTTGCTCGCGTTTGGGCGGCTGCTCGGCTTCTGTATCGGCAAACAAATCCAGGGTGAAGGGGCTCATGGCTCATAACGCATCGTGAAAGATGATTCCAAGGGTATGCCGTTTTCCACTGTGCAGGCGACTTACGCCATGGCGCATGTTGACGCGGTAATAGCCGCGAACACCTTTGACCGGGCGCTGGCTGACGGCAAAGATCAAGGCATCGCCTTTCTTCAGGTCCATGACCAAAGGGCGTGACTGCATGCGCGGGCGCTGTTCGGTGAGCACGAACTCACCGCCGGTGAAATCTTCGTCGGGTGCTGACAGAAGAATCGCCACTTGCAACGGGAAGACATGTTCGCCGTACAGGTCCTGGTGCAGGCAGTTGTAGTCCTGCGGGCCATATTGCAGCAACAACGGTGTTGGGCGTTCCTGACCGGCGGCATGGCAGCGCCGTAAAAAGTCTTCGTGCTTGGCGGGAAAGCGCGTTGGCAGGCCCATGCATTCGTGCCAGCGATTGGCAATCGGCACCAGGCCAGGGTAAAGCTCGCTGCGCAGGCGCGCGACGGGGTCCGGCAGAGGGTATTTGAAGTATTTGTACTCGCCACGGCCAAAGCCGTGACGAGCCATGATCACCTGTGAACGAAAAAGCCCAGGCTGCGCGTAAAAGGCGCTGATCTCGTCGCAGGCTTTGGCATTCAGGAGCGATCGGATAATGGCGCAGCCATCCTGATCGAGTTGTTGCTCCAGCATGTTCTGACTCCTTAACCCATGGTTGAGGTGGCCAGTCTAGGCAGCGGGGGCGGGGCGAACACTCCGGCGCTTGCGGTCAAACTTCAGGCACGGGGGCCGACATCCCTGTGGTCGCTCCGGGGGGGCTGTTACAGCGCTTTGCTGACGCTGATCTCGCTGATGACATCGTCGCTCTGGCCATGAATGGCATCGAGCGCGGCCTTGGCTTCTTCGGCGGTGCCGTTTTCGAGCTGGGCAAACTCGAAGCGGCGCTCGCCGTTGAGTTTGTATTTGATGACGTACTTGGTCGTTTGAGCCACGGTCATACCTGCCTTGTTTCGTGTGCGGACGTTGCTCAGCTCAGTTTCGTGCTGGAGCGACGGATGATCTTGATCGAGTGAGTCAGGGTCGGCTTGCGGGTCACGCTGATCGGCCGGCGGTTGACCGTGTCGATGGTGATGTTCCAGAAACCGGTGCTCGGCGCGGTAATCCGGGCCGGGAAAGTATCGAACGCGCCGCCGTGGTAGGTGTGACGACCGCCATTCTTGAAGCTGCGGAAGTTGGCGTCGTTCATCAAGCGGATGTTGCACGTTTGGGAGCACTGGATGACGACGATGTCGTCTTCATTGAGGTGCTCGCGCTGGTGGATAAATTTCATGAGGCGCCTCCAGAAGGGCTTTTTCTACAAAATCAAAACGATAGCATGGGCGATTGGCGCAGTTTATCAGCCCGGACAGGTTATTATCGGGTCGTCAGGGTTCGGTTTGACAATTAAAAACAGTAATTCGGAATTCTGTGAGCGATAAAAGCGGTGCGCCTCGGAGAAAATCAGCATTTGTGCTGTCCGAGGGTCTTTATCGGAGGTTTTGTATGAAGTGGGGTGTGTTAGTCCTGCCGTTGGCGTTGGTCGTAGGTGGTTGCGCGAATGTTTCGGAGATCAACGAGACGCTGCCGACCATGAGTGTGATCTCAGGCAAGAAGCCCCATGAGTACGCGCAGTGCCTGGTGGAGCAATTGGCTGATAGCCGTGGCGCTTTGCAAGTCGAGCCGCATAAAGACGGAATGCGCGTGATCGTTCCGGCGAAGTTCTCGTCGGCCCCGGCTGCCGTCTTTGACATTGAAGAGCGCTCCACTGGCAGCAGCATCAAGCTGCATGAGCGCATGTCCAACGTGCCGGTGCGCCCCAAGGATGTGCAGAAAGCCGCGAACACCTGTATTTCTGGCTGATAGACTGGCGACAATCTACATCGATGCCGTCAAGGCTGTGCTTTGACGGCATTGTCATTTCTGGAGTCAGGCATGAAGCGAGAGCAGGTTCGGGAGCGGCATGCAGAGGGTCATATCTCTGCCACCCATGTAATTCAGAATCCGGCGAATCCTGGGGAGTGGATCGTGTTTTTCAAGAAAAGCGCCGGGCGCAGTTATTTTCTGGTGGACGATAACGACGAAGTCGAATCTTTCAGTCGTCTCGACGACTTGATCGAGACCGTGCGCGGTCTCGGGATCAAGTTTGCTGAAATTCACATGTAGCGTCGGTCTTACTTGCAGACCACCAGGACGCTGCGGTTCTTGAAGTTGCCAACGTCGACACCAAGGGTCTTGTCGCTCTCCTTGGTGGACGGCGTGCCGTCGGTCCCGACAATGCGATAGCCGGTGCCAGCGCAGGAGGCATCGGCTTTTTCATAGCAGGTGGCCCACGAGTTGGCTTCGCCGGAGCAGTCGATCGCCAGCCCCTGTTCACCGTTTTTCAGGTATGCCGTTTCCGAGGTGGCGCAGCCGCTCAGGGCCAATACTGCAATCAGAGGCAAAAATTTAGTCATGTCGTTGTCGTCGTCAGGATGATGGGGCTAAGCCTGTGACAGCGCTGGCATCAAAAGGTTATAGCGAAGGGCCACTTCTTTGCAGATGGCCATAAAAAAGCCCTGCGCAAAGCAGGGCTTGGTCAAAACCGGTTCAGATCAAGTCTTGTCTTTACCACGGCGTTTGGCGGGTGCTGGGTGTTCCAGCTCCAATACGGATGCCACCTCAATCGCCAGCTTCTCGGTAGGGAACGGTCCGGTGATGGTCTCGGTGCCGCCGAAGTTCTCTATCCACCATTGGCCGTCTTTCTGTTTGATCAGGAACCCGTTGACGCTTTTTACTTCCGACATCTATCTGCCTCGTTGGCTGGTTCAATTGCGCCATGATAACGCCAAATGCACCCAGAGAGTGCTGATGGGCGTATGGTGGTGCGATTGCATGTCTGGTGGGATCGCCCGTGCAGGTTCCGGGTTATCTGCTATCTATTAGAAGCTGTCGAAGGATCTGTGCAGCGAAATGCGGAACTATCCGCGAGAATATTTCTCTATGTTGGCATCGGTTAGCCAGTGCGGGGCATTGTAAGGTGCACGCCGCCTGATTAGACTGCGCCGAAACTCGTACACACAGCCCTTTCAAGGACTTATATGATCAAGAAATGCTTGTTCCCAGCAGCCGGTTACGGTACTCGCTTCCTGCCAGCGACTAAAGCCATGCCCAAAGAAATGCTGCCGGTGGTAAACAAGCCACTGATCCAGTACGGCGTCGAAGAAGCTCTGGACGCTGGTTTGACCGAAATTTCCATCGTTACCGGTCGCGGCAAACGCGCCCTGGAAGACCACTTCGATATCAGCTACGAGCTGGAAAACCAGATCAAGGGCACCGACAAAGAGAAATACCTGGTCGGTATCCGCAAGTTGCTCGACAACTGCTCGTTCTCCTACACCCGCCAGACTGAAATGAAAGGCCTGGGTCACGCGATCCTGACCGGTCGCCCACTGATCGGTGACGAGCCGTTCGCCGTGGTGCTGGCGGATGACTTGTGTGTAAACCTAGAAGGTGACGGCGTTCTGACCCAGATGGTCAAGCTGTACAAGCAGTTCCGCTGCTCGATCGTCGCCATCCAGGAAGTCGACCCGCAAGAAACTCACAAGTACGGTGTTATTGCCGGTGAGATGATCCGCGATGATATCTACCGCGTTCACAGCATGGTCGAGAAACCAAAGCCGGAAGATGCACCGTCGAACCTGGCGATCATCGGTCGCTACATCCTGACCCCGGATATCTTCGACCTGATCGAACAAACCGAGCCAGGCAAGGGGGGTGAAATCCAGATCACCGACGCCCTGATGAAACAAGCCCAGAACGGCTGCGTGATGGCCTACAAGTTCAAAGGCAAGCGTTTCGACTGCGGTGGCGCTGAAGGCTACATCGACGCGACCAACTTCTGCTTCGAGAACTTCTACAAGACTGGCAAGGCTTACTGATAGCTTCTGACCTGCTTGTATTGAAAAGCCACCTTCGGGTGGCTTTTTCATTTTCTGGCCCCATATCGTTTGCAACACTTGCCCGGCGAACGTCTGCGGGTATGCTTGTGGACTGCCGAGGAGATTGAAAATGGCCTTTGATTTTGATTTGTACGTGATTGGCGCCGGTTCCGGTGGTGTGCGAGCTGCGCGGTTTGCTGCCGGTTTTGGCGCAAAAGTGGCCGTGGCCGAGAGCCGCTATCTGGGCGGCACCTGCGTGAACGTCGGCTGTGTGCCAAAGAAGTTGCTGGTCTACGGGGCGCACTTCGCCGAAGACTTCGAGCAGTCTTCCGGTTTTGGCTGGACGCTGGGCGAGGCGCAGTTTGATTGGGCCACGCTGATCGCCAACAAGGACCGTGAGATCAATCGCCTGAACGGCATTTACCGCAACTTGCTGGTCAACAGCGGGGTGACCTTGCATGAAGGTCACGCCAAAATCGTCGATCCGCACACCGTCGAGATCAATGGCGAACGCCACACCGCTAAAAACATCCTGATTGCGACCGGTGGCTGGCCGCAGATCCCGGAAATTCCGGGGCACGAGCACGCAATCAGTTCGAACCAGGCGTTTTTCCTCAAAGAGCTGCCAAAGCGCGTTGTGGTGGTGGGCGGTGGTTACATTGCCGTGGAATTCGCCGGCATCTTCCACGGGCTGGGCGCAAACACCACGTTGCTGTATCGCGGTGAGTTGTTCCTGCGCGGCTTCGATGGTGCGGTGCGCAAGCATTTGCAGGAAGAATTGACCAAGCGTGGCATGGACCTGCAATTCAACTCCGACATCGAGCGCATCGACAAGCAGCCTGATGGCAGCCTGAAGGTGACGCTCAAGGACGGTCGTGAGCTGGAAGCGGATTGTGTGTTCTATGCAACCGGTCGGCGGCCGATGCTCGATAACCTTGGGCTGGAAAACACTGGCGTCAAACTCGACAAGAAAGGCTTTGTTGAAGTCGATGAGCAGTATCAGACGGCTGAGCCGTCGATCCTGGCGCTCGGCGATGTCATCGGCCGCGTGCAGCTGACGCCGGTCGCCTTGGCCGAAGGCATGGCTGTGGCGCGACGCTTGTTCAAGCCTGAGCAATATCGTCCGGTGGATTACAAGATGATCCCGACCGCCGTGTTCAGCCTGCCGAACATCGGTACCGTTGGCTTGAGTGAGGAAGATGCTCGTGAAGCCGGCCACGAGGTGGTGATCTACGAAAGCCGCTTCCGCCCAATGAAGCTGACCCTGACTGAATGCCAGGAGCGCACGCTGATGAAGCTGGTGGTGGATGCCAAGACCGACAAGGTGTTGGGCTGCCACATGGTCGGACCGGATGCCGGCGAGATCGTCCAGGGCCTGGCGATTGCCTTGAAGGCAGGGGCGACCAAGCGCGACTTCGACGAAACCATCGGCGTGCACCCGACGGCCGCCGAAGAGTTCGTCACCATGCGTACGCCTGTCGCTGGTTAATCGTCCTTGGCTGCGTCTGGCGCTGTTGCAACAGCAGCCGCCAGGCGCACGCTTTCATCGAGGCTCGCCTGAGTCTTGAGCAATTCAATCTCCAGTACTTTATTAGCCTGCGACTGCTCGTCGACGCTCTGTTTCAGCGACTGACTTTCCAGCAGGGCGACGCGTAAGCGTTCCTGGAGGAGGGTGCGTTCGCTGTCGATGCGGTTGACCTGTTCCAGCAGTTGGTCCTGCCGGCTATTGGTGTGTTTGAGTTGATCCTGCAACAGGCTCAGCTCCCTCTGAGAGCCACGGTTTTCGGTGAACAAGCGTTCATTGTCGCGGTGCAGTTGAGTGATCTCGTCCTGACGCACCATCGCGCTTTGCTGCGCTTGGCGTAATTCCATCTGAATCTGCTGCACCTGGCTTTCGTGACGGCTTTGTTCCTGCTCGCGCTGTTCCTTGACGGCGTTGCGGTAGTGCTCCAAGGCCTCGCGGGCGTGCAAGTGCTTTTCTTCCAGTGAGCGAATCTGCTCATCCTTGTCCTGCAAGCGCAATTCGAAACCGGCTAGCGCCTGATTCAGCCCGGCGTTGCGGGTTTGCTCGGTTTGCAGCATGGAGCGGGTTTCTTGCAGTGATTCAGATTCCTGGGTCAACGCCAGGCTTTGCATCTCGTACTGCTGATGCAATTCGGTATTGGCTTCCTGGGCTTCTGTGAGCTGGCTTTCCAGTGTTTTGCGTTGCTGGTCGAACTGCTCGCGAGCCTGATCGATAGGCTCTTGGGCCTTCTCTTTCAGGCGTAGGGCCAGGCGCGACACCAGGCCCGCCAATTCGTCATCAATAGGTTCTGCCACGGGCTCGGCCTGTTCGCGGCCGTCATCCAGTTCCTTCAGGTAGCGATGGATCGTGGTTTTCGAGCCGGTGTTGCCCATTTCGATCCGTACTGCATCGATGCTTGGGTTCTCGCCACGGGCGAGGATCGCCAACCGTGCCGCTTGCACCACTGCTTTATTTACGCCGCCACGAGCCATGAGTTCTCCTACGATTTCGTACTGTGGTACATGCCACTAAAGTACACAGTGTACCATCTGAAAAATAAAGATAAATGATGTCAGTTTGTCATGCGGGATATACTGGTATTACCCCGTGTGATGAGCCGCACGGCACGATTGCACCCGCCAACGCGGTACGTTTTAGAGAGTTGAGCCGATGACCGAGCTGGATCGATACCTACAGGCCGCCACACGCGATAACACCCGGCGCAGCTACCGGGCAGCCATTGAGCATTTCGAAGTCACGTGGGGCGGGTTTCTGCCGGCCACCGCCGACAGCGTCGCGCGCTATCTGGTGGCGTACGCGGGGGAGCTGTCGATCAACACGCTGAAGTTGCGGTTGTCGGCACTGGCGCAGTGGCACAACAGCCAGGGATTTGCCGATCCGACCAAGGCGCCGGTGGTGCGCAAAGTCTTCAAGGGGATTCGCGCGTTGCACCCGGCTCAGGAAAAACAGGCGGCACCGTTGCAACTGCAGCATCTGGAACAGGTGGTGGCCTGGCTGGAGCTGGAAGCACAGACCGCCAGATCTCAAGATGATCGACCGACTCTTTTAAGAGCAAGGCGCGACATGGCGCTGATCCTCCTGGGATTCTGGCGCGGGTTTCGCAGTGATGAACTGTGCCGTGTACAGATCGAGCACGTTCAGGCGATCGCCAGCTCAGGCATCACGCTCTACTTGCCGCGCACCAAGAGCGACCGCGAAAACCTCGGCAAGACCTACCAGACCCCAGCCTTGCAGCGTCTTTGCCCGGTGAACGCCTACATCCAGTGGATCACCGAAGCCGCATTGGTTCGCGGGCCGGTGTTTCGAGGCATCGACCGCTGGGGGCACTTGAGCGAGCAGGGGTTGCACGCCAACAGCGTCATCCCGTTACTGCGCCAGGCGCTGGAGCGCGCCGGTATTCCCGCCGAGCTCTACACCAGTCACTCCTTGCGACGCGGCTTTGCCAGTTGGGCCCATCAGAGTGGTTGGGACTTGAAGTCGTTGATGAGTTATGTGGGCTGGAAGGATATGAAGTCCGCCATGCGCTATGTTGAAGCGAGCCCGTTTCTCGGAATGGCTCGGGTCACTGAAAAGCCAGTGGTGCTGTAGAGCACGTTTTCTTCTATTAATACCGTCGGCTAATAGCGAAAACAAATCAGCAGCATGAGGTTTGCCAATGAGCCATCCGGGAATCGAGTGGGTAGGATTCACCCCATCAACTTGTTAACCCAACTTTTCAACCCTGACGGAGAGTCACCGATGCCTATCATCAACAGCCAAGTTAAACCGTTCAAAGCTGACGCCTTCAAAAATGGCGACTTCGTAAAAGTGTCGGACGCTGACCTGAAAGGCAAATGGTCTGTCGTTTTCTTCTACCCGGCTGACTTCACCTTCGTTTGCCCGACCGAACTGGAAGACCTGGCTGACAACTACGACGCGTTCCAGAAACTGGGCGTCGAGATCTACAGCGTTTCCACCGATACCCACTTTGCCCACGCTGCCTGGCACAACACTTCGCCAGCCATCGGCAAAATCCAGTACACCATGATCGGCGACCCGACTCACGCCATCTCCCGCAACTTCGACGTGCTGATCGAAGACGCAGGCTTGGCTGACCGTGGCACCTTCGTGATCAACCCTGAAGGCCAGATCAAAATCGTTGAACTGAACGATGGCGGCGTTGGCCGTGACGCTTCCGAGCTGCTGCGCAAAATCATGGCTGCCCAGTACGTCGCTGCTCACCCAGGCCAGGTTTGCCCGGCCAAGTGGAAAGAAGGCGAGGCCACTCTGGCTCCGTCCCTGGACCTGGTCGGCAAGATCTAAGTCAGTGAGCGCTTCATCAGGGCGGTACGCCGCACCTACTCAGTAAGCTGCAACCGCCCTCAAAAACGCCCGGGCGAGATTCGCTCGGGCGTTTTTTTATGCCTGCTTTTCATGAAACACCAGAAAGGAAATCGCCCGTATGTTGGACGCCAATCTTAAAGCCCAGTTGAAATCGTACCTGGAACGGGTCACCCAGCCGATCGAGATCGTTGCTTCCCTCGACGACGGTGCGAAATCCCGGGAAATGCTCGAACTGTTGAAAGACGTTGCCAGTCTTTCCACACAAATTACCTTGCTCGATAACGGTGATGACGCACGCAAGCCGTCGTTCTCGATCAATCGCCCGGGCGCCGACATCAGCCTGCGTTTCGCCGGCCTGCCGATGGGCCACGAATTCACTTCATTAGTGTTGGCGCTGCTGCAAGTCGGCGGCCACCCTTCGAAGGCCAGTGCTGAAGTGATCGAACAGATTCGCTCACTCAAAGGCGAGTTCAGCTTCGAGACTTACTTCTCGCTGTCCTGCCAGAACTGCCCGGACGTGGTCCAGGCGCTGAACCTGATGGCCGTGTTGAACCCCAACATCCGCCACGTCGCCATTGATGGCGCGCTGTTCCAGGCCGAAGTCGATGAGCGCCAGATCATGGCGGTGCCGAGTGTTTACCTGAACGGCGTGAACTTCGGCCAGGGCCGCATGGGCCTGGAAGAAATCCTCGCAAAACTCGACACCAGCGGCATCGAGCGTCAAGCCGAAAAGCTCAGCGCGAAAGAAGCGTTCGATGTATTGGTCGTCGGCGGTGGTCCAGCGGGTGCAGCAGCGGCAATCTATGCAGCGCGTAAAGGCATTCGCACCGGTGTTGCGGCAGAGCGTTTTGGTGGGCAGGTGCTCGACACCATGGCCATCGAAAACTTCATCTCCGTGCAGGAAACCGAAGGGCCGAAACTGGCCAGCGCGCTCGAAGAACACGTCAAGCAATACGACGTCGATATCATGAACCTGCAACGCGCCACCGCGCTGATTCCGGCGAAGAATCCCGGCGAGTTGCACGAAGTCCGTTTCGAAAGCGGCGCCACGTTGAAAACCAAGGCGCTGATTCTTGCCACGGGGGCGCGCTGGCGTGAAATGGGCGTGCCGGGCGAGCAGGAATACAAAGCCAAAGGCGTCTGTTTCTGCCCGCACTGCGACGGCCCGCTGTTCAAGGGCAAACGTGTGGCGGTAATTGGCGGCGGTAACTCCGGCGTTGAAGCGGCCATCGACCTGGCGGGTATCGTCAGCCACGTCACGCTGCTGGAATTCGACAGCAAGCTGCGCGCCGATGCCGTGTTGCAACGCAAGCTGTTCAGCCTGCCGAACGTCACCGTCATTACCAGTGCATTGACCAGTGAAGTGAAAGGCGATGGCCAGAAGGTGACCGGTCTGGTCTTCAAGGATCGCGATTCGGGTGAGTTCAACACGGTCAACCTCGAAGGCATCTTCGTGCAGATCGGTTTGCTGCCTAACACCGATTGGCTCAAGGGCACCATCGAGCTGTCGCCTCGTGGCGAGATCATCGTCGATGCTCGCGGTGAAACCTCGATGCCGGGCGTGTTTGCCGCCGGTGATGTGACCACCGTGCCGTACAAGCAGATCGTGATTGCGGTGGGCGAGGGCGCGAAGGCTTCCCTGAGCGCATTCGATCACCTGATCCGGACCTCGGCCCCGGCATAAGCGCCGACGCTGAAAACACAAAAAAACCCATGAGCGATCATGGGTTTTTTTGTGCCTCACACATCCGTGTGTGGGAGCGAGCAGGCTAGCTCCCACAGGGGATGTTTGGTGGGGCTTACAGCGGAGCAGGCTGGATGATTTCAACCCAGTACGCATCCGGGTCCTTGATGAAGGCCAGGCTTTTCATGCGTCCGTCATTCAAGCGCTTCTGGAAGTCGCAGCCCAGCGCTTCAAAACGCTCGCACGCTGCGCGGATGTCCGGCACGGAGATGCAGATGTGACCGAAACCACGCGGGTCGGTGTTGCCGTTGTGGTAGGCGAACTCAGGGTCGTTCTCGGTGCCGTGGTTGTGGGTCAATTCGAGAATACCGGGAATCGACTTCATCCACTCGGTGCGAGCGGCGGCGTCGGCCGGGATCTGGTTCTTGTCCACCAGGGCGAGGAAATACAGGCTGAATTGCGCTTCCGGGAAGTCGCGCTTTTCCACCAGCGAGAAACCGAGGATGCGCGTGTAGAAATCCAGGGACTTGGTGATGTCCTTGACCCGCAGCATGGTGTGGTTGAAGACGAACTTCTGGGTGGCGGTGTCAGGTTGGGCGGTGACGCCTGGGAAGGTGTTCAATTCGTGCAGGCTCATGGGCCCTCCGGAAAATAAGTGGGGCTAACGAATGGTCACAATGATACGCAAGGGCTCTGACATCACCAAACCCAAACGGTCTGCTATTGCCTGACAGGCGGGCGAGGCTCAGACTTTACGGTTCAACTCGTGAGTGTTTATTGCAATGGTTCGATTCTGTAAGCCGATGTTCGTCCTGTTGGGGGTCCTTTCAGCCGTGGCAGGTGCTCATGCAGAGGCGCCGCAAGTGCCATGGCCAAGTGGTTGGGAAGTCGAAAACCTTGCGCAAGAAGGTGCGAACCCGGCTGTTTCCCGTCAGCGTGCGGTCAAAAACGATCAAAGCGGCACACCAGTCATGGTCATGGAGTTGACGATGACTCAGGTCGAAAGCGGTCATCAAGTGAATGTGCAAGGCGTGTTGCTTGAGATGCGCAAGGCGGTGCAGAAAGACTTCTTTCAAAGCGGCTATCAAAGTGTCTGCAACAAAATACACCCCGCGACATTGAGCCGCCTGTCGGCACTGGAAACAACCTGCACCATTACCCAGAACGGGCGACACGTGCTGTCGCAAACATTGGTGGGGGCGGTGGATGCCGATAAAGCCTATGTTCTTTCGTACGCGGGACAGGCCGAGGCTTACAAGACAAGTCAGGACGAAATTGAGCAGCTGCGTAACAGCTTGAAACTTTAGTGACGGGGTTTTACGTTGACGCAAATTGGCTGGATGCGGACATTTTTAGATACCCAAAGGCATTAAGCACAAAGTTAATCGTAAAGTTGCGAGTTGATCGTGGCAGATCGTTGCATTTAGTAGGTATCCATGAAAAAGCCCTGCATTGGCAGGGCTTTTTTATAACCGCAAGGTGTTAGCCGCGCAGCCAGGAATCAACAGTGGCTGCACCGTATTGTTCCTTCCAGGCCTTCAGGCCGCGGTGGTTGCCACCCTTGGTTTCAATCAGTTCACCGGTGTGCGGGTTCTGATAGACCTTGACCACGCGAGCGCGGCGGGTTTTAGGCGTTTTTGCTTGTTGCAGACCGGATTTTGCCGGGTTCGGATCGAGGATGGCGATGATGTCACGCAGGCTCTTGCCGTAGGTTTTCATCAGCCCCTGGAGCTTTTCTTCGAATTCGATTTCTTTCTTGAGCCCGGCATCATTCTTCAGCGATTCCAGCTGCTTGAGCTGCTCCTGAAGGGCCTTTTCAGCTGCACGAAATTCAGCGAGTCTGGACAATATCTTTACTCCAATAGTGTATTTGGCTGATACCAACCGCAAACAAAGCTATAAGCCAAGAGCCTTGAAGCGACTCGGTGATAGTGGCTCACCTGCCCATCTTGCACAGGCATGAAAAATTGTAGTAGTTAATTGCCCAAGAGTAAATCCTGACGTTTTCTTCATGTAACAGCAGTAGTCTTTTGATTCAATTTGGTGCGTGAAGACGATGTCTCGTCGCTTAAAACCATTAGTTAATGGTGGGTTAATGCGTTAATGAATTCAGCGCCGGGCATCGGTTGGCCGAACAGATAACCTTGCAGGAAGTTCACACCGTGGGCGGTCAGGTAGTCACTTTGTTCTTCGGTTTCGACACCTTCGGCGACAATTCCCAGATCAAGCTTGGCCGAGAGTTCGATGATGGTGTCCAGAATATGCCGTGAAAGGGCGTCGATACCGATCATGGCCACAAAGCTCTGGTCGATTTTCAGGAAGTCCACATTGAACTGGCGTAGATAACCCAGGCTGGAGTGCCCGGTGCCGAAGTCGTCAATCGCGATCATCACGCCCAGTGCGTGAAGTTGTTCAAACAGCTCAAGCGTAATGTCGTTTGGCTTGATCAATTCGCGCTCGGTCAGTTCCAGCACCAGGTAAATCGAGCCGGGCGCAAAGGCACTCAGGAACGCTCGACAGTCCTTGACCAGTTCCAGGTCCTTGCAATGGCTGGCGGTGATATTGATGCCGATGTGAAAGGGCTCGGCAAACGTTGAAGAAACAGGCCCCAGCAACTGCGCAGTCTGGCGCATGAGCGAACGGGTCATGGGCACGATCAACCCGGAATCTTCGGCGAACGGGATAAACAGATCAGGCCGTACCAGGCCTTCCTTTGGGTGTTTCCAGCGCATTAACACTTCGGTGCCGGACCACTTCTGCGTATCGCCATGCACCACCGGCTGAAAGTAGGGGACAAACTCTTCAGCCGCGAGGGCGCGCTGCATTTCATGAATGGGCGACCATGATCGCCTTTGCAGCGCGTGGCCGATGGCACCCGAGACAACGCCAAAAAAAATCAGCAGGCTGAACAGCGGCGGGTATTCGCTGGCCATGTAACGCCAGTTTTCCCCCTCGGGGAAACCGGCTACGACCGAAAAGGCATAGCGCGAGGACGACAGTTCGCTTTCGGCCAAGGGCAAAGTGGGCAGGGCGCCTTGGTGGACTTTGCCGTCGACGGACAACCAGCTCGGGCCCACTTGCAGCAACAGTATTGTCTTGCGACCAATCAGGCGCAGTACGTTAGTCAAGTGGTAACCGTCCAGCGTCGTCAGCGCCCCCTGTTTCCCCTCATTCAGGCGATACACCAGCACCGCCGTATCGGGGGTGACAGGGTTGCCATTCATTAGCCACAACTTGCCTTGTACATAGTCCTTGGCGTCGACCTTTTGCTGAGCGTCACCGAACAACGAAGTGCAATAAAGGTTGTCGTCCCACACCAGGCTGGCCGAGCGCACAAACGGGCGGCGGGTGACCTGTTCACGCAAGGCCAGTTTCACGTCGTTGCAGTTTTGCCCGGCCAGCGGCAGCAACTCGCTCGCGGACTGCGCCGTGTTGTCCAGCATCAGTTCGAACTGGCGCAGGGCTTCGTCTGCGGTCACCCGTGTGCTTTGCTCAAGAGCACGTCCAGCCTGCATATAGAGAATGGCAAAGCCCAATATAATCGGGAGCAATCCACACAGCAGGCTCACCATAATGCGGATACGCAATGGGCGACGGCGTTTGGCACTCAATGGCATTCGCGAAATCTCTCACACAGAAACAGGGCTCTCAACGGCGGGCAGGACGACAACACGCCTCCCAAAAAGAGTTCAGGTAGTGGCCATGATAGTTGGCCCTCGGCGCTTATGCCGCTCAACGGGTATTCAGGTCGAGCGCCAGTTTGATAAAGGCCAGTGTGGCGGGTGACGACTGACGCTGGTCCAGCACCGCCAGCCCGACTTGGCGAATAACACGGGGCGACAGTGGTTTTTTCACACAGCGACTGTTGAGGTTGTCGGGCAGGGAGCTTTCAGCCACGACCGTCAACGCATCGCCGCGGCTGACCGTGTCCAGCGTGCTGATCAATTGTGAGCAGCGGTAGCGGATGTTCGGTATGAGGCGGGCGGCGCTGAACAGTCGCGACACCAACTCCGATGAGCCTGCCTCAGTCAGCACGAACGGGTCGTTGCACAAGTCGCTCAAGCTCAGAGTGTCCCGACCGGCCAGCGCATGGTCGGCAGGCACCAGTGCGACCATCTGGTCTTCCAGCAGCGCGAAGGTGTCGAAGCGCTCTTCAGGCAGTACCACAAAGCCGATATCGATTCGCCGCTCCTCCAGCCATTGAATCACCTGACGGTCCGGGCCTTCGTCGATGTGGACTTCAATGCCCGGATGCGTCGCGCGGTAGTGCTGCAGGATCTGCGGCAGCAGGCGGATCGACGACGTCGGGCCAAACGAGCCAATGCGCAACGTGCCGCGTTTCATCCCACGCGCATCGGCCGCTTCCTGGCGCAAGGTGTTGGCCAGCCCGAGCATTGCCCGGGCGCGCAATAACAGTTGTTGGCCAATGTCGCTCAATTCGACTTGGGACTGATGCCGCCGTAACAGTTCCACGCCGAGTTCCTGTTCCAGCGACTTGAGCGCGTGAGACACCGCCGACTGGGAAATCCCCAGGCGATTGGCAGCCGCCGTGAAACCGCGCAGTTCCGCGACCAGCGAAAAGATCTCAAGTTGAGTCAGGGTCATGAGCTTTTACTCATTTTACGATGATCGTTCATTAGTCGAATGATACGTCATCTTCCTTGGCCTGGTTTTGCCTCTCCATGACAATGTTCGTAGAAACAACCACTTCGCACACCTCGGTGTATCTGAAACTCGCCGCCGTCACCATGATCTGGGGCGGTACGTTCGTGGCCGGGCGTTTTCTGGCCGACAGTCTCAGCCCGTTGTTCGCCGCCAGTCTCAGGTTTTTGCTGGCCAGCGCGGCGTTGTTGCTGTTTCTGCTGCTGGCCCGAATCCCGTTGATCCGGCCGAACCCGCAACAATGGTTGCGCCTGGCACTACTGGGGTTCTTCGGGATCTTCTTCTACAACCTGTGCTTCTTTTATGGGCTGCATTACATCAACGCCTCGCGAGCCTCGTTGATCGTTGCGCTGAACCCGGCAGTGATCGGCCTCGCTTCATGGCTGATCTTCAAGGAGCGCTTGGGTCGGGCGAAAGTCTTCGGCATCGCGATCTGCATTGCCGGGGCGAGTGTGGTGATTGCCAGTCGTAACCCGCATCTATTGGCCGGCAACGTCGATGCCTGGATCGGTGACCTGCTGATATTCGGCTGCGTGCTCGGCTGGGGCATTTATTCGCTGTTCTCCAAAGAACTGAATCAGTCTTTGGGGCCGGTGCAGACGGTGACGTACTCGATTCTGCTGGGCACCGCGATGCTCTGGGCGACCAGTGCCGTGTGCGGTGAGCTGAATGTCAGCGCGTTGATCAGCCTCGGTCCGCAACAATGGTTGAGCCTGATGTACCTCGGCGTTTTGGGTTCGGCGCTGGCCTACATCGGTTACTACGACGGCATCCGGCAGATCGGCGCGACGCGTTCAGGGGTGTTCATTGCCTTGAACCCACTGACCGCCGTCATCCTCGGCGCACTGTTGCTGGGCGAGCCGTTGACGCTGGCGATGTGCCTTGGCGGCGTGCTGATTCTGGCGGGGATTTTCCTCTGCAATAAACACCTTGCGCGAGTAGGGGAAAAGGGGATTTGATACAGAAGGCGGACAAACCGATTTACGCTGTGTAGAATCGGGTTACGCATACAATAATAAACGTCTTCTGGCAGCAGAAGCCTCGCCCGCAAGAGCCTTGGGTCGACAATGAAGAGTTTTGGGTTTCAATTGATCTACGGTGACTTCCTCGCCCGCAGCGTGCGGGGCATCTCCTGTGCGCCACCCGCCAGTCTCAGCATTGCTAGCAACTAACACTTTTTAACTGTTAATTCTAAAAGCATGATGAGGCGCCAAAATGGCAGATTTATACGAAAACCCAATGGGCCTGATGGGCTTTGAGTTCATCGAATTCGCATCGCCAACCCCGAACACCCTGGAGCCGATCTTCGAGATCATGGGCTTCACCAAGGTGGCGACCCACCGTTCCAAAAACGTGCACCTGTATCGCCAGGGCGCGATCAACCTGATCCTCAACAACGAACCGCACAGCGTTGCTTCGTACTTCGCGGCCGAGCACGGCCCGTCGGTGTGCGGCATGGCGTTTCGCGTAAAGGATTCGCAGCTTGCCTACAAGCGCGCGCTGGAAATCGGCGCCCAGCCGATCCACATCGAAACCGGCCCGATGGAACTGAACCTGCCGGCGATCAAAGGCATTGGCGGCGCGCCGCTGTACCTGATCGACCGTTTCGGCGAAGGCAGCTCGATCTATGACATCGACTTCGTGTTCATTGAAGGCGTGGACCGCAACCCGGTCGGTGCCGGCCTGAAGATCATCGACCACCTGACCCACAACGTGTATCGCGGTCGCATGGCCTATTGGGCCAACTTCTACGAGAAGCTGTTCAACTTCCGCGAAATTCGCTACTTCGACATCAAGGGCGAATACACCGGCCTGACCTCCAAGGCCATGACCGCGCCGGACGGCATGATCCGCATCCCGCTGAACGAAGAGTCGTCCAAGGGCGCCGGGCAGATCGAAGAGTTCCTGATGCAGTTCAACGGCGAGGGCATCCAGCACGTTGCTTTCCTGTCCGATGACCTGCTCAAGACCTGGGATCACCTGAAAAGCATCGGCATGCGCTTCATGACCGCGCCACCGGAAACCTATTACGAAATGCTCGAAGGTCGTTTGCCAAACCACGGCGAGCCGGTTGATCAACTGCAAGCGCGGGGCATTTTGCTGGACGGTTCGTCCGAGTCGGGTGACAAGCGCCTGCTGTTGCAGATCTTCTCGGAAACCCTGATGGGGCCGGTGTTCTTCGAATTCATCCAGCGTAAAGGCGACGATGGTTTCGGCGAAGGCAACTTCAAGGCGTTGTTTGAATCGATCGAACGGGACCAGGTTCGTCGTGGCGTGCTCGCCACCGAGTAACCCGCCACACCACTAAACAATGTGGGAGCGAGCCTGCTCGCGATTGCAATCGTTCATTCAACATCTTCGTTGACTGATACGACGCCTTCGCGAGCAGGCTCGCTCCCACATTTGTTTTGTGTCGGGGTTAAGGGCGGCGCTGTCGCATCAGGTGTTTGAAGCCTTCGAACACCAGCACCACCACCGCCAACCAGATCGGAATATAGGTCAACCATTCCCCAGGCTTGATGCTTTCCCCAAGCAGCAACGCCACGCCCAGCAACAACACCGGCTCGACGTAACTCAACAGCCCGAAAAGGCTGAACGGCAACAAGCGGCTGGCGATGATGTAGACCACCAACGCCGACGCGCTGATCACCCCGAGAATCGGAATCAACAGCGACAGCCACGGGTGTTGATCGAACACGCCGAAGCCTTGCTCGCCACTTTGCACAAACCAGAACGCCACCGGCAGCGTCAACGCCATGTCCAGCCACAGACCGCCGAGGTTGTCCGAAGCCAGGCGCTTGCGCACGATGAAATAGGTGGGGTAGCCAATGCACACCAGCAAGGTCGCCCAGGAAAACCCACCGACCTGATACACCTCATTCACCACGCCGAGGCAGGCCAGCACCACGGCGACTTTTTGCAGATAGGACAGACGTTCGCCGTAGGCGATTCGCCCGGTCAGCACCATGGTCAGCGGCAACAGGAAATACCCCAGCGATACGTCCAGGCTGTAGCCGTTGAGCGGCGCCCACATGAACAGCCAGAGTTGCACACCGAGCAGGGCCGAGGAGGCGATCAGGGCGGCGATCAATTTCGGATTCGCCGTGGCGCGCCGGACAATCTCGACCACACGCGTCCATTCGCCGGACACCACCATGAACACGGTCATGCAGGGCACGGTCAGCAGCATGCGCCAGCCAAAAATTTCCACGCCGCTCAAAGGCGTGAGCAACGACGTGTAGTAGTACATGACGGCAAACAGCACCGAGGCCGAAACCGATAAAGCGATACCTTTAGACAAACTGCCCTCGCGAGGTTGAAGGTGAAACGGGGCGCAGAGGATACGTGGTTTTCGTATCAAATATTGTCCGATCGATCAACACAGATCGAATGTGGGAGCGAGCAAGCCCGCTCCCACATTGAATGTTTGTTTCTTTAGGTATTGCGCGGTTTACGGCCCGACACAAAATGGCTCACGTCATTGAACCCCGGCGTCGACGAGTGCCCGGGCACCACCAGCGAATCAATAAACGCCTCATCTTCAGCCGTAATCTTCACCGCTTGCGCCTTGGTGTACGCGTCCCACTGTTCTTCGGTGCGCGGCCCGACAATGGCTGAAGTGACGGCGCCGTTGTTCAATACCCAGGCAATCGCAAATTCGACAATCCCCACGCCACGTTCCTGCGTGTACTGCTGAATCTGCTGGGCAATGCGCAACGACTCAACCCGCCATTCGGTTTCCAGAATGCGTTTGTCTGCGCGCCCGGCGCGGCTGTTGGCGTCCGGCTTCACATCCGGCGCATATTTGCCGCTGAGCACACCCCGCGCCAACGGGCTGTAAGGCACCACGCCGAGGCCGTAATTGTGCGCGGCGGTGATTTGTTCAGTCTCGGCCTGACGGTTGACGATGTTGTACAGCGGCTGGCTGATCACTGGCCGGTCGACGCCCAGTTGATCGGCCACACGGATCACCTCGGCAATGCGCCAGCCACGGTAGTTGGACAAACCCCAATAACGAACCTTGCCCTGGCGAATCAGATCGCCCATCGCCGACACGGTCACTTCCAGCGGCGTGTTGTGGTCTTCGCGGTGCAGGTAATAGATGTCGAGGTAGTCCGTGCCCAAGCGCGTCAGGCTGGCATCGATGCCGTTGAACAGGTGTTTGCGGCTCAAGCCGCTGCGGTTCGGCACACCGTCCACCGGGCCGAAGCCGACCTTGGTCGCCAGCACCCATTCATGCCGATTGCCGGCAATCGCTTCGCCGACGATCTCTTCGGAACGACCGCCGGTGTAAACGTCGGCGGTGTCGATGAAATTGATGCCCTGGTCCCAGGCCTTGTCGATGATCCGCAGGGAATCTTCGGTGCTGGTCTGTTCGCCGAACATCATGGTGCCCAGTGTCAGGGTGGAGACCTGTAAACCCGAATGACCCAGCGTGCGATAGCTCATGAGGAAATCCTTTTACCGGTGGGAGAAAGGCCTCAATCAAATACCAGAACCTGCGTCGGGAGCAATCGGAATATCAGCTCAATTGAGTACCTGTGGGAGCGAGCCTGCTCGCGAATGCAATCGTTCATTCAACATCTTCGTTGGCTGATATGACGCCTTCGCGAGCAGGCTCGCTCCCACAGTGGATTGGCGGCAATAAACAGACATGTTTAAACGGTCTGGAGCGATGGGGCTGGAGGCTACATAACCTTGCGCCGTTGCCTACGACTGCGCCAGAATCCGCCGGCTTGTGCGCCTTGGGGCTGGGCTCTATCGTTTGCTCGCCGCTGAAAAACAGCGGTCGGGTTTGGTAGCCCGGTTACCTGTCGCTACATGCACATGATGCAGAGGTTCATTTCGTCCTCTGTATTTATGGCGGTCATGCGCAGGGCATCCTCGGATGCGCCGGGTCTTGCACCAGGTAACCGGTCTACCAACCTGCGCATGGCCGCCACCCTTCGTTTGGTAGCGAGGGTGATGGCTCCTTAATGTCTTACCTGGAGCATCATCTATGTTCAAGATCACACCCAACCCACCAGAAACCGACACCGACGACGTTTCCCCCTACGAATCCGCTGATTCCAAGAAACTCAACACCGCCGCCGACCGCGCCCTCGATTACTACCTCAAACCGGTCATCCCCAAAGACACCCCACGCAAACCCAGCACTATCTATTCCGTCGGCGCCGACACCGATAACGAAACCCTGTTGGTCAACGCCTGCGAGACGTTGGCGTCAGCGAGCGTCATGTTGAGTGATTTCGCCGGGCAACTGAACGGAACCCAGCGCCACACCCTGCTCGGAATTCAAAACTCCGTGATGCTGGGTGAACTGGCGGTGAACCGGATGCTCGACAACGTCGACCCGCATAGCTAACACACAACCCCTGTGGCGAGGGAGCTTGCTCCCGCTGGGCTGCGCAGCGGCCCCAAAAACTTGCGGCTGCTGCGCACCCGAGCGGGAGCAAGCTCCCTCGCCACAACAGAGTGTCTGCCTTGAGAAATGAAAACGGCCCGAAAGGGCCGTTTTTTGTAGGGGTGAAAAAGGCTTACACCCGCAACGTCCGCGTCATCCGCAGCGCCAGCAAGCTGCCACACACAATCACACCCGCCAGCAGATAAAGCGCAGCATCCGTCGAACCAGTGCTGTCCTTGACCCAACCCACGAGGTACGGGCTGAGGAAACCCGCCATCTGCCCCATGGAGTTGATCAACGCCAAACCACCCGCCGCCGCACCTGCGCTCAACAGCGCCGTCGGCACCGGCCAGAACATCGGCAGGCCGGTGAGGGCGCCCATGGTGGCGATGGTCAGGCCGAGGATCGCAATGGCCGGCGTCGTCGCGAAGTTCACCGCGATCAACAGACCCACCGCGCCCATCAACATCGGCACCACCAAATGCCAGCGACGTTCCTTGCGCAAGTCCGCCGAACGGCCGACCAGCAACATAAACACTGCCGCCAACAGGTACGGAATCGCACTCAACCAGCCAATCACCAGGTTATCGCTGAAACCGAGGTTCTTGATGATCGACGGCAGCCAGAAGTTGATCGCGTACACGCCGCTCTGGATGCAAAAGTAGATCAAACCGAACGACCAGATCGCCGGGTTCTTGAACACCGCCAGCAACGAATCAGTGGTGGTTTTTGGTTTGTTGGCCAGGTCTTCAGCGTGATCCGCTTCCAGTACCGAGCGCTCGAACGGCGTTAGCCATTTGGCGTTGGCGTAGCTGTCGCTCAACAGGAAATAGGCGAAGGCGCCAAGGATCACGGTCGGAATACCTTGCAGCAGGAACATCCACTGCCAACCGGCCAAGCCACCCTGGCCCGCCGCGAAGTGGTTAAGAATCCAGCCAGAGAACGGGCTGCCGAGCAGGCCGGACACCGGGATCGCCGACATGAACAGCGCCATGATGCGGCCACGGCGGAAGGTCGGGAACCATTGCGAGAGATACAGCACCACGCCCGGGAAGAACCCGGCTTCGGCCGCGCCGGTGAACAGGCGCAAGGTGTAGAACTCGGTCGGGGTGGTGACGAACAGCAGGCACGTCGAAAGCGTGCCCCAGACGATCATCATCAACGCGATCCAGCGCCGTGGGCCGAATTTGGTCAGGGCCAGGTTGCTCGGCACGCCGCACAGCACATAGCCGATAAAGAAGATCCCGGCACCAAGGCCGTACACGGTTTCGCTGAATTTCAGTGCGTCGAGCATCTGCAGTTTGGCAAATCCAACGTTCACCCGGTCGAGGTAGTTGAACAGGTAGCAGATGAAGATGAAGGGAATCAAACGCAGGGTAATGCGTTTGTAGACGGCGTTTTTCTCGTCAACGATGGCCTGGGTAGCGGCGGCGCTCTGTGACATGGCGGCTCTCTCTTTATTATGATTTTTTGCGATGCAAGGGTAACGTTGATCGCCCAGTGAGTCTCGGCCACGCTCCGGGTTGTTGTCTTTGTGCCTGAGCACAGGGTTTGCGACCAAGGCCTGTGCGGGTGAACAACCCGTCCCACCCCGTTTTCAAGGATCCCCGTTATGTTCGAACTCGATCACGACCTGGCCCAGGACATCGTCGACCGGGCGATGGCCATCCTGCCGTACAACGTCAACGTCATGGACAGCCAGGGATTGATTCTCGGCAGCGGCGAACCGGAGCGCATCAACACCCGCCACGAGGGCGCGCAACTGGTGCTGGCCAATGGTCGGGTGGTGGAAATCGACGCGCAAACCGCGATTCATCTCAAGGGCGTGCAACCGGGCATCAACTTGCCGCTGTTGCTGGATGGGCGCTTGATTGGCGTGCTTGGCATTACCGGCGAACCCGAGCCATTGCGCACTTATGCCGAGCTGGTGCGGATGACCGCGGAGATGCTGGTCGGCCAGCGCAATCAGCAGGCCGAGCAGCAATGGCGGCGTCAGCGTTGCGATGATCTGCTCGCGTTGCTGCTGAGCGAGGCGGGGGATTCGCCGCGCTTGCTCGATGAGGCGCAGCAGCTGGGGCTCAAGCCGCAGATGACGCGGGTGCCGTATCTGTTTGAATTGGGCATGGACCACGGCCCGGCGCAAACCGTTGAAGCGCTGAGCGCCTGGCTGACCTCGCGCTACCCGGACAGTTGGTGCGTGAGTTCGGCGAAGTCGTCGTTGCTGTGGTGCCGGCCGGCCTCGCAATCCATCGAGAATGACCGGTTGCTGGAAAAACTCGACGGCCTGGGCTGGAACATTCTGCGCATCGCGGTGGGCGGGCAGGCTGATGGGCTGTCGGGGCTACGGCGTTGCTACCGGCGCGTGGGTGATTTGTTGGCGTATGGACGCGATGTGTTGCCGCGTTCGCGCTTGCTGACGCTGACCCGTTACCGATTACCGGTGATGCTATGGCGGCATCGCAATGACGATGCGCTGGATGAATTGCTTAAACCGCTGCGCAAGGTCATCGCCAAGGATGGTAACGGCCAACTGCTGGCGACGTTGCGCAGTTGGTGTGATCACGATGGGCAGAGCCAGGCGTGTGCCGACGCGTTGGGGATTCATCGCAATAGCTTGCGGTATCGAATGGAGCGGATTGCCGAGTTGAGTGGGGTTGATCCTCTCAAGCTGGATGGGATGTTGGCGCTTTATCTGGGTGTGCAGCTTCTGCCGCAAACCGACTAGGGTGGTGGATATAAGGACGCCTTCGCGAGCAGGCTCGCTCCCACATTTGGAATGCGCTCCCCTGTGGGAGCGAGCCTGCTCGCGAAGGGGCCAAACCGTTCACCACTAGACTTTGTAGAAATGAACAATAAACGCCACACCCGCTTGTGCAGCGGACTGGCGTTATTGTCCGGGGCTACTGGCAGCATGGAGCGCATTGGAACTGGAGAATTCGCATGAAAATCGTCATCGCCCCCGATTCGTTCAAGGACAGCCTCAGCGCCCAAGGCGTGGCCGACGCCATTGCATTGGGGCTGGCAGACGTCTGGCCGGACGCGCACTTGGTCAAATGCCCGATGGCCGACGGCGGCGAAGGCACGGTCGAGTCGATTCTGGCGGCGTGCGAGGGCGAACTGCGCCGCACACCTGTGCGCGGCCCACTCGGTGCAACCGTCGACGCAGCCTGGGGCTGGCTGCCGCACAACCACACCGCGATCATCGAAATGGCTGAGGCCAGTGGCCTGCAACTGCTCCCGTTGAGCCAGCGCGACGCGTGCACCAGCAGCACGTTTGGCACCGGTGAGCTGATTAGCGCCGCCCTCGATGCCGGGGCGCAGCGAGTAATTCTGGCGATTGGCGGCAGCGCCACCAACGATGGCGGCGCCGGGGCCATGCAGGCGCTGGGCGTGAGGTTGCTGGATGCGCAGGGGCAAACCCTGGCACCAGGCGGTTTGGCGTTGGCGCAACTGGATCGCATTGATCTGAGCAACATTGACCCGCGTCTGGCTAAAGTGCGCTTCGACATTGCAGCCGATGTCACCAATCCACTGTGCGGTCCCCACGGCGCTTCAGTCATTTTCGGCCCACAAAAAGGCGCATCGCCCGAGCAGGTGCAGCAACTGGATAACGCGCTTGGGCACTTTGCCGAACGGTGCGCTGATGCATTAGGTCACGACGTCAAGGACGAACCGGGCAGTGGGGCGGCTGGCGGCCTGGGATTTGCCGCCAAGGCGTTCCTCGGTGCGCAGTTTCAGGCGGGCGTGAACGTGGTTGCCGAATTGGTCGGTTTGGCTGAAGCCGTGCAGGGCGCCGACCTGGTGATTACCGGTGAAGGGCGATTCGATGCGCAGACCTTGCGTGGCAAGACACCGTTCGGCGTGGCGCGCATTGCCCAACAGCAAGGTGTGCCAGTGATCGTGATCGCGGGCACGTTGGGCGAGGGATATCAGGCGTTGTACGAGCACGGCATCGATGCAGCGTTTGCCTTGGCCAGTGGCCCGATGACGCTGGAACAGGCGTGCGCCGAGGCGCCACGGTTACTGCAAGATCGCGCGAGCGACATCGCGCGGGTCTGGCGAATCGCTGCTCGCACTGACTGACCCCGATCTGGAGGCAAACAAATTCTCTGTGGCGAGGGAGCTTGCTCCCGCTGGGCTGCGCAGCGGCCCCAAAAAGCGACGGCTGCTGCGCAACCGAGCGGGAGCAAGCTCCCTCGCCACAAGAGCGTCACCCATTCCGGTGTTTCGTACCCCTCGAAATATATTTCTCCAACCCCCGCAAAAATCCTCATCCCCGGCCGATACAGCCTATAGACGCTCACACCCCCGGTTCGACAGTGGCGCCGAGCTGAAGGGACGCACCCACATCCCTTCAGTGATTTCCGGCAAGGATGCTCGTAGCCTCAACCACCCGAGAATCCTCCTATGTCACTGCGTAATTTGAACATCGCGCCTCGCGCCTTCCTCGGTTTTGCTTTTATTGCCTTGCTCGTCATCGTGCTGGGTGTGTTTGCCGTGAACCGTATGTCGATCATCCGCCAGGCTTCCATTGATATGGAAAGCACGCAGCTGCCCAGTGTCGGCTTTCTAGGCAACATGACCGAAAACGTCCTGCGCCTGCGCATCCTTTCTTTCCGTGTGCTGACCAACCGCGAACCCGCTGCTTTGCAGGAAGCCCAGACACGCATCGGCGTGCTCATCGACAAGGTGCGAAGCGCCCAGGCCAGTTACTCAGCCTTGCCCGCGCAGCCGGACGAAGCTGCACTGTACAAAACCTTCACGGCAACGCTGGACGGTTACCTGCAAGCGCAAAACCAGATGATGGAGCTGTCGCGGCAGAACCAGCTCGACGAAATGCGCACCTTGATCAACACGCGGATCAAGGACGGCACCGATCAAATGGGCGAGCAGTTGAACAAACTGGTGGCCCTTAATAATGGATATGCCAAAGCGGCGGGCGCCGAAGCGGGCGAACACTACAGCAGCGCCATCACCGGCATCGTTGTGGTTGCGGTCATGGCCGCACTGCTGACCGTACTGCTCGCCTGGCTGCTGACCCGCAGCATCGTTACCCCGCTGAACCGCGCGGTGCAGGCGGCCGAAACCATCGCCGGCGGCAACCTGACCAAAGTCATCGAGGTCGACGGCAAGGACGAACCGGCCCGTTTGCTCGGTGCCTTGGCCGCCATGCAAACCAACCTGCGCCAAACCATCGAACAGATCGCCGGTTCAGCCACGCAACTGGGCGCCGCCGCGGAAGAACTCAGCACCGTGACCGAGGAAGCCTCGCGCGGCCTGCAACAGCAAAACAACGAAATCGAACAAGCCGCCACCGCCGTCAACGAAATGACCGCCGCCGTGGAAGAAGTTGCGCGTAATGCGGTATCGACCTCCGAAGCGTCCAGCCAGTCGACCCAGGCCGCCCGCGAAGGCCGTGACCGGGTGGTGGAAACCGTTAACGCGATCCAGACCATGACCCACGACGTGCAAAATACCTCGGTGATGATCGAAGGCCTGGCCGCGCAGGGCCGTGACATCGGCAAAGTGCTGGACGTGATCCGCGCCATCGCCGAACAAACCAACCTGTTGGCGCTCAACGCCGCCATCGAAGCCGCCCGCGCCGGTGAAGCCGGACGGGGTTTTGCCGTGGTCGCGGACGAAGTGCGAGCACTGGCCCATCGCACCGCGCAATCGACCCAGGAAATCGAAAAAATGGTCGCCGGCATTCAGAACGGCACAGGTGAAGCGGTTTCGTCGATGCAGCAAAGCAACCAGCGCACCCAAAGCACCCTGGAAATGGCCCGCGCCGCCGGTGTCGCGCTGGAGCAGATCACTCAGTCGATCCACTTGATCAACGAACGCAACCTGGTGATCGCCAGTGCTTCGGAAGAACAGGCGCAGGTGTCCCGCGAAGTCGACTGCAACCTGGTGAACATCCGCGACCTGGCTACCCAGTCGGCGACCGGTGCCAACCAGACCAGCGTCGCCACCCATGAGCTGTCGCGTCTGGCGGTGGATTTGAATGCCATGGTGGCGCGTTTCGTGATTTGAGATAGGGTGAAGGCTGGGAGTCCGCGCGCGACAGGAGAATCACATGCGCTATTCAGCCTTGACCAAACGAATCGCCGGCGATGGAGCGGCAGCCTGGCAGATTCATGACCGAGCGCTGGACATGCGCGAGCAGGGCATTGATGTCCTGCTTCTGTCTATCGGCGATCCGGATTTCGACACACCACAACCGATTGTCCAGGCCGCCATCGACAGCTTGCAGGCCGGCGACACCCACTACCCGGACGTGCGTGGCAGTCGAGGGCTGCGCAGCAGCATTGCGCGGCGCCATCGCCAGCGCAGTGGTCAAGCGGTGGATGGTGACCATGTGATCGTGTTTCCGGGGGCGCAATGCGCGGTGTATTCGGTTGCGCAATGCCTGCTCGATCCGGGCGACGAGGTGATCGTCGCCGAACCGATGTACGTGACTTACGAAGGCGTGTTCGGCGCTTGTTCTGCGAAAGTAGTGCCCGTGGCGGTGCGTCCGGAGAACGGCTTTCGCGTCGATCCGGCGGATGTCGCGGCACTGATTACGCCGAAAACCCGGGTCATCCTGCTCAACAGTCCCAACAACCCGTCCGGCGCCAGTTTGCCGCTGTCCACCTGGCAGGCGCTCGCGGCGTTGTGCGTGCGCCATGACCTGTGGTTGATCAGCGATGAGGTCTACAGCGATTTGTTGTTCGAGGGCGAACACACCAGCCCGGCGAGTCTGCCGGGCATGGCCGAGCGCACCGCGACCATCAACAGCCTGTCCAAATCACACGCCATGAGTGGCTGGCGGGTCGGTTGGGTGATTGGCCCCAAACCCATGGCTGAGCACCTGGTGAATCTGTCGTTGTGCATGCTGTTCGGGATTCCGGACTTTATCCAGAACGCGGCCCAATTGGCGCTGGATCAGGACCTGCCGGAAGTGGCGTTGATGCGTGAGGAATATCGTCAGCGTCGCGATCTGGTGTGCGCACGGTTGAGCGGTTGTCCGGGGATCAAGCCGATCCGTCCGGATGGCGGCATGTTTGTGATGGTCGATGTGCGCCAGACCGGGCTCGGCGCTCAAGGGTTTGCCGAGCGGTTGCTGGAGGGGTATGGCGTGTCGGTGTTGGCCGGGGAGGCGTTCGGGCCGAGTGCGGCAGGGCATATCCGGATTGGGTTGGTGGTGGATCGGGTGAAACTGGCAGAGGCGTGCCGGCGGATTGCGTTGTGTGCGGCAGATTTGTTGGAAGCCAGGCGGGCCTGAAAGACTTCTAGTGGATTTGATGGCCCCTTCGCGAGCAGGCTCGCTCCCACATTGGATCTGTGGCGTTCACAAATCCCCTGTGGGAGCGAGCCTGCTCGCGATAGCGGACTACCAAACGCCATAGGACTCAGCCCTGCCAAGCCCGGGTGTTCACCAGATTCTTCGGCCGCTCTCCAGCCAGCGCCATCAACAGATTATCCACCGCACAACTGGCCATCGCCTCCCGCGTCTCATGCGTCGCCGACCCCATGTGCGGCGTCGCCACCACGTTGTTCAACGTCATCAACGGCGAATCCGCCTGCAGCGGTTCACGCTCAAACACATCCAGCCCCGCCCCCCGAATCTGCCCGGACCGCAGCGCCTCGATCAGCGCTGCTTCGTCCACCACTTTGCCCCGGGAGATGTTGATGAAAATGCTCTCCGGGCGCATCAAGGCAAACTCCTCGGCGCCGATCAGCCCTTCGGTTTCAGCCGTCAGCGGCAAGGTCAGGCAAATGAAATCAGCCTGCTGCAACAGCTCGGTCAAACTGCGGTACTGCGCATTGAAACGCTGTTCAACCGCCGGTTTCGGCGAATGACTGTGATAGATCACCGGCATGCCAAACCCGAAATGCCCACGCTGCGCCAAGGCTTCACCAATACGGCCCATGCCGATGATGCCCAACGTCTTGCCATGCACATCCGTACCGAAATGCACCGGGCCGATGTTGCGCGTCCATTGGCCTTTGCGAACCATGTTCGCCAGTTCCACCACACGCCGGGCGGTCGCCAGAATCAGCGCGAAACCGGTGTCCGCCGTGGTTTCAGTGAGCACATCCGGCGTGTTGCTCAGCAGGATGCGGCGCTCGGTCAGGTAGTCGATGTCGTAGTTGTCGACGCCGACCGACACGCTGGCGATGGCTTCCAGATTTGGCGCCAGGTCCAATAACTGCGCATCCAGTTTCAGGCTCGCGCCGAGCAAACCCTGGGCGCGGGGCAGGGCGTCGCGCAGTTGTTCGAGGCCCTCGGGATTGAGGTTGTCGATCAGCGTCACCTCGGTCTGCTCATGCAGTCGAGCCATGAGCAGCGGCGAGAGTTTCTTGTACAGCACAACCTGCTTTTTCATCGTCATCATCTCAACGTCAAATCAAGGGTGAGCAGCCGCTGGCCGTGGCGCAGCAGCCTTGGCCACGACGCGATCACTGGCGCCGGGCTTGAGGAAAATCGTCAGTACCACGGACAGCATCAACGCACCGCTCATCAGCAAATACGAAGCGCCGGGTGATCCGGTGGAACTGTTCAGGTAGCCGACCAGGTACGAGCCGCCAAATGAGCCGAGCGCGCCCATGCTGTTGATCAGCGCCATGGCACCGCCCGCGACGTTGGCCGGGAGGATCTCCGGGACAATGGCGAAAAACGGCCCGTACGGCGCGTACATGCAGGCGCCGGCGATCACCAGCAAGGTGTAGGACCACCAGAAATGTTCGGCGCCCAAGGCGTAGGAACCGTAGAACGCAATCGAGGCGATCAGCAGCGGCGGCCAGACGAAGCGTTTGCGCTTCTGCAATTTGTCCGAGCCCCAAGACACCAGCAGCATGCCGATCACCGCTGCCAGATACGGCAACGCCGACAGCCAGCCGGCCTCGATCATGTCCATCTGCGCGCCGGCCTTGAGGATTGACGGCAGCCACAGCACGAAGCCGTAGACGCCAATGCTCCAGCAGAAAAACTGCAGCGCCAGGATGATCACCTTCGGCGAACGAAAGGCTTCGGCGTAGTTCTTCACCGCTTTGATCCCGACCTGTTCGGCGGCGAGGGCGCTTTCCAGGTCCTGCTTCTCTTGTTCGCTGAGCCACTTGGCCTGCGCCGGACGATCATCCGCCAGGCGCCACCAGATAAACGCCCACAGCACTGCCGGCAAACCTTCGATGATGAACATCCAGCGCCAGCTGAAATGCTGCACCAGATAGCCCGACACCACCGACATCCAGAGCATGGTCACCGGGTTGCCGAGGATCAGGAACGTGTTGGCCCGCGAGCGTTCGGCACGGGTGAACCAGTGGCACAAATAGACCAGCATCGCCGGCATGACAGCGGCTTCGACCACGCCGAGCATGAAGCGGATGACGACCAGCCAGTAGGCGTTGGAGACGATCCCGGTGAGTGTTGCGAGCCCGCCCCAGAGGATCAGGCTGACGAAAATCAGCTTCTTGACGCTGTGTTTCTGCGCGTAGATCGCGCCCGGCACCTGGAAGAAAAAGTAACCGAGGAAGAACAGCGCGCCGAGCATCGACGACAGGCCCGGCGTGATCATCAGGTCGGCGGCCATGCCCGAGGCGGCGGCGAAGCCATAGTTGGCGCGATCCAGATACGCCAGGCTGTAGGTGATGAATACGATGGGCATGATGTACCACCAGCGGCGGGTGGCGAGTGAGGCGGTTTTCATGGGCGGTGCTCCTGAGCTTGTTGTTTTTGTCGCAGCAGGTAGTTACATCTTCAGTGACTTGGAACTAGGTCAGACACAAATCCCCTGTGGGAGCGAGCCTGCTCGCGAAGAGGCCCTCAAATTCAGCAGATAATTCCAGCCGGGTCGGCAGACCCTCCATATCCCCCCGACTCTGCACCGCACGACTGCCAATCCAGTTGGCCCGCCGCACCGCCTCGGCAACGCTATGGTTCTCCAACAACGCGCTGATCATCCCGACCGCGAAGCCATCGCCAGCGCCCACCGTATCCACCACGGTTTGCACCGGTACGCCCGCGACAAACCCCTGATCCAGTGGCGTGCGGTAATAGGCGCCATGCGGGCCGAGTTTGATCGCCACAGCTTCAACACCCAGGTCCAGATAAAACGCCGCGATGTCCGCCGGGTCTTCAAACCCGGTCAGCAAGCGACCTTCACTCAACCCCGGCAACACCCAATGCGCGAGGGCGGCGAGGCGGTTAATCTCGGTGATCATCAGTTGCTCGCTGGCCCACAGGCTCGGGCGCAAGTTAGGGTCGAACGACACACTGCGTCCGGCATTGCGCATGCGGGTCATCAGTTCAAAGGACATTTCCCGGGCAGACGCAGACAGCGCCGGTGGAATGCCGGTGGCGTGCAAGTGCCGGGAGTCGAGCAATGACGGGGAGATCGATTGCACTGACAAGTGACTGGCGGCCGAACCACGCCGGAAATACTCGACTGCCGGATCGCTGCCATCGCCAGTGCGGGACTTGAGCTGAAAACCGGTCGGGTGCGCCGGGTCGATGGCGACGTTGCTGCAGTCCAGGCCTTCGTTGCGCAGCGTATCGACGACAAATCGGCCCAATGAGTCAGCGCCCACGCGACTCAACCACGCCACGTTGAAGCCGAGCCGTGAAAGGCCAATCGCGACGTTGCTGTCCGCTCCGGCAATGCGTTTGTGGAACTGGCCAACCTCTGCCAGATCACCGCTGTGTTCGGCGACAAACATCGCCATGGTTTCGCCGAACGAGAGGATATCGAACTCAGACATGAGCGTTCTCCAACCGGGATTGGCCAAGGCGGGCGAGGGCGGCGACGTGTTCGGTGGTCAGTTGCACCAGGTCATCGCCTTGCAGCGGGTATTCCGCCGCCCGCATCACACCTTGGGCCATGTGCCGCAGCAGGTGTTCCCACTCATGCACGTCATGGGCGGTTGGCGGGATCGCAACCAGTTTTCCGTCGGCCCGGCGGGTCACGGCTTTGCAGTGCACGTAACCGACATGCCGACCGAGCAACCGTGCGGCGCTGGCGGCGGACTGGTCCTGCCAGTGCCAGTTGCCGATGTCGAAGGTCATCTTGATTGGCAGATTGTGGTGTTCGACCTGGGTAAAAAAGCGTTGAAAGGGTTCGATACGGCCGCCTTGCAAGGTCTGGTCGTTTTCCACCAGCACCTGTATCGGGCTCCGGGCGAGGACGCGGCTGAGTGCCTGAAGATCATTGTTGTCGGTGAAGTAACCCAGGGAGACTTTCAGCCATTTGGCGCCGAACGCTTGGGCACGCTCGAGGGTGGCGGTCAGTTCAGGATTGGGTTTTGACTGACCGGCCAGCCACAGCTCCATCGGCGATGAGTAGATGCTTTCCAGCCCTTGGGCGTGGCTGTTGTCGGCCAGTTGCAGCGGGTTTTCATCGGTCAGCAACTCTTCGCGCCATTCAATTCGCGTAGCGCCGGCAGCGGCCAACACGTTGATAAAACTGCCCTGGCCGCGTTGGCGCACAAGGTCCGCGCCGTAGCTGGACAGGCTGATGGAAACGGGTGGTGTGTTCATTGTTTTTATACCTCTGAAACCGGTTTCATTTTTGTTCAAAAAAATGCATGGCTGAAAGATGCGGTGTTCTTCAGGGCCTCTTCGCGAGCAGGCTCGCTCCCACAGATGAACGCATTCCAATGTGGGAGCGAGCCTGCTCGCGAAGGGGCCGTAACATTCACCGAAGATTCCCAAGAGTCGACCCTCGCACGATCAGCTGCGCCGAAAAATCCAGCGTCCGCACCGCCCCGACATCCCCACGCAACCGCTTGAGCAGACACTCAAACGCACTCGCGCCAATCTCCGCCGTCGGCTGCGCCAGGGCGGTAATCCCACTGCCCACCAACGGATACCAATCCAGGTCATCCAGCGCAATCAACCCTACATCCGCAAACAAATTGCACTGCAATTCGCGCAACGAATGGGTACTGGCCAACGCCGCAATGCCATTGGCACAAAACAACGCTTTCGGGCCGGGGCCGGGAGTGTTCAAGAAGGTTTTCAGATACGAGGTCAGCTCGCTGCCGGTTTCAACCACGGCACCTTTAAGCGCCGGACGCTGCTCAATCTGCGCCTTGAAGCTGCTGACCCGCTCGATCCGGGAACTGGTGCCGTCAAACGGCTCAGTCACCATCAGCAAATCGCGATAACCCCGCTCCTGCAAATGGGCGAGGGCCATTTCCACCGCTGCCGGGTTATCCAGCCCGACCAGGTCACTCTCAAGCTGCTCGACTTTGCGATCCACCAGCACCATCGGCATCTCGCGATGCAGTTCGCGCAGTTCATCGCGGTGATGGCCCAAAGTGTTCACGATCAAGCCTTCGATGTTGTACGAGCGCAGCAACGCCAGGTGCTGACGTTCCTGCTCATCATCGCGATCGGTGTTGCACACCACCAGGCTGTAGCCGTGCTGACGGCAGGCGGTTTCCACGCCGTGCATCACGGCAATCGAATAAGGGTTACGGATATCGGCCACCAGCATGCCGATCAGGCGGGTCCGTCCGCGCTTCAGACCGCGGGCCATCTGGTTGGGGCGGTAGCCGAGTTGGGCAATTGCCTGCTCGATGCGCAGGGCGGTGGCATCGGAGAGCAGGGCGCGGTCGTCGCCGATGAAGCGCGAGACGCTGGCCTTGGAGACGCCGGCGTGTTCGGCAACGTCGAGCATGGTGACGCGGCTGCGCTGGGCGGCGGAGAAATCGTTCAAGGGGACGACCTTTTTATTGGAGTTGACAGGTTCAGGTACTTGCCACTGAAACCGGTTTCAGGAAACTCCATTAATGGCCTTTCGTCAAGCAGGTCGTGCCTGAGCACAGTGCAAGGAAGGCTGGTATTCCGATAAACGGTCGCAATACCTGTCAGATCTGACAGTAGGCGCCCAGCGGATAAGCGGGTCTAATTTCTTCAGGGTTCACCCGATCATTCTGAACCGGAGAACAGCAGATGGCGTCGACAAATGCGGGAATTGGTGTGTTCGCCCGAGCTTTCACGGTGGACGGGGTAGATCCAAATGACCCCACGGCGCAGTTGCCAGGTGATGCAGCAACCAAAGGTGTGAATCTGAACATCCCCCTTTGGGACGCGCCATCCGTTGTGGTCGGGAATAGCGATTTACTGGAAATCTGGGTAAAGGAACCGGGCGTTGCGCTTGAAACGCTTTTCTACAGCAATCGATTTCCTGTCCCGGTCACCATTCCTGCACGGTTCCATCTGCCGGCCCAATACCTGCAACGCCCAGGCGAGATCAGCCTGCGGTACCGGGTGACATCGGGAGACACTGGCAACGAGGACTCAGCGTTGCCACAACGATTCACCTTGAAGGTTCAAATACCGATCAATTTGTTGGAGCTGGTGTTCCCCAACGCCACATTGTGGGGGTACTTCAATTGCAAGACGGTCCCGCCCATGTGGGAGGAAATTCGGGTTCGAATTCCACCACAAGCGGGCAAATTCAAACTCGGCGATCAGTGTTTCCTGGATTGGGAGTCCTTCAGGAGTTTGAATGGACTCGGCGCCATCCCGAACACAGCCACGCGTTTCACCAAGACGTTGACGGCTCAACAAGCGGCCAATGGTTTCGACTTTGTTCTCAAACGGTACGCCAGACTTATCAAGCCAATAAATGGGCTGGGTTCAGCATTGGTTAGTTACTCAATTTATCGAAATGGCATTCCAATGGGAAGGTCCGCTGTAGGGCTCGTCAAGATCGATCGTGTTATTTCAGGGAGTACAACTTTCTGTGGTCCGTGAAGCATTGAAAGAGCAGCAAGCTGCAAGTGTTTAACGTTTAACAGCGTTTTAATCTTAAAGACGTCAATGCCAGATTATCGGAGCATGCAGCCAGCAGTCGCGCGGTTCTCCATCGGGCAATTACGTGTGCGTGTCAATGATTAACTCATCGATGGAGAGTACGAAAATGAATATGCAAGTTAAAACAGGTGGCGGAACTCTGGCTTTACCACCCACCATTGTCGGCCAATTGCCGGATGGTCGCCTGACTTATCAGCAACTTAGGGTAGATAATCAAATAACGGTGCAATTAGCCGATATTGACGATAAAAGCCCAGACGGCGCGGCCAAAATTGAACTCATGGTGTTTCCGAAAGGTGTAACCCCCGTCGAGTTTGACCCAACTTATGTAGTACTTACCAAGAACAAAGACGAACAGACCGGGGGGGACTGGTCATTTCCGATTGATTTCGATATTGCCACCACCGTGCTGATTGATAAGTTTGATACGAACGGTGAGTATGCGTCTTACGAAATGGCTTTCTTCATTTACGATGCCTTTGGGAACGTCGATACCTCGACTACATTCGCCGAAGTCCTGGTCGACTTGACTGCACCTTACCAACCGCAACCCGGCCGAGGCAACGGCACGGGCACACGGCCGACGTCCGTAGCGCTGACAGGCGTGCCTGCCGTCATTGACGACGCCTGGTTGAACGACCCCGCCAACGCACGTGGCCTGAGCCTGATCACTCCTACCAGCTACACAAAATATGAAGCGGACGACAAGATCAACTTTTACCTCTCTAGGCAAACTACCTTTCCATTGATGCAAGGTGAAGGGGCAGCCGTTTCCGACTTTCCTCTGCCGGTGAGTGGCGTGATTAACATTCCGCTAGCGTATCTGAGTGCCTTGGCTGAGGGCTCCTACTTTTCTTCCTACAACCTCACCGACCTGGCGGGCAACATCAGCAATAACGCTAACATCACTAACGCATTCAGAAGGGTCAAGACACCTGCGCCCGAACTTGCTCCGCCAACAATCCTTGGTCGTACGCCGATCACCTTTGTGTCGCTCACAGCACCGAACAAAGTGACCATTGAAATTAAATTTCCACTTAATTCGTTACCCGATGACCGGATTATCCCGTACATCACCTCCGACCAGGCGGGTGCGCCTATTATGTTGCCGGAGCAATCAATTCCAGCCACTGGCACCGGCCCACTGTTGTTCGACGTGGACTACGACGTCTGGGCTCAGGTCTTTGGAGATGCGAACGGGGCCGAGGAGGTGGAGTTCGAGTGTTGGTATGAACTGAGTCGCCCGACTATTCCGGTCAATCCCGTTTCGCCGTCGATCTTTGACGTGGCCAACTTGTCGTACGCAGGTCCAGAACAACCCAACCTGCCTGAACTGGAAAACCCAAACCTTCCGCCGGTTGTGGTCCAGGGCGCCGGCACACCGCCACCAACCCCCAACACCCTTGGCCCAGCTCAAGCAGGCAACGCGGCTGCCATGAACTGGCCTGTATGGACCGACCCGAATCGACCGGTCACTGGCCGTGAAATCGTCAAGTTCTACTACCAGGGCAAACTGGTGGGTGGTCCGATCCCCGTGCGTGCTGGCGATACAACCGTCACCACCAGCTTGCCGTGGGCGACGATTCTGGCTGAAGGGAACGGTATTGGCGCTAATGCCCGAGAGGCTTACGTGACCGTCGAATACCCTGGCAGCGACAACGTGATGAAACAGCTGACCACCACCAAAGTCGATGTGACTGCGATTGTGATCAATCTGCCGGTTGCACAAATTATCGTCTCTGCCTTCAGAACGGCAACCACTGTGGTGCCGGAGCGTGTTGTGACCAGCATCAACTGCCCAAGCCTCAACCACCCGACGGTGGCGAATGGCGCGATGCCGCCTTATCAGCCGCGCCAGTTGCGGATCAGGATCCGTCGCGATATCAACATCCCGACGGGTGCCATGGTCAATCTGAATTTTGAAGGGCGGACAACCAACGCGGTGGGCGGGCCTTCCATCCCAGGCACGCTGATTACCGCTTCATTGCCGATGCCGGCGACGGGTGACCTGGAGTTCAGGCTCACGAACTACACAGCGATCAGGACGATCCAGTTGCCAAGCACTGTTCCGGGTCAACGTCCTGCTACCCGCTATGCGCGGATCGCTTACACCGTCAACGGGGTTGTGTCCGAGACCGTTGTGCCTGTGGCGCTGTTGAACTCGAGCCTGGTGTATTGCGAGCAAGAGCGTCCTGAAACTCCTTAACTGAGCTTCAAGTAAAACTTCTTACTGTTGGAGGCGGCACTAGTTGTCGTCTCCATCAGTGGAAGCGAAGTGTTGTACGTCCAGATACGGAGCCTCGCACATCAAAAATGGATAAGTCGTACGCACACAAAGATTTGTCCTACATATCACTGGGTAGGTAAACCGTAGTCTGGCGGCCGTTTTAGTCCGGCTCGTGCACCGTTTGAGTCGGAGACTTGTTCCTGACGGAATGCTATCGAGTAGGGCTCAACTATGTCGTCAAAGTCGCAACTTCCATTACCCCAAACATCAATCGGCATCTGGACATTATCGTTTATGTCCTTGATGTTGAATTCATCACTGATTCAGGCTGCCACCGTCCCTACGGGCACCAGCCAGTCCATCGACGCCACTACCCCCGTTGAGACCTGGCAACTTCAAACCAACGCCGCACTGCTCGGCTCCGGAGCTACAACGCTAGGTATCACCAGTGCACCGGGTGGGACAGTCAACCTGAGCAACTCGAGCACGACCACCGACGGAACAGGTGGTTTTGTCCACGGGATTACCCTGACAAACGCCAGCGCCACGCTGAGCAACTCAACGGTGACCAGTGCCACCGGAATGGGGATATCGGCTGTACGCGGTGTCGCAAGCGTCGGCGGTTCCAAGGTCACCCTGCGTGACCGGTCTGTTGTTCGAGGTTTCCAAGGGGGTATCGCGGGCAACCGTTTCAGTGACATCAACATCCAGAACTCGACCGTCGAAGGCACCGGTGCCAACAGCTTCGGGGTTCGCGTGCTTGAGGGGTCATTGGTGGCCAGCGGTAGCACGATTACCGGGGGGCTCAACGGCGTGACCGTGGGCACTGACACTCTGGCAACGACGGTCATTCCTACGACGATCGTCCTGGACAGTACTCGGGTGGAAGGCAAGACCGGCTCGGCCATTGTGGTCGGCATCAATGCGCCGAACTTTCCAACCGTGGCCAACATCCAGGTACGCAATCGCTCGACCCTGGCTTCCGGTAACAACACGGTGCTGGAAGTCCGCCCGGGCGCGTCGGCCAATTTTCTGGTTGATAACAGCGACTTGACCGGCAGTGTGGTGGTCGCCGCGGGTAGTTCAGCCGACGTCACGTTGCAAAACAATGCGTCATTGGTGGGTGATTTACAGAACGTGACCTCTGCAACACTCAACAATCAGGCGCGGATGACCGGCAACGTGTTGGGCGCCTCCAGCGTGGTCATCGACAACGCATCTACGCTGAACGGCAATCTGCAAAATGTGACCAATGCAAGAATCGACCACCAGAGCGTGGTGACGGGCAACGTGGTGGACGGCGCGAGCGTGGTGATCGACAACGCGTCTACGCTCAACGGCAATCTGCAAAATGTGGCCAATGCAACAATCAACAACCGGAGCGTGATGAATGGCAACGTAGTGGGCGCCGCGAGCGTAGTGATCGATAACGCCTCGACGTTCACCGGCAATTTGCAGGACGTGGCCCATGCCACGATCAGCAACCAGAGCGTGATGACCGGGAATGTCAACGCTGCCGCTGACAGCATTGCCGATCTGACATTAAGCAACGGCGCCAGCCTGACCGGTCAGGTGAACAATGTCGCCAATTTCTCGATCGGCAATAGTGCGCTGTGGCAAATGACTGACAGCCAGTCAGTTAACAACCTCACGCTCAATAATGGCGGGCGAGTACGCTTTGGCGGGAATCAGGACTACTTCCAGCTGAACGTGGCCAACCTGGCAGGCAGCGGTACGTTCGAGATGGGTACGGATTTCAACAGGGGTGTCAGCGACCTGTTGAATGTCACCGGCAGCGCAGCCGGCAATCATCAGTTACTGGTGACCAGTACAGGCCTTGAACCGGTCAATGACTCGTCGATCAAGGTCGTGCAGAGCGTCGCAGGCAGTGCTCAGTATGGCCTGGTCAACGATCGGGTCGACGTGGGTGCATTCACTTACCGCTTGGCCAAGGAAGGTGATGACTGGTACCTGCAACCCGATAAAACAGTCGTCAGCACGCCGACCCGCACCGCCCTGGCAATTAACGCCGCAGCGCCGACAGTGGGCTGGGGCGAGATGGTATTATTGAGCAACCGGATGGGGGATCTGCGCAAACTTGAGGTGCAAACAGGGACTTGGGTTCGTTCTTTTGGTAGTCGATACAGCATCAGCAACAACGCTTACGGCGATGGTTACAGCCAGAACCAGTACGGGCTTTCGATGGGGGTCGACACCCCCGTACAGATTGCAGGCGAGCAGGTATTACTGGGCGTGTTTGCCGGCTACAGCAAGTCAAACCTCGATTTGAGTCGCGGCAGCGCCGGTGAAATCGATAGCACGTCCCTTGGCCTCTATGGCACGTGGCTGGGCAATAGCGGTTATTACCTGGATACCGTGGCCAAACTTAATCATTTCCGCAACGATGCCAAAGTATCGATGAGTGATGGCAGTCAAACCAAAGGTCATTACAACAACTTGGGTGCGAGTGTGTCCGGCGAGCTTGGCAAGCACATCGACATCAGCGACGGGTATTACGCAGAAGTGTTTACCCAGTGGCAGGGCGCCGCCGTGCAAGGCAAGAATTTCAATCTGGACAACGGTTTGAATGTTGATGCCGACACCACGCGTTCGCTGCTGGGCAAGGCGGGTGTGACGCTGGGGCGCGCCATGACACTGGCCAACGGGAGCGTTTTGCAACCGCGTATTCGGACAGCCGTTGTTCGTGAATTCGTGAACAATAACGAAGTGCGAGTCAACAACAACAAGTTTAACAATGACCTGTCGGGCAACCGGCTCGAAGTCGGGGCCGGTGGTTCATGGACATTGAACAATCGCTGGCAACTCCATGCAGAATTGGAAACCAGTAAAGGTGACAATGTCACCAAAGACTATGGTGTGAACATGGGGGCTCATTACTCGTTCTAAGTGTGACGTAAAAAAGGGAAGCGCTGGCTTCCCTTTTTTATTGATAGCACTGTGAACTATCCTGCTTTTAGTACTTGAAAGTTACCTTTGAGAATAAAGGTCTCACCGTCAGTATTTGGCAGTTCGAGGTTGACATTGAAGGAGCCTTTGACGTTTTCCCCTGACGCTAGCTCCAGTTTGATTTCGCCCGAATCACCTTCGTAAATAGTGCCGTCTTCGTCTTTGAAGCTAAAGCTCACGTCTGCGCGAGTTTTCAGTGAATGCACACCCGTTTCGAAATCGCCGGGTACGCACATATGGATTTCTCGAACAGGCGAGCTTTTAGCTCTTGTTTTTGGGGTTGGCCGTTCAACGGCAGTAATCTTGACGGTGTCAATTTTATTGAGGCCTGCTTTAAGCTTGTCGATGAGTCGGGAAGTAGCGACAAATGCCGGAATTTCTTTGTGAGTTGCAAAAACGGCGGCAGTGACATAGTTGCCCTCTGCAAAGCTGGTACGTTGGATTGAAGCGCTCATGGATTCGGTCTCCGTTACGTTAAGTAAGGTATCCAAAGGCCATGCTCGGCCCTAATCCTGGATGAACTATAAAAGCCCGTTAGGGGGTAGGTTGTAAACTGTCATTGTTGACAGTTTACAAGGGCTGGCATTCGTGAAATTAATGACGAAACCATGGCGCAAGATGTCTGCTGGCAGGTCCTTGTCGCGCTCTTCTCTATACCGTGACCGGCAACCAGACAGCACATAGCAACAACACGCTCATCCCTCTATTGAAATACGTTTGCGCGGCGGGTGAGCGCAACAATTTGCCAGACTTCGCCCCCACTATCGCCCAGCCCCCCACACACGGCAGTGATACCAAAAAGAACACCAGCGACAATTGCATCACTTGCAGCATTTTTCCTGCACTGCTCCCGGAAAAAACACCGACCACGGCCAACGCCATCATCCAGGTCTTTGGGTTTATCCATTGGAGCCCGGCCGCGCTCCATAATCCGAGTCGAGGCGTGCCGGACGTGGACTGTGGATCGATTCTGTCTGGCGGCGAACGAAAAATCTGCCACGCCAGGTAACTGAGCCAGACAATGCCGGCCCATCGCAGGGATGTTTCTATAAGGGGATGAGCGTTCAAGGCTTGCCCGAAACCGCTGCCTACCAGCAATACAACCAGCGCGGCACTGGTGCACGCACCGAAAATGATCGGCAAAGTCGCCTTGAAGCCATACCGGGCGCTGTTGCTCAGCACCAGAATGTTGGTCGGTCCCGGCGTGATGGACGCGACAAAAGCGAACAGCACAAACGGCAACAACGTGGGGAAAGTGGACGACATGACAATGGGCTCCGTGAATGATCTCAGGAGCTGATCCTCACAAAGTCGGCCTCACGCGTCTGGAAGATTTGAGCAGCGCTTGCGGTACATGGCCGGCGTCATGCCATACGCCCGCACAAACCAGCGCCCCAGATGGCTCTGATCGGCAAAACCCAGTTCCATCGCCACCGTCGCCGGCTGTTCGCCACGGGCCAACAGGCGTCGGGCAGTGGCCAGGCGCAGTTGCACCAGGTACGCATGGGGCGCCATGCCGTAGGCTGCTTTGAACGCGCGGGTCAGGCGGAATCGGTCGACACCGGTTGCCGCCGCCACCTGATCGAGACCGATGTCGAATCGGGCGTTGGCGTGCAAGTACTCCCGGGCTTTTTGCGCAACCAGCGGCAGGCGCGGGTCTTGGGCATAACGGGTGCGCCAGTGCAGGTGGCTGGTCAGGCGTTCAAGCAACCCGTCGAGGGCGGTCTGGCGCACGATCTTCAGTTCGCCGCCATGCAGGGTCTGGAAGGCGAGGCTGGTGGCGTGGGCCAGTCGTGCGTCGCTGGCCAGTGTGTTGGCGAAACTCAATTGACTGTTGTCGGGGGCAGTTTCGAATACCGCACTCAGTTCGCGCCTGAGCCACTGTGGATCGAGGTACAGCATGCGATAGGTGAAGCCATCCTCGGTTGGCGCTTCGCCGTCGTGGATGTCGCCTGGTTCGAGCAAAAACACCTTGCCCGGCGTGCTTTGGTGGCGGGTACGCCGGCAATTGAATTGCTGGACGCCTTGCTCGGTCACGCCCACCAGATAGCTGTCGTGCCAGTGCGGATCGTAAGCGTGGCCTTCGAAATGCGCGCGCAGGGTCTCGATGCCGGTGTCGGCATCCTGGGCCAGGTCGATCCAGTTGTGAGGGGCCATGAGCACCTGAAAGAAAGTGTATGACCCTGGCAGGTTAGCGCGGGATGGGGGGCGGGTGTCTAGAAGGTTTGTGCGCCCCCGGTAGTCCCAACGAGTTTTTGGGGCTACCGGCGGTATGGCACCGACTGATGTTACTTACGCCAAACGAACTGACCATTTTCCACCGATACCATTTTATCGGGACTGCCTATGCCTACAGCTTCGAAAGTCAGACTACCTACAAAAAGATCTTCTGTCGGGTCAAATTCGAGATCAAGCGTGCCTCTGATCGCTTTAAAAACCTCAGGGGCCTGATTCGGTGTGAAGTACGTGGCGACAATCTCATCATTATCGGTGCCGAATGAATGGTTCCCGGCCTTAAGGCTTTCCTTGATACGGAGGACAATTTTGTGTTGTTTGGGTGGAAGCAGTTCCCAAACCGTCTGAACTGCAACGAGTTCCAAATGCTGATCAATGAGCTTGACAGCAACGCTGTCAGACTTGAATTTATCGCTGATGCCGCCTTTCAAATCTGCACTGAGCGTGTTTTCGTTCACCTGGGCAATGGCGGTGGCTGAGAGTGTCGATCCTTGAGGTTGTTTAGTAGGCATGGTGTTGCTCCTTGGCCAATGGATTCGGCAGGAAAGGAATTCCTGTATGCCCAACATAAGTCAAAGACTATTGCAGCGAAACTGTCAAAGATGACAGGTATAAAGAAATGCTCCGTAATCGCGTTTCAAGATTAATCAACCAAATAGCCCCGCTGCGATGTTGATCGAAAAGCCGAGAATCGCCGTGTTGAACAGAAAACCGATCAGCGACTGCGCCAATACAATCTTGCGCATGCCCCGGGTCGCCACGCCGACATCCGAGGTCTGCACCGCCACGCTGATGGTGAACGAGAAATACAGGAAGTCCCAGTAATTGGGGGTTTCCAGGCCTTCGGCGAAGCGTAGGGCCGGGTCTTTGCCGTTCCAGGTGTAGAACAGACGGGCATAGTGCACACAGAAAATCACCCCGATCAGCAGCCATGAACCCATCACAGTCAGTGCCGTGAACGCGTAGTGGAGCAGTTTGGAGGTCGTTTCCAGTTCCTTGCTGCCGGCCAGTTCGAAGGTGATGGTCGCCAGGCTGGCGATGGCGGCGATGCACACCATAAACAGCACCAATCCGGCGTTTTCGTCCTCGATCTCGGCAATGCGCTTCACGTCCGGCGCCTTGGCGCGGGTGGCGAGCCACAGAATGAGGATCAGGTAAGTCCAGACCCCGGCATTCCAGCCGATGAGGATCTTGCTGATGACCGAGTCGGCGGGGACCAGAATACCTGCCGCGATACCGAGGGTGGTTGCGGCTGACAGGCGAGGGTGGGTATGGGCGAGAAAAGGCATGGACACTCACGATGACGGCGTGTCGATGCACCTTAGCTCAGGCAGGTGGAGTTGTGTAAGGCTTACAGTGAAAGTACGTCAGCGAGTCTTGAATACTGGACGGAGCCGCTGACGTTCAAATATTGCTACGTAGTTTTTTTTGTACTGATTTTCATTTTGCCGTCGTCGACTTCAATCTTAAGCTTGAATCGACTGGGCAAGTCCACTTAGCGAAAACCTTGCATCAGTGATGCTTGATACTTGATCACCGCCGGCCGCGTCAAAATTAAAATCGCCGGTCATCTTATCGGTTGATTTATTGAAGGAAATCTGAAGCAAACCGCTGGTCGACAGCATGTCATAAGAATCACCTTCATCTTTGAAATACCCGCATCTTCCATAGGCCTTCCCGCTGTTGGCCGGATTGAGTTCGAATGGTGTGAGTGTCCCGTCACTCGGGAGCTCTGCTTTGTTTATGACTAAATCAAGTGATAGCAACAGATCACCCGTTCGATACTCAGCGCTGATTAGCCATTCGCTGCCGGGACCTCTAATGGAGACGGTTTGAGCGTCGAATGGGTGGTTTTTTCCTTCTACCGCAACTTTCGCTGTAAAGGTTCTTTCTGTAGCATTTCTGTTCGGCATATTCATTTTTTCGGCTCCTGCCATCTGGCATCAGGTTGAAAATCACTGCGGGTGTGTGAGGTTCCAACCTAATACCTGTGTGGCACAAATTCTACTGTCACTTCTGACAGGTTTAAGCCCGGATTTTTTATGCCGAAGAGTTATGTCGACTCCTGGGCCGCGAGGGGTGTTTCAGGGGTTCCGGTTTTGCCGTGCCGCTTACTCACCAGCTTCATCACCACCACAAAAAACACCGGCACAAACACCACCGCCAACGTCGCCGTAATCATCCCGCCAATCACTCCGGTGCCAATTGCCTGCTGGCTCGCCGAGCTGGCGCCCGTGGCAATCGCCAGGGGCACCACGCCCAGAATGAACGCCAACGACGTCATCACAATCGGTCGCAACCGCAACCGTGCGGCTTGCAGGGTGGCGTCGATCAGGTCATGCCCCTCGTCATACAGGCTCTTGGCGAACTCGATGATCAGAATCGCGTTTTTCGCCGACAGGCCGATGATGGTGATCAGTCCGACCTTGAAGAACACATCATTGGGCATGCCGCGAAAGGTCACGGCCAATACCGCACCGAGCACGCCAAGCGGCACCACCAGCAGCACCGACGTCGGAATCGACCAGCTCTCATACAGCGCCGCCAGGCACAGAAACACGATCAGCAGCGACAGGCCGAGCAGAATTGGCGCCTGACTGCCGGACAAGCGTTCCTGCAGCGACAACCCGGTCCATTCCTGCCCCAATCCCGCCGGCCCTTGCGCCACCAGGCGCTCGATTTCCGCCATGGCTTCCCCGGTGCTGTGCCCCGGCGACGGCTCACCGGAAATGGCAATCGCCGGGTAACCGTTGTAGCGCGTCAGTTGCGCCGGGCCCTGGGTCCATTTGGCCTGGACGAAGGCCGACAGGGGCACCATTTTTCCGTTGCTGTTGCGTACGTGCATTTTCAGCAGATCAGCCACCTGACTGCGCTGATCACCTTCGGCCTGCACCACCACCCGTTGCATCCGCCCCTGATTGGGGAAGTCGTTGATGTACGCCGAACCGACGGCCGTGGACAGCACGTTGCCGATGTCGGCGAAGGACACGCCCAGCGCGTTGGCTTGCTTGCGGTCGACCTCCAGTTGCACTTGCGGTGCCTCGGCCAAGGCGCTTTCGCGAACGTTCATCAGGATCGGGCTCTTCTCAGCCGCTGCGAGCAGTTCACTGCGCGCCTGCATCAGCGTGGCATGGCCGAGGCCGCCGCGGTCCTGCAAACGGAACTCGAAACCGCTGGAGGTGCCAAGGCCGTCAACCGGTGGCGGCAAAACCGAGAACACTACGGCGTCCTTGATCTCACTCAGCGCGATGTTGGCCCGGTCGGCAATCGAACTCGCCGAGTCGTCACTGCCGCGTACAGACCAATCCTTGAGCGTGGAAAATGCCAGCGCCGCGTTCTGCCCGCTGCCGGAAAAACTGAAGCCGAGAATGATCGTGCTGTCGCCGATGCCCGGTTCAGTGGCGTTATGCGCTTCAATCTGCTCAACCACCTGCACCGTGCGGTTCTTGCTCGCGCCCGGTGGCAGCTGAATGTCGGTGATGGTGTAACCCTGATCCTCAACCGGCAGGAACGAGGAGGGTAGACGACTGAAACACACGCCCAGACCGATCAGCAACACACCGTAGATCAGCAGGTATCGGCCGGTGCGTTTCAACGCATAGGCGACCCAGCCTTGATAGCGCTCGGTCAAGCGTTCAAAGCCACGGTTGAACCAGCCAAAAAAGCCGGTTTTTTCGTGATGCTCACCCTTGGCGATGGGCTTGAGCAGCGTCGCACACAGCGCCGGGGTCAGCGTCAGCGCAAGGAATGCCGAGAACAGGATCGACGTGGCCATCGACAACGAGAACTGCTGGTAAATCACCCCGACCGAGCCCTGCATGAACGCCATCGGAATGAACACCGCCACCAGCACCAGCGTAATGCCGATGATTGCCCCGGTGATCTGCGTCATCGCCTTGCGCGTCGCCTCCTTGGGCGACAGGCCTTCAGTGGCCATGATCCGTTCGACGTTCTCCACCACCACAATGGCGTCGTCCACCAGAATACCGATGGCCAGCACCATGCCGAACATGGTCAATACGTTGATCGAGAAGCCCAGCGCCAGCATGGTTGCAAACGTGCCCATCAACGCGACCGGCACCACCAGCGTCGGGATCAGCGTGTAGCGAATGTTTTGCAGGAACAGGAACATCACCGCAAACACCAGCAGCATCGCCTCGCCGAGGGTGTAAACCACTTTGGTGATCGAGACTTTGACGAAAGGCGAGGTGTCGTACGGGATCTTGTATTCCACACCGGCCGGGAAGTAGCGCGCCAGTTCATCCATCTTCGCGCGCACTAGCGTGGCGGTGCTCAGGGCATTGGCGCCCGGGGCCAGTTGCACGCTGACGGCGGTCGATGGCTTGCCGTTCAGGCGGGTGGAGAAGTTGTATTCCTGGCTACCGATCTCGACCCGCGCGACATCGCCGATGCGCACGGTGGATCCGTCGGGATTGGCCTTGAGCACGATGTCGGCAAATTCTTCCGGCGTCGACAACTGGCCTTTGACCAGAATGGTCGCGGTGATTTCCTGCGTGGTGCGGGTCGGCAAGTCGCCGATGCTGCCAGCGGAGACCTGGGCGTTCTGCGCGACGATGGCGGCGTTGACGTCCGCCGGGGTCAGGTTGAAACCGATCAACTTCTGCGGGTCGATCCAGATGCGCATCGCCCGTTCGGCGCCATACAACTGCGCCTTGCCGACACCGTCCAGGCGCTTGATCTCGTTCATCACGTTGCGCGCCAGGTAATCGCTGAGCGCTACGTCATCAAGTTTACCGTCGCTGGAGGTGAGGGTGACCAGCAGCAGGAAACCGGCGGAAACTTTCTCGACTTGCAGGCCTTGCTGAATGACCGCTTGTGGCAGCCGTGATTCCACGACTTTCAGGCGGTTTTGCACATCGACCTGAGCCATTTCCGGGTCAGTGCCCGGCTGGAAAGTCGCCTTGATGGTGGCGCTGCCGAGGCTGCTTTGCGACTCGAAGTACAGCAAATGGTCGGCGCCGTTGAGTTCTTCCTCGATCAGGCTGACCACGCTCTCGTCCACGGTCTGCGCCGAAGCGCCCGGGTACTGGGCGTAAATTTCAATTTGCGGCGGTGCAACGTCGGGGTATTGCGCCACCGGCAACTGCGGAATGGCCAATGCACCGGCCAGCAGGATGAACAACGCAACCACCCAGGCAAACACCGGGCGATCAATAAAGAACTGCGGCATAAAAAGCGTCCTGCTTACTGACCAGAAACCTGGGCAAGTGGAAGAGGGGAACTGTCGATCTGCACCTGCTCACCGGGGCGTGCGTGTTGCAGGCCTTCGGTGACGATGCGGTCGCCAGGCTTGAGGCCGCCGGTGACGATCCAGCGATCGTCCTGCACCGCGCCCAGTTCAACCGGTTGCAGGCCGACGCGCTGCCCGGCGTCCAGCAGCAACACATGAGCAATGCCCGCGCTGTCGCGTTGGATCGCCCTTTGCGGCACGCTGATGCCTTGCTGGTTCACCGCCTGCTCCAGACGAACCCGCACGAAACTGCCGGGCAGCAAGTCGAGGTCCGGGTTGGGGAATTCGCTGCGCAGGATGATCTGGCCAGTGCCCGGGTCGACGGTGATGTCGGTGAACAACAGCTTGCCCGGCAGCGGGTAGAGGCTGCCATCGTCCTGGATCAACGTGGCTTTGGCCTGGCCCTGGCCGACTTGCTGCAACTGGCCGGAGCGGAAGGCGCGGCGCAGGTCGTTGAGTTCGCGGGTCGACTGGGTCAGGTCGGCATGGATCGGATTGAGCTGCTGGATCAGCGCCAGTGGCGTGGTTTCGTTCTGCCCGACCAGCGCGCCTTCGGTCACCAGCGCGCGGCCGACTCGACCGGAAATCGGTGCGGTGACGGTGGCATAACCGAGGTTCAGTTTCGCCCGTTCCACGGCGGCTTTGTTGGCGGCAACATCGGCCGCAGTTTGCCGGGTATTGGCCCGCGCATTGTCGTAATCCTGGCCGCTGATGGCGTTGCCTTCGATCAACTGGGCATAGCGCTGTTCCTGCAGTCGAGCCTGGAATGCATTGGCCTCGGCCTTGCGCAACGCCGCCTCTGCGCTGTCCAGGTCAGCCTTGAAGGGGGCCGGATCGATACGGAACAGCACGTCGCCTTTTTTTACATCGCTGCCTTCGTTGAAGGTGCGTTGCAACACGACGCCAGCGACGCGGGCGCGAACCTCGGCGATCCGTGGCGCAGCAATCCGCCCGCTCAATTCGCTGGTGATCGACAGGGGGCGGGCTTCGATGGTTTCGATGCGCACGGTGGCCAACGGCGCCTGTTCTTCGGCGGTGGAGGACTTGTCACAGGCGCTCAGCGTCAGCGCCAGTGCGAGCAGGCCGAGCGTGGCGAACAGATTCTTTGACATGCAATTACCCCAATAATGACCACCCGCATCCTACGGGGAGCGGAGGAGGGTAGCGGTGAAGCTTTGTTGGTGCTGTGTGAAATTGTGTAAGGGTTTTACTCAGGCGGGGGTGAGGGCGTATATCCTTTGCAGCTTGAAACTTTTTGCGACGGGTAGACCGCTTTCGCGAGCAGGCTCGCTCCCACAGTTGATTGAGGGTGTTCACACAATCTGCGTCCACTCCAGATCCCTTGTGGGAGCGAGCCTGCTCGCGAAAGCAATCTACCAGTCGCCACAGCACTTTCTGGAAACACCCATGCCCAACATCCTCCTGGTCGAAGACGACTCCGCGCTCTCCGAACTGATCGCCAGCTACCTGGAACGCAACGGCTATTCGGTCAGCGTGATCAGCCGTGGCGACCACGTGCGTGAACGCGCGCGGGTCAATCCGCCGGACCTGGTGATCCTCGACCTGATGCTGCCGGGCCTCGACGGCCTACAAGTCTGCCGCTTGCTGCGGGCGGATTCGGCGACGCTGCCGATCCTGATGCTCACCGCCCGCGATGACAGCCACGATCAAGTGCTGGGCCTGGAAATGGGCGCCGACGATTATGTCACCAAGCCCTGCGAGCCCCGCGTCCTGCTAGCCCGCGTGCGCACCTTGTTGCGCCGCAGCAGCCTTGGCGAACCACAGACCGCCAACGACCGCATCCTCATGGGCAACCTGTGCATCGATCTGTCCGAGCGCACCGTGACCTGGCGTGAGCAACTGGTCGAACTGTCCAGCGGCGAGTACAACCTGCTGGTGGTGCTTGCCCGGCATGCCGGCGAGGTGCTCAGCCGCGACCAGATCCTGCAGCGCCTGCGCGGTATCGAATTCAACGGCACCGACCGTTCGGTGGACGTGGCGATTTCCAAGTTGCGGCGCAAGTTCGACGACCACGCGGGCGAGGCGCGCAAGATCAAGACGGTATGGGGCAAGGGCTACCTGTTCAGCCGTTCCGAGTGGGAATGCTGAGACGATGTTCAGAATTCTGTTTCGCCTGTATCTGGTGACCATCGTCTCGTTCAGCGCGGCGATTTACCTGGTGCCGGACCTGGTGATCAAGGTCTTCCACGAGCGCTTCGTCACTTACAACCTCGACTATTCGCGCGGCTTGCAAACCCTCATCGTCAAACAGTTCCACGCCGTGCCCGAAGCGCAGTGGCCGGCGCTGGCGGTCGAGATGGACAAGGATTTCGCCCCGCTGCACATCGCGTTGACGCGCAATGACGACCCCGACTTCACTTTGTACGAGCGCGAACGCCTGCAAAGCGGCGAAAACGTGGTGCGCATCGGCGATTGGGGCTGGCGCACACTGGCTGTGGCGCCGCTGAACGCGGAGACGGTGGTGCAGATGATCGTGCCGCCGGACCCGATGGACGTCAGCCTGTTGTACTGGAGTATCAACGTGCTGATCGGGGCGACCATGCTCGCCTGCCTGCTACTGTGGCTGCGTCCGCACTGGCGCGACCTGGAGCGACTCAAAGGCACCGCCGAGCGTTTCGGCAAAGGCCACCTGAGCGAACGCACACGGATTTCCCGGCACTCCAACATCGGCAGCCTGGCCAATGTCTTCGACACCATGGCCGGCGACATCGAAAACCTGCTGAATCAGCAGCGCGACTTGCTTAACGCTGTCTCTCACGAACTGCGCACGCCGCTGACCCGCCTGGATTTCGGCCTGGCGCTGGCACTGTCCGATGACTTGCCCGTGACCAGTCGCGAGCGCTTGCAAGGGTTGGTCGCGCACATCCGTGAGCTGGATGAATTGGTCCTGGAATTGCTGTCCTACAGCCGCCTGCAAAACCCGGCGCAACTGCCGGAGCAGGTTGAAGTGGCGCTGGACGAGTTTATCGACAGCATTCTGGGCAGCGTTGATGAAGAGCTGGAATCGCCGCACATCGTCATGGATGTGCTGCTTCACGGCCAACTTGAACGCTTCACGCTCGACCCGCGCCTGACCGCCCGCGCGATCCAGAACCTGCTGCGCAACGCCATGCGTTATTGCGAAAAACGCATTCAGGTTGGCGTGCAGGTGTGTGCGAAGGGCTGTGAGATCTGGGTGGATGACGACGGGATCGGCATTCCGGATGACGAGCGGGAGCGGATTTTCGAGCCGTTCTATCGACTGGACCGCAGCCGGGACAGGGCCACGGGCGGGTTTGGTTTGGGGCTGGCGATCAGCCGTCGGGCGCTTGAAGCGCAGGGCGGCACGTTGACGGTTGAGCCATCGCCACTGGGCGGCGCACGTTTCCGGTTATGGCTGCCCACCCAACCCTGATCCAGCACCGACCGTTGTGGCGAGGGAGCTTGCTCCCGCTGGGCAGCGAAGCGGCCCCTTGCGTTCTGCCTGTTAAACCGTGTTTGCTGGTTTTACGACTGCTGCGCAGCCGAGCGGGAGCAAGCTCCCTCGCCACAGGAACGCGCAGAACTAGGTACTGAGCCGGGATCGTAATAACTTCGCCATGTCTTCGAGCTCCGCCGCCGGGTTGTGCCCGATCAGCATCCACGCGTGCTCCATGTCCGCCCAATACACGACGTTCATGCCGTGCCGACGCTCACGGGCGAAGTGCCGGCTGCCGCTATTGGAAAGCGTGACGCACAGCGCCATCGGACCATTCGCCGGGTCCAGGTAGGTGATCTGGGCAATCGGCACACCATCGTATTCGAGGATTTGCGCGCGCTTGAACTCAGAGCGCGGCAAGGTCAGCTTCGCGGGCGCAAGGTTCAGGCCCAGGCGCGTATCGATGGAGCGCAGTTGCGCAAGCTGGGTGGCTTCATCGCTGGGCAAGTGCTCCAGGGTTTCTGGCACGTAGAGGGCCATGTAATCCGCCACCAACCCGCGCCAATTGTGCTTTTCCTGGCTCAATTGCCAGCCGAGGAACAAGCGGTCCGCCAGCACGCTGCTGGCCACCAACCCGGCCGCGGCCGCCAGAAACCAGCGACGATCCATCGACGGGCGTTCCGGCGATGGCAAGGTGTCGAGCATGGACTGCAAACGATCCATGGGCGCCTGTTGCGACAATTGGGCAAACGCGTCCTTGAACGGCAGGCTGCTGCGGGCCAGCCATTGCAGGCGCAGGTTGAGCGTCGAATCCTCGGTGATGGCCGTGTCGATGCGGGCGCGTTGCTCGGCATCGAGCTGGTCGTCGAGGTAGGCCACGAGTTGCTCGTCTGAGGGTGTGGCGCGGTCGTTCATCGACGTTCTCCCGAGGAAGGGTTCGGTACAGCGTGCAGCGGTGGATATTCGGCCAGTTTCACACGTGCCGCGGCGAGCCGGCTCATGACCGTCCCGACGGGTACTTGCAGGACCTCGGCGACTTCGCGGTACGACAAACCTTCGACGTACGCCAGGTACACCGTTTCGCGCTGGGCTTCGGGCAACGCGTCGACACGCCGGATCACTTGAGCCGCGCGCACATGGGTTTGCGCCGCGTGCTCGCCGTCAAACGATAACTGGCTTTCTGCGTCTACCAATCCTTGCCCCTGACGCACCCGTCGCGCGCGCACTTCGTTGAGCCAGATCGAATGCAGAATGCTCAGCAGCCAGCGGTCCATGCGCGTGCCGGGGACAAACTGTCCGGCACGCTCCAGCGCCCGCACGCAGGTCGCCTGCACCAGGTCTTCAGCCACATGCCGTTGCCGGGACAGCAGCAAGCCATAGCGCCACAAACGCGCCAGATGTTGGCCCAGTTCTGCCCGTATTGCCTGATCGCTGGCGATAGCGACCTCCGTCGTTTATTCGGTGTCAGGTTTTCGATGAATCGTTTATCGCTTCAGCCAGGTCCTGGTATTCCTCGCAGGTGCTGCCGCAGATCGATTTGATGTGCTGCAACTGCTCTTGCGCCAGATCCAGCCGGCCTTTGATCACATACGCCTCGCCGAGGTACTCGCGCACTTGCGCATACTGCGGGTCGAGTTTGACCGATTGCAGGTAATAACCGATGCCTTCGTCGGTGCGCCCCAGTTTACGCGTAGCGTAGCCGCGATAGTTCAAGGCTTTGGCGGTGTTCGGTTCTTTCAGCGTATCGAGCAGGGCCAGGGCTTCTTCGTAGCGACCGTCCTTGGCCAGACGATAGGCGTAATTGGTGCGATCGGTATCCGGCAGCAGACTGCTGGTCTGCTTCAGGCATTTTTGCGATCTGGAGTCGTAGACCTGGCCTTTCGGGCAGTTCGGTTTGGCGGGCTCATCTTCGTCGCCATGGGCCAGGGCCAGGGAACTGGTCAGTGCTGCCGTCAGACAACCGGCAAGCAGCAGCGGGGCGGTGAAAACAGCAAAACGCAGGTTCATGGGCAAGGCTCCAGGGTTTGATCCACGATCGTTCGGGGTGCTGATACAAGAACACCGCAGCGTGAACAATTATTCATTTCTTTCTGGCGATCATTACGAGGAAAGCTTAAACCTTGGCGCTATGCTCGACAGCATTCGTTGTCCAGCGGAGAACTGCCATGAAAGACCACGTTCATCATTCTGCAGCGGCGGGATACAAAACCGGCGCCGACACCTATGTTCGCGGCCGCCCGGACTATCCGCCGGCCGTGGCCGACTGGTTGACCGGTACGCTGGGCTTGAACGCAGACAGCACCGTGATCGATCTTGGCGCTGGCACCGGCAAATTCACTGGCCGCTTGTTGGTGACCGGGGCTCAGGTGATTGCCGTCGAGCCCGTACCGCAGATGCTGGAAAAACTCTCCCTGGCCTATCCCGAGGTGTTGGCGGTGAGCGGCACCGCCATGGACCTGCCGCTGCCGGATTCCTGCGTGGACGTGGTGGTCTGCGCCCAGGCCTTTCACTGGTTTGCCAGCGCTGAAGCGCTGACCGAAATTGCCCGAGTCCTGAAACCTGGCGGGCGGTTGGGGTTGGTGTGGAACGTGCGCGATACCAAGGTGAGTTGGGTGCCGAAACTGGATGCGATCGTCAATGCGCTGGAAGGTGATACGCCACGTTATTACACCGGTGCCTGGCGTCGGGCGTTTCCTCATCCGGCGTTCGGGCCGTTGCGGGCGCAGCATTTCAGCCATGGTCATACAGGGGCGCCTGAGGATGTGATTTTCAATCGGGTGCGTTCAACCAGTTTTATTGCGGCGCTGCCGCAGGCGCAGCGGGCGAAGGTGGATGAGCAGGTTCGGGCGTTGATTGCCGGGGAGCCGGCGTTGCGTGGGCGGGATGTGGTGACGGTGCCTTATGAGACGGCGGCGTTTGTCGCGGTGAAGGGCTGTTAGATCGGCGGTGCGGCCTTCGCGAGCAGGCTCGCTCCCACAGGGGATTTGTGAACGCCATAAATCCAATGTGGGAGCGAGCCTGCTCGCGAAGGGGCCAGCCCGGACACCAAAGAACTTGAAGCCAGTCCCGCTTTTGGCCGAACCACTGCCTTACTCCCCCCCTCAATGCCTTGTTATAGTCCGGACCTCATTTTTTGCCCGGTAAAAGGATCACTGCCATGTCTCAGTACACCGCGTTCACCGTCGAACTCGCCGACAACATCGCCCATGTGCAGATCAACCGTCCGGAAAAGATCAACTCCATGAACGCCGCGTTCTGGAGCGAGATCATCGAAATATTCCAGTGGATCGACGACACCGATGAAGCGCGCGTGGTGGTGCTCAGTGGCGCCGGCAAGCATTTCTCTTCCGGCATCGATCTGATGATGCTGGCCGGCGTGGCCAATGAACTGGGCAAGGATGTCGGCCGCAATGCACGTCTGCTGCGCCGCAAGATCCTCGCCCTGCAAGCGTCGTTCAATGCCGTCGATAATTGCCGCAAGCCAGTGCTGGCGGCAATTCAGGGCTATTGCCTGGGTGGCGCGATTGATCTGATCGCTGCGTGTGACATGCGTTACGCCGCCGAAGACGCACAATTCTCGATCAAGGAAATCGACATCGGCATGGCCGCCGATGTAGGCACTTTGCAACGCTTGCCGCGTATCATCGGTGACGGCATGCTGCGTGAACTGGCTTACACTGGTCGCACGTTTGGCGCCGAGGAAGCGCGCAGCATCGGCCTGGTCAATCGCGTTTACAGCGACAGTGCCAGCCTGCTGGATGGCGTCATGGGCATTGCCCGGGAAATCGCCAGCAAGTCGCCGATTGCGGTCACCGGCACCAAAGAGATGATCAGCTACATGCGTGACCACCGCATCGACGACGGCCTCGAATACGTCGCCACTTGGAACGCCGCCATGCTGCAATCCACTGATTTGCGCGTGGCCATGGCCGCCCATATGAGCAAACAGAAACCCGAATTTCTGGACTGATTAAACATGACTTCACGCTGGACCACCGCAGTACTGGACACCGACCTACCCGGCGGCTGGGCCGTGGCCCGTAGCCCGGAAGGCTTCCTGTTCGATGACAATGGCGCGCTGTTCCCGCGTGAATGGCTCAAGCGCCAGGACTTGTCGATTCTCGCCGAACACGGCATTGGCCATCTCGACGGTGAGCCGGTCTACCTGCTGGAACTGCGCAGTGCCAGCGAGGTGGCGGGTTGCAACTGGAAAGGCCTGCGCGCGTTCATGCTCGAGGGCGATCACACGGTGTACAAGGTGCTCGGCTATGCCGCGCAAATTGGCACCTGGTACCGCGAGCATCGCTTTTGCGGCAACTGTGGTCAGGCCGCAACACAGGTTCCGCGTGAGCGGGCGATGTACTGCGAGCCGTGTGATTTGCGCTATTACCCACGGATCTCGCCGAGCATGATCGTACTGGTAACCCGTGGCGATGAAGTGCTTCTGGCGCGTTCGCCGCGTTTTGTCAGCGGGGTCTACAGCACGTTGGCCGGGTTTGCCGAGCCGGGTGAGTCGGCCGAGGACTGCCTGATTCGTGAGGTTCGCGAGGAAGTGCAGATCGAGGTCAAGAACATCCAGTACCTGGGCAGCCAGTGCTGGCCGTTCCCGCATTCGATGATGCTCGGCTTCCATGCCGAGTACGCCGGCGGCGAGATCGTCTGTCAGGAAGACGAAATCGAGGACGCCCAGTGGTTCAACGTCCACGCGCTACCGCCGTTGCCGGCGTCGCGCTCGATTGCCCGTTACCTGATCGACGTCTATGTGGCGCGGCGCTTAGGCCACGCTGAACCAGTGCTGCCAAGCTAAGCGCACGGTCAAGCCCAGCACCACGGTGATAAACACCGGACGGATGAACTTCGCGCCGCCGCTGATGGCGGTGCGAGCACCAAAGAATGCGCCGGCCATCACCGACACGCCCATGCTCAGGCCGATGATCCAGTCCACCTGCCCGGAAAACACAAACACCGACAGCGCCGCAATGTTGCTGACGAAGTTCATGCTGCGCGCCACGCCGCTGGCCTTCACCAGGTCGATGGGGTACATCAGCAGCGTGCTGACGGTCCAGAATGCGCCAGTACCGGGACCGGCCACACCGTCGTAGAAACCGAGGCTGAAGCCTTGGGTCGATTGCCACTTTTTCTTGATCGGTGCATCGCTGTCCAGCGGAGCCTTGGGTGTGCCACCGAACAACAGGTACACGCCGCAGGCGAAGACGATCACCGGGAGCATTTTGTTCAGCCACTCGGCGGGCAAGTAATGCGCGACGATGGCACCGGTCAATGCACCGACAAGGGTGCCGACGATGGCATGCACCCACTGCCGCGGATGGAACAGCTTGCGCCGGTAGAAGGTGAAGCTGGCGGTGGCCGAACCGAAGGTCGAACTCAACTTGTTGGTGCCCAGCACCAGGTGCGGCGGCAGGCCAGCGGTGAGCAGTGCCGGCGTGGTGAGCAAGCCGCCACCTCCGGCAATCGCGTCGATGAAACCGGCAATAAAGGCAACGACGGCCAGAATGGCCAGGGTGGTGAGGTCAACGCTGAGTTCGAAAGGCATGGAATCGGCTTATTCGGCGGGGTGCAGGAAAGGGCTGCGGGGAAGGGGCGGTATCTTACCTAGATCCGACTTCTGCGGCGACTTGTCTGGCCCCATCAGCTCAATCTGTTGCCCCACCAACAGTGCATCGACAAATCGCCCTGATGCCCGACAGCCAATCCCCCTGAAAACCCCGCAAAACCACCATTTCAGCACTGGCACGGTTGCTGCTCTAACCCTTGGCACATCCCTGAGTCCCGAGGACACGCCAATGAGTCAGCAAGCCGTCAAATTTGCCTACTGGGTGCCGAACGTCAGCGGCGGGCTGGTGGTCAGCAAGATCGAGCAACGCACCCACTGGGGCATCGACTACAACCGCAAACTGGCGCAACTGGCCGAAGCCGCGGGGTTCGAATACGCCCTGACCCAAATCCGCTTCACGGCCGGTTACGGCGCCGAATACCAGCATGAGTCGGTTGCCTTCAGTCACGCGCTGCTGGCCGCCACCACCACACTCAAAGTGATCGCCGCGATCCTGCCCGGCCCGTGGCAACCGGCGCTGGCGGCCAAGCAGTTGGCGACCATCGATCAACTGACCAATGGACGAGTCGCGGTGAACATCGTCAGCGGCTGGTTCAAAGGTGAGTTTCAGGCGATTGGCGAGCATTGGCTGGAGCACGACGAGCGATATCGCCGTTCCGAGGAGTTCATACGTTCGCTCAAGGGCATCTGGAGCCAGGACAACTTCACCTTTCGCGGCGACTTCTACCGTTTCGACAACTACAGCCTCAAACCCAAGCCGCTGGGCCAGCCGGAAATCTTTCAGGGCGGCAGCTCGCGTGCCGCCCGAGACATGGCGGCGCGGGTGTCGGATTGGTACTTCACCAACGGCAACACCCCAGAAGGCATCAAGGCGCAAGTCGACGATATCCGCGTGAAGGCTGCCGAGAATAATCATTCGGTGAAAATCGGCGTGAATGCGTTTGTCATCGCTCGGGACACCGAAGAAGAGGCAAGGGCGGTGCTGGCACAAATCATCGATCAGGCCGATCCGGAGGCAGTGAATGCCTTTGGCGATGCGGCGAAACAAGCTGGCAAGGCGTCGCCGGAAGGTGAGGGCAATTGGGCGAAGTCGACGTTTGAAGATCTGGTGCAATACAACGATGGCTTCAAGACCAACCTGATCGGCACGCCGCAACAGATTGCCGAGCGGATCGTGGCACTGAAGGCGGTGGGCGTGGACCTGGTGTTGGCGGGGTTTCTGCATTTTCAGGAAGAGGTGGAGTATTTCGGCCAGCGCGTCTTGCCGTTGGTGCGTGAGCTAGAGGCCAAGGCACAATCCAAACCGGCCACCGCAGCCGCATAACCCACACAAAACCCCTGTAGGAGTGAGCCTGCTCGCGATTGAGGTGTATCAGTCAATGTATGTATCGACTGACACTCAGCCATCGCGAGCAGGCTCACTCCTACAGTTTGAATTTACAGTCCCAGGTCAGACAGCCCCGGATGATCATCCGGCCGACGTCCCAGCGGCCAGTGGAACTTGCGCTCGCTTTCCTTGATCGGCAGGTCGTTGATGCAGGCAAACCGGTTAGCCATCAGCCCGTTCTCATCAAATTCCCAGTTTTCGTTGCCGTAGGAACGGAACCAGTTGCCCGAGTCGTCGTGCCATTCATAGGCATAGCGCACGGCGATGCGGTTGCCGGTGAAGGCCCAGAGTTCCTTGATCAGGCGGTAATCCAGTTCCTTGGCCCATTTGCGGGTCAGGAAACCTTTGGCTTCTTCGCGGTTGTAGGCGAACTCGGCGCGGTTACGCCATTTGGTGTCCAGGCTGTAGGCCAGCGACACCCGTTGCGGGTCGCGAGAGTTCCAGCCGTCTTCGGCCAGGCGAACTTTTTCGATGGCCGACTCGCGGGTGAAAGGGGGCAATGGCGGACGAACTTCAGCGTTAGACATGTAAAGTCTCCCAATAAAAGTAAAGTTCAAACACGTTGTAGCGCTTATATAAAGTGTTACAGGTCCAATAACTTTCGCGCCATGCATTGCGCATTATCGGCGGCACTGTGATCACCCATGACAAGCGCCACGGTAATGGCGCCGTCGATCAGGATCAGCAGCTGTCTGGCCGTCTTCTCCGGATCGGTGGCGCCATGTTCGGTGCAGAGCTCGCGTACGTAGTCGAGCAGCTTCTGTTTGTGTTCCTTGGCGACCAGGCGGACCGGATCTTGCGGGTCGCCGGTTTCGCCGCTGGTGTTGATGAAGGCGCAGCCGCGGAAGCCTTCGGAGGCGAACCAGGCTTTGAGCACGGTAAACAGATTGAGCAGACGATCGGCCGGTGTTTCAGCCTGATCAACGGCGGTTTTGTACCAGTGCATCCAGCGCACGTCGCGGCGTTGCAGGGCCGCGACGGTCAGCTCCTCCTTGTTGGCGAAGTAGCGGTAGATACTTTTTCTGGAGACGCCGGCGGTTTTCACCAGAAGGTCCATGCCGGTGGCCGCGATGCCACTTTTATAGATCAACTTTTCGGTGACATCCAGAATGATGTCGCGTGTGGTGTTGCTGGTTAATTCGTTCATGTGGCAAACAGTAGAACGTTCGTTCTCCATGGTCAACTTAAAATTTTCATTGTTGGTTATGGCCTATTCGCGAGCAGGCTCGCTCCCACAGGAGAGTGCATTTCAAATGTGGGAGCGAGCCTGCTCGCGAAGGCGGTATTACAGACAGTAACAAGACCCGAACCGATCCATGGTGTAAGCTCTTGAATTCTCCGGATTCGACCCATTGCGAGCCCTATGCCGTCGCTTTTCAAACGCTCTCTGCTGCCCAAACTGCGCAGTTTTCCGCTGACCGCCGATGCCGTCACCATCCTTTCCGGCGCTGCCGAGTTTCGTCGTTGCCTGCTGGAGAAAATCGCCCAGGCCACGCACCGCATCTATATCGTCGCGCTGTACCTGCAACAGGACGAAGCCGGGCAGGAAATCCTCGATGCCTTGCACGCCGCCAAACTGGTGCGTCCGCAATTGGACGTGGTCGTGGTGGTGGACTGGCTGCGCGCCCAGCGCGGCTTGATTGGTGCGGGCAAGCAACCGGGCAACTCGGCGTGGTATCAGGAAGCGACCCGCACCCACGCCAGTGAAGTGCCGGTGTATGGCGTGCCGGTGCAGACCCGCGAGCTGTTCGGCGTGCTGCATTTGAAAGGCTTCGTCATCGATGACTGCGTGATCTACAGCGGCGCGAGCCTGAACAACGTGTACCTGCACAAGTTCGACAAATACCGCTTCGACCGTTATCACGTGCTGCAGAACCAGGCGCTGGCCAACTCCATGCAGCACCTGATCCAGCACGGTTTCATCGCGTCCAAAGCCGTGCACCGCCTCGACTTGCCGAACCTGCCGACCACCCGCAGCCTGCGCAATGACATCGGCGACCTGCGCAGCCGTCTCAAGCACGCGGCCTACGACACCACGGCGGGCACCACGCTCAAAGGTGGTTTGTGCGTCAGTCCCTTGCTCGGTGTGGGCAAGAACAATCCATTGAACCGGGTGATTTGCGAGCTGATCGCCAGCGCCCAGCATCAACTGACCATTTGCACGCCGTACTTCAACCTGCCGCTGGCCGTGACCCGGGAAATCAACCGGGCGCTGGGCCGGGGCGTGAAGGTCGACATTGTGGTCGGCGACAAGACCGCCAACGACTTCTATATCCCGCCGAGCGAGCCGTTCAAGGTGATTGCGGCGCTGCCGTATCTCTACGAAATCAGCCTGCGACGTTTTGCCAAACGCCATCAACACAGCATCGACAGCGGCAAGTTGAACCTGCATTTGTGGCGTGACGGCGACAACACCTATCACCTCAAAGGCATGTGGATCGACCAGCGCTACACCTTGCTGACCGGCAACAACCTCAACCCGCGCGCGTTCCGTCTCGACCTGGAAAACGCACTGCTGATCGATGACCCGAAAGGCGAGTTGCTCGAGCCGCGCAAGGCTGAGCTGGTGGAGATTTTCCAGAACACAAAGCGCATCGAGCGTTACCAGGACCTCGAAACGCTGCTGGACTACCCGCCGGCCGTGGCCAAGTTCCTCACGCGCGTCAGTCGGGTGCGGATCGAGCGGTTGCTCTATCGGATTCTGTAAGGCTGCGCGCTGCCGGGGGCTTTGGCCACAGGGCCACCAGCAGCAGTAACGCCGCGGCCACCAGATAGGGCAGGCGCGGTTCGAGGTCGTAGATCAAGGTGGCTGCCAGTGGCCCGATGACCACGCCAAAGCCTTGCGCAGCGCCGATAGAGCCCGCCGTCGCGCCTTGCTCCGAGGCATCCACGGCGTTTGCCGCCAGCGCTGCGAACGACGGAAAGATCAACCCCATCCCGCCCGCCGACACGAAAAAGCACAGCCACAAGCCCCACGCGGTATTTGCCAGGATGCTGCCGGCAAATCCCACGGACGCCACCAGTGCACCCGCGCGGATCAACCGCAGCGGCGGCCATTCCAGTCGGCGCACCACCAGTTGCGAACAGATCAGCGCGAACCCGACCATGGTCAGGGCGATGCCCGCCGTTTGCGCGGCGTCGGCCGGGCTCATGCCGAGTCGGTCGAGGGCGAAGAAGCCGACGGTGATCTGCGCAATCGACACACACAACATCGCCACAAACGCGACCGCCATCGGCCGGCGCAGGCGCGGATCATTCAGGTGGACCTTGCGCGGAACTTGCCGCAGGTGCAATTCTTGGCCCTTGAGCTTGAAGCGCAACACCAGAAAGGCCAGCAACGGCAGGACAGCCATGGCGTAGAACGGCAGGCTCAAACTGAAACGCGAGAGCAACGCAGCGATGGCCGGCCCGATCACCAGGCCACAGGCGTTGGCCGCACCTAACGCCGCCATGGCTTTGGCGCGGTGCTGCGGCTCGATGTTGTCGGCGATCAGCGCGTTGCCTCCCACCGGGATCGCGGCATAGAACACGCCGATCAAGCCACGGCCGATCATCAAGCCGATGAACCCCAGCAACGCGGATGGCAAGAATCGCAATGAAGCGTCGATGAACAGGCACAAGGCCCAATAGGCGAGGGTGAAACCGGCGGTGGCGATCAGCAGAATACGGCGCCGGCCATAGCGGTCGCTGGCCTGGCCCCACGGACGGGCCAGCAGCATCCAGATCACCCCGGACACGGTAACCGCCGCACCGGCCTGCCACGTGGCCAGGCCCAGCACCCGGGCAATCGGGCCGATCAACGAGACGAACGCCATCATCGACATGGAGCAGGCCATGTTGGCGACCATTAATGGGCGCAGGTCGAAGGCGGGGGTGGTCATGAGGTGAGTCTTCCGTGAGCTTTTGTTGTTTGCGGGGGATGGTAGCGCGGGTATGGGAAAGGCGGGGGGAATATCGGTGGTAGTGATAATGCCTTCGCGAGCAGGCTCGCTCCCACACTGGATTTGTGAACGACACAAACCCCCTGTGGGAGCGAGCCTGCTCGCGAAGGGGACAGCCCAGACGCTACAAAAACTCAGTTCAACCCGAGCTTGCCCCGCAACGTCGACAAATCTTCAGCCAACGTATTCACCGGCCCAACCAGCGCTTTACGGTCGCTCTCTTTCACTTTGTCATACGTTTCGAAACCACCGTCCTTGGTCTTGTACTTGGCCAGGATCTTGTCCACGGTCGCGAAGTTCTTGTCGACCTTGGCGATGAACGCTGCATCCTGCTTCTGGATCTGCGGACGGAACAAATCAACTATTTTCTTCGCGCCGTCGACGTTGCCCTGGAAGTCATACAGGTCGGTGTGGCTGTAACGGTCTTCTTCGCCGGAGATCTTGGTCGCCGCCACTTCTTCCAGCAACGCCGCGGCGCCGCCGACGACTTTCTCAGGCGGGAAGGTCAGGCCGGCCACGCGGGTTTGCAGGTCCTTGACGTCTTTGTTCAAGCCGTCGGCGAGGTCGCCCAGGCCCTGGGTGCTTTTCTCCGAGAACAGCGTGTATTCGATGCGGTGGAAACCGGTGAAGTCTTCAGCTTTCACGCCTTTTTCGTGGTCGTCGACACGGGAGTCGATGGACGCGTCCAGGTCACTGAACAGCTCGGCAATTGGCTCGATCGACTCGTAGTAGACGCGGGTCGGGGCGTAGAGCTTTTGCGCGGTGGCCAGGTCACCTTTTTTCACCGCGTCGGTGAATTGCTGGGTGTGGCTGGCCAGTTCGTCCAGTTGTTCGGTGACGTAGATCTTGTAGTCCGACACCGGCCCCACCAGGTCCAACGGCGCTGTCGCCGCGAACGCTGAAAGCGCAGGGTTGAGCAAGCCAAGGGTCAGCAGCAAAGCGAGGGGCGACTTTTTCATGGGGCGGTTCCGTGTTGGGAGTTGTTATGCGGTGGTTGTTGAATGGGTGGCGTCCAGCAGCGAGCGACCGACGAAGTCCTGATCGCCCGTGACACCCGGCAGGGTGAAGAAATAGCCGCCGCCGACGGGCTTGAGGTATTCCTCCAGCGGTTCGCCGTTCAGTCGGGTTTGTACGGTGATGAAGCCTTTTTCCAGATCGGCCTGGTAACAGATGAACAGCAGGCCCATGTCGAGCTGACCGTTCTTGTTCACGCCATTGGAGTAGTTGAACGGCCGGCGCAGGATCAGGTTGGCCTGGGTCGCGGCGGTACGCGGGTTGGCCAGGCGGATGTGCGCGTCGAGTTTGGTCAATTTGCCTTCCGGGTCCTTGGCGTAGTCCGGAACCTCGGTTTCATGGGCGCCGCCCATGGGGGCTCCGGAGCTTTTGACGCGTCCGAGGATGCTTTCCTGTTCCTGCAACGGCGTGCGGTCCCAGCGCTCAACGAAGTTGCGGATGATCCGCACCGCTTGATAGCTGCCATTCGCCGCCCAGGCCGGTTCATCGCTGCCAGGCTGGACCCAGACGACGCTATCCATGGTCTTGGCGTTGTTGGAATCCGGATTCGCCGAACCGTCGCGGAAACCGAGGAAGTTGCGCGCGCTCTGTGCCGGAACACCCGGTTTCGCCGGGGCTTGCGGCGGCACGCTGCCTTCCTGCTTCCAGCGCACCAGCAGCAAATCCGGGAGGTTTTTCACGATGTCGCGCAGGGCGTGGATGTTGGTGTCAGTGGTGTTGGAACAGAACTGCAAGCTCAGGTCGCCGTGGCAGCAGTCAGCTTCCAGCGCATCGTTGGGGAAACCGACCATGCGGATCAGGCGTTTGGGCTTGACGCCCGCCAGTCCGAAACGCTCATCAAACAGCGACTCGCCCACCGAGACGGTAATAGTCAGATTGTCCGGGGTCACCACTGGGCCGAGAATCCCGGAGTCCACCGGCGGCAGTTTTGGATCGACCTGGGTCACCGGGCCGCCCTTCATCAAAAACGCGATGCGCTCGTTGAGGGTACGGAACAGCCGCTCGAGGTCTTCGCGGTCACTGGCCAACACATCAAACGACACCAGCATGCCGGAGGCCGGGCGCGGGGTGACGATGCCAGTCTGGTATTTGCCATGGAACGCATGGCGGTCTTCGGTCTTGTCGCTGCTCGGCGCTTCGGTGACTTGCGCGGGGCTGGCGGCCATCGCCGGGCAGCTCAGGGCGGTGCCGGCCAGTGCCACGCCGGCGGCGCCCATGCCCATCAAGACCCGGCGACGCTGGAGGTTGAATTGCTCTGAATCGTTCATCTGAATGTCGTCTTCTGCTTACAGGCCGGACAGGCCAAGGGCGGGATCGATGGTGTCGAGGGCGTCGGCCAGTGCCTGGGCCTTGTCGGCGATCTGTTTGCGTTGTTCGGCACTGATGCTGTCGTAGCTGGCGTAGCCATCCTTGACCTTGAGGCCATTGAGTTCGCTGTCGAAGGCGGCGAGGGCGCTGTCGATCTTCGGCAGCACGTCAGCGGCGGACTTGCTCAGCATCGGTCGCAACAGCTCGACGACTTTGCGCGCGACGTCGAGGTTGGCGGCGAAACCGTTGAGGTCGGTGTGGCTGTAGCGTTCTTCCTCACCGCTACTGGCGCGTACATCGGCGAGGGTGTTGAGGTTGCGCACCACAATGTTCACCAGTTGCTCCGGCGGCAGCGGCTCGGCCAGCAGTTGCTGTTTGAGTGTGGTGACATCGCGGGTCAGGCGTAGCGCAACCGGCGTCAGACCGTCGAGGTTGCGTTGCTGGAACAGCGCATATTCCAGGCGATGGAAGCCGACGAAGGCCGGGTCCTGTTCGCGTTTTTCGAAATAGTCGGCACGGGCGTTGATCGCGTTGTCCAGTTCGGCCAGGCGCTGGGCGGCCGGGGCGATGCGTTGATACGCGACACGGGCCGGCACGTACAAGGCTTGCGCCTGGCTCAGGTCGCCGGCTTCGATCGCTTGCTCAAGGGCGGTGGTGGCTTTGATCAGCGCGCTGCCCTGGCTGCTCAGGTACACACGAAACTCCGACAGCGGCCCGATGAACGCGACCATCGATGGTTTGGCCTTGGCGGCGGCGTCGGACGCGGCCGTCGGGGTCACGTGCAAGGTGCCGCGCGGGTTGCTGAGCAAACCGCAGGTGATGGTGTAGTCGCCGGGCGCAAGGTTGGCGTTGATCACCTGGCTCAGGCCCGGCGCGATGTTCTCGCGCTCTTCGAGCACCAGCACACCGTCGAGGATTTCCCATTCAACGGCGCGGTCCGAGCGGTTGACGATGCGGAAACTGGCGCGACCGGCCGGGACCGTCAGCGCATTCGGTTCGCAGCTGTGCGGGTGGATGTTCACCACGATTTCGTCATGGTTGGCCTGACGCTTGGCCGCGGCCATTTTCGAGGCGTAGTAGAACAGGCCGCCGGCAGCGATCATCACGATCACCGAACCGGCCACCGCCCAGCGCAATGCCCTGGAAGGTGCGGCCACGTTTGGAGTAGGCGTTGACATGAAAGCCCTTACTGACTGGAAACGGAAGAAGACTGTTTAGCGGGCGGCGGGGCCGGGAGAAAAAACATCACCAGCGCCACCACCAGGTAAATCAGATAAGCGCCGAGGGTGCTGACGGTTGGCGCGTCCTGATAGCCGAACATGCCGGCCAACACCGAGCCCAGCGGGCCGTCCATCGGCAGCGTGGCGCTGACGTCGAACAGCACGCTTTGCAGGTGATTCCACAGCCCGGCCTCATGCAGCGCCTGCACCGAGTTGGCGAGAATGCCGGCGGCGACTACGAGGATGAACAACCCGGTCCAGCGGAAAAACGCGCTGAGGTTCAGGCGCATGCTGCCGGTGTAGATGAGGAAACCGATGACGATGGCCAGGACCAGACCGAGCAGGGCGCCGATGGGTGCGGCGGGGCCTTCGCTTTGCTGGAACACGGCGAGCAGGAAAAACACTGTCTCCAGGCCTTCCCGGGCCACGGCGAAAAACACCATGGCGATCAGCGCGAACACCTGGTTTCTGGAACCGGTCAGCGCGTGATCAAGGGATACGTGCAAGGAATGCTTGATCGAACGCGCCACTTTGCGCATCCAGAACACCATGGAACTGAGAATGCCGACGGCCACCAGACCGACCACACCTTCAAACAGCTCTTGTTGTTTCTGCGGAAACTCGGCACTGACCAGCTCCAGGCCACCGCCCACCAGCAGGGCCAGGGCGGCGGCGAGGAACACTCCGATCCACACGGCGGGCATCCACTGGCCACGGCCGGTTTGCTTGAGGTAGCTGGCGATGATGCCAACGATCAACGCGGCTTCAATGCCTTCGCGCAGCATGATCAGGAAAGGGACGAGCATTCAGCACCGGTGAAATTAGATAGGGTGCTAATTTGTAACATAATGACACTCATTCCCATATGGGGTTGATTGCCATTTACCTGAACCTAACCTGAACGAGCCTGAACATCACCCATTCCCCTGATCCACCCGGTGCTCCCACAGGGGGGCTCCTTCCACCGGGGATCTCCTTTGCTCAAGCGGGCTGCGGTAAGATGCCCGCACTCAAAAAACAACAAGGCTCACCGCGCTCAATGTCGGAAAAAGACACCATCTCCATTCAACTGGTGCGCGAAGCGCTGCTGCAAAGTTGCGCCCCCGGCCAGGCCACCGATGAGGTGTTGAACAAGGTCGGCATCGATCCGGCCTGGCTGCAAACCACCGATGCCCGTGTTCCGGCCACCGCCTATGCGCGGCTCTGGCGCTTGCTGGCCCGGCGCGGCGATGACGAATTTTTTGGCATGGACCCGCGCAAGCTCAAGTCCGGCAGCCTGGAATTTCTGTGCCGCTGCTCGATGGTCCAGCCGAGCCTCGCAGCCGGTTTAACCTCGGGGTTGAGCTTTCTGTCGTTGATGCTCGAACACCTGCCCGCGCAATTGGTTCGCCAACAAAGCCTGGCCGAAATCGTGCTGCTGGAGGACGACCAGGACCCGCGCCGCGCCTTCACCTATTTCACCTACTGGATGATCGTCCATGGCGTGGCCTGTTGGCTGGCCGGGCGGCGAATTCCTATCCTGGCCGTCGAATTGCGCTGCCCGGAACCGGATTTTTCCGGCGACTATCAGGTGATGTTCTCGCAGAACCTGCGCTTTGACCGGCCGCGCACGCGGATGATTTTCTCGGCCGACTGCCTGGACTTCCCGATCAAGCGCAGCCCGGAAGAGCTCAAGCGTTTCCTGGCTCATGCGCCAGCCAATATTCTGGTCAAGTACCGCGATCCCGAGAGCCTGGCGAGCCGCATCAAACAGGATTTGCGCCAGTTGCCCGCAGAACGCTGGCCGGAAACCGAGCCGCTGGCACAGCAACTGTGCATGTCGGCCTCGACCTTGCGCCGGCGTCTGGCGGAAGAAGGGCAGACCTATCAAGGGCTCAAGGACAGCGTACGCAAGGAGCTGGCCATCGTTTGGCTGGCCGAGCCGAACATCAGCTTTGCCGAGATTGCGACGCGGTTGGGATTTGCCGATGCCAGCTCGTTCTACAAGGCGTTCCGCAAGTGGTCGGGGTCCAATCCGGGGCATTATCGCAGCCTGATTCTGAACGAAGCGCACTGATCCGGATTTTGTGTCGTTCAGTCTGGCCCCTTCGCGAGCAGGCTCGCTCCCACATTTGGAATGCACTCCCCCTGTGGGAGCAAGCCTGCTCGCGAAGGGGACATCCCTGCCAACCCACCTGCTGAACCTTGGCCAAAGCAGTCACGCAACTTGATAACTTTGACCATTGCCCCGTTCTGCCCACAGAGCGAGTATTTCCCTGGTTTATACGGTTCCCCCAACCTAATAAAAATACAGAGGGATTCTGGCAATGCGCGATTACTTGTCTGCCACATCACAGTTCAATTATCAGCACACCGTCGACGCCGCACTCAGCGGTTCCCTGCAAGCGCTCAATGCCTGCGTCGAGTGTTGCGACCGGCATGCCTTGCCGGGGCGCATTGCGCTGTTCTGGGAAGGTCGCGATGGCGCCAGCGCCACGTACACCTTCAGCGACCTGCAGGACAAAGCTGCGCGTTTTGCCAATTTCCTGCTGGCCCAAGGGGTGAAGAAGGGCGACAAGGTCGCCGGCCTCCTGCCACGCAACATCGAATTGTTGATCACCGTGTTCGCCACCTGGCGCATTGGTGCGGTGTATCAGCCGCTGTTTACCGCATTCGGCCCCAAAGCCATCGAACACCGTCTCGGCTGCTCGGGCGCGAAAGTCGTGGTGACCGACGCGGTCAATCGCCCGAAACTCGCTGAAGTCGCCGATTGCCCGACCACCGTCACTGTCGGTGGTGCCAAAGGCCAGGGCATCGTCCGTGGCGATTACAGCTTCTGGGCCGAACTGGCCAATTATTCCGCCGTGTGCGAGCCCGTTTTGTTGACCGGCGAAGACCCGTTCCTGCTCATGTTCACCTCGGGCACCACCGGTCCTTCGAAAGCCTTGTCCGTGCCACTGAAAGCCATCGTCGCCTTCCAGAGCTACACCCGCGACGCCGTGGATTTGCGTCCCGAAGACGCGTTCTGGAACGTGGCCGATCCGGGCTGGGCCTACGGCATCTATTTCGGCGTCACCGGGCCGATGTCGATGGGGCATCCGATCACCTTTTACGATGGCCCGTTTACCCTCGAAAGCACCTGCCGGGTGATCAACAAGTACGGGATCACCAACCTCACCGGATCCCCGACCGCTTACCGTTTGCTGATCGCGGGCGGCGATGAGTTCTCCAAAACGATCAAAGGCAAGCTGCGCATCGTCAGCAGCGCCGGCGAGCCGCTGAACCCGGAAGTGATCCGCTGGTTTGCCGACAACCTCGACGTGGTCATCCACGACCATTACGGCCAGACCGAACTGGGCATGGTCCTGTGCAATCACCACGCGCTGGAACATCCGGTTCACGTTGGCGCCGCCGGTTTTACCTCGCCTGGCCACCGCATCGTGGTGCTGGACGACGAGTACAAAGAACTCGGTGTCGGTCAGCCAGGCATTCTGGCCATCGACCGCACCCAATCGCCGATGTGCTGGTTCAACGGCTACGAAGGCGCGCCGACCAAGGCGTTCGTCGGCGACTATTATTTAAGTGGCGATACAGTGGAGTGGAACCCGGACGGCAGCATCAGCTTCGTTGGTCGCAGCGATGACGTGATCACCACGTCCGGCTACCGCGTCGGCCCGTTCGACGTCGAAAGCGCGTTGATCGAGCACCCGGCCGTGGTCGAGGCAGCCGTGGTCGGCAAACCCGATCCGGAGCGCACCGAACTGGTCAAGGCCTTCGTCGTGATCTGCTCGCAATACCGCGCTACACCAGAACTGGCCGAAGAACTGCGCCAACACGTGCGCAAGCGTCTGGCGGCGCATTCCTATCCCCGTGAAATCGAATTTGTCAGCGAGTTGCCGAAAACCCCAAGCGGCAAATTGCAGCGCTTTATCTTGCGCAACCAGGAAATCGCCAAGGCTCAAGAGGCCGCCGCGAAGAACGTTTCAGCTTGAATCCAAGGAAACAATGATGCAGATCGAAAACAAGGTTTTTCTGGTCACCGGCGGCGCTTCCGGCCTGGGTGCCGCCACGGCTGAAATGCTGGTCGCAGCCGGCGCAAAAGTGATGCTGGTGGACATGAATGCCGAGGCCGTTGCGGCGCAGGCCCAGCGTCTGGGCGCGCAAAGCGTGGTTGCGGACATCAGCAACGAAGCAGCGGCGGAAGCGGCGGTGCAGGCGACGGTCAAAGCTTTCGGTGGCCTTAACGGTCTGGTCAACTGCGCCGGTATCGTGCGTGGCGAGAAGATCCTCGGCAAGAACGGCCCGCATGCACTGGCCAGTTTCAGCCAGGTGATCAACGTCAACCTGATCGGCAGCTTCAACATGCTGCGCCTGGCCTCGGCCGCCATCGCTGAAACCCAGCCGGACGCCGATGGCGAACGCGGCGTGATCATCAACACGGCCTCGGCCGCTGCTTATGAGGGCCAGATCGGCCAGGCTGCTTACGCCGCGTCCAAAGGCGCCATCGTCAGCCTGACCTTGCCCGCCGCACGTGAACTGGCGCGCTTTGGCATCCGCGTGATGACCATCGCCCCCGGCATTTTTGAAACACCGATGATGGCCGGCATGACCCAGGAGGTCCGCGATTCGCTGGCCGCTGGCGTGCCATTCCCGCCACGCCTGGGCAAACCCGGCGAGTACGCCGCGCTGGTCCGGCATATCATTGAAAACAGCATGCTCAACGGCGAGGTAATCCGTCTCGACGGTGCCTTGCGCATGGCCGCCAAGTAAGGAGTTTTGACATGACCATTGCCAACGATCCGATTGTTATTGTCAGCGCCGTCCGCACCCCTATGGGCGGTTTTCAGGGCGAACTGAAAAGCCTGACCGCCCCGCAACTCGGCGCTCTGGCCATCCGCGCCGCCGTCGAACGCGCCGGCATCAACGCCGAATCCGTTGAAGAAGTGCTGTTCGGCTGCGTCCTGTCCGCCGGCCTCGGCCAGGCGCCGGCGCGCCAGGCCGCACTGGGCGCCGGGCTGGATAAATCGACCCGTTGCACCACGCTGAACAAGATGTGCGGTTCGGGCATGGAAGCGGCGATTCTGGCGCACGACATGCTGGTGGCCGGCAGTGCCGACGTGGTGGTCGCGGGCGGCATGGAAAGCATGTCCAACGCGCCGTACCTGCTGGACCGTGCGCGCAGCGGTTATCGCATGGGCCACGGGCGTGTGCTTGACCATATGTTCCTCGACGGCCTGGAAGATGCCTACGACAAGGGCCGCCTGATGGGCACCTTCGCCGAGGATTGCGCCGAAACCAACGGCTTCACCCGTGAAGCGCAAGACGCCTTTGCCATCGCCTCGACCACCCGCGCGCAGCAGGCGATCAAGGACGGCAGCTTCAAGGACGAAATCGTCCCGGTGTCGGTCATGGTTGGTAAAGAGCAAGTGCTGATCAGCAATGACGAACAGCCACCGAAAGCCAAGCTGGACAAGATTGCCTCGTTGAAACCGGCGTTCCGCGAGGGCGGCACGGTCACGGCGGCGAACTCAAGTTCGATCTCCGATGGCGCGGCGGCACTGGTGCTGATGCGCCGTTCCGAAGCCGAGAAACAAGGGCTGAAACCGCTGGCGGTGATTCACGGCCACGCGGCGTTTGCCGACACCCCGGGCCTGTTCCCGGTGGCGCCAGTGGGCGCGATCAAGAAGCTGATGAAGAAAACCGGCTGGTCGCTGGACCAGGTCGAACTGTTCGAAGTCAACGAAGCGTTCGCCGTGGTCAGTCTGGTAACGATGACCAAACTGGAAATCCCGCACGAGAAGATCAACGTTCACGGCGGCGCGTGCGCCTTGGGCCATCCGATTGGTGCATCGGGCGCGCGGATTCTCGTGACCTTGCTCTCGGCCCTGCGCCAGAAAGGCCTGAAACGCGGCGTCGCAGCGATCTGCATCGGCGGCGGCGAAGCCACGGCCATGGCGGTTGAATGCCTCTATTGAGGCCGGCGCTATTCCAATGTGGGAGCGAGCCTGCTCGCGAAAGCGGATTCACATTCGACATTTTTATCGACTGATACACCGCATTCGCGAGCAGGCTGGCTCCCACAGGTTCAGTGTTTCAACCGGTCATTTTGTACGACAGGCTTATTTTAAGGACTTGGCATGATTCCCAATGACGAACAACTGCAGATCAGCGAAGCCGCCCGGCAATTTGCCCAGGAACGGCTGAAACCGTTCGCCGCCGAGTGGGATCGCGAACACCGCTTCCCCAAGGAAGCCATCGGTGAGATGGCTGAACTTGGCTTCTTCGGCATGCTGGTGCCGGAGCAGTGGGGCGGTTGCGACACCGGTTACCTGGCTTACGCCATGGCCCTGGAAGAAATCGCCGCCGGCGACGGCGCGTGCTCGACCATCATGAGTGTGCACAACTCCGTGGGCTGCGTGCCGATCCTGCACTACGGCAACGACGATCAGAAAGAACGCTTTCTCAAGCCCTTGGCCAGCGGTGCGATGCTTGGCGCCTTTGCGCTGACCGAACCGCAGGCTGGTTCCGACGCCAGCGGCCTCAAAACCCGCGCGCGCCTGGAAGGCGATCACTACGTGCTCAACGGCTGCAAACAGTTCATTACCTCCGGGCAGAATGCCGGAGTGGTGATCGTGTTTGCCGTGACAGACCCGACTGCCGGCAAGCGTGGGATCACCGCGTTGATCGTGCCAACTGATTCACCGGGCTATAAAGTCGCACGGGTCGAAGACAAACTCGGTCAGCACGCGTCTGACACCTGCCAGATCCTGTTCGAAGACGTTAAAGTCCCGGTCGCCAACCGCTTGGGCGAAGAGGGCGAAGGTTACCGAATCGCCCTGGCCAACCTCGAAGGTGGCCGCGTCGGCATCGCGTCGCAATCGGTGGGCATGGCCCGCGCGGCATTCGAAGCGGCCCGCGACTACGCCCGTGAGCGCGAGAGTTTTGGCAAGCCGATCATCGAACACCAGGCCGTTGCGTTCCGCCTCGCCGACATGGCCACGCAAATTGCCGTGGCCCGGCAGATGGTGCATTACGCAGCGGCGCTGCGTGACAGCGGCAAACCGGCACTGGTCGAAGCGTCCATGGCCAAGCTGTTCGCCTCGGAAATGGCCGAGAAGGTCTGCTCCTCGGCGTTGCAAACCCTCGGCGGTTACGGTTACCTCAACGATTTCCCGCTGGAGCGCATTTATCGCGACGTGCGGGTCTGCCAGATCTACGAAGGCACCAGCGATATTCAACGCATGGTTATTTCGCGCAATTTATAAGAAGGAGTCCCTCTGTGAGTTACGAAACGATTTTGCTGGAAACCCATGGCCGTGTTGGCCTGATTACCTTGAACCGCCCGCAAGCGCTGAACGCGTTGAATGCGCAGATCGTCAGCGAACTGAACCACGCCCTCGATGGCCTGGAAGCCGATTCGAACATCGGCTGCATCGTGCTGACCGGCTCGAAAAAAGCCTTCGCTGCCGGCGCCGACATCAAGGAAATGGCCGAGCTGACCTACCCGCAAATCTATATAGACGACCTGTTCAGCGACAGCGATCGCGTGGCCAACCGCCGCAAGCCGATCATCGCCGCGGTCAACGGTTTTGCATTGGGCGGTGGTTGTGAACTGGCGCTGATGTGCGACTTCATCCTGGCCGGCGACAACGCCAAATTCGGCCAGCCGGAAATCAACCTCGGCGTGCTGCCGGGCATGGGCGGCACCCAGCGCCTGACCCGCGCCGTGGGCAAGGCCAAGGCCATGGAAATGTGCCTGAGCGGTCGTTTGATCGATGCGGTGGAAGCGGAGCGTTGCGGCATCGTCGCGCGGATCGTGCCGGCAGATGAACTGCTGGACGAAGCGTTGAAAGTCGCGGCGTTGATCGCCAAGAAGTCGCTGCCGATTGCGATGATGGTCAAGGAAAGCGTGAACCGCGCGTTCGAAGTGAGCCTGTCCGAAGGCGTGCGCTTTGAGCGCCGGGTGTTCCATGCGGCGTTTGCGACGCAGGATCAGAAGGAAGGGATGGCGGCGTTTATTGCCAAGCGTGAGGCGCAGTTCGTCGGTAAGTAATGCGTTGTTCTGACTGACGCCTTCGCGAGCAGGCTCGCTCCCCACAAGGGATCTCATTAACACCTGAGATCCACTGTGGGAGCGAGCCTGCTCGCGAAGCTTTTAGCTTTTTACACCAGATAGTTCTTGAGCTCGCGGGCGATCACCATCCGCTGAATCTCGCTCGACCCTTCGTAAATCTGCGTAATCCGCGCATCCCGGTAGTACTTCTCGACTGGATAGTCTTCCAGATACCCATACCCGCCATGAATCTGAATCGCGGACGAGCACACCTTCTCGGCTATTTCCGAGGCGAACAGCTTGGCCTGTGAGGCTTCCGACAGGCAGGGTTTGCCGGCGGTGCGCAGGCGCGCCGCATGCAGGATGAGCAAACGCGCGGCGTTCAGCTGCATGTGCATGTCGGCGAGCATGTTGGCGATGCTCTGGTGTTCGATGATCGGCTTGTCGAATTGCACCCGATCCCGCGCATAGGCCAGCGCCGCTTCAAACGCGGCACGGGCAATGCCCAACGCTTGCGCGGCGATGCCGATGCGGCCGCCTTCGAGGTTGGACAGGGCGATGGACAGGCCTTTACCACGTTCACCCAGCAGATTCGCTTCGGGGATCGTGCAGTTGCTCAACGTCACCGCGCAGGTATCCGAGGCGCGAATGCCCATCTTGTGTTCGGTGCGGTCGACGATGAAACCGGCGGTGTCGGTTGGCACCAGGAAGGCCGAAATGCCGCGTTTGCCCATGTCCGGGTCAGTCACGGCAAACACAATCGCCAGTTTCGCGCGTTTGCCGTTGCTGACAAATTGCTTGGCGCCGTTGATTACCCATTGGCCGTCGCGCAGTTCGGCGCGGGTGCGCAGGTTGTGCGCTTCGGAACCGGCTTGCGGCTCGGTCAGGCAGAAGCAGCCGATGGCCTGGCCGCTGGCGAGATCCGGCAGCCAGGTCTGTTTCTGTTCTTCAGTGCCGTAGTTCAAAACGGGGCCGCAGCCCACCGAATTGTGGATGCTCATCAGCGCGCCGGTAGCGCCATCACCTGCGGAAATCTCTTCCACCGCCAAGGCGTAAGCCACGTAGTCGACGTAGGTGCCGCCCCATTCTTCAGGCACCACCATGCCTAACAGCCCAAGTTCACCCATTTTTGCCACCAGACCGTCGTCGATCCAGCCAGCTTTTTCCCAGGCTTGTGCGTGAGGCGCGATTTCACCGCGGGTAAAGTCCCGGGCCATGTCGCGGATCATGACTTGCTCTTCGCTCAATTCGATATCGTGCATGGCTCAGTTCCCGCTTTCATCAAGGCCGGTGAAAAAACTCGCGACATGCTTGGCGTCCAGCGCCTGCAAGGTCGGCGGGTTCCAGCGCGGCGTCTTGTCTTTGTCGATCAGCAAGGCGCGTACGCCTTCGATCAGGTCGCCGCGCTCGAACCATTGACGGTCCAGGTGCAGCTCAAGGGCGAAGCAGTCTTCCAGACTCAAGTGCCGACCACGACGGAGCATTTCCAGGGTCACGCCCATGGCCAGCGGCGAACGGCTGTCCAGCAGGTCGGCAGTGGTCAGTGCCCAGTCATGGCTGTCGGCAATCGTCACTTCGCGCAGTTGCTCAACAATACTCGGCACATCGGGCAAGGCGAAGAAGTGGTCGATGGCCGGACGCAAGGCTTTGAGCGGCGCGTCGGGCAGTTGCTGCACCGCGAGTCTGGCCAGCAAGCCTTGCAGGTCTTTGAGCGGCGAGTCGTGCCATTCGAGCTGATCGAGCTTGTCGTCGAGCACGGCCAGTTTGTTGCTCTCCAGGTACCAGTCGGCCAACCCGCAATAGAGCGCATCCGCCGCGCGAATCTGCACACCGCTGACGCCGAGGTATATACCCAGTTCGCCTGGGATGCGTGGCAGGAAGTAGCTACCGCCGACATCCGGGAAGTAGCCGATGCCGACTTCCGGCATCGCCAGACGGCTTTTTTCCGTGACCACGCGCAGATCGGCGCCTTGCACCAGACCCATGCCGCCACCCAGCACGAAGCCGTCCATCAAGGCGAGCACGGGTTTGCGGTAATGGTGAATGGCGAGGTCGAGAGCGTATTCCTCGACGAAGAAGTCCTGGTGCAGCGTGTCGCCGCTTTTGAAGCTGTCATACAGCGAGCGAATATCGCCGCCGGCACAGAAGGCTTTCTCGCCGGCACCGCGCAAGACCACCGCATGCACGTGCGAATCCTGAGCCCAGGCGTCGAGTTGACGCTGCAGGTTGCGCACCATGTCCAGGGTCAGGGCGTTGAGGCCGGCGGGGCGGTTGAGGGTCAGGTGACCGATGTGGTTGCGAACCTCGGCCAGCACTTCGTTTTGCGTGGCATCGATGGACGACGCTTCGTTCGATGAAACCCCCTTCGATGAAACCTGAGCAGTCATCACTAACTCCCTGCTTTTATTGTTCTTTATAGAGATGCTCGCGCGCGAGCGATGCAGGATCGTACCAGTGCAAATTTGTGATGTACAACCGGGATATGTGCAGGTTCTGTCTGCGTTTTTGCCTTAAAGGCCCGACGAAAACCCTGCACTCAACTTGTGGGAGCGAGCCTGCTCGCTCCCACAAAGGGGGGGCGTCAGATTCGATTGCTGAGCACTTCACCAATACTGCGCCGCTTGGCGTGCAATTCACTGGCGTGGATCAGCTGTTCGAGGTCTTCAGGGGTGACATCGAAGAACGCCTCCATGTCCGCCAACGCCAGTTTCAGGTCTTGGGCGGTAATGGCCTGGGTGTCGACGGGCGGGTGGTCGGCGGGGATCACGGCTGCCGGTTCACTGGCGCGTTTCGGGTAGCGAATGCGTGTCAGGTTGTTGAACGCCAGGGCGCTGAGCAGCATCGCCGAGGCGCCGAGCATCACCGGGCCGAGGGCCTTCCAGTCCATGGCGATGGTGGCGGGGTCGGCCAATACCAACAGCAGCGCCAAAGCCCCGGCCGGTGGATGCAGGCAACGCAACCAGCACATCAACATCAGCGCCATGCCCGCTGCCAGGCAGGCACTGCCCAGGGTTCGCCCGAGCACGTGAGCGACCAGCAGCGAAACCACCCCGGCGCTCAAGTAGCCGCCCAGAATCGACCACGGCTGGGCGAGGGCGCCGGAGGACACGGCGAACAACAACACAGCCGATGCACCCAACGGGCCGATAAGGTGCTGCGCCACTTCCATGCCAAATACTTGCCCGCAAACCCACACACTGAACAGCGTCCCAAGGGCCATGCCAATGGCGGCGCGGCTCCATTCGGAAGGGCGGGTGTTGATGGCGGCGGGCAACCAGCGAGCAAGCATGATGAAATCGATCCGTGGACAAAAAAAACGAGCAAAAAAAAAAGGCTTGGCTGGGATATCCAGAAAGCCCTTGAAGGTGTTCCAACTATTGGGGGAGGAACGGGCACAGTGTGCCGTTGATTCGATGTGCTGACAAATTCATATTAATGCAGCTTCAATGCATTAATTTTGCAGTATCGCCACTCGCCGTCCGCTCATGAAGCACAGGAATCCGCCCATCGCGGTCAGTGCACTCAGGGCATAGAACATCGTCGGTGCGGGCGTGTGCATCAGCAGGAAACCGCAGATCACCGGGCTCAGTGCACCGCCGAGTGCGGCGAGGTTCTGCGCGCCGTAATAGCTGCCGCGCAGTTCTTCCGGAGCCAGGGTGTCGACGAACAGGAACTCGGCGGGGTAAATGATCATCTCGCCGAGGGTGAAGATGAACATGGCCACGCACCACGACACCAGGCTGTCGGCCAGGCTGAAGCCGATCAAGCCGACGATGAACAGGCTGGTGCCCCCGGCAATCCAGTAGCGCAGTTGTTCGCGCTTGAGGAACCGGCCGATCTGGTATTGCAGCAGGATCACCGTGATGGCGTTGCAGGCGAGCAGGGCGGCCATGGTTTCCAGGGCGCGCTTGGAATCGTGAGTCACCAGCAGGTATTGCGACAGGTACAACGTGAACCGGCCGTGAACCACGGTACTGAGCAGGCAGCCGCAGGTGAACATGATCAGGGTGCGGTCGTTCTTCAGGGTGATCAGCGTCTTGAGGAAACTCTGGGGCTGGCCGATGGCGGGTGGCTGGGCCGAATCCTTGGGAATGCCGATCATCAGGAAAATGCTGAAAAACGCGATGCCGCCAGCGATCAGGAACGGCGCAATCGGGTACACGCCGGCAATCACCACGCCGAGCATCGGCCCGGTGGCGTAACCGATGTTGGTCAAGGTGTAGCGCAGGGAAAAGGCCTTGGCGCGCTGGCCCATGGGCAGGTTTTCGCTGAGGATCGCTTTCGATCCGATCAGGAACAGCGCTGATGCCGTTTCAGTGATCACTAGCGTGGCGGTGGTCAGGTAGAGGTTTTCGGCGAACGTCAGCAGTACAAAACCGATGGAGCTGGAAAGCATGGCGAGGATCAGCAGCCGGCGCTTTTCCAGACGGTCGATGATGTAGCCGCCATACAGCGCGAGCAGCGTGGCGATGAACACCGCGATGCCCAGCAGCAAACCGACGTCCTGTTGATTGAGGCCGAGTTTGTTGCTCAGGAACAGCGTGAGCAGCGGGCTGGTGATGGCGCGGCTGACGACAATCGTCAGCGAGACGATCATCAAACGGCGGATAACGAGCGAGTAAGTGGCCACGGTGGGGCAAATGTCCTTATTTGGTTTTGTAGTGTTCGTCGTTGGACCGAGGTGCGGCCATTCGCGAGCAGGCTCGCTCCCACAGGGGAAAGCATTCCAAATGTGGGAGCGAGCCTGCTCGCGAAGGGGCCGGCACAGACAAAATCCTATTCAACCCAGCCACCGATCCAGCAAACGAACCGATTCCATCTCATCCAGCCGCCACAACTGTCCAAGCAATAACACCGCCTGTTCCCGCGCCATCACCCGCCCAGCCAGACTGAAAAACTTCTGCTCCAGCTCCGCATCACTCAACGGATTCCCCGGCGCCCCCAGCGGCACCTCGACACACAGGCTCGCCTGCCGACCGTCCACGGTGCGCAGGCTGACGACCGGCTCGCCATCCTCTGACAGTTGCGGGTCCACTTCAAGACGAATGCGTGACATCCAGTGCGCGATACGCGGATCGCTGCGTTGCGCATCGTCATACGCCTGCAACCGGCAATGACCATGAACCAGCCTTGCAGCAAGGGCATACGGCAAACTCATCTGCGCCGCCGCCAGTGTGCTGACTTCCTGATCACCGCACATGCCTTGAAGAAACCCGCTCAGCGACACATGAATGTCTTCGACCTGATCGACGTTGACCTGCAATTGATCCAGTAACAGCCCCACTGCGTCGATGGCCGAATGCGTGCCCCGGCACGAGGCGTAAGGCTTGATCGAGCAGCGGGCGAGTTTCCACACGGCGCCCAGCTCTGCATCCAGAGCCTCAGGTTGCGACGTCACGCCGGCCAGGGTTTTCAGAAACCCGCCCCAGACATCATCAAACAACTTTGTCGGCCCACTGATGCCCTGTTGCGCAAACCGCGCGGCCAGCAATCCACCTTCTGCGGCACGACCGCTGTGCAGTTTTTTGCTGTGCGAACCGTCGTGGATAAAGGCCCATAACCCACCACTGAAACTGCCGGCGATGCCCAGCGCCGATAACGTTTGTTGAAAATCGAGACGCAGGATCCGAGCGCTCGCCGCGGCGGCGGCGAATACACCGCAGGTGGCGGTGGAGTGCCAGCCCGCGCCGTTGTGCGCCGAGTAACCGCCGCAGGCTTCGAGCACGCGTCGGCCGACTTCATAGCCAATGATCACGGCGACAATTAGCTCGCGGCCGCTGACAGGGGTTGGCGACATCGACACCGCAGCCATGACCGCTGGAAGCACCACCGCGCCGGAATGGTCGCAGCCACCGGTGTCGTCCAGTTCCAGCGCATGGGCGGCGACACCGTTGAGCATGGCCGCCTGAATGGCCCCGACCCGCAGCCCGGTGCCCCAGACCAACGTTTCGCCGGTTTCACCCGCGAACACCTGCTGCGCCTGTTTCGCCACCTCACTGACAGCACCGGCCAACGTCGCGCCGAAGGTGTCGAGAATGTGCCGCTTGGCTTGCACCACCAATGCCGGGGGCAAGTCTTCGTAGCGGGTGTCGATGCAGAATTGCACCAGTCGCTGCATGCGTTCGGTCATACGAGGTAATCCCGATAATGGCGTTCATACACCGAGGCCGGGTGATCCTCGGTCACGGGCTGCGCCTTGTCGGCCCACCATTTTGATACTTCAGCGGCCGTGGCGATCCATACGTCTTTGTGCTGCTGAATGCCCTCCAGCAATTCGCGCAGGACCCCGATGCGCCCCGGCGTGGCGATGATTTCCGGGTGCAGGCGCAACACGTAGCACAGGCCAAACCGATGGAACCCGGCGAAGTCCATTTGCAGATTGCCCAGGGTGTGGCTGTAAGACGCGATCCGCGATTGCGCCGGAGGCACGGCGGGGCTCAGGTTGAAGGCGAAATACGGCTCGTCTTCCAATTCATAGTGCAGCGGCAGCTCGATGACTTCCGGTGCAGTCGGATGCTTGAAAGGCAAGTCATCGCCACGCAACGATGAAGACCAGCGAATGCCGTGATCCCTTAATGCCTCGATGAAACCCGGCGCGCCGTTGCCGGCCGGGATGCGAAACCCCGTCGGACGCTGGCCGGTCAGCGCGGTCAGCGCTGCGCAACCCTTGGCAATCTCGGCGCTCTGTTGGGCGAGATCGAGGGTGTCGTAGTTCTGATGGCGATAGCCTGAACAGGCGATTTCATGCCCGCCGGCCTGTATTGCGCGGATGTGTTCAGGGTTTTCCTCGGCGACGATGCCGGGGATGCACCAACTGCTGGGCACCCCCAGTTCCTTGAACAAACCGAGCAATCGCTCGACCCCCCGTTGAGTGCCGTAACGCCAGACGGACAGCGTCTTGTCGCGCCCGGCGACTTCAGGGGCCTGGGTCAGAATGCCGTGGATGTCATTGTAATCAACGGTCAGCACCACGGCGCAGCGCTTGCCTTGGGGCCACACAGTGGAATCAGCCATGGTGATGCTCCTTCAGCCACCACTGGGCGACATCGCGGCACGTGGCGAACCACACGTCATCGCGCTGACGCATGTGTTCGAAGAGTTTTTCCAGCAACAGGATGCGTCCCGGCTTGCCGGTGATCTTGGGGTGGAACAGCGTGGTCAGGCACAGGCCTTCGTTCATCGCGCCGTCGTATTCGCGGCACCAGTTGTCGAGGGTGAGTTCGTAGCTGGCTGTGCGGTCGAGGCCCGAGGGGAAGTCCGGGGCACGGGTGTAGGCGAGGGAGGCGTAGTCGTCCATTTCCCAGCGGCCGGGGATTTCCACCAAGGGCGTGTCGTGGCCGGGCACTTTCACCAGATACGGCCGGTCATCACCGCGCATGCTGCTGGAATAGGTCACGCCGGCTTCAACCAGCATCGCCGGGGTTTCGGCGCGCCAATCGCCGGACGGGGTGCGGAAGCCTTCGGCGCGGATGGCCAGGTGTTTCCAGAACACCTCGCAGGATTTCTTCATCACGTCCTTTTGCTGGTCCAGCGTCAGGGCGTAAAAGGATTCGTGTTTGTAGCCGTGGTACGCCACCTCATGCCCGCGCTCGACAATCGCCTGGCACTGCGTTGGCCAGTTTTCCACGACCCAGGCCGGGACGAAGAATGTCGTAGGGATCCGGTACTCGTCCAGCAAGTCGAGGATTCGCGGCAACGCCCGGTAAGGGCCGTATCCGCCGAAACCAAAGTACTCGGGCTTGTGCCAGATCGAGCCATTGAGCATGGCATCGCCAGTCGGGCCATCGAGGTCGAAGGCCAGGGCGAGGCAGGCTTTGTGCCGGTCGGGCCAGGTGGGTTGCAGCGAGGAGGACATCAGTGGCACTCCAATAATTTATAGGCACTACTCAATACCTGTGGGAGCGAGCCTGCTCGCGAAGGGGCCGTCACATTCAACATCACCGTTGACTGATACTCCGCATTCGCGAGCAGGCTCGCTCCCACAAGGGATGTTTTCATCCCATACAGGTTTATTTGCCGGCGTTGATGGTCACAGTCTTGATCGCGCCCAGTTCCAGGTCCCATTTCTTCAGGATGGTCTGGTAGCTGCCGTCATCGATCATGCTCTGCAACGCCACCTTCACCGCTTCACTCAGCTCCGGCTTTTTCTTGCTCACGCCAAGGCCGGTGAACTGCGAGGAGATCGGCAGGCCCACAGTCTTGTACATGTCCTTTTCCTGGGTCTTGAGGTAAGGCAGGGTCTCGCTACCTTGCATCGCCGCGTCGATACGGCTCTGGCGCAGTTGCGCGCGGGCATCGGCTGAACCTTCGGTGCCGATCACGTTGATTGCAGGCTTGCCGGCGGCTTCGCAATTGGCCTTGCTCCACTCGGCGATTTCCGCCGGGAACGTGGTGCGGCGGCTGGTGCCGACTTTCTTGCCGCACAGGTCGATGATCTCGTTGAAGTCCTTGTTCTTCTGCAGGGTGTAGAACTGCGGACCGCTGGTGAAGTAGTCGACGAAGGTCACACTGGCCTGACGCTCGACGGTGTCGGTCATGCCGGACAACACCATGTCCACGCGGTCAGTGGTCAGCGCGTTGATCATCTGTTCGAAACCGGTTTCCTGCCATTTGATCTTCACGCCCAGACGCTCGGCCAGGGCATTGCCCAGGTCATAGTCGAGGCCGGTGAGGGTGTTGGTGGCCGGGTCCTTGAAATCCATCGGCGGGTAGTTCGGCATGATCGCTACCACGATCTCGCCCTTGGCCTTGATGCTGGCCGGCAATTCGGCGGCGAAGGTGAAGCTGGAAGCCATCAGGCCGGCGAGTACTGCTGGAATAACGAAGTTCTTCATGGTCGTTCTCTTATGAGTGTTGTGAGTGCCAAAGGGCACCTAGGTTCGAACGGCAGAAATGAAGCTTTGGGTGCGCGGGTTTTGCGGACTTATTAGTATTTCTTCGGGGCTTCCTGCCTCCACGATCTGCCCGCCGTCCATGAACACCATGCGGTTGGAAACCTCGCGAGCGAAGCCCAGTTCATGGGTGACGACGATCATGGTCATGCCGGATTGCGCCAGATCGCGCATCACCGACAGCACCTCACCGACCAGTTCCGGGTCGAGTGCCGAAGTGGGTTCATCGAACAGCATCAGCTTGGGCCGCATGGCCAGGGCGCGGGCGATGGCCACGCGTTGTTGCTGACCACCCGACAGTTCGATCGGATAGCTGTTGCGCTTGTCGGCCAAGCCGACGCGAGCGAGCAGTTCCACGGCTTCTTCGTGCGCCTCCTTGGGCGAACGCTTGAGTACCTGGCACGGCCCTTCGATGATGTTTTGCAGCACGGTCATGTGCGGAAACAGGTTGAAGCGCTGGAACACCATGCCGGTGGACAGGCGTTGACGGGCGATCTGCGACTCGTTGAGTTCATGCAGTTTGTTGCCGACGACGCGGTAACCCACCAGTTCGCCGTCGACCCAGAGGCCGCCCTTGTCGATTTTTTCCAGTTGGTTGACGCAGCGCAGCAAGGTGCTTTTGCCAGAGCCGGACGGGCCGATGATGCACAGCACTTCGCCTTGCTCGACTTCGATGTTGATGTCCTTGAGCGCGTGGTACTGGTCGTAATATTTGTTCAGGCTCACGGCCTTGACGATGCTTCTCATGTGGGGCTCCTCAAGAACGCTTGCCGGCGCCGCGAGCGAATCGACGCTCCAGGCGGCTTTGACCAAAGGACAGCACGGTGACCGTGGCCAGGTACCAGATACCGGCGACGATCAGCAGCTCCATCACGCGGGCGTTGGCGTAGTAGATGTTCTGGGCGTTGTAGAGCAGTTCCGAGTACTGGATGACGCTCGCCAGCGAGGTCATTTTCACCATGCCGATGAACTCGTTACCGACCGGCGGAATGATGATCCGCATGGCCTGCGGCAGGATGATCCGACGCAGCGCTTGCAGGCGCGGCATGCCGATCGACTTGGCGGCCTCGTACTGGCCGGTGTCCACCGACAGCAACCCGGCGCGCACCACTTCGGCGGTGTAGGCGCCCTGGTTGATGCTCAAGCCGAGCAGGGCGGCCACGAACGGCGTCATCAGGCTGACGGTGTCCATTTCGAACAGGCCGGGGATGCCGATGGTGGGGAAAATCAGCGCCAGGTTGAACCACAACAGCAGTTGCAGGATCAGCGGCGTGCCGCGAAACAGCCAGGTGTAGGTCACGGCCACGTAGCGCAGGATCGGGTTGGCCGACATGCGCATGATCGCGGTGATCACCCCGAAAATAATGCCCAGCGCCATCGCCAGCACGGCCATGACGATGGTGTTGAGCAAGCCCCACATGATCGCCTGGGAGGTCAGGAACTGGCCGATGTACGACCATTCGATCTTGCCTTCGGCGAAGGCCCGCACCAGACCGAGAATGGCGACGACGATGACGGTGGCAAAGAAAATCCGCCCGTAATAACGCCGTGGCACATGCTGGTATTGCGTGATGTCGAACTGGTTTTCCGCCAGTTTGCGCTCCGACTGGAGTCGTTCTGCCTGGGTCTGGCTCATGTTGTTTCTCCGTACACTGGATAATTCACGCCAACCACATTCCCTGTGGGAGCGAGCAGGCTCGCTCCCACAGGTTTTGCGTACTGCTTCAGAGGCGGAAACCCTGATAGTTCTCGGTCCACGCGTGCTGAGCCGCGAGGGCGGTTTTCAGGCGGCCGATCTGCTCGCGCACCTGTTGCGGCGCGGTGCCGCCCCAGCCACTGCGGGCGGCGATGGCGGCTTCCAGGGTCAGGCTGTCACGCACTTGCGGCGTCAGGCGCGGGTCGATCTCGGCCAGCAACGCCGGCGAGGCTTCCCACAATTCGATGTCGTGTTTCTCGCAGGCCTGGACCAGCGCGCCGGTAATTTCATGCGCTTCCTTGAACGGCACGCCGCGCATGGCCAACCAGTCGGCGACTTCGGTGGCGAGGGTGAAGCCCAGTGGCGCCTGACGCCGCAGTTCTTCAACGTTGACCTTCATGGTCGCGACCATCCCGGCCATGGCCGGCAGCACCAGCAGCAAGGTGTCGACGCTGTCGAGCACGCCGTTCTTGTCTTCGCTCAAGTCGCGGTTGTACGACAGCGGCAGGGATTTGAGCGTGGAGAGCAGACCGGTCAGGTTGCCGATCAGGCGACCCGCCTTGCCCCGTGCCAGTTCGGCGATGTCCGGGTTTTTCTTCTGCGGCATGATCGAGCTGCCGGTGGCGTAGGCATCGTCCAGCGCGACCCAGCGAAACTGTCGAGACGACCACAGGCAGAATTCTTCGGCGAGGCGGGAAATGTTGATCCCGAGCATGCTCGCGATAAACAGGAACTCGGCGACGTGATCGCGGCTGGCGACAGCGTCGATGGAGTTTTCGCAGACTCCGCTGTAGCCCATTTCCTTGGCCGACTGTTGCGGCAGGCGCGCGATGGCGGAACCGGCCATGGCCGCAGCGCCGAGTGGCGACAGTGAGGTGCGTATGTCCCAATCCACCAGGCGTTGCACGTCACGCAGCATCGATTGCGAGTGGGCCAGCAAGTGGTGCGCGAAGACGATGGGTTGCGCCTGCTGCAGGTGGGTGAAGCCCGGGCAGATGCTTTCGATGTGTTGCTCGGCCTGATCGACCAGGGCCTGTTGCAGGGCCAGCACTTCGACGGCCAGGGTGCGCACGTGATCACGCAGGAACAGGCGCAGGTCGTTGGCGGTCTGGTCGTTGCGCGAGCGGCCGGCGCGCAGCTTGCCGCCCAAGGCACCGAGGCGCTCGGTCAGCAGGCGCTCGATGAAGGTGTGGACGTCTTCGTCGTCCAGCGTCGGCGCAATGCTGCCGGCGCGGAAGTCATCACCGATGCGCTCCAGGGCGTCGAGCATGGTCAGGGTTTCTTGCTCGGTCAGCAGACCGGCCCGTTGCAGTTCACGGGCATGCGCCTTGGAACCGGCGAGGTCGTACGGAGTCAGGCGAAAGTAGCGCTCGGGGCAACGGGACAGGGCCGCCAGGGCTTCAGACGGGCCGCTTTTGAAGCGAGCACCCCAGAGACGGTCGGTGGTTTGAGACATTGTTGTTTTCCTCGTCGGTAAAGCGAACTGAAATCGGTATGCCGGGCCTGGAACACGCGCCGAAATCATTCGGGCGCGGTTCGGCCTAATCATTAATTCAAGGGCAGGGGATAAGCGCAGTTGCGAAGTCACGAGAGCTGATCGAAGTGTCAGCTTTTAGTCGTTGGACATCAGTGAGTTGGCACTGAAGTACGGAAATTATTGGCGGTTGCCAAGCCTGGTTTTCTGTGGTCATTATTATTTACCGGCATATTTTTTGTTGTTGGACACAGGTTGTTGAATACGGCGCCAGAGGTAAATAAGCATTATGGAAACCCCACTTTCCAATTCCGGAAACCCGCCGCCAAAACCGCTGCAACGGGCACCGTTGGCCCTCAGTGGGCTGGACTTCAAATTGCTCAAAGTATTCAAGGCTGTGGTCGAGGCCGGGGGCTTTAGTGCGGCGCAAAACGAGCTGAATGTGGGGCTGGCGGCCATCAGCAAACAGATCTCCGACCTGGAAATCCGCATCGGCATGCGCCTGTGTACCCGGGGTCGAGAAGGCTTTCACCTGACCGAAGAAGGCCGCTTGGTGTATCAGGCATCGATCGACTTGTTTGCCTCGGTCGATAACTTTCGGGATCGGCTTAGTTCAGCGCAGAACGAACTGATCGGCGATCTTGGAGTGGGGGTTATTGATAATACGATTTCCGATGCTAATTCACCGTTAGTTGCGGCGCTTAGACGAATAAACGAAGAGTCGCCGAAAGTAAGGTTTCAACTTCAAGCGTCTCAATTGGACGAAGTGGAACGGGGTGTAGTGGAGGGGAGATTAGTGGCGGGAATCGTGCCGGTGTATCAAAAAAGAGAGGAGTTCGATTATTACGCGCTGTATGAAGAACGCTCGGAAGTTTATTGCGCGGTCGGGCACCCGTTGTTTTCGATGCCGGACGCCGAAATGGGCAGCGATGTGCTCAGGCATCACGAGTGCATCAACCATCGCTACGCGATTCATCGGGACAAGCTGAATTTCGCTCACTACGACAGCTTCTCGGCGTCCGCCACCCAGGTGGAGGCCGTGGCGCTGTTGATCAAGACCGGTCGTTTTGTCGGTTTCCTGCCGCAGCATTACGCGGCGTCCCTGGTGGCTCAGGGACAGTTTCGCGCGGTACGCCCGGACCTGATCAACATCGTCACGCCGTTCAATCTGATCCTGCGTCACAACACCGTGCGCAGTCCGCTGGTAAAGGCGTTTGCGCAGGCGTTGGGGGTTGATTTGAAGGCGCCCGGGTGAAACAAACAGGGTCGGCTAACAGTAACTTCCTGTGCGCCGCGCTACGGGGTTTGTTTATGCAGCAGCACGAAATCATTCTTGTCGAATCGCCCGCTCAACACCGGTTGCAAGTTACCCAGGGCAGTGCCCTGCAAGGCGTCGTAAGCGTTCAGGTCCATCATCAACCACGCAGGCCCGGAGAGACTTTGCAGTTCCGCCAATGAGTCGGTAAACAGCGGCTGCAAGTCATGCGGGATGTTGATCATGAACTTGATCGCCTTGGCGTCTTTGCCCATCCCGTGCAACACCAGGGGCGCCGGTGCTTCCTGGACCTGTTCATAGACGGCCAGGCTGAATGTGCGGGTGTCATAGAGCCGACGCTCAACCGGCTCGAACACGCTCATGTACACCGACCACACCGCCAGCACCGCGCAAAAAGCCAGCGTCTCTGCACACCAACGGGGCTTGAACAGCATGGCAAGCGCGATGGCCTGCAACACGCCGAGCAGGATCACGATCGAGCGGATCGACGTCAATTGCTCGGGAAACCGGCGCTGGGCGACCACCAATCCAACGATCATGAGCATCGGGATCAGCAACCATAACCCTTGCATCAACCCACGTAGCGCGGCAAACAACCGACCTTGCGCCACCTGAAACGGGTACGCCGCAATAATCGCCGCCATCGGCAACATCGGCAGTAGATAGCGGGCCTTTTTTGCCTGCGGGATCGACAGCCCGATCAACACAATCAACCCGGCCGCCACGCAGTACTTCAACAGGCGCCATGCCGGGCCTGCCTGGCGGGGTTGGGTCAGCGCAATCGCCGCCAACGCAAGCCATGCCAGCGGATAGGCGAGCGCATAGTTGCCCATCGAACTAGTGAAGTAAAACAGCGCACCACTGGCGCCTTCGCTGCCGTCCAGGCGCCCCATGAACTGCATGCGCACCACGTCTTGCATGAAGGCCGGGCCGCCATCGGTGTCGGCCAGCCACAACAAGGCGCCGACGCTGACCGCCAACAATGCGGCCGCTGTCAGGCCGAAGCCGAACAGGTGGCGCCATTGGCGATTGAGCAAGAAGTAGCTGCACAGGATGCCGGTAGGCACCACCAGCCCGATCGGCCCGCGTACTCCGAAACCGAGGACCAGCAGGGCAAGGATCAGCCACCAGCGGCGTTGTGCCCCGAAGTGGTCGGCGGCATACCCCAGGTAAAACACCGAAAACGCGACGGCCGCGAGTATCAGGTCCTGAGACACCGCGCGGGCTTCGGTGATGAACGTGCTGGTCATCAGCATCAAGGCAATGCTGAGCAGCGCCCAGCGTTGGGAGTAGGGCGCCAGCAAGCGGTACATCAACGTGACAATCACCGCACCGGCCATCGCGCTCGGCAGCCAGGCGCTGAGGCTGTTGACCTGCCCGAACGGCAAGGACAGCAACCAGATGAACAGCGTCGAGACGGCCGAGTAGTCGGCGTAAGGCTGGCCATAGGTGGTGGGAAACACCGATGGCCCGTTACGCAACATTTCCTGGGCAAACAGCACGAACCGCGAATCGAAACCGATGGTTGCTTGCTGATAAACCCCTGCACTGAACAGGATCAGTGCCAGTAACCCGATACCCAGGGACTGCTGGCGAGTCGGTGATAACACGATCAGGCAACAACCGAATCAGCGGCCCATTGCTGGTGCGGAATCGGCAGGTTGCGTGACTCGCCACGGCCCATCGGGAAGTACTTGAACCCGCTGCGCTCAAGGCGTTCGGTGTCGTACAGGTTACGTCCGTCGAAAATCACCGGCGCATTCAAACGCTGCTCGATCAGTTCGAAATCCGGGGCCTTGAATTGTTGCCACTCGGTGCAGACGATCAAGGCATCGGCGCCAGACAGCACGGATTCCGGAGTGCCCATCAGCATCAGTTTCGATTCGTCAGGGTACAGGCGCTGGGTTTCCTGCATCGCTTCCGGATCATACGCGCGGACGTTGGCCCCGGCGGCCCACAACGATTCAAGCAAGACCCGGCTCGGCGCATCACGCATGTCATCGGTGTTGGGCTTGAACGCCAGGCCCCAGACCGCAAAGGTCTTGCCGCGCAGATCGCCACGGTAGAACGCGTTGATCCGCTCGAACAGTTTGTGTTTCTGGCGCTCGTTGATCGCTTCCACCGCTTGCAGCAGGTCGCTGGAACAGTGTGCTTCCTGGGCGCTGTGAATCAGGGCGCGCATGTCTTTGGGGAAACACGAGCCGCCATAACCGCAGCCGGGATAGATGAAGTGGTAACCGATGCGCGAGTCGGCGCCGATGCCCAGACGCACCGATTCGATGTCGGCGCCGAGGTGTTCGGCCAGTTCGGCGATCTGGTTGATGAAGCTGATCTTGGTCGCCAGCATGCAGTTGGCGGCGTACTTGGTCAGTTCGGCGCTGCGCAGGTCCATGAACATGACGCGGTCGTGGTTGCGGTTGAACGGTGCATAGAGGTCGCGCATCACTTCGCGCACTTCGTCACGTTCACAGCCAATGATGATCCGGTCCGGGCGCCGGCAGTCGGCGACGGCCGTACCTTCCTTGAGAAACTCGGGGTTGGAGACGATATCGAACTGCAACACACGGCCGATCTTCACCAGGGATTTGTCGATATGCGCGCGCAATGCATCGCCGGTGCCCACCGGGACCGTGGACTTCTCCACCAGAATCACCGGTTGTTCGCGATGCCGCGCCACGGAGTCACCGACCGACATCACGTAGCTCAAATCGGCCGAGCCATCGTCCCGGGACGGCGTGCCCACGGCAATAAACAGTACCTGGCCATGCTGGACGGCGAGTTTCTCGTCGGTGGTGAATTGCAGTCGTTTGGCTTCCAGGCTTTCACGTACCAGGCTGGCCAGCCCTGGCTCGAAAATGCTCACGTGGCCCTGTTGCAGCAGTGCGACTTTTTTCTCGTCGATGTCCATGCAGACTACGTCATGGCCGACCTCAGCCAGGACGGCTGCCTGGACCAGGCCGACATAACCGCTACCAAATACACTGATTTTCATGACGCACCCCGGAGTTCGGTCGCACGGACTGAACGAGAGTTGATTGTGATGACCCCGAGAATGACCAATGCCACCCCGACGGTCTTGGAAAGGCTGAACGATTCGTGAAACAGCGGCAGGCTGGCAGCCAGCACGTACACCAGCGCGTAACTGATGCTCAGCAGCGAATAGGCCCGGCCCAGCGGCAAGTCGCGCAGGGCGGCCAGCCAGCAGAGCATCGAGAGGGCGTAGGCCACAATCGCGCTCAGCACGACCAGTACCGGGACCAGTTCGAAACTGGCGGCCAGCCAGTTTTCGGGCGAGGGCAGGCGGGTCATGCTCCAGCGCATGCCCAGTTGCGCGGCGCTGCCCAGCACCACGCTGCCCATGGCGAAAGTGATTCCGCGACGCAGGCTCATGCGTGTTGCCCCAGCAGAACCACGCCACCGATCACCAGTGCGACGCCGAACCAGTGCTGGCGATCAATGGTTTCGTGAAAGACGAAGCGGGCGATCAGCGTGACCAATACAAAATTGAGGCTGAGCATCGGGTAGGCGATGCCGACTTCGAGGCGTTGCAGCACCAGCAGCCAGACCAGCAAGCCCGATCCCAGCGCGGCGAGCGCCAGCCACAGCCACGGCGAACGCAGTTTCGCGCCCCATCCCGAAGCCTGGCCGCGCCAGCTCTCGACGGCGTACTTCTGAGCAATCTGACCCAGGCACGTCAACAGGCACGCGACCAGAACCAGTAGCAGGCTCATGGCGCCTCCTGAGGGAAAATCAGAATCACCAGGTTGCCCTGTTCATAGCGTTTACCGTCCTTGGGCAACAATTCGATTTCCTGCAATTCGTCCTCACCTTTAACCCGCATGACGACACCGACAGAGCCGCTACGGCGGGCGTCGCGCATCCACTGCTGAACCTGGCCGACGGTGACCAGTTGCTGTACGGAGTCAGGATAGGCGAGACCATATTTCAATTCGCCTACCGAGTTGTACAACGACACGTCCGGGTGCTTCATGCGCCAGGCCAGAGCGGAGGCGGCGCCGAGATCGTTGCTCAGCAGTTTGCCGGTCTGCGCCAGTTCATCCATGTGATGCAGGATGAATTGGTCGGGCGTCTTGTTGGCGACCACCGAATTGGGCAGTCCGGCGGGAATCAAGCCGATCAGCAGCAGACTGCCGAACGCCGGTGCAGCCCAGCATTGCAGCGGCCTGAAGGCTTGCAGCAGGTTGGCCATGATCCAGCCGATCAAACCGATGAACACCAGCACCAGATTGTGCAGTTCATGGTCGTACAGCGGCTTTTTCAGTTGCAGGTAGACCAGGGCGATCAGGGTCACCAGACCCAACACCAGGTTGAGCAACCCGTTGAGCCCCAGCACCCGTCCCTGTTCGAGCTTCAGTCGGTCAGCCAGCGTGTGACCCAGCAACAAGGCCAGGGGCAGCAGGCACGGCAGGATATAACTGGGCAGTTTGCCTTTGCTGATGCTGAAAAATACCAGCGGCATCACCAGCCACAGCAGCAGGAAGCCGATGCTGGACTGGCGTCGGGTTTGCCAGGCCTGCTTCAGCGCCGACGGCAGCAACGCCGCCCATGGCAGACTGAAACCGACCAGCAGCGGCAGGTAGAACCAGAACGGCTCTTCATGCTGGGCGTCCTCACCGGCAAAGCGCTGAATGTGCTCGTGCCAGAAGAAGAACCGCCAGTAATCGGGCTCTTCCGAATGCACCGCGAGCACCCAGGGCAGGCTCACTGCGATGGCCACGACAATCGCTACGGGGCCGTAGACCAGCAGTTCTTTCCAGCGCTTCTGCCAGATCATGTAGGGCAGGGCGACCAGCACCGGAAGCAACCAGGCAAGGAAACCCTTGGTCATGAAACCCATGCCGCAGGCCAGGCCGAGCATTGCCCAACTCAGGATTTTTTGACGACGACCGACGCTGTCCAGTGCAAACCACAACGCCACCAGACTCAGGTTGACCCAAAAGGTGAATTGCGGATCAAGGTTGGCGTACCCGGCCTGACCGGCGATGACGCTGAAACTCATGTACAGCAGGGCGCAGGCAAAACTTTTGCGCGGATCGTTCCACAATCGGCGGGCGATCAGGAAACACAGCAACACGCTCAGGCCCAGGCTCAGGGCCGAGGCAAACCGCACGCCAAACAGGTTCTGACCGAACAGCGCCTGGCTGGCGGCGATCATCCAGTAACCCGCCGCCGGTTTCTCGAAATAGCGCACGTTCATGAAATGCGGCGACACCCAGTCACCGCTCAGGAGCATGTGCTGACTGATTTGCGCGTAGCGGGTTTCGTCCGGGATCCATAAGCCATGGGTGCCCAGAGGCAGCAGATAGCCCAGGACGAAAAGGACCAGCAGCAGGGGGAGTGCCCAGCGTTTGCTCATGCGCCTTGCACTCCCAACCAGCCTTCGCGACCTTCAAGGACGCCGCGAACGACACGTCCTGTGGGCAAGGTGTTGGGGGCGTCGGGCAGCAAATCGCCCAAGGGCTGGAAATGAATGTCACGCTGGCGTGCATCGGCCAGCAGCTGACGGAAATCGTTGGCCATCAGAATCCCTTCTACTTCTGCATGAATGGTGTAGACGTTGAGTTTTTCGGGGGTAAAGCGCTGAAGAATCCAGGCGTTGAAATCCTCGGCAGCGACCGTCGGGCCCACCACCTCATCGAAGGTCGGCAGGTCCACCGGAATCTGTGGGGCACCTAAACCACCGTTTGCCAGCGTCGGCTGAAACACGCTCTGGCCCCGGCAGTCGCTGTTGTAGCGAAAACCGAAAGTTTCCTTGGCTTCGATCACGCGCTCGTCCGCGCGCCAACCGGCGGCGGCCGAACACTCGACCTTGTTGCCGAGGATGTCGCTGAGCGTGTCGACGCCCTGGCGGATCTGCTCGATCAGTTGCGCGTCGCTCCAGCGTCCGGCATTGGCCTGCCAGCCATGGTGATCCCAGGCGTGCAGGCCGACTTCATGCCCGGCGGCCTGGGCCTGGCGCATCAAATGCCCCAGGTCCCGGCCGATCGGTTTGCCCGGCCAGGCAGTGCCGGCCAGCAAAATGTCCCAGCCGTACAGCCCGGCGGCATTGGAACGGAGCATTTTCCAGAGGAATTGCGGGCGGATCAGGCGCCACAAGTGGCGCCCCATGTTGTCCGGCCCGACGCTGAAGAAAAACGTCGCCTTGACCTGCGCTTCGTCGAGGATTTCCAGCAGCCGGGGCACCCCCTCACGGGTGCCTCGGTAGGTGTCGACATCGATTCGAAGGCCTGACTGCATTAGCATGCTTTTTCGGTTGAGTGATCCGCGATTTCGAGCATGGCTTCACGCAGGAAGAAGTCCAGCGTATTGCCGATGGTCTCGCTCATCTCCACGGTTGGCGTCCAGTCCAGCAGACGTTTGGCGTTGGCGATGCTTGGTTTGCGGTGGGACACGTCCTGGTAGCCGGTGCCGTAGAAGGCTTTGCTTTCCACGTCGCGGAAACCGGCGAATGGCGGGAAGTTGTCGCGCAGCGGGTGAGCTTCGAACTGACGCAGCAGTTCTTCGCCCAACTGGCGAATGCTCGCTTCGTTTTCCGGATTGCCGATGTTGATGATCTGACCGTTGCAGGCGTCGTTTTCGTTGTCGATGATCCGCGCCAGGGCTTCTACGCCGTCCGCGATGTCAGTGAAGCAACGCTTTTGCTCGCCGCCATCGAACAGGCGAATCGGCGTGCCTTCCACCAGGTTCAGGATCAGTTGGGTAATGGCCCGGGAGCTGCCGATACGCGCCGAGTCCAGACGGTCCAGACGCGGGCCCATCCAGTTGAAAGGGCGGAACAGGGTGAAGTTCAGGCCTTTCTGGCCGTAGGCCCAGATGACGCGGTCAAGCAGCTGCTTGGAGATCGAGTAGATCCAGCGTTGCTTGTTGATCGGGCCAACGATCAGGTTGGAGGTGTCTTCGTCGAAGTTCTGGTCCTGGCACATGCCATAGACTTCGGACGTCGACGGGAAGATCACGCGCTTGTTGTATTTGACGCAGTAGCGAACCAGTTTCAGGTTCTCTTCGAAGTCCAGTTCGAACACGCGCAGCGGGTTACGGGTGTATTCGATCGGCGTGGCAATCGCTACCAGTGGCAGGATCACGTCGCACTTCTTGATGTGATACTCGATCCACTCGGAGTGAATGCTGATATCGCCTTCGACGAAGTGGAAGTTCGGGTGGCTGCGCAGGCGGTCGATGGCGTCCGAACCGATGTCCAGGCCGTAGACTTCGTACTGGTCGTCGCGCAGCAGGCGCTCGGACAAGTGGTTGCCGATGAAGCCGTTGACGCCGAGGATCAGCACGCGGGTGCGACGTGGCTTGCGCCCGGATTCAGCGCCGCGCAGGACGGAACCATCGACCAGGCCCAATTCGTTGGCCAGTTGCGGGCCACTCAGGTACAGACCGTTGTCATTGCGTTGACCGGCGGTGATCACCAGCGAGTCTTCGCCACACGCGATACGCAGTGGATCGACGCTGATCACACGGCCCGGTGCCAGGCCTTCATTGCCCTTGGCAACTTCGGCACTCCAGACAATCAGCTTGTGCTCGCCCACGTCGCAGAACGCACCCGGATACGGCTGGGTAACCGCGCGGACCAGGTTGAACAGTTCTTCAGCGGGTTTCTTCCAGAACAGTTTGCCGTCGGCTGCCGTGCGGCGACCAAATACCGTGGCTTTGGATTCGTCCTGAGCCGTTTCGGTGACTTTGCCTTGCAGCAAGGCGGGCAGGGTGTCGCGCAACAGGTCGACAGCGGCCACGCGCAATTTGCCGTGCAGGCTCAGCGCGGTGTCGCTGCGCTCGATGGCAACTTTTTGCTGGGCGATGATCGCGCCGGCGTCGGCGCGCTTGACCATGCGGTGCAGGGTCACGCCGGTTTCGGTCTCACCGTTCACCAGCACCCAGTTGGCCGGCGCACGGCCACGGTAGCGGGGCAGCAACGAACCGTGCAGGTTGAATGCGCCTTTGCGGGCGGTGGCCAGCAGCGGCTCGGTCAACAGGTTGCGGTAGTAGAACGAGAACAAATAATCAGGGTTGAGTTTGGCGATGCGCTCGATCCACAGCGGATGGTTGGCATCTTCCGGCGCATGCACCGGGATGCCTTTTTGGGCACACAACTGCGCAACGGAACCATAGAACGCGTTTTCTTTCGGGTCATCGGCATGAGTGAACACGGCGGCAATTTCAAAGCCGGACGCGAGCAGGGATTCGATACCGGCACAGCCAATATCGTGGTAGGCGAAGACAACAGCTTTTGCGCTCATGAGAGAACCTGATCTGAAGTGGAAGTGAGGCCGTCAACGGTGACAACGGGAGCGGGCGCGGCGGGTTGGCTACGCAAAACTTTTTCGACGAAGAAACGGGGGCGGGCGCGGACGTCGCTGTACATGCGACCCAGGTACTCGCCCAGCAGGCCCATGCCGATGAATTGTCCGCCGGTGAAGACGAACAGTACGGCGAACAGCACGAACGATCCGTCGCCGGCCCATTCGGCGCCGAACACCAGGCGCAAGAAAATCAAGGTCATGGCGAACAGCACGCCCAGGCCGGCCATGGCGAAACCGACAATGCTCAACAGGCGCAACGGCGTGGTGGTCATGCACGTGATCAGGTCAAACATCAGGTTGACCAGGCGCATGGGGCTGTACTTGGATTCACCGTGTTCGCGCTCGGCGTGCATCACCAGGATTTCCGTGGTGTGCCGGGCAAAACTGTTGGCCAGGATCGGGATGAAGGTGCTGCGCTCGCGGCAGGCCAGCATCGCGTCGACGATGGTCCGGCGGTAAGCGCGCAGCATGCAGCCGTAATCGCTCATGGCAACGCCGGTCGAACGCTGCACGGCCATATTGATCAGTTTCGAAGGCCAGCGGCGCAGGGCCGAGTCCTGACGGTTGTTGCGCACGGTGGCGACCACGTCATAACCGAGTTCGGCCTGGGCCACCAGGCGCGGAATTTCTTCAGGCGGGTTTTGCAGGTCGGCATCGAGCGTGATGACGACGTCACCTTTGCAATGTTCGAAACCGGCCATGATTGCCGCATGCTGGCCATAGTTGCGGTTGAGAATGACCGCGACCACCGGGCTGCCTTCACGACTGGCAGCCTCTTCGAGGATTTGCGCCGAGTTGTCGCGACTGCCGTCATCCACCAGCACGATTTCGTATTCATGGTGCAACTGCGCACAGGCCGCTTCAGTGCGTCGAAGCAACTCGGGCAAGCTGTCTTGCTCGTTGAAGACCGGGATAACAACCGACACGCAACGGATTGGGTAAGGTTTCACTGAGATCTGTCCATAACGTTTTCAATGGCATCGACCACACGATTGACATCATCGGTAGTCATGTCCGGGAACAAGGGAATCGAACACAGCCGCGCCGAATTCCATTCGGTGTTGGGCAAGTAAATGTTCGGGTACCGCTGACGATAATACGTGTGCAAATGGGTGGCGATAAAGTGGATGCCGGTGCCGATGTTCTGCTCCTGCAAACCCTTCATGAACGCTTCTCGGTCCAGCCCGCAACGCTCGGCATCGATGCGCAGGATGAACAGGTGCCAGGCGTGTTGTTGCGGGTAGGTCGGTACCGCCAGCGGTTGCACGGCGCAGCCTTCCAGGCGTTGCTGGTAGAGGTGAGCCAACTCGGTGCGTTTGGCGTTGATCTCGTCCAGGCGCTCCAGTTGCACCAGGGCGATGGCGGCATTGATGTCGGCCAGGTTGTATTTGAAGCCTGGTTCCATTACTTGCGCCTGCGGTTTGCGGCCGTGGGTCATGCGGTCGTAGGCGTCGACACCGAGGCCGTGAAACTTGAGCATGCGCACCCGGTTGGCCAGCGCTTCATCGTCACTGACAAACATCGCGCCTTCAGCGCAGGTCATGTTCTTGATGGCGTGGAACGAGAAGATGGCCGTGCCCTTGGAGCCGACATGACGACCTTTGTAGAAGGTGCCGGCGGCGTGGGCGGCGTCTTCGATGACAGGAATGCCGTGTTTGTCGGCCAGCGCATACAGCGGGTCGAGGTCGAAGGCGGCGCCAGCGTAGTGCACCGGAATGATGGCTTTGGTGCGCGGGGTGATGGCGGCTTCAATGCTTGCCAGATCGCTCATCAGGGTGTCGCGGTCAACATCGACGAACACTGGCGTCGCACCCAGCAGGCAGATCATGTTGGCGGTGGACACCCACGTCTGGGACGGGGTAATGACTTCATCGCCCGGACCAATGCCCAAGGCCAACAAGGTGATGTGCATGCCACCGGTGGCGGAAGAAAGTGCAACGGCATGTCGGCATCCGACATAGTTGGCGAACTGCTCTTCCAGTTGCTGGTTTTTGGGCCCGGTGGTGATCCAGCCGGAGCGCAATACTTGCTCGACGGCTGCAATTTCTTCATCGCCGATACTGGGGCGGGAGAAGGGGAGAAACGCCTGACTCATGGGCACCTCGGGCTGAAATTGAACAAACGGTGGTACTGGATTTATTGGATCCAAAGCAAGCGTAGTCGATAAAAAAGAAGCTGCTTCAATTGGTTACATAAAATGCCTGACAAACCGCATCAATTGACTTTTTCTGTTTCAGTCGGCACGTTGGGGGCCTGTGAGGGACAGCCGCGACTCATTGAGGGTATGCGCAATTTCGTGAAAGGAACATGAAAACCCGGTCGGCAATTCGTTTATATGAGAGTCATACAGGCACTGTTCAGACTCCTGCCGCTCATCGCGGTTTTTAGAAGAAAAGTCCTACGGAAGTCTCCGCTTTATATGAGGAATGTTTCAATCCTTAGTTGTTTTACTGCAGTGTTTTAACTCAAGGCCGTTTCGTTTGACTGACTTACCTGTTACCCATCCTGTTGCATCAAAGACCAACCCGTTGACGGTATACCTGGCCCGGCTAGCGCCCTCCAGCCAGCTGACCATGCGTTATGTTTTGCAGGATGCCGCCGACCGGTTGGGCTTCGAAGACATGAACATCGAGGAAATTCCCTGGCATCAGCTACAGCCAGAAGATGTCATTGCGCTGGTCGCGGCGTTGCGCGAAGACGGCTACGCGCCCAACACGTCTTCGTTGTACGTGAACGCGGTACGCGGGGTGATGAATGAGGCGTGGCGCATGAGCCTGATCAGTCAGGAACACCTGCTGAAAATGCGCTCGGTCAAAGGCATTGCCGGCACCCGGCTGTCGCAAGGGCGCAACTTGCGGCGCACGCTGATCCAGGAGTTGATGGCGGTGTGTGCTGCCGATCCACGCCCACAAGGGTTGCGGGACGCGGCGATCATCGGGATTTTGTACGGTTCGGGGATGCGCAAGTCCGAGTCGGTGAACCTCGAGCTGTCACAGGTCGACTTTGCCGAGCGCAGCCTGCGGGTCACCGCCAAGGGCAACAAGCAATTGATCAAGTACGCGCCGGCCTGGGCCTTCGCCAAGCTGGAAGCCTGGCTGGCGTTCCGTCGATCCCAGCTCAAGGAAGGCGAGGTGGATGACTCGTTTCTGTTCAACCGCATCCGCCGTGGCAGCCATATCACCCGCGAGCGCGTGACCAAGCATGCGATCTATTACATTGCGCGCCAGCGCGGTGCTGAAGTCGGGGTCAAGATCATGCCGCATGATTTTCGACGTTCATTCATCACTCGCGTGATCGAGGAACACGACTTATCGATCGCGCAGAAACTGGCGCATCACAGCAACATCCAGACAACCGCCAACTACGATGTGCGCGACGACAACGAGCGGCGTCGCGCAGTGGATCGCTTTGACCTTTGACGCACCTCTGTCAGGCGTCGCTGAACACGTGGGCATGGCCGATGGTCGAGACGTGAACCGCGCTGCCGGCAGGGGGCGCATACATGCCCGAGCTGCGAACCGTTAATGACCGTCCGGCCTGTTCACCGGCACTCGAGGCTTCCAGCTCCACGGTCAATGTGCAGGAGTTGCCGCTGAAATCCCGTTCAGTGACCACCGCGCGGCAGCCGGCAGCCTCGGTGGGATTGGGCTGGGCGCTGACCAGTTGCAGTTGTTCGGGACGCAGCATGATCTGCGCGGCACTGTTATTGCGGTGGTTGTTCACCGGTATCCGGCCGAGGTCGCAATGCGCCCAACCAGCTTCGATTCGGGCCGGCATGACCACCGCATCGCCGAGAAACAGCGCGGTCTGTTCGTCGTCGGGGTAGCGGTAAAGATCCAGGGGATGGCCTGACTGCACCAGCCGACCGTCGCGCATCACCGCCAGTTGATCGGCAAACGACAGCGCTTCGCTCTGGTCATGGGTGACCAGGATGGTGGTGACGCCGGCATCGGACAGCAGCCGGGCGACCATTTTGCGCATGGCACCGCGCAAGCCGGTATCGAGGGCGGAAAACGGTTCGTCCAGCAGCATCAGGCGCGGCTGTTGCGCCAACGCCCGGGCCAGCGCCACACGCTGTTGCTGGCCGCCGGAGAGCTCGTGGGGCCAACGATTGGCCATGTTTGCGTCGAGGGACACGCTGTCCATCAGCTCGGCGATACGCTCGCTTTTTTCACTGCCCTTGCTCGCAAGCCCGAAGCCGATATTCGCGGCCACGGTCATGTGCGGGAACAGGGCGCCGTCTTGGGGCACGTAACCAATCAGGCGCTGATGCGCCGGCACCTCGTGGGTGTTGTCGACGAGTGTCTGGCCGTTGAGCGACAGGCGGCCGGTGTCCGGGAACTCGAAGCCGGCGATCATCCGCAACAGGGTGGTCTTGCCTGAACCCGACGGGCCGACAATCACCGTCCGGCTGCCGGCGGGCACCGACAGGTTGATGCTCTCCAGCGCCTGATGGTCGCCGTAGGACTTGGAAATGGCATGCAGTTCAAGTGCGTTCATCGGCCAGCCGTTCGTTTGGATTGGTGATAAAGAAGTCCGGTCAGCGGTAGCGACAGCAGGATCATCAACAGGGCATAAGGTGCGGCGGCGGCATAGTCGATTTCACTGGTCAGGGCCCAGAAGCCGGTGGCCAGGGTGCGCGTGCCATTGGGCGCCAGCAGCAGGGTGGCGGTGAGCTCGTTGGTGATCGCCAGAAACACCAGTGCAGCGCCGGCGGCAGCCCCCGGCGCGGCCAGGCGCAGGGTGATCAGCCACAAGGCCCGACCCGGTGAGCGGCCGAGGCTGCGCGCAATGTTTTCCAGCTCCACCGGTGCCTGGGCAATACCGGCCCGTAGACTCACCAGCGCTCGGGGCAGGAACATCAGTAGATACGCCAGCAACACGGTGATCGTGGTCTGGTAAATCGGCCGGGCAAAATGGATGGTGAACGTGACCAGGGCCAACGCAACGACAATCCCCGGCAACGAGCTGGTGATGTAGTTGCAGCTTTCCAGTACCCGTTGCAGCCGGCCCGGCGAGCGAATCGACAGCCAGGCAATCGGGATCGCAGCGCAGGTGGTGAGGACCGCGCCTGCAGCGCCTAACAGCAACGTTTGTTGCAACGCCGGCATCAGGTCATCCAGTTGCCAGACCTCCGTACCGCCCGCAATCAGCCACTTGCCGAGCGTGATCAATGGCACGCCCAGCGCCAGTGCGCAGGTGATGCCTTGCAGGAGCAGGCCGAGCGCGATGTCCCATGGGCCCAGGCGTACAACCCGCTGAGCGCGTGCACTTCCTGATCCGACCCGGGCGTAACGCGCCGTGCCGCGCGCAGCGGATTCGGCGGTCAGCATTGCCAGGCAACACAGCGCCAGCACACTGGCCAGCATGTTGGCGGCAGGGCCGTTGAAGGTGGATTTGAACTGGTCAAAGATCGCGGTGGTGAAGGTGTCGAAGCGGATCATCGCGTACAGGCCATATTCCGCGAGCAAGTGCAGGCCCACCAACAAGGCGCCCCCGCAAATGGCCAGGCGCAGCTGTGGCAGCACCAACCGAAAGAACACCGCCCACGGTTTGAGCCCCAGTGATTCGCCAACGTCCTCGATGGCCGGATCGAGCCGGCGCAGGGTGGCGGCAATCGGCAGGTACAGGAACGGGAAGTAGGCGATGACCGAGACCAGCACGCCGGCAAACAACCCGTGAATCGGTGGCACCAGGCTCACCCACGCATAGCTGTGGACAAAAGCCGGCACGGCCAGCGGGGCAGTGGCCAGCAGTGACCAGCCGCGTCGGCCCGGCAGATTGGTGCGCTCTGTCAGCCAGGCCAGCGCCAGGCCCAGCATCACGCACAACGGAATGGTGATCACCACCAGCAACACGGTGTTGATCAGTAATTCAGCGACACGAGGCCGAAAGACCAGCGGCACGATGGCCGACCAGCCCGTTTGAATCGACACGCCGATGACGAAGGCAATCGGCAACAGCGACAGGAGGGAGACCAGTACGGACAAACCGATCACCCACACGCCGCCGCGACCTGCGAAGACGCCACGGGAACGTCGTCGCAAGTTCGAGGGCATCGCCGTGGCGACGCCCCCTGGCAAGGTTTCAGGCATCAATTAGAGCAGTCCCGCCTGAGTCATCAACTCCACGGCTTTTTTGCTGTCGAGTTTCGAGGCATCGACAGCTGGCGCGTCGAGTTGCTGCAAAGGCACCAGTTTAGGATTGGAGGGCGCGTTCTTGCCCACGGCGTATTCGAAGGATTTACCGGTTTCGAGGACTTTCTGGCCTTCTTTACCCGTGATCCACTTCAGCAGTGCCTGTGCTTCTTCCTTGTGTTTGCTGGAGGCCAGGACGCCACCACCGGAGACGCTGACAAAGGCCCCCGGGTCTTTGTGCTTGAAGTAGTACAGGGCGGTGTTCTTGCTGTTTTCGCCGGTCTTGGCTTGATCGCCGAAGCTGTAATAGTGATAGATCACACCGCTGTCGACCTGACCGGCGTTGACGGCCTTGAGCACGGCGCTGTTGCCGCGATAAATCGTGGCGTTGGTTTTCAAGCCTTTAAGCCATTCGAGGGTGGCGGCTTCGCCTTTGAGTTCCAGCACGGCGGCGACGATGGCCTGGAAATCGGCACCGCCGGGCGAGGCGCCCCAACGGCCTTTCCAGTTGGGGCCGGCGAGGTCCATCAGCGATTTTGGCAGATCGGCTTCAGGCAGCTTGCTCGGGTTGTAGACGAATACAGTGGAGCGCGCAGCGATCCCGACCCATTTGCCATGCGCCGGACGATAAGCCGCCTCGACTTGTTCCAGCGTGGTCGGCGCGACCGGTGCAAACAGGCCGGCGTTGTCCACCAGCACCATGGCCGGGGAGTTCTCGGTCAGGAACACATCGGCCGGGGAGGCGGCGCCTTCTTGTACGATCTGGTTGCCCATCTCCGTGTCGTCGCCATTGCGCAAGGTGACGGGAATCCCGGTTTCCTGAGTAAACCCCTCGACCCAGGCCTTGGTCAGGCTTTCGTGTTGGGCGTTGTAGACCACGATACCGGCGGTTTCCGCGGCATACACGTGTCCGGCGCTGAGCAGTGCAGTGGTCAGCAGTGCGGTTTTGAGGAACGAAGGAATTGAGGGCGTCATTCTGGGGGCGGCTCCTGTTCTTTTTAGGTGTCATGCACGCCGATTCGCTAGCAAATCAATGCGAATCATTTGCATGATTTTGAGTGGCAGGGAATGTAGAACGCAAAATGAGAAAAAAACGTCAAAGAAACCGTTAATACATGTCATTTTCATTCAGATTAGCAGCCCCTCAGCGCCTTGCCCGCCGGAACTGATATCAAACGATGTCAGGTTCATCCCCGGCAGAATTTCCTTCCACACACCTCGTTGTGAGCAACCGGCGGGCGGCCGCTCATGTGTAAAAGGTGGCGAAAGGATAGTACCGTTCTCAAAGGCACGCCGGGAAGCGGGGCCAGGCGTTTCAATTCTTCGTGGTGGACGGCTCGGGAATAAACGCGACGCTCTGGTCTTCACGGGCGTGAAACAGCCGCTCGCCGTTGGTGGGCGTGGTGGTGATCACCTGGTGGTCGGCACTCAGGTAGTTCAGCGGCAGTGCATCGCCATTGCGGTACTGCGCGATAACAATGGTGCGCTGCGGATTCCAGTGCTGGCCGCTGGTGCGGTCCAGCCAGGCCATCAGCGCGGCGGTGTCGCCGGTGCGGGGAAAGTCCTCGGTTTGCTGTACGTAAAAAAACGCTGGCCCGCCGGTCTGCAGGTACAGGGGCACTTTGTTGTCGACGTCGATCATCACCATGCGCCAGTGATTCAAGGGCGCCCGTTTGCTGGCCTCAAGCTTGACCGTGTCACCGAAATCCACCACGCCGCCACCGCTGTTGGTCCAGGGATACAGCACACCGAGCACGGCCATCAGGGCGACTGCGCTCACCCCGAAACCGATCCTCAAGCCGCGACTGGCAAACGTGCCGGTCGCGTTGCGTTCAGCCATGCGCCGGGTAATCCACCACGCGCCCAGCAATTGCGCGAAGGGCACAAGCGGCAGCACGTAGTAGCTGCGTCGACTGCCACTGGCGGTAAAAAACAGCATCAGTAACCCCAGGCCCCAGATCAGCCAGCGTGTAGTGGGCTCGACACTGCGCCAGTTGCGCAACGCGACCCCGCACGCCAACAGCCAGCAAGGTGCCCACGGCAAGGTGTAGACGGGGAGGTAAAGCAGATAGGTGTAAATCGGACCGATGTTATCGAATGGCTGGAAAAACCGGACGACGTTCTCGCGCAACACCAGGCCCAGGCCACTTTCACCATAGGTCGGTGCACCGTAGACATGCGACAGCATGAACGGGGTCATGTAGAAAACACCGGCGATCAGCAGGGCGGTACACAGCCGCCGATTGAGGTGGCGTTTCCAGCGTCCTTGCTGCACCAGATGCGGCAACAGCAACAAGCCCGGCAGGATGAAACCGATCAAGCCTTTGAACAGCGAAGTCAGGGACAGCAGCAGGAAAAATACCAGGTAGCGGCCGAGGCGGGTGTCGTCCGGTCCGCGCCAATACCACCACACCGCCGCCAGCACGCCGCACACCGTCAGGATGTCGGCCGTGGCCACCCGTGCCCAGAAGACAAAATAGAAGGTGGTCGCCAGCATCCACCCGGCAATCAAACCGGTGCCTTTACGAAACAGCTGTTCGCCAATCAGGTAAACCAGCCACACGCTCAGCCACGCGGCTATTACCGAAGACAGGCGCAATGACCAATGGTCCAGACCGCCGGTCAACCAGGCGGAGGCCGTGATCAGCCAATAGGAGGGCAGCGGCTTGTCGTAATAGGCGCCACCCTTGAGATAAGGGTCGAAATAGTCGCCGCTTTGCAGCATCTGCAACGCGATGTTGGCCCAGCGTGTTTCCGCGCCCCACAACTCGCGGGTGCCCAGGCCCAACAACAGAATCAGCGCAGTGACACCCAGCAGCAGCGTTAACCGGCCCTTGTCACTGGCCCAGAATTTCATGACGGGTTCCCAGTTGGCACGTTGGCAGAAACGCTTTCAGGGCCGGTTTTCGGAAATATCAGGATCTGCAGATTGCCTCGCTGATAGCGCACGCCGTCGATAGGCAGCAGCTCGACTTCCTGCACTTCCTGGACGCTGTTCACCCGCATGACCACCCCGACCGCGCCTTTTTTCCGTGCTTCGGTCATCCACTTCCCGACACTGTCCTTGGTGACTTTGCGTGAGTCCATGGCAGGGTCAGCGAGGCCGTATTTCAGCTCGCCTATGGTATTGAACAGATCGACTTGTGGCCGCTTCAAACGCCAGGACAACGCCGAAGCCGCCCCTAGATCATTACTCAGCAATGAAGAGGTGTGCGCCAAGGCATCGAGGTGCTCGGCGATAAACTGATCCGGCATCTTGCTGTTGACGATCTGCGAGGGCATTGCGGCCGGTGCCAACGCAACCAGCAGCCAGATACCGACGGCGGGCATCGCCCAAAACGTCAATGGCCGCATGACTTGCAAGGCGTTGGAAATGATCCAGCCGATCAACACGATGAACACCAGGGACAGGCTGAACATCTCAGTGTTCTGGTAGATCTCCTTGCTGGTTTGCATATAGAGCAAGGCGATCAGCGCCGCCGTGCCCACGCTGATGTTGATCACACCATTGATGCGGATTGAACGGCCTCGTCCCTGATTCAGCTGTTCCATGACCGTGTGCCCGATCAGCAGGGCCAACGGCAACAGGCACGGCATGATGTAGGTCGGCAGCTTGCCGCTGCTCAAGCTGAAGAACGCCAGTGGCAACATCAACCACAGCAGCATGAACGCGATGGCGGGTTGGCGTTTTTGCTTCCAGGCGTTGATCAACGTGCTCGGCAGCAATGCAGCCCACGGCAGGCTCGACGCGACCAGCAGCGGCAGATAGAACCACCATGGCCGTGCGTGTTGCGCATCATCGGCGGCGAACCGGCGCACGTGTTCATTCCAGAAGAAGAAATTCCAGAAGTCCGGCTCCCGATGCGCGATGGCGAGCACCCACGGCAAGCACACCGCGACCGCGACCATCACGGCGAGCGAACCGTAACGCAACAGTTCCCCCATGCGTCGTTGCCAGATCATGTAGGGCAGGGCGATCAACACCGGTAACAGCCACGCCAGAAAGCCTTTGGTCATGAAGCCCATGCCACAGGCAAACCCCATCAATGCCCACGCACCTGCTTTGCTTCGAGACGTATGGCTGTCGATGGCAAACCACAGCGCGACCAGGCTCAGGTTGACCCAAAGGGTGAATTGCGGATCGAGGTTGGCGTAACCGGCCTGACCGGCAATCAGCCCGAAACTCATGTACAGCAGCGCGCAGGCAGCGCTTTTGCGCGGATCGTTCCACAGCCTGCGGGCGATCAGGTAAGTCAGCCAGACACTCAGCCCGGTACTCACTGCAGAAGCAATACGCACACCGAACAGGTTATCGCCGAAGATCGCCTGACCGATGGCAATCATCCAGTAGCCGGCGATGGGTTTTTCGAAGTAGCGAATACCCATGAAGTGCGGCGCGACCCAGTTGCCGCTCAGGAGCATCTCCTGGCTGATCTGGCCGTAGCGGGCTTCATCGGGAATCCACAACCCGTGCGTCACCAGCGCCAGCAGGTAAAAAACTACAAACGCCAACAGCAGGCCGGGCACGAGCCATCGCTCGATGGGGTCGCGAGCGCGGCTTGACTGAACCGCAGAAAGGGGCAGTGGGTTATGTGAAGTCATGACTCGTCCTTGGCGCAATACCGCGAGCGGGCAGCGTGGGTAGCGAAGTTCAATAGGCAGTGGGGTAACTCAAGTTGAGTCGGTGGCGAGTGATGGCGAGTTTTATTGGCCCTGCACAGCGTTCCAGTCTTCGGGGTTAACAATGCCGAGCACTTGAAGTTGCCCGTTAGTGTCGATGCGCAGGAACAGTGAACTGCCATATTCACTCTTGGCCGCATGCGGGAAACCGGTCTCGGCCAGGAAGTCGCCGATACAACCACTGTGAGAGACCAGCACCAGATTGCGATGAGCCTGCTTGTGCGCGACCACGTCGTTGCGCAGTGTCTTGCCACAACTGGCCAGCCATTCCTGAGTCTTCGGGTCGTTGCCGAACATGGCGTGCGACGTTTGTATCGTGCGCGTGGTCGAGCTGCTCAACACATCGGTTTGCGCCATCCCCAAGTGCATGAAGTGCTGGCCGACTGCCGTAGAAGACTCATTGCCGAGCCGGGTAATACCGTCCGCTGGCCCCAGGCAAGGGTTGCTGGATTGGTCGCACCGTTCGGCGTGACGGACCAGCGCTACGACCTCGCCAGCCTGCCAGTCTTGCAACAGTTCAGACTTGGCGGCGCTATCGGCGCTGGCCAAGTGAGTGGGCGATCTCGGCCACAAGACAAAACCCGTGACGACAACAGCAACCACTGAGGCGGTGATCAGTGAGGCCAGTTTTACTATGCGCGAAGTCATGTTTTGTTCGTAATCTGAAGTAGAAGAATTACGAGCAAAACTAGAGCCGCGCAGGTAGCGGAGGAGTGAAACGAATGTGAAAAAATTGCGCAGGGGGAAGGCGGGATTAACTTAGTTAGTTATTGAAAATTCTTATCTTTTACTCGAAAGCTGTCGGCGCTTTGTTTATGAAATAAAGCCGTCATGCAACGGTTAGTTCAGCGGTGACCGGGGCACCGCTGAACAGTGCCCGACGTTTAAGAAAAGGGGCTCAAGAGGACGGGCAACTCTGTTGTGTTCCCCTGGCCGCCTGGATGATTTGTGCAGCCAGGCGCTTGACGTTGTTCTGCTGGGCCAGGGCCAGATCTTCGATGGTTGCTCCGGAAGGCGTTTGCAGGGTGCTGCGACAAGTGATTGCAGCGTTTTTGCCTTCGCCGGCGACGCGCAAGCGCCACGTTGCATCGATCAGCCCGTATTGTCCCGGAACGGAGTCAAAGCGCTGCAAATCGATGCGCAACGACAACTTGCGTGGAGGGTTGGCGTTGGCCAATTGATCCACCAGCGCACTTCGAAACTCATCCGCCAACGACGCCCCCCACCATTCGGTTTCAAGCAGCACCAGGCCGCTGTTGCCTTGGCGAATCACTACCTGTGGCCGATCGACCTGCGCCGGCACACTGAGGCTCTCAATCTCGATGGACCCCGCGCTGGAGTGCGTCGCACCGCCCGTTTGAGCCGGCATCAGGGTGTGGTAGTGAACGGGATCACTGCGGCAGGCTGCGAGCAGCAACAGCGCAGTGACCAAGGCGAGCTTCGGCAAAAAAGCCATAGGTATTGCTCCTTTCTTCTGCGGCCCGGTCATTATTTCAGGTCCTTTGCCGCGGCATTGTCAGGTCGACCACGAATCAGCGATTCCGGATGGCGGCCCAGGTAATCCGCCAGTTCACGCAACGATCGCGCCGTGCGTGAAAGCTCATCCAGGGTCTGCCCCAGTTTTTCCCTTTGTGGCGAATCTTCGGCAATGGTGGAGTTAGCCGATTGCAGTGTTGTATTGGCCGATTGCAGGGTTTTGCCGACGTCTGACAGAGTGGAATCTACGCCGGGGAGTGTCTTGCTGTTGAATTTCACCAGGCCTTTGCGCAGTTCCACAAGGTTGCTGTCGAGGTTGTCGGCAATGCGTTCCACGGGCAGCTTGTTGATCTTGGTGATCATGGCTTCGAGTTTTTCCTGCAACTGTTCGAGGCTGCCCGGAAGCGTTGGAATCATGACCGGGCGCGCGGTCGCGTCGAAAGCCACTTTCTCCGCTTTGGGGTAGAAGTCCAGGGCGATGTACAACTGGCCGGTCAGCAGGTTGCCGGTACGCGCCTGGGCACGCAGGCCGTTTTCGATGAAGGTGCCGATCATCCGAACGCCAGCCGCTTCGTCATTGGGGTCATGATTGAGCGCCTTGATCATTTTGGTGTGGGCCTGACCCAGGCGTTGCGGGTAGATCACGATGCCGACGTTGACCGGGAAGGTGCGTTTTACCGGGTCAAAATCCAGGTTAACCGACACCACCTTGCCGATTTCCATGCCGAGGAATTCCACCGGTGCATCGACCTTGAGCCCGCGCATGGCCTGATCGAAACGCAGGGCCAGGAACTGTGCCTTGCCATTGGGCGGGGCGAGGGCGGTTTGCTGATCTTCGAACAGCTCGTAGGCATACTCTTCGGCGGCCGGTTTGTCGTTCGGGTTGTAATCCGGTGCGCGGAAGGCGATACCGCCCACCAGCAAGGCGGACAAGGACTCGGTCTTGAGCGCGAAGCCGTTGGCGCCGACGCTCACGTCGACACCGCTGGCATTCCAGAATCGGGTGTTTTCGGTGACGTACTGGTCATTGGGCGCATGGATGAACAGGTCGATATTTACGCCTTTGCCATCCGGGTCCAGCGCATAGGCCACCACCTGACCGACCTGTATCTTGCGGTAATAGACCGGTGAACCGATGTCCAGCGATCCGAGGTCCGGTGTGTGCAAGGTGAACCGTTTGCCCGGCTCGCCGTAAGTGATCGGTGGCGGGTTTTCCAGGCCCGTGAAGTTTTTCGAGCGGCCATTGGCCTGGCCAATGTCGGCGCCGATGTAATCCCCGGACAGCAAGGTATCAATGCCCGAAACCCCGCCAGCACCGATGCGTGGCCGTACGACCCAGAACTGCGAGTCTGAACGGGTGAAGCTTTCGGCCTGTTTGGTCAGTTTGATCGTGGCGTTGACACTCTTCTGGTCGTCGCTCAGCTCCACGTCCGAGACCTGGCCGATCACCACGTTGCGGTATTTGACCTCGGTCTTGTTGGCCGTAAGGCCGGAACCGGTCTTGAACGTGACCGTGATCGTCGGGCCTTCCTGCAAGATGCTGTGGACCACCAGTGACAACCCCACCAACACCGCAACAATGGGCACGATCCAGACCAGTGAGAGACTGCGACCGGTCTTGACCGGGGCCTGTCCGGGGGCTTGAGGCCCTTCAGTGGCTTGCGACTTCATCCATGACCTCCTCGTTTTGTGGGTATTCCCGCTTTTTATCCCAGATCAGGCGCGGGTCGAAACTCATCGCCGCCAGCATGGTGAACACCACCACCAAACCGAAAAACAGAATGCCCGGGCGCGGTTCAATGTCGGCCAGGGCTTGAAACTTCACCAGTGAGGCGACCAGCGCCACCACGATCACATCGAGCATCGACCAGTAGCCGATGACCTCGACGAAGCGGTACAGCTTCGACCGCTCCTTGCGTGCCCACAGGCTCTCGCGCTTGACGGTCACCAGCAGCAAGGTCAGCGCCGCGAACTTGATGCCCGGTACCGCGATACTCGCAATGAAAATGATCAGGGCAATGTCCCACGCACCGGCCTCCCAAAATTCCAGCACGCCGCTCATGATCGTGCTGTCGGCGCCATTGCCGACCATCTTGGTGTTCATCACCGGCAACAGGTTTGCCGGCACGTAAAACGCCAGGGCGGTGAACATGTAGGCCCAGGTGCGGGTCAGCGAGTTGGTTTTACGCCGGTGCAGCGGCGCGCCGCAGCGCTCGCATTCGTGAGGCTCACCGGTCATGTCGCAGGCCATGCCGCAGGTATGGCACAGGCAGAGGTTGAGGTCTCTGGCGACCGGGGGCGTGTTCATAGGATGTCCCACAATTCACGGATATCGCGCCCGGCGATGCGGATCATCATCAGGCTGAGCACGGCCAGGGCAAACAGGCCGATGCCGGGCAGCACGTCGAGCAGTCCGGCCAGTTTGATCACCGCGACCATTGCCCCAAGCAGGCAGACTTCGAGCATGCTCCACGGCCGCAAGGATTCGAGCCAGCGCATGCAGAATTTAAAACCGGGGGCACGTCGGTGCGAGAGGGCAAAACCCAGGACCCAGATCAGCAGCAACAGCTGGAAAATCGGCGCGATGATCATGGCAATCGCTGCGACCATCGCGATGAAGGTGATCGGCCCCAGGCTCAGGGCCATGACCGAATCCCACAGGGTTGCGCTGTTTTTCAGGCCTTTGAGGCTGATGCTCATGACCGGATAGAAATTGGCGAAAATCCACAGCACCAACGCCGTGAACGTCAACGCCAGTCGTTGCTCGACCGTCAGGCCGTTGTAACGCTGGAGCACGCCGCCGCAGCGGGTGCACAGGGTTTTCTGGTGTTTGGCGAGCGTGACTTTTTCATACACACAGTCGCAGTGCTCGCAGATGATCAATTGATCAGTATTCGCCATGGGCCAAGGCTCAACAGTAGGCAGGAAGTTCAGAGCACCTCCTCAATATAGAAGTGCCTCGCAATTGAGCAAATCGAAAGTCGAAACGGTGCTGTATCGGTGAACCTTCATTTGTTCGGCGTACTGTCGATTTCGCAGCAGCTCGTTCGACTATCTACTAAGGAATGAGACGGCGGATACGCTGTGATCCCCGGCATTCCCGGAACATGCACTTAACAGGAGAAGACCATGCGCAAGCTCACCGTTGCCGCTTTCCTGAGTCTGGACGGCGTTATGCAAGCCCCCGGCGGCCCTGACGAAGACACCAGCGACGAATTCCGCTTCGGTGGCTGGATCGTGCCCCACGCCGACAAGGTCTCCGGCGAGGCGGTACAGGACTTGTTCTCGCAGCCGTTCGAGTTGCTGCTGGGGCGTCGCACCTACGACATATTTGCGGCGTATTGGCCGCGGCAAACAGCCGATTCACATAGCCATTGCATTGCTGACCTGTTCAACCGTGCCACCAAGCATGTGGCCACGCATCGCCCCGATACGCTGGAATGGCAGAACAGTCATGCCTTGGATGGGGACATTGCCGATGCGATACGTGCGCTCAAGCAACAAGAGGGTGCCGACCTGTTGACGCAGGGCAGCGGCGATCTGGTGCGCCAACTGCTTGCTGCCGGATTGGTCGATGAACTTCGGCTGATGACGTTTCCCGTCATGCTGGGGCGCGGCAAGCGCTTGTTCGACGACACGGCGCAGGCTTCGGCCTTGACGTTGGTGAACTCCACCTGCACGTCCAACGGTGTGCTGATCACCCGGTATGTGCGCGACGGGGAGGTGCGCACCGGTACGTTTGATAAATGAATAGCATGGCCATCGGCGGTCTTCTGTTCCACCCAATGGGTAATCGATTCTCCCTCTGTGGCGACGAACCGGTTCTTCGCCACAGAGGATCTGTGCTTACACCTTCACTTCAACCTTATCCAATACCTGATTCACCGCCAATTCCCCCAACATCACCACTTGTGTAATCCCCAGCAGTGTCTTGCGGTTTGAGTTGTCCAGTAGCGCCGCGAGATTACTGAGCATGGTGGTGGCCGAGCCCAGTGATTCGCTGGCATTGACCAGCAGGGATTCGGTGTCGTACTTGGGGTTGGCGAGGAACATCGGTTCAGGTTCGTGGTTGCTGGCCATGATCTGGGCGGCCGGGTTGAGGTAGTGGTCGAGGGCGCGTTCGGCCGCTTCGTGGAATTTTTTCGAATCGAGGGATTCGTAGGGCGATGCCGGGTCAGTGTCCGGTGGGTTGGGTGTTGGTTTTTTCATAGTGAAACTCCTGATTGTTCATTAGGAGCTACCACCATCACTTGCAGATGATGGGTGGCAGCTATGTGCGGGTCTGCAAGACCGGGAAACCAGGAACCCGGCAGACCCGAAGGTCTCCCGCACAAAGCCGCCATTTCGCGGACTTGAACAAGCGTCCGTTGGCAGGGCTATGCGACTGGTATTCCGGCGGGCTTGCAGACCCGATCACTGATGAGCAGTGACGGGACTCAAGTTAACGACGGGGCCCAAGACGCACAAGCCGGCGGATTCTGTCTTACCCGTAGGCGATGGCGCAAGGCGTTGTAGCCTTTGGGTGGTAACAGGAGGCTTCGTTTAAACAGGCAGGAATTTCGTTGTTTAAGCGTCAGTCCCCACAAGGGGGTAATACCGTTCACTTAAGAAAATCTCGGGACAAACGAAAACTTGTGGCGAGGGAGCTTGCTCCCGCTGGACTGCGCAGCAGTCCCCTTCTTTTTGGATAAGCAAGGGGGCCGCTTCGCGACCCAGCGGGAGCAAGCTCCCTCGCCACAGATACAGCGTTGCGTTTAAGTGAACAGCATTACCGCAAGGGGAGCTTCATTGGGTCTTTGCGCTACAGCAGCTGGCGCCCGGAAAAAGACATTACGCCGTGGCTTCTTCTTGATAGAACGCGTAGTCGGTGTAGCCCACTTCGGTACCGCCAAAGAAGGTTGGGCGGTCATAAGCGTTCAGCGGCAGATTGTGGCGCAGGCGCTCCGGCAAGTCCGGGTTGGCGATGAAGTGACGACCGAAGGCCACCAGGTCGGCGTCGCCAGCCTGAATGATGGCCTCGGCGGATTCGCCGTTGAAGCCACCGGCAGCAATGATCACGCCGTTGTAGTGTTTGCGCATCAGTTGGGCTGCGACCGGCGCCGGGTCGGCATTTTCGTCCTCGATGTTGCCCAGGATCCGCGGCTCGATCAGGTGCAGGTAAGCCAGGTTCAGCGGCGCCAGTTGCTGCGCTACGTAGGTAAACAGGCCTTCCGGATCGCTGTCGCCCATGTCACCCCAGGTGCCGCTCGGGCCGACACGTACCGCCACGCGATCACTGCCCCACACGGAAATCAGCGCGTTGGTCACTTCCAACAGGAAACGAGCGCGGTTTTCGAACGAGCCGCCGTAACTGTCGGTGCGCTTGTTGCTGTTGTCCTGCAGGAACTGATCGACCAGATAACCGTTGGCGCCATGCAGTTCCACGCCGTCAAAACCGGCTTTCACGCCGCGTTCCGCTGCGGTGCGGAAGTTTTCTACCTGTTCTGCGATCTCTTCGATGGTCAGGGCGCGGTTCGGGGTGTTGGGTACCCAACCTTCAGTGGTGTAAGCCACGCCGCCGTGCAGGATTTCCGATGGGCCGACCGGGAGACTGTCTGCAGGCTGCACGTCGACATTGGACTGGCGACCCGCATGATAAAGCTGCAGGAAGATCTTGCCGCCTTTGGCGTGCACGGCGTCAGTGACGTGTTTCCAACCTGCGATCTGGCTGTCCTCGAACAGGCCCGGTGCGCCGAGATAGCCATTGCCGTTTGGCGCGGCGATGGTGGCTTCACCAATCAGGAAACCGCCTTCGGAAGTGCGCTGGGCGTAGTACTCGGCCATCAAGGCGCCAGGGCGGGCGCCGTCTTCGGCACGCATCCGGGTCAGCGGTGCCAATACAACGCGGTGGGCGAAGGTGAAGGGGCCGACGTTAACTGGGGAATGAAGTTTGGACATGATTGCCTCGGTCTGAAGAGTTAGGGGTAGAGCCATTGATCATTTGCCTGGGTCGATTGCCGTGTGGCTTTCGGGGTTGAGGCGCTTGGCATTAGTTAATGCGATTTCCCCAGGCGGATAAATGGGCTGTGATTCCCAACACTTCGGACTTTTCGGCTGTAATGCCTGTCGGCTAGCCGGTTAACACAATCACCTCTTCGCAGGTTTTCCGCTGGTAGGGATGTGCAGGTACGACATCACGCTTTCCGTCAGTTCGGTGGCGAGTTTGACCGCTTCTTTATTGCGCGCCATCACGCCAGCAGGGGGGGGCTTTGTATCGGGGAGGGGGAGGTCGTTTCAATGCCTGGCCGATTGCTGCCCATTACGGCGGGCAGCAATCGACCAGGAAAGTGCTCGTCGGGATGCCCCGACGCCTAATCAATCCAACGGTTTCAGCGCTTGATCTGGGAAATCTTCGTGCCTTCGATGCTGACCCCGGCCATCAAGCCTTGCTGGTCGGTAATGAACGCGTACGCGTCATCCTTCAGCGTTGAGCTGGACAGGTTCTTCGCAATCCCTTCATCCACTACAACAACCGTTGGCCCTACACCGATTTCCCAGCCCTTGGTTTCGGCGAGGTATTTCACCGCTTTGTCGGTCATCAGAAACACCACATAGCCGTACGACTGGGCGCCGGCTTGCAGCCCCCAGGACCCGCTGACGGAGTTGTAATAATCCACTGCTTTGTCGCCCTTCATTAATACGCCTTCGCCATAACTACCGCCGAATACCAGGCCGGCCTTGATGATTTTCGGGAAGACCAGGATCGCCTTTGCCTGTTTTGAAAGGGTTTCTGCAGCGGGGGTGGATTTGTAGAGGATTTTCAATTCTTGCCGAGCGTCGGCGTTCAGATCCTCGGCGGTGGCTGCACCTGCTGTGTTGAGCAAGCTCGCCGAGGCCAATGCCGCTGTCGCGAGGAAGAACGAGAGGAGGAATCGTATTGATTGTGTCATTACCGTACTCCGAGAAAGGGAGCTTGGACGGGAACAGCAGTCAGTGCCTGCGTCTGGCAGGAACCGGGTTTGCTGACGTTATCCGGCGCACCCTGAAAGGTTGGGATTGCAAGCGTCGCGCTTGAACACTAGAGGCCCCGGGCCGCTGATCAGTTGCGATGCCATCACTTGTTGTGACCACTGTGTAACGGCGGGGTTCGCTGATGGCTGACACGCCTCGAACCTCGATCAATTCCTTGGTGTCCGGCCGTAATCCTCTGCGCTGCTAAAATGCACCTTCGAGTTCCAATCCAGGAGAACCAAGATGATCAGCAAAAACACGATTTGTCTCTGGTACGACGGCAGCGCGCTGGAAGCTGCGACCTTCTATGCCAAGACATTTCCCGACAGTGCCGTGGGTGCCGTCCACCGCGCGCCGAGCGACTATCCGGCGGGCAAGCAGGGCGATGTCTTGACGGTTGAGTTCACGGTGATGGGCATTCCGTGTCTGGGCCTGAACGGCGGATCGGGGATCCAGCATAACCAGGCCTTTTCGTTCCAGGTCGCGACTGACGACCAAGCCGAAACGGATCGCCTGTGGCATGCGATTGTCAGCAACGGCGGCACGGAAAATGTCTGCGGCTGGTGCCAGGACAAGTGGGGGTTATCGTGGCAGATCACCCCGCGTGTGTTGACGGCCGCGGTCACCGATCCTGATCAAGCGGTGGCCAAGCGCGCGTTCGAGGCCATGATGCAAATGGGCAAGATCGACATCGCGGCGATCGAAGCAGCGGTGGGGCGTTAGCGGGTCACGTGGAAGTGGTTGATTGCTCCGCGCGGGCCCGATCAATCAACCACTTCTTCAATACCGCAGCGGCTGGACGTAAAACAGCCTGACGGTGGTGAACCAGGTAATAGCCTCTGGATACCGGCAGGCGCATTTCAAAGGGTTCGCACAGCGAGCCATTGCGCATTTCCACTTCAGTCAGGACCGCGCTACTCAGTACAACCCCCTGTCCATGTCGTGCCGTTTCTATGGCCAGAATGGACTGGTCGAAATGTTGACTGGGGATGCCAGCCACCTGCGCGTCGGTCAATTGGCTGAACCGTTTGAACCACGGCGTCCAGTGGGGAAGCAGGGTGGTTTGCAGGAGTGTGGCCCGCACCAGGTCTTCGGGGCCTTTGAGCTTGAGTTTGCGGGCATAGTCGGGTGAGCAATAAAGCCGGGCTTCATCCGGATACAGCAAGGTTGCGTCCAGCGTCGGATCGTTGCCGTCAAAGTAGCGAATCGCCAGATCAACCCGATCCCGCTCAAAGTCGATCAACGCCGTCGATGCGCTCAGGTGCAGGGAAATGTCGGGCCTGAAACTCAAGAAGTCGGCCATTCGTGGCGCGAACCACTTCGCAGCCAGCGTCGGCGGCATGGACAGCCACACTTCATTGACGTTGCTCAGGCGCAGCTCGTTGCTGGCTTGCTGGATCCGCAGCAATGCGGGTTGCACGGCGGCCCAGTAGTTCAGCGCAGCTTGAGTCGGCTGGACTTGCCGCACCGACCGGATGAACAGCGGCGTACCCAACCATTCTTCGAGCTTCTGAATCTGCTGGCCCACGGCGCCCGGGGTGACATGCAGTTCAGCCGCCGCTTCAGTAAAACTGGCGTGTTTCATCGCGGCATCGAATGCGAGCAGGGCCTTGAGGGGAGGCATGTTGTTCATACTGAAGTTTTTCTACTCCATGCAGGTTTTTTAATCGTTTGTTCAGTTCGGCCTTCAGCCCGTACCTTCGCACATTAACTCCCCGTGGAGAGGTTCATCATGAACAAATTTGTCTATCCTGCCTTTGCTTTGCTCGGGCTGATCTGGGGCACCAATTTCATTTTCATGAAGTGGGCTGCCGAGGTGATTACGCCGATGCAGGTTGTGCTGTTGCGGGTGCTCTTCGGTTTCGTCCCGATCCTTGTCCTGGCGCTGTCACGCCGTGCGTTGCGCTGGTCTCATTTGCGCTACTTGCACCATTTCTTCGTTATGTCGTTGCTCGCCACCACCGTGTATTACCTGGCGTTTGCCAAGGGCGCGGCGCTGCTTCCTTCGGGAATCGCCGGCATGCTCAGTGGTGCGATTCCGCTCTTCGCCTTTTTGACGGCGTTTGTGTTTTTGCGCCAGGAACCGATCAATCGCTTGACGGTGACGGGCCTGATGATCGGTTTTGTCGGTGTGCTGCTCATCGCTCAGCCATGGAACAGCGCCGGCAATGGCGTTGATATCCGTGGCGTGCTGTACATGGTCGGCGGTTCGCTGAGCCTGGGTTGCTCATTCGTTTACGCCAGACGGTTCCTGATGGACAAGGATCTGTCGCCGCTGGCGCTGTCCACATACCAGATCGGCCTGGCACTGCTGGTGCTGTTGTTGACCGCCGACCTTCACGGGATCGAGCGCATTGCACACGAGCCTGTCGCCTTGAGTGGGCTGGTGTTCGGGCTTGGGGTCATCGGCACCGGCGTGGCGTTCCTGTTGTATTACTTCCTGGTGCAGCACCTCGGCGCGCTCAAGGCGGCGGGTGTCACCTACATTCCGCCCGTCGTGGCACTGGGCATTGGTGCATTGCTGATCCATGAACCGTTGCAGGCCCATGATGTGCTGGCACTGCTGTGCATCGTCGTCGGGGTCTATGTATTGCAGGTCGGGAAGTCTGCGCCGCGCCCGATAGCCACCGCGTCTTCTTTAAAACCGCTTTAAAAACGTCCTCCAACAAACAAACCCTCAACCCCAGCAGGAAACCACCATGCCTTTAGCCAGAATCGATGTTGCCGCTGATACCTCCGAAGAAACCGTCGCCGCCATCAGCGATGTGGTCTACGAGGCCATGATGCAGACGGCCAACGTTCCCGAACATGACAAGTTCCAGATCATCAATCGCCACCGCAAGGATGAGCTGGTTTATCCGTCGGCTGGCTACTTGGGCCTGACTTACACCCCGGGGATTGTGTTCATTCAAGTGACCTGGAATGCCGGGCGAACCGTTGAGGTCAAGAAAGCGTTTTACCAGGCAATTGCCCAGGGCATTCATGCAAGGACAGGACTGCGCAAGGAAGATATCTGGATCAGTCTGGTGGACGTGAAGCGCGAGGACTGGTCGTTCGGCAATGGCGAGATGCAATACGCACCCGTCGATTGACGGAGGGGGCAAGCCCCCTCGCCACACACCGTTAACCCAACATTTCGCGCATCCGGTACCAGAGCATGCCCAGCGCCAGCAGTGGTGAGCGCAGGGCGCGGCCGCCGGGAAAGGTCATGTGCGGCACGGCGCTGAACACATCGAAGCCTTTGCTGTGCCCGGCATGGATGGCTTCGCCCAATAGTTTGGCGCACCAATGGGTGACGTTCAGGCCATGGCCGGAGTAGCCCTGGGCGTAGAACACGTTCGGGTGCTGGCTCAAGCGACCCACCTGGGGGAAGCGGTTGGCCGAGATGCCGATCATCCCGCCCCATTGATAGTCGATCCGTGCATTGGCCAGTTGCGGGAACACCTTGAGCATGTGCGGGCGCATGTAGGCGGCGATGTCCGCCGGATCGCGACCGGAGTAATGGCAAGCCCCGCCGAACAGCAAACGCCGGTCCGCCGAGAGCCGGTAGTAATCCAGGCCGACTTTCTGGTCACACAGCGCGACGTTATGCGGGATCAGCTGCGCCGCGGCTTCTTGCGACAGCGGTTCGGTAGCGATGATGTAGCTGCCCGCCGGAAGCACCTTGCCGCTGAGCTTGGGTTCGAGTTCCTCCAGATGCGCATTGCACGCCAGTACCAGGCTGCCGGCTCGCACCGTGCCACCGGCACAGCGCACCTGCACGGTATTGCCGTGGATCAGTTCCAGCACAGGGCTCTGCTCGAAGATCTGCACGCCGAGGGATTGCGCGACCTTGGCTTCGCCGAGGACCAGGTTCAGCGGGTGCAAATGCCCCGAGCCCATGTCGACCAAACCGCCGGCATACACGCCGGAGTTCACCACTTGCTCGCGGATCTGTCCGGGTTCGACCAGACGGGTTTCATGGGCGTAGCCCGACGCGATCAGTTCCGCGTGTTCGGCCTTCAGCCCGGCGAATTGCGCCGGGGTGTTGGCCAGTTCGCAGAAGCCCCAGCGCAGGTCGCAATCGATGCCGTGTTCGCGGACCCGGTTGCCCACCACTTGCACCGATTCGACGCCGGCCCGTTCCAGGTAGCGCACACCTTCGGCACCGACATGCTTGGCAAACCCGCTGACGTCGTGGCCGATGCCGCGAATCAACTGGCCGCCATTGCGCCCGCTGGCGCCCCAGCCAATCCGCCGGGCCTCCAGCAGGATCACCGAGAGCCCGCGCTGCGCCAGTTCGATGGCGGTGTTGACGCCGGTGAAGCCGCCGCCGATCACGCAGACATCGGCCGTCAGGTCCGAGGCCAGCGCGGGGCGCGGCGTCAGGCCGTTTGCCGACGCGGCGTAGTAGGAATGGGTGTGTTCGTTGCTGTACTGAGTCATTTGTTGGACTTCACTTTGCTCCAGGAACGGGTCATCAAACGCATGATCGCCTGGGGCGGGGTGGTCGAAATGTAGAGTTTGTCGAGGACGGCCTGCGAGGGATACACCTCAGGATTGTTCACCAGTTCCGGGTCCATGAATTCCTTGGCCGCCGGGTTCGGGTTGGCGTAACCGACCGACGCGCTGACCTTGGCAATCACTTTTGGGTCCAGCAGGTAGTTGATGAACGCGTGGGCTTCTTTTGGGTTGCTCGCGTCGGCGGGAACAGCCAGCAAGTCGAACCACAGGTTGCTGCCTTCCTTGGGAATGGCGTAGGCGATGTTCACACCGTTCTTGGCTTCCTTGGCACGGTTGGCGGCCTGGAACACGTCACCCGAGTAGCCGAACGCTACGCAAATGTCGCCGTTGGCCAGGTCGGACACGTACTTCGAGGAGTGGAAGTAGGTGATGTAAGGGCGGATGGCCAACAACTTGGCTTCGGCCTTTTTGAAGTCTTCAGGGTTTTCACTGCGCGGGTCCATGCCCATGTAGTTGAGCATCGCCGGGAATACTTCATCCGCCGAGTCCATCATCGACACGCCACACTGGCTGAGTTTCTTGATGTTTTCCGGTTCGAACAGCACGGCCCAGGAATCGATATGGTCGACGCCCAGCACTTGCTTGACCTTGTCGACGTTGTAGCCGATGCCGTTGGTGCCCCACAGGTACGGTACCGAGTGAGCGTTTTGCGGGTCGTTCTTTTCCAGCAGCGCCAACAGTTTCGGGTCGAGGTTTTTGAAGTTCGGCAGCTGTTCGCGGTCGAGTTTCAGGAACGCGCCGGCTTTCACCTGGCGTGCCAGGAAGTGGTTGGACGGCACGACTACGTCGTAGCCGGTGCGGCCCGCGAGCAGTTTGCCCTCCAGGGTTTCGTTGGAGTCGAAGACGTCGTAGATCACCTTGATCCCGGTTTTGGCCTGGAAGTCGGCGAGGGTGGTTTCGCCGATGTAATCGGTCCAGTTGTAGACGCTGACCTGTGGCTGAGCCTGCACACCGGCGCTGAACATTGCCGCCAGCGCGACCGGGACCATGGATTTCAATAGACGCATATCGACACCTCTTCTAATTATTGGATTCTTCCGGAGATTCTTTGGTGTTCCTGAGGCCGCTTTCGCGAGCAGGCTCGCTCCCACAGGGGGAATGCATTTCAAATGTGGGAGCGAGCCTGCTCGCGAAGAGGCCAGTACAGGCAAATCAGGTCTCAGACGCTCAGCAGCAGGAACTCACGCTCCCAGGAGCTGATCACGCGCTTGAAGTTTTCGTGTTCCGCGCGTTTGACCGCGACATAGCCGCGAACAAACTTGCTGCCCAGATAACGCTCGACGGTGTCGCATTCTTCCATCTGGGTCAGGGCGTCCTCGATGGTGATCGGCAAGCGCAGGTTGCGACGCTCATAAGCGCGTCCTTGCACTGCAGCGCTCGGTTCGATGCGCTCGACCATGCCCAGGTAACCGCACAGCAAACTGGCGGCAATCGCCAGGTACGGGTTGGCGTCGGCGCCCGGCAAGCGGTTTTCCACGCGCATCGCATCCGGCGACGAGGTCGGCACGCGCAAGCCGACGGTGCGGTTTTCTTCGCCCCATTCAACGTTGACCGGCGCCGAGGTGTCCGGAAGGAAGCGGCGGAACGAGTTCACGTTAGGCGCGAACATCGGCAGCAGTTTGGGGATGTACTTTTGCAGACCACCAATGTGGTGCAGGAACAACTCGCTCATGTTGCCATCGGCGTCGGCGAAGATCGGCAGGCCGGTGGCGATGTCGACCACGCTCTGGTGGATGTGCATGGCGCTGCCGGGCTCATCGCCAATCGGTTTGGCCATGAAGGTCGCCGCGACGTTGTGCTTGAGCGCCGCTTCACGCAGGGTGCGCTTGAACACGGTGATCTGGTCCGCCAGGTCCAGTGCGTCGCCGTGACGGAAGTTGATTTCCATCTGCGCCGGGCCGTCTTCGTGGATCAAGGTATCGAGGTCCAGGCCCTGCAGTTCACACCAGTCGTAGACGTCTTCGAACAGCGGATCGAATTCGTTGGCCGCGTCGATGGAAAACGACTGACGACCGCTTTCGGCACGGCCCGAACGGCCCATTGGTGCCTTGAGTGGCAAGTCCGGGTCTTCGCATCGCTGGGTCAGGTAAAACTCCATTTCCGGCGCAACAATCGGCCGCCAGCCTTTGTCGGTGTACAACTGCAGCACTTTCTTCAGCACGTTGCGCGGCGACAATTCGATCGGGTTGCCGAACTTGTCGAAGGTGTCGTGGATGACGATGGCGGTCGGCTCGATGGCCCATGGAATCACGTAGACCGCATTCGGGTCCGGCTTGCAGACCATGTCGATGTCGGCCGGGTCGAGCAGGTCGTAGTAGATGTCGTCGTCGACAAAGTCCCCGGTTACCGTTTGCAAAAGCACACTTTCCGGCAGGCGCATGCCTCGCTCATGCAGGAACTTGTTGGTGGGTGCAATCTTGCCGCGTGCAATGCCGGTCAAGTCACTGACCACACACTCGACTTCGGTAATCTTGTGATCTTTCAGCCAAGTGAACAGCTGATCGAAAGGGACATTCATAAAGACCTCGTTATTGGTTTTATTAACGTCGGGGAGGGCGGTTTCATCCACCGCACTCTTCCCCTGAGACGCGTTGACGACTATCTTGGGCGAGCCTTGCGGTTCCATCTATCCACTTTAAGCAGCACCAAAACGCACCAAACGAGTGCGTCAGGTCACCCATGTCAGCGTCCAGTCCGATTCAGGTTCAAGCGTTCAACACCGAAGATGTCGCCGAGCAAATCCGCGCCACACCGGGTTGGGTCCAGCACTATCAGCAAATGTCCCCGGGGCATTTCGCCGGGCGTGTGCGCTATCTGGACTTGCAAGGCGTGGAGATCTACGAAGAACAGATGAACACCCGCGTCGAGCAGAATTTCAGCGCGCCGCAAGGGTCGTTGGCGTTCTGTTTCGATCGCAGCGACAACGCGCTTTACCTGCTCAATGGCGAAAGCCGCAACATCTGGATCACCCCCGAGAACTACCAGGAAATCGCCGTGGTGTTCGGCCCGGAGTTCGTTCAGCGACAGGGTTTGGACGTGGAGCGGCTGGAAGGGTTGTTCCTGTCGCCGCTGAACTCGGGGCAGAACGCATTGTTCAGCCGCTGGTTGAGCGGCACGCTGACCCGCCTGGGCGAAACCCTCGACCCACCGAGCAAGGAAGCCTTGACGCAGCAATTGCTGGAGGACTGTTTGTACATCCTCGACAACGCCTGCGTGCGCCTCGACCGGGGTGGCTTACAGCGCCGCAGCGAAGAGCGCGCGGTCATGAAACGCATCGGCGAGTGGGCCGCCGATTCCCCGGAAGAAACCCTCAATTTGCTCGAGCTTTCCCAGGTCGCCGGGGTTTCGTTGCGCCAGTTGCAGCATGCGTTCAAGGCCTTCACCGGGATGACGCCGACCCATTGGCTGCGCCTGCGCCGGCTCAACAGCGCACACCGCGAACTGCTCAGCCGCACCCCCAACGAGACCACCGTCGCTGAAGTGGCAATGAACTGGTCGTTCTGGCATTTGGGGCGATTTTCCAGCAGCTATCGGGCGTTGTTCAAAGAGTTGCCGAGTGAAACGCTCAAGCGCGGCGGCCAACGCTAGATCATCGGCGGCAGCTTCTGCAAAATCTTGTCCAGCGTGATGGGGTATTCCCGAACGCGCGCGCCGGTGGCGTTGTAGATCGCATTGGCAATTGCCGCACTGACGCCGCACAAACCCAACTCGCCGACGCCCTTGGCTTTCATCGGCGATGAGGCCGGGTCCGTTTCGTCGAGGAAAATCACCTCCTGATGCGGGATGTCCGCATGCACCGGCACTTCGTAGCCGGCCAGGTCGTGGTTGACGAAGAAGCCCAGGCGCTTATCGACCACCAGGTCCTCCATCAACGCCGCGCCGACACCCATGGTCATCGCGCCGATCACCTGGCTGCGCGCCGAGGTCGGGTTGAGAATCCGCCCGGCTGCGCACACCGCGAGCATCCGCCGTACGCGGGTTTCACCGGTTGCGCTGTCGACCGCGACTTCGACAAAGTGCGCGCCGAAGGTGGATTGCTGGTACTGCTTGCTCAGTTCGGCGAATTCGATGGAGTCCTCGGCGACGATTTCGCCTGCGGTGGCCGCATCGTGCAGCGCAAAGGTGTTGCCGCCCGCATGGACTTCACCACCGGCAAACACAGCCTCTTCCACGTTGACGCCAAATTGTCGGGCTACCGCTTCGCGCAGTTTGACGCACGCCGCGTACACGCCCGCCGTCGAGCAATTGCCGCCGAACTGACCGCCAGAACCGGAGGACACCGGAAAGCTCGAATCGCCGAGCCGCACCACCACGTCATCGAGGCCGACGCCCATCATCTCGGCGGCGGTCTGGGCGATGATCGTGTAACTGCCGGTGCCGATATCGGTCATGTCGGTTTCCACGGTCACCGTGCCACTGGCATCCAGACGCACCCGTGCTCCGGATTTCACTTGCAGGTTGTTGCGAAACGCGACGCCGACGCCCATGCCGATCAGCCAGCGACCTTCGCGTTGAGTGCCCGGCTGTGGATGACGTTTGTCCCAGCCAAATCGCGCGGCCCCGGTGCGCAGGCATTCGACCAATTGTCGTTGGGAGAACGGGCGCTTGGGGTCGACCGGATCGACCTGAGTGTCGTTGATGATCCGAAACTCGATGGGGTCGAGTTTGAGTTTCTCGGCCATCTCGTCCATGGCGATTTCCAGTGCCATCAGCCCCGGTGCTTCACCCGGTGCGCGCATGGCGTTGCCTTCCGGCAGATCAAGCGTACTCAGGCGCATCGACACCAGGCGATTGTCCCCGGCATACAGCAGTTTGCTCGGTTGCGAGGCGTTTTCGACTTTGCCGCCGGGCAGGTCGCCGGACCAGCCTTCATGGCCCATGGCGGTGATCTTGCCGTCCACGGTGGCGCCGATGCGAATGCGTTGAATCGTTGCTGGGCGGTGGGTCGAGTTGTTGAAGATCATCGGCCGTGCCAGCGCGACTTTCACCGGCCGACCAGCCAGGCGCGCGCCGAGGGCGGCGAGGACTGCATCGCAGCGCAGGAACAGCTTGCCGCCAAAGCCGCCGCCGATGTAGGGCGAGATCAGGCGCACATTTTTCTTCGGGATACCGAGCGTGGTCGCCAGGTCAGTCACCGACCAGTCGATCATCTGATTCGAGGTCCACACGGTCAGTTGATCGCCTTGCCACGCGGCGATCGAGGCAAAGGGTTCCATCATCGAATGGGCTTGATCCGGGGTGGTGTACGTCGCATCAAACTGCACCGGCGCTGTCGCGAAGGCCGCGGTAAAGTCGCCATGGGTGGTGTCCGGCGATTCTTTGGTGGGCTCGCCGGAACCGTGAACACTGGCCAGATCGAAGGCGCCCTCGCTTTTGACATACTGGATGTCGACTCGCTGCGCAGCGGCCCGTGCCTGTTCGAAGGTCTCTGCCACCACCAGCGCCACGGCCTGGTGGTAGTGCTCGATCTCAGGACCGCCAAGCAGTTTTGCGGTGTTGTATTTGCCTTTGCCCAACTTGCCGGCGTTGGTGGCCGTGACAATGGCGATCACGCCCGGAGCGGACTGCGCCTCTTCAAGGTTCATTGAGGCAATGCGGCCCTTGGCGATGGCCGAACCGACGACCACGCCATACGCCTGGTTCGGCGCTACGTCGTGGTGTTCGTAGGCATAAGGCGCAGTACCGGTGGTCTTCAATGGCCCTTCGATACGGGTGGTGGGCTTGCCGACCACTTTCATCTGGTCGATGGGATTGGTGGTGGCGAGGGTGTCGAATTTCATGCGTGAGTCCTCGCTTGAGCCATGACCGACGCGAGCGTGCGCTCGACGAGGGTGAGTTTGAAGGCGTTTTCCGGGGTGGGCGTCGCGCCGGCGAGCAACTGATCTGCCACGGCTTTTGCCCCTTGCGGCATTGCCGTTTCAGCCGTTTCGACTCGCCATGGCTTGTGCGCAACGCCGCCCAGCGCGACGCGGCCGCTGCCGTCCTGCTGAATGACGGCCGCCACGGAAATCAGCGCAAACGCGTATGAAGCGCGGTCTCGAACCTTCTGATAAATGTGCGTGCCGCCGAGTGGCGCCGGCAGTGTCACGGCGGTGATCAACTCATTCGCTGCCAGCGTGGTTTCGATGTTCGGCGTGTTGCCTGGCAACCGATGGAAATCGGCGATGGCAATCACCCGGGTCGAGCCATCGGGGCGTACGGTTTCCACCTGCGCATCGAGTGCACGCATGGCCACAGCCATGTCGCTGGGGTGCGTGGCAATGCAGGCATCACTGACGCCGATGACGCCCAGCGAACGACTGAAACCACCGATGGCCGCACAGCCACTGCCGGGTTGGCGCTTGTTGCAGGCTTGATGGGTGTCGTAGAAATACGGGCAGCGCGTGCGTTGCAACAGGTTGCCAGCGGTGGTCGCCTTGTTGCGCAACTGGCCGGAAGCACCCGCGAGGAGGGCGCGCGACAGTAGCGCGTAGTCCTTGCGAACCCGGGCGTCGGCGGCGAGGTCGGTATTGCGCACCAGCGCACCGATTCTCAAGCCCCCTTCGGGTGTGGCTTCGATCCGCTCCAGCGCCAGACCGTTGACATCAATCAGGTGCGTGGGGGTTTCGATGTCCAGTTTCATCAGGTCGAGCAGGTTGGTGCCACCGGCGATAAACCGTGAGCCGTTGACCTGAGCTGCCAATGCAGCGGCTTCGGCGGGGGATTTGGCACGCAGGTAAGTGAAGGGCCTCATACGTTGGCCTCCGCGACTTCGGTGATCGCTTCGATGATGTTGGAGTACGCGCCACAGCGGCAGATGTTGCCGCTCATGCGCTCCTGCAGTTCACTGGCGATCAGTTGCGGCGAATCGGTCAGGCTGGCACTGGCGTGACTCGGAATGCCGGCGCGCATTTCCTCGAGCACCGCGACTGCCGAGCAGACCTGCCCCGGCGTGCAATAACCGCATTGGTAGCCGTCGTGCTTGATGAACGCGGCCTGCATCGGATGGAGCTTTTCAGGCGTGCCCAGCCCCTCGATGGTGGTGACCTTGGCGCCGTCGTGCATCACCGCCAGTGTCAGGCAAGCGTTGATGCGCCGGCCATCGACGATCACCGTGCAGGCACCGCACTGGCCGTGATCACAACCCTTTTTGGTGCCGGTGAGCTGCAAGTGTTCGCGCAATGCATCGAGCAGTGTGGTTCGGGTGTCGAGGTCCAGGTGGCGCTGTTGGCCATTGACCGACAGGGACACGGCAGCCTTGATCGGCTGCGCGGCATTGGCGGCGCAGGCTTTGGCCGAAATAAAGGGTGGCAGCACCATGGCTGTCGCCGTTACGACACCGACGATCAGGAAGGTGCGTCTGGAAAGCGGTAGCGGGGCACGGTTGTCCATTGATTCGATTCCTGTTCGTTTGGGCATGGCCAAGGCTCACAGAAAGAGTGACCCGCCTGAGCGGCGAATGTTTTTGCGTAATTCGTCTATAGAGTTATGAGCGGTGCTCATCAATCCGCTGGGGTCGCCGGTTTGGCCAGTTCAATACCCGCCGCGCCCAGGCGCTTCAAAATCTCGAACAACAGGTCACTTTTGGTGATGCCGACAATTCTCGGGCTGCTGACGTAACCGGTGATGGTCAGGGTGATGCCATCCGGGCTGAGTTTGCTGAAGCGGACAAACGTCGCCGGTTTGTCGAGGATGTTCTCATTCTCGTGGTAGGTGTCGTACAGCAGGTCTTTCACCTGCTCCGGGTCGATGTCCAGCGGGAACATCAACTCAAGGCTCGCCACGCCTTGGGCACTGCCGCCCAACGTCACGTTGCGCAGGTTTTGCGAGATCAATTGGGAGTTAGGCACGATCACGATCGAGCGGTCGGCGAGTTGTATTTCGGTGGCCCGGACGTTGATGCGGCGGATATCGCCCTCGACCCCACTGATGCTGATCAGGTCGCCGACCTTCACCGGACGCTCGGTCAGCAGGATCAGGCCGGAGACGAAGTTCTTGACGATTTCCTGCAAGCCGAAACCGATACCCACCGACAGGGCGCTGACAATCCACGCCAGGTTGGTCCACTTGATGCCCAGTGAAGACAAGGTCAGCAGAATCACCAGGGCATAGCCGATGTTGGCGAACAGCGTGCTCAGCGAGGCACACATGCCGGGGTCCATGTCGGTTTTTGGCAGGAACTCGTTATCCAGCCAGCGGCACAGCGCCCGAATCAGGTAGATACCGACAAACAGGGCCAGGATGGCGTTGAGCAAATGACCCGGGATGATGTTCAGTTTGCGCAAGCCGTCGCCGCCGAGAATCGACATTGCCTGGGCCACCAGTTGCCCGAACGTGGTGCCCACGCCGCCGACAAACAGCGAAATGACCGCCAACAGTATTAACGTCGCACGACCGGCCCCGGACAAAATGATCTGGGCTTGCTCAAGGCGTACATCGCCCATCCCCAGCAACTGTTTGATCGCCTTGCCGCTCGGGCTCTTGGGTGAGAACAGGTATTCGCAACTGTCCTTGAGCAACTGGATCAGCATGTAGAAGCCGGAGAGGATGATAAATCCCCAGACCAGTTCGTAGGTGATGAACCTTGCCAGGGAGACGTAGCCGATCAGCAAGGCGAAGAACGAGATGACCAGTGCAATGATCGTGCAGGTGTAAATCAGGCCGGCGAGGGCCGTCCCCGTTTCAGTAGCTTCGCCGGAGGCTACCAGGACTCTACGGGCGTGACTGGCGCGGCGGAACAGCAGGGTGAAAATCACCGCGACCACCAGCGCGATCAAGCCTCGTCCCAACAGCAAGGCGGGGCCGCTCATGCCGGAGACATTGCTGATTTGCGCCGCCGACGCCATCACCAGCAGGGTGGCGGCCAGTATTTTGGGGTAGGGCTGAATGGCCTCCGCGACGGAGTCTTCGATAGCGGGCAGTCGCCAGGAGGGGTGCTGGTTGGCCAGCAATGCCCGGCTCAACCCGGTGATCAGCACGCAGGTATAGACCACCCTTTCGAATTCCTCGGCGAAGTTCTGGATCATCGGCGACAACGGCAGTTCTCGCGTGAGCGCGTAAAACAGCAATTGCAGTGCGCACGCCGTGGTCAATACCGTGGCCACGACAGACGCCAGCGCCAGCGTGCTTCGCCGTAATCGCCCTTCAGGCAGGCGATGGATGCAAATCCAGGTCAGCCCGCGATCAGCCAGCCGACGGCCCCAGATCCAGATGACCAGGGCCAGCAAAATAATCATGATTGCCGAAAAACGCTGGCCGGGTTGCCAGGCGGCCGCAAGGGTGTTGCCGGCCTGCTCAATGAAATTTATGAGCCGCAGGCGATCCTCCGGGAGGGGATTAATTAACGGTTCCCAAAAATCCCGGCCCAGGATGCTGCCACTGCGCAGCGTGACTTCGCTTTCCAGGAGACTGCGTCGAATACTTGCAATCTGAGTGAGCAGGTCAACAGCACTGCCTCTCAGCGCGGCGAGGGTGTTCAAACTGGCATCGACGACTTTCTTTTGCTCGGAAAGAACAGCCCGTTGCGTGGTGATATCCGATTTCTCGACAGCTTCGCCACCCAGGGAAACCGGACCGCTCAGCACATCCAGTTGCGCTTGCAGTTGTTTCTGTTCGGGCAGCAGCGATGATTGCAGGTTGTCCACGTCATTGATGAACGACTGAACGGAATCTTGCAGGCCGACCATCATGGTGACGTTATTGGCCAGTGAAACCCGCTGTTTGATCAGGTCCAGGCGCAGTTGCAGGCCTTGCAGTTCAGTGGTGGACACCGCCGCGGGCGCAGACTCCGGCGCAATGATTGAAGACGGTGTCGGATCGTCGGCAGGCAGCGCTGCGCCACTGGGCACCAGCAGGGTGAGCGCGACGAGAATCACTGACATCAATACATGACGCATAGGCGTGCGGCCCTGTTGTTGGTCACTCAGCCTATGAGGTTAGGTCATCAGGCCGAAACGATCGAAAAGTTTCATGTTGACGGGCCGCAATCGACATAAGGGCCCTGAGGCGGGTGATGGCTGATCTACACTTCTTGATGCTCAATCAAGCGCGGGATAGTGGTCAACGGACTGCTCGGTACTGCGCAGGAGGTCGTCATGCCCAAGTTGTCTTCCATCAGCCTGTGTGTCGCGTTATCGGTTGCATCTGCCCAGGGCTGGGCGCAAACCGTTGTGCCGACCAAAGGCCAGAGTTCGCAACAGACCCAGCTGGATATCAATGAATGCCAGAGCATCGCGGCCAGCCAGACGGCTTCGACCGACACGTCGCCTTCCGGGGGAAGAGTGAAGGGCGCAGCGGTGGGTGCCGCTGCCGGTGCTGTTGCAGCCGACGCCCGCGGGCGTCAGCACGACGAGTTTTACGACAACGCGAATGACAACGTGAAGCAGGAATATCGGCAAAATCAAGCCAAAGGTGCGGCGGCGGCCGGTGTCGTGGTGGGTGGTTCGCGCCAGCGTCAGGAACGCCGAGCGGATGAAAAAACCAGCGCTGCCAACAGCCAGGCTTCCTATACCAGCTGCCTGCAAGGCAAGGGTTATCAGGTCAATCCCTGAGCCGGTGCCGCTGTCGGCCGGTCAAGCAAGCGAACCATCACGCAGGCGTACAGCGTGACGGCGATGAACAGTCCCATGCGCACGGCGAAGGCGGTGTAGACGTCTTTGCCCAAGGCGCTGTCCTGCACGGACTGGCCCAGCAGAATGATCAGCGTGATAAAGGTGTTGAGCCACAACCCCGGGCCATACCGGCTCGGGCTAAGCGCATACAGCTTGCGCGCCAGGATCAGGCCGAACAGCAGCATCCACAGGAAGAACATCCACAGGTGCACAAACAGGCTCAGTGCACACCAGAACAGGATGGCCAGCAATCCGCCGAGCAACGTCGCGCCGAGCAGCTCACGTCCGGCATTGCGCGCGGAGGTCGTGGAGCATTGCTGACCCAGGCCGACGGCTTTCAGGATGATGGGCAGGTAGCTCGCCGGGTCGACCATGGCCAGCAGGAACGTTGGTAAAACGATCAAGGTTGCACGCAGCGCGATCCGACTGGCTTCTACCCCCTCCGGCGGTGGGGCGGCGGGCGGAGAGGGCGCATTGGCAGGTTCGGGAAATAGCCAGTGACTGATCGCAATCACTATCACCGCCAGTAACAAACCTTTGACCAACGCGCCGATGACCATCGCCGCCAAGTCGAATTCGGCGACGCCCGCCGATGAAATCATCGTCAGGCCCATCACCAGCAAGGTCACGATCAGGTTGTTGCCGCCACTGAGCCCCCAGCGAAAGACCAGGAACAGGCTGACCGTGACCAACAGCACGCCGCTCAACGGGTAGTAACGCAGGATCGGGATCAATAGCAGGCCGATGCCGGTGGTCAGCATCGCCACCAGGGCGAGAACAATGGCAGCCTTGAACGGCAGCGGTCGATTGACCGAGGCCAGGAGCAGCAGGCACAGCACAGGCGCGAGAAACGGAATCGGCAGCGCCAGGCCGAAACTGATTGCCAGGCACAGTGCAGCACCGCTGGCCAACCGCAACGCGCGTTGTGCCCGTGGCGTGCGTTTAGTAGGCATAGGACAGCCAGCTCATCATCCCTAAAAAGACCCGGCCCAGCGGGTTGAGCCAATTGCCCGGTGAAGGGAAGGCCATGATTTCAGCCTGCCCGCCGGCACGAATGTTCCCGCTGCCAAGCAGTGCGTTCATGGACTGCTCGGAAAACTCGATGACCACCGGGAAGCGTTGGGCCGGTCGCAGCCAGTCCCGGCTATTTTGTATACCGGGTAGCGTGCCGGGCGGGGCTGGCTGCCCGACGCTGATCCCATAACCGACACTGCGCACGTGGCCCTCGAAGACTTCACCCGGCACCGCATCGAGGACGATGGACACCGGCGTGTCGGGCCGCACCAGGCCGAGGTTGTTCTCGGTCATGTCGGCTGTGATCCAGATGTCTTGAATTGTGATCAGGGTCATCACCGGGCTGCCGGCGGCGGCGAATTGCCCGACGTCGGTGCGCAAGTCCGTGATCAACCCCGCCGAGCGTGCCCGTGTCTGCGTGTTGGACAGATCCAGTTCGGCTTTTTCCAGCACCCCGGCGGCGCTGCGCAGTTTTGCGTTGACGTCTTCACCGCCACCTTCGGTTTCTTTTGCACGCTCTACCTCGGCTCGGGCGGCCGCCGTTTGACTGATCGCGGCTTCACGGCTGGTGCGTGACGCGTCGAGAACGCGCACGGAAATGGTTCCCGGGTCTTCACGGTACAACCCTTCCAGGCGCTGATTCTCCTGGCGGGCCTTGGTTTCGTTGGCTTGGGCGGCGCGCAAGGCCGCTTGCGCCGAGGCAATCCCCGCAGTGCTGGCGCCCAATTGCCGACGGGTTGTCTCAAGGTCGGCGCGGGCGCGGTCGACGGCAATCTTGTAAGGCGCCGGGTCCACCTCGAACACCACGTCGCCGGCCTTGACGGTCTGATTGTTGTGAACGTTTACCCGGATCACCCGGCCCGCGACTTCCGATGCCACCGGAATGACAAATGCACCGACCCGTGCCTGTTGCGTATAGGGCGTGAAACGGTCGGCCAACACATACCAGACCAGGCTCAGGATGATCAGCAGCAACACCCATTTGATGCCTTTTTTCGCCGGATCGGCCGCCACGGGCTCGGCGGCGTTGGGGGAGGGCTGCGCAGCGTCACTCATGGCTAATGTCCTTGGCGGGTAGCGGGAAAGCGGGCAGGTCGGCGGCGGGCTCGTCCAGCATGTTGCCCCAGTCGGTGCGTTGTTCCATCAGATGGCGCGTGGCCGGGTCGACACGTGGCAGGGCGGAGTACCAACCACCGCCCAAGGCCTTGTACAGAGCAATGACATTGCTCACCGCATTGCCGCGGGCGATCAGGTAATTGTCCTGTTGTTCGAGCAGCGCCCGTTGCGCGTCGAGTACTCGCTGGAAGTCGGAGTAACCTTCGCGAAATTGCACGCTGGCCAGTGACAGCGAACGCGTGGCGGCGCCGCCGGCTTCGCGCAGGATGCGCTCGCTTTCCAGGGACTGGATCAGCCCGTTGGCCGCATCATCGGCCTCGCGCGCAGCCTGGCGAACCTTGTCGCGGTAGGCTTCGATCAACTGCTGCAACCGCGCGTCCTGCACGCGCACGTTGTTGGTGATCTGTCCGTAATCGAACACATTCCAGCGCAGGCTGGGGCCACCGACCAGGTCCAGGCTGCTGGACGTGCCGTGGATCGTGTCAGTCGACCAGACAATGCTGCCGAGCAAGGTCAGCGACGGATAGAAATCACTTTCGGCCACACCGATCAGCGCCCCCTGGGCGGCCACGTTGAGTTCGGCGGCGCGGACGTCAGGCCGACGCAACAGCAGGCTGGCGGGCACATCTTGCAGTACGGCGCGATCGACCAGCGGCACCAGGCTGTCATTCTCGATCACCTGCGGCAGCCCGCCCGGCGGTTGCCCGATCAGCACAGCCAGCGCGTTACGCGTGCGTTGCAACTGATCCTGGAGGTTGGGAATACTGGCCAGCGTGCCCAAGTATTGGGTTTTGGCCTGTTGCAGATCGAGTTCGGCGTCCTGGCCGCTCTTGAACAGTTTTTCGGTGATCTCGAAATTGCGCTTTTGCTGTTTGGCGTTTTCACGGGCGACGCGCAGCCGGGCTTCGGTGGTGCGCAACAAATAATAGGTATCGGCCACTTGAGCGCGCAGCAGGACCAGCGCGTCTTCGTAGTTGGCCTGGGCAGAAAAATACAGCGCATCGGCGGATTCGATGGCGCGGGCGAAACGTCCCCAGAAGTCGAGCTCCCAACCGACGTCAAACCCGCCACTGTGTTGCCAGAAATTATTGTCCTGCGGATTGTTACCACCGTATTGGTGACGTTTGACATACACACTGTCAGCGCTCACTTGTTGCAGTTGCGGGTACAGCGTGCTTTGCGCAATGCCCAGTTGGGCGCGGGACTCCATGACGCGCAAACCGGCGATTTTAAGGCTGGAGTTGTGAGCATCCGCTTGGGCAATCAGTTGATCGAGCACCGGGTCGTTGAAGACATGCCACCACTGGCGCAGATCCGGATTCGCCCCGCGCTGGCTGGATTGCTCAAGGGACGGAGTGTCCCAATGCTTGATCCATTCTTCACCGGGTGGCTGGAAATCCGGGCCGAGCTTAATGCAGCCGCTCAGGGCCAACGCCCCCAGCAGGGTGAGGTAGCCCGGTTGCACCAGCGGGGACCGACTTGGAGGCATAGTTCCGTGTCCAGCCAAGAAAGATCACTGGAGCATAGACGGCTGTTTGAACTGTCGAGTGGCCGGCGGCGGTTTTTTTCCTAGCGCGAAATAATCCCGTGATCGATCGCGTATTTGACCAGCGCCGCCGGTTTGTCGATGTTGAGTTTGCGGCGGATGCTCAAGCGATGGGTTTCGACGGTGCGCACGCTGATGTCCAGTTCGCGGGCCATTTCCTTGTTGTTCAATCCTTGAGCCATTTTGTACAGCACCTGGCTTTCGCGTGGGGTCAGCTCGTTGTCGGTGCTTTTATCGGCGATCAGGCGCTGGGCAATTTCGGCGCTGTAGAAGGTGCCGCCGCTGGCAATGGCTTCGATGGCCGCGATGATTTCCCGCGAGGGCGAGTTTTTCAGCACATAGCCGCTGGCGCCGGCACGCACGGACTCGCTCACGTATTCATTATTGTCGTACATGCTCAGCACCAGGACTTTCAGCGTCGGGTACCGGCTGCGCAATACGCGCGTCAGTTCGAGGCCGTTCATGTCGCGCAGGCTGATGTCGACCAGCAACAGGTCCGGCTGGCAGCGCCCGACCATCTCGATCGCCTGCGCGCCACTTTCGGCTTCGCCCACCACTTCCAGGGGCGCCATGACCGCCAGCAGCGCTTTGATCCCGTCACGGACCAGGGAATGATCGTCGACCAGGGCGACGCGGATCGGGTAGGGCAGGTTCATCGCGGGTGTTCACTCTTGTTGTAAGGGGTGAGTCAGCGTTTCGTCGCGGGCACTTTCATCGGCAGCTGCACGTCCAGTTCACTTCTGCCGGGCATCGATATCAGCTCGAAACGTCCGCCAAAGTGCTCGACCCGCTCACGGATGTTACGCAGGCCGATGCCCGCGTGGCGACGTTCGACCTGGGCGACATTGAAGCCGATCCCGTCATCCACCACGCTCAGGCGTACCGATTCATGCGCGCCGTGCAGGGTAATGGAAACGTTCTTTGCCTGGGCGTGGCGTTCGATATTGGTCAGGCCTTCTTGCACGATCCGGAACAGCGCGACGGCTGCACCGTCGACCAGGTGACAGTCGAATTCGTTGTCGTCATACGTCACTTTTAGGCCGCTGCGTTGCTCGAATTCGGCGGCGAGTTGGCCGATGGCAGCCGGCAAGCCCAAGGTGTCGAGCAAGGAAGAACGCAGGTCGTGGGAGAGGCTGCGGACCTCACCAATGGCTTCGCCCAGGCGTTCGGTGGCGTCTTTCAGCGTGCTCAAGCCCTTGTCGTGGCCCTGTTCGTTTTCCAGCAAATGGCTGGCCAGTTCGAAGCGAAACTTGATCGACACCAGCAACTGGCTGATGCCGTCGTGCAGCTCACGGGAGACCCGTGATCGCTCTTCTTCCTGCAGGCTGACGATACGCTGGGTCAGGCGCTGCAGTTTTTTATCCGCCAGGCGATGCTCGCTGACGTTGAGCGTCATGCCACTGGCGAACACAAACAGCACCGCCACCAGCGCCACCACGGCAATCGCCAGCATGGTCTTGCGGATGCCCTGAGCCACTTCGTCACGGGCCTGCTGCGTGGCGCGTTCGACGTCCTCCAGGTAAATGCCGGTGCCGAGCATCCAGCCCCAACGGTCCAGCATCACCACGTAGGCGAGTTTGTCAGTGACCTGGCCGGAGGAGGGTTTGTTCCAGGCGTAACGCTGAAAGCCTTCGCCCGATTGCGCACTTTTGAGCAACGCCTGAATCACCGGCAAGCCGTGGGGGTCTTTCATGTCCCACAGGTATTTGCCCACCAGTTCGGTCTGGCGCGCGTGCATCAGGCTGCGACCTTCGCGGTCGTAGACGAAGAAGTAGCCGTTAATGCCGAAGCTGAGTTTGCGCAATTCTTCCAGGACTTGCTGCTGGGCGTGTGCGTCACCGTGGCCGTCGTCGTACAGCGGCGCGATCAGGCTTTGTGCCATTTCGACGTAGTTTTTAAGCTCGGCACGCTTGCTGGCCAGAATGCTGTCTTCGATCAACTGGGCTTGTTGATCGCCGAGTTGGCGATTGAGTGAAATCACCAGCGCACAGATCACCGCGATGGCCAGTACCAGCGGCAGTATCCCGAGCGCGACGATTTTGTGTTTGAGCTGCATCTTGGCTCCAGGCCGGACCGAAGAAGGGCGAAGGCCGGCATCATAGGCCAAAGGGATGCGTTTCCAGTAGCGCTGCTGGACGGAATGACCGGTGTGTCAGCGAGATGAAATACAAAACCCCTGTGGGAGCGAGCCTGCTCGCGAAAGCATTTTGTCATTCAACATCAATGTCGCCTGATACATCGCCTTCGCGAGCAGGCTCGCTCCCACAGGGGATCAAACCCGTCTACGTAGAACTACGTAGGCGCCGCGTACGTAGTAACGCGGATTTATTTGTAGACGGCATGCGGGGATATTGGGCCAGCTCCGCACCGCGGACACAATTATAAAAATTACCGCCGCAGTCACTGGCTGTCGGCAGGAGACACGCTATGCCCCGTCTGGCTAAACACCTCGCCTGGTTTGCCGTGGCTGTTCTGGGAGCGTTTGCGCTAAGTGTCGTGGCCCTGCGCCGCGGCGAAGCGATCAACGCCCTCTGGATCGTCGTCGCAGCTGTCGCTATCTACCTCGTTGCCTATCGCTACTACAGCCTGTTCATCGCCACCAAGGTGATGCAACTCGACCCCAATCGCGCCACGCCCGCGGTCATCAATAACGATGGCCTGGACTACGTGCCGACCAATAAACACGTACTGTTCGGTCACCACTTCGCGGCCATCGCCGGCGCGGGTCCGCTGGTCGGGCCGGTGTTGGCGGCGCAGATGGGCTACTTGCCCGGCACGCTGTGGCTGATTGCCGGCGTGGTGCTGGCCGGCGCGGTTCAGGACTTCATGGTCCTGTTCATGTCCACTCGCCGCAACGGTCGTTCGCTCGGCGACATGGTCCGCGAAGAAATGGGCCGTATCCCCGGCACCATCGCGCTGTTTGGCTGCTTTCTGATCATGATCATCATCCTCGCGGTGCTGGCGTTGATCGTGGTGAAAGCCCTGGCCGAAAGCCCTTGGGGCATCTTTACGGTGATGGCGACCATCCCGATTGCGATGTTCATGGGCATCTACATGCGCTACATCCGTCCGGGTCGCATTGGCGAAATCTCCGTGGTCGGCGTGGCGTTGCTGCTCGGTTCGATCTGGCTCGGCGGGCAGATCGCGGCTGATCCGGTGTGGGCCAAGGCCTTTACGTTTACTGGCATTCAGATCACCTGGATGCTGATCGGTTACGGTTTTGTCGCGGCGGTACTGCCGGTGTGGCTGATCCTGGCCCCGCGTGACTACCTGTCGACCTTCCTGAAAATCGGCACCATCGTGGCCTTGGCGATCGGCATTCTGATCACCATGCCCGACCTGAAAATGCCGGCGCTGACCCAGTTCATCGATGGCACTGGCCCAGTGTGGAAAGGCGGGTTGTTCCCGTTCCTGTTCATCACCATCGCCTGTGGCGCGGTCTCGGGTTTCCATGCGCTGATCGCGTCCGGCACTACGCCGAAACTGCTGGCCAGTGAAGGTCATGCCCGTTACATCGGTTATGGCGGCATGTTGATGGAATCCTTCGTCGCCATCATGGCCATGGTTGCCGCCTCGGTGATCGAGCCGGGTGTGTACTTTGCGATGAACAGCCCGGCAGCGTTGGTCGGCGCGGATGTTGTATCCGTCGCTCAAACCGTCAGCAGCTGGGGCTTTGCGATTACCCCGGAAGCCCTGCAAGCGGTGGCCAAGGACATCGGTGAAACCACCATCCTCGCTCGTGCCGGCGGTGCGCCAACCCTGGCGGTGGGGATCGCGCAGATCCTGCACCACGTCCTGCCGGGTGAAAACACCATGGCGTTCTGGTACCACTTCGCGATCCTGTTCGAAGCGCTGTTCATCCTGACGGCGGTCGATGCGGGTACCCGTGCCGGTCGCTTCATGCTGCAAGACTTGCTTGGCTCCTTCGTGCCGGCGCTGAAACGCACCGATTCCTGGCCTGCCAACCTGATCGCCACCGCAGGTTGCGTGGCGATGTGGGGTTACTTGCTGTACCAAGGCGTGATCGACCCGTTGGGCGGCATCAACACCTTGTGGCCGCTGTTCGGCATCTCCAACCAGATGCTGGCCGGTATCGCGCTGATGTTGGCAACGGTTGTGCTGATCAAAATGAAGCGCCAGCGCTACATCTGGGTGACCATGCTGCCAGCCGTCTGGTTGCTGATCTGCACCGTGACCGCAGGCTTCATCAAGCTGTTCGACGCCAACCCGGCCATCGGTTTCCTCGCCCTGGCGAAGAAATACAGCGACGCGCTGGCCAACGGTCAGGTGCTGGCCCCGGCCAAGAGCATCGACCAGATGCAGCATGTGATCTTCAACGCCTACACCAACGCAACGCTGACGGCGCTGTTCCTGTTCGTGGTCTTCAGTATTCTGTTCTTCGCACTCAAGGTCGGCATCGCCGCCTGGGGCACCAAGGAACGCACGGATAAAGAAGCGCCATTCCAGGCCATTCCACAGGCTTGATGGAGGAGGGTGTTGATGTTCAATGACTTGAGTCGCCTCGGTAAATACCTCGGCCAGGCCGCGCGCCTGATGGTGGGCATGCCGGACTACGATACCTACGTCGAGCACATGCAGAACAAGCACCCGGATAAACCGGTGATGAGCTACGAGGTGTTCTTCAGGGAACGCCAGGAAGCTCGATATGGCAGCAAGGCTGGGCCGAAGTGCTGTTGATGCACTAAGCCCAGACAAAAAACAGGAGCCCGGCTTGCCGCGCTCCTGTTTTTTTTTGTTCGCCGACCGCTACACAATCGCTTACCACGCAGCAACGGCGGGAATCTGACAACCACTCATCGCTCGTCTACGCTGCGATACAGACCCTTGATCTAAACCTGTGGCGTAAGGAACTGACGCATGCGGAGCAGGTTGCTCGCGGTGATGTTGATTGTTTTCGGGATGTGCGGGTCGGTGTTGGTGTGGGCCGAAAATGCACCCAAAGTGGTGGATGCACCGGCTGAATTGAAGGTCGCCAACCGTAGCGTCATGGTGTTTCGCGCAACGATATTGGGTGAGCCCCCGGTGTCGCGGGTCAAGCGCGCGAAAGCGGTGATCGGCGAAGCGCTGGATGAGGCGGATGACCTGAACGTCACCGTCGACCCGGTGCTGAACAGCTATATGGTGCTGCTGGGCAGCCGGCGCGCGTTTATCGTTTCGCCCAAGGATTTCGACGCCAGCGAATTCGACTCGGCGCAGCAGGCTGCCGAAGCGGCAGCGCAAAATCTGCGTCTGGTGGTGGCTGAAACCCAGGAAGCGCGCAGCGTGCAGTTGATCATCAGGTCGGTTGGCGCTGCGGTGCTCGCCACCGGCATTTTCATCGCCTTGCTCTACACCATGGCGTATCTGCGGCGCAAACTGCTGAAGAAACTCCCGGGATTGGTGCATCGCCATACCCAGGCGCTGAAGGTCGGGCGCACACAGCTTCTCGACGTCAGTTACCTCTATCCGTTGGTCAGCCGTGCGTTTGAACTGCTGCGCTGGGCCGTGGTGGTGTTGCTGACCTATGAATGGCTGGGGTTTGTCTTGTCGCGATTCCCCTACACCCGGCCATGGGGCGAAAGCCTTAACGCCTACCTGTTGGAGCTCGGCGACTATTTGCTGCAAGGCATTCTCGGCGCCATTCCCGGGCTGGGTGTGGCGGTGGCGATCTACTTTATCGCCCGAGGCGTTACCGCCTTCATGCGCCGGGTGCTTCGGCGCATGGCGACCCCCGGCACCTTCAGTTGGTTGAACCATGAAACCCTGCAACCAACCCAACGCCTGGTGTCCCTGGCGGTGTGGCTGTTTGCCCTGGCCATGGCTTATCCATACCTGCCGGGCGCCGGCACCGATGCATTTAAAGGTTTGTCGGTGCTGATCGGTTTGATGATTTCGTTGGGCGCGTCCAGCGTGGTTGGCCAAGCGGCGGCCGGGTTGATCCTGACGTATACCCGAACATTGCGCCCCGGCGAGTTTGTACGCATTGGCGAATACGAAGGCACGGTGACTGAGCTGGGCATGTTTACCACACGCATCCGCACGGGCCTGGGCGAAGTGTTGACCCTGCCCAATTCGATGATCACCAACACCGTGACCAAGAACTACTCGCGCACTGTGCAGGGAGCCGGTTACGTGGTCGACACCGTGGTGACCATTGGCTACGACACGCCGTGGCGACAGGTGGAAGCGATGTTGCTGGAAGCCGCCAGACGCACCCAAGGCATTCTTGAAGACCCGGCCCCGCAGGTATTTCAAACCGCGTTATCAGACTTTTATCCGGAATACCGCCTGGTAGCTCAGGCGATCCCTCGAGAGCCTCGACCGCGTGCGGAATTGCTGAGCATGCTGCACGCCAATATTCAGGATGTGTTCAATGAGTACGGCGTGCAGATCATGTCGCCGCATTATTTGGGCGATCCGCAGGCTGAGAAGTGGGTGCCCAGGGACAAGTGGTATAAGGCACCTGCGCAAGAGCTGAAGGACAGTTGAGCGCCGATGCCAAGGAGTCCGAGCCACGTTTGAGTTTTCATCGCATTGCAACCCACCGCATGGCCCAATTCAGACATCTACTGACCGCACATCCGCACTGTTGCGCCCAAAGTGATTAATTATGATTTAATTTAGATCGTAATGAAGCATTGTGATTTACGGCAATAAGGTAGCTATCGCAATGTCAGTCAGTGGTTGCGAGTACCGCATCGGCCTTGGCGTCTGAAAATACATAAAGAGAATCTGCTGCGCTGAGCAGCACTGGAGTAACTACCATGGCTACTAACGTCAAAACCCGATCTGTGACGGCTCACGTCCCTGTAGATCTGGCCGAGAGGATTGACGAGATTGCCGAGCGTCTTGAGCGCTCCAAGAACTGGATCGTCAAGCAAGCGCTGTCTGCCTGGATAGATCAGGAAGAAGAACGCAGTCGTCTCACCCGTGAAGCCTTGGCCGATGTAGACGCTGGCCGCGTGATCGATCATCAGGCTGTTCAGGCGTGGGCTGACAGTCTCAGTACAGATTCCCCGTTGCCGGTGCCGCGCTAATGGAGTTGAAGTGGACCAGCAAAGCACTTTCCGACATTGCCCGATTGTATGAATTTCTGGCCTCGGTGAACAAAGACGCCGCCATCCATACCGTTCAACAACTCACCGCCGTTCCAGGCACCTTGTTGGTTAATCCGCGCATTGGTGAACGCCTGGAAGAGTTTGAGCCACGCGATGTGCGCCGAATCCTGATTGGCCACTACGAACTACGTTATGAAATTCAGAGCTCAACCATTTACCTGCTGTGCCTTTGGCATACACGCGAGAATCGGTAGGGCACCCGGATCACGGCAACTCAACCCGTGTTTACATTCTCTGCCGAGGCATCATCGGAGGCTGAAGTTGCTGCTGCGGGATGTACTTGCCGTTGCCATCGGTAAACGGTGGATGTTGCACGGCGTTTTCATCGTTGTCCTGTTGATGGTCATGGCAGGACGAACCGCTGATCGCGATGAGGAGGGCGACCATGACGGGGGGAATCAAGTGCTTGATCACGGGAGTTCTCCAGTGGACACCGTCTGTTTTCACCGGCGCTACGGCAGCGCATAGACCTTGAACAGCTTTTTGGTCGTCTCGCTGGCGCCTTCCAGGTACTTATCGTACGCCTGTTCAATCTCACCGGAGCGGTACATTTCACTCAGCGTGGTGTCGACCAGCAAGCGGAAATCTTCATCGTCACGCGGCACCGCCATGGCCGTCGGGGCGTACTCGAAAATACGCTCCAGCAACACCAGATTGCCGGTCGGGTAACGGCTGTCGAGGAGGTTCCTGAGCATCATTCGTTCGCTGAACATGGCATCGGCTTTGCCTTTGGCAATCAACTCGAGCCCCTCGGAGGTAGTGTCGACCGTGATCAGTGTGGCGACCACGCCCAGCAAGCGCATCTGCTGTCGAATCCACGCCTCGGTCACACCTCCTGCCGTGGTGACGTAAGTCTGGTTGGCCAGGCCACGGTTGACGGTGGCACGCCAAGTGGGTCCGGTGTGAGCGACTTTGCCGTTGAGCACGTCCAGCAGCGTCGCCGGGGCATCCTGGTGCACCACCGCGGAGAGGCCTGCGGTGTAAATGGGCACCGAGTAGCTCACTGATTTTCGTCGCTCAAGGGTTGGCGGTGTCGGTGTGCAAAGGAGGTCGACCTTGCCCGAGCTCACGGCGCTGACCTCATCGGCGACGGTGACAGGCTGGTAACTCACCTGTAGTTCCGGCAAACCGAGTTCAGCCTTGATCTTGTCGGCGATTTTTTCGCAAAGGCCGATGGCATAACCCTGGACCTTGTCGCCCACTTTGACGCTAAAAGGGGCGAAATCCGGCAGGTAGCCGAGAGTCAACGTATTGCTTGAACGCACCCGTTCAAGGGTGTTGGCAGCGGCCAGCAGCGGCAGGCAGGCAAAGAGCAGCGCGATGGTTTTGCTTCGTTGTGCGTTCATGTCCTGATTCCCCCGAGTTCAGATGTCAGTACCGTCCAGAAACCAGAGCTAAGGGGTGTCGACCCTGGCGGGGTCGGTGGCAGGCATAACGGCAAAGCGCTTGGCGAGCCAGCCATAAAGCGGGTAGCCGAACACCAGCACAAGGGCGCCCCCGAACACAGCATCCTTGCCGCAGGCGTGCAGGGCGTACAACGAATAGGCGATCGCGATCAGCAGCACGGGGGTATTGCGCAGGTAAACCGCTGGCGAAACCCGCGCCTTGTACATCATGACCAGCAGCCCGGTGAGCGCCGTCACATAGGGGATCAGGTTGGTCACGGCGGCAAGATTGACCAGTTTGCCGAACTGGGCAGCGGCATTGGGCGAAATGGTCGACAGGGCCATCAGCGTCTGCAACACACCACACACCAGCATGCCCATGAGGGGCGCGTTGTGCCGGTTGAGCTTGCTGAACAGTTTGGGGAACATCCCTTGGTCAGCGGTCATTTTCGCCGTTTGAGCCAAGGTGAACTGCCACCCCAGCAGCGAGCCCACACACGCCATCACCGCCAGCGCCATGATGATGGTGCCGACCGTGGGGTTGAACATGTGTGCGTAAACCAGCGCAAAGGGCGCCGAGGAGTTGGCCAGTTGTTCATTGGGAATGATGCCCTGGATGACGGTCGTCGACAGCACGTAGACCACCGCCGCGCCGAGCGTGCCGAACAGACAGGCCAGTGGGACGGTGCGCTTGGGATCTTCAACGGCATCGCTGGCCTGCGCCGCTGATTCCATGCCCAGGAACGCCCAAAGGGTCAATGGAATCGCACTGCTGATCGCATCGGCGTTGGAAAGGTTATTCGGATTCCAGGCGGACACCAATATCTCTGGTTTGAACCAGAACCAGCCAATGATGCTCAGGCCTGCCACCGGGATGATCACTCCCCAGACGGTGATCGCGCCGATTCTGCCGGTAATGCCGGGGCCACCGAAGTTGGCGACGGTGGTCAGCCACAGCAGGCCGACCGTGCCGATGAACAGGGGGATCGCGCCCGTGCCCAGCCAGGGCAGGAACGAGGTCATGTACCCCACGGCGGAGATGGCGACCGCGACGTTGGCAATGGCCAGCGACAGGAAGTACAGATACGAACACAGGAAGAACCCGGACTTGCCGTGCGCCTCTTCGGTGTAGGCGGACAACCCGCCCGGGCGCTGACAGTAAATGCCGCACTGGGAAAAGCAGTAGGCGATGGCCATGGAGCCGACAGCGGTGACGATCCATGACAGCAAGGAAATGGCCCCGAGCTGGGCCATGCTGGTCGGCAACATGATGATGCCCGACCCCATCATGTTGACCATCACCAGTGTAGTAAGCCCCACGAGGCTCATTTTTTTGCTTGAGTCGGCCATCAAAAACTCCTTTTTCCTCACATGTGCCAAGCTGTCAGGTGTTACTGCACCACGCACTCAGATGTCGCCAAGCTCAACTTCAGGAAGCCCATGTCATGACGCAATCTCATGCAAAGCACGTCCGTCGCGAGTTTTACAAAACAGTGTGGTTCTACATTCGAGTTGTCTGGCCGATTTTCTCAATTCTGTTGTTTACGATCGTGCTGTTCGGTCTGATCATCGCCTACCTGGAAGGGTGGGGGGCGCTTGACGGGATCTACTTCGGGTTCGTGACCGGTTTAACCATCGGCTACGGCGACCTGGTACCCAAAACGCCTCTCTCGCGTGTCCTTGCAGTCTTGCTGGGTTTCAATGGCGTCTTGATGACGGCGATATTCGCCGCCGTCAGTATCCGCGCCATCGAGGAGACCGCGCGAGCGGCCCAATCCGAGGAATAAGGCCGTCGCATCGCGCTGAACCCTAGTAGGGTTCAGCGATGTATTTGAACGGGTAATTGGCCGCCTTGTAGCCGCCAATTTTGCGTTTCGGCAGGCTGACTTTTTCTTGCTTGACCTTTTTATAGGGGATGTTCCCCAGTAAGTGAGTCAGGACGTTCAGCCGTACGGATTTCTTGTCCTCGGAACGAGCGACGTTCCACGGTGCCCAGTCGGTGTCGGTGGCTTCGAACATCTCGTCACGGGCGCGCGTGTAGTCGTCCCAGCGGTTGTAGGACTTGATGTCCATCGGCGACAGTTTCCAGATCTTGCGCCCGTCGGTGATGCGTTCCTTGAGCCGGCGGGCCTGCTCTTCAGGGCTGACTTCCAGCCAATACTTGAACAACAGCACACCGGAATTGACCATGAGACGTTCGAACAACGGCGCCAGCGTTAAAAAGCTGGTGACCTGCTTCTCGTCGCAGAACCCCATGACCCGCTCGACGCCCGCTCGGTTGTACCAACTGCGATCGAAGATCACGACTTCGCCGGCCGCCGGAAAGTGCGGCATGTAGCGTTGCAGGTACATCTGGCTTTTTTCTCGCTCGGACGGTGCCGGCAGGGCTACCACACGAAACACCCGCGGGCTGACACGCTCTGTCAGCGCCTTGATCGTGCCACCTTTCCCGGCGCCGTCGCGGCCTTCGAAAACAATCACGACCTTGGCCCCGGTGGCGACCACCCACTGCTGCAATCTGACCAGTTCGACGTGCAGGGTCTTGAGCTGTTTTTCGTAGTCTTTGCGGCTAAGCGTGTCGGCTTTTTTTTCCGCAGAATCGGCTATTTCACGATTGGTTTTTTTCATCGCGATACTTCAACCTCTGGTGGTCTTGAATAGGGTGTGTACCGGTTGCGAGTTCCCGGTACGGCTTGCGAATAAAGGGTAGTTCAAATTACCAAGGGCAAGATGACGCAGGTCATCCGCCTTCCGGGCCGCGTGCGAAATCACTGTTGATCTCGCTGCAGGCGTTGATAATCCGCAACGGCTTGCTCCAGATTGGGGAGCATCCGTGTATCACCCAATGCCTGGCCCAATGGAGCATGGATAACCATCGCGTAAACACTGGGACTCATGCCCACCAGCCACAATGAAATGCCTTTTTCTCGCAAGCGCTGTTCTGCCGCCGTGAGCATTTTCAACGCGGTGTACTCCAGGTCGAAAACACTGCGCAGATCGAGAATCACAACGCGAGGCTCTGCCACCTCGATAAACGAGCGGATTTTCGTACTGAGGTGTTCGGCGTTGGCAAAGAAGATGCGACCTTCAGGGCGCAGCATCAGCAACCCCTCAAAGTGTTCGTCGCCGTCAGTCTCTGCAGAGGGCGGGCGATACACATTGGTGCAGGGTTTGCGTCCCAATATGTGCACGGGCGGGTCCGAGACCTGGTAGGCCAGTGCCAGCAACGAAACAATGATCGCCACGACGATCCCTTGCAGCGTGCCGAGCAACATGACCCCGACCAGTGCCACCAGCGCCCAGATAAATTCTGTTCGGCGTATCAAGAGAATGTCGCGAAATTCCGAAGGCTGGATCAGGCCAATCGAATACACGATCACCACGGCGGCGAGCGTGGCATTGGGCATCAGGCCAATGAACGGTGCGATCAACAGGCAAGTCCCCAGTGCCAGTCCGGCCGTGATCAATCCCGCCAGTTGTGATTGCGCACCGGCCAAGCGGTTGACGGCGGTTTGGGTGGTCCCACCGCCAGCGGCCATGGCCCCCAGCAATGCACCGCCGATGTTGGCAAACCCTGTCGCTACCAACTCACGGTTGGGCTGCAACGCGGGTTCATCACTGCGGGCAAATGCTCGTCCCGCCGCGATGGTTTCGGTAAAGCTCATCAGCGCAATGCCCAAGGCCGATGGCCAGAGTTGCGACACGATCGACCAGTCGGGCAGCGTCAACGCGGGCAATCCGATTGGAACGACTCCCACGGCCGACACACCCAATTGCTCCAGGTTCAGCACACTCATGCCGACAATGCCGAGCGCAACCGCAATCAGCGGCGCCGGCAATCGCGGGGTAAAGTGCTTCATGCCGATCAGAATCAGCACCATGAACACACCGACGGCCACGGTCGGCAATGAGGCATGCCCCAACCCTTCAACAGTGGCGATGACGTTGTGAAAAAAACCACCTTTTTCGATATGGATGCCCAGCAACTTGGGCAGTTGATCGAGCACGATGACAATCCCGATGCCGGCCTTGAAACCCACCAGCACCGGGTCTGAAATGAAGTTGGCAACGAAGCCGAGGCGCAGTATCCCGGCCAGGACCAAGATGGCGCCGACCATCAAGGCCAGGGTGGCGGAGGCAACGATCAGGGTTGCCGTATCGCCGGGCGGGCTGACCTGGCCCAGTGCGGAGGCGACCAGAATGGCAAGGGTTGTGGTGGTGCTGACGCTGAGCGGGCGTGAACTGCCGAGCACGGCATAAATCGCCATCGGTACCAGTACGGTATAGAGGCCGATCTGTACTGGCAGGCCTGCAATGGTGGCGTAGGCCAGTGCCTTGGGAATGACCACGGCTGCGGCGGTCAGACCCGCGATGGCATCGCCTTTGAACCAGCCCTGTTGATAGTTGCCAAGCCACTCTGGGAGCAGGGAACTCACAACCCGCCGGGGGGTTAATCCTGAAAGCCGATCGTCCTGATCGCTACGTTGTTGGTTCATGAGGTGCTCCAACCCAAACTTTTCATGCCGCGTTAAATCCCTACGCCACTGACCACGCGGCGCCTGGACGGCGGAGTGCAGTGACAGACAATGCAGTTGATCGAGGACACGCAGAGGAGGGCAGGCGCCCCTTGGTAAAAGGGGACGCCTGTTATTTTATTAATGGAATGGAAAGATGTAGTTCATCCACGCAGCCATGCGCAGCAGGATTTTGCGCATCATCGCAATGTGCTCAAAGTGCTTGCTATAGAGTGCTGCCTGCCCGTACGCGCCGCCCGGCATCTGGCTACTGTATTGGGCGTAGTCCGGATCGGTTATCTCGATAATGACCGGTACCCGGCCTGCCGGCGGTGAGCCGGTGAAGCCGATCAACGTTCCGGAGGGCTGTACCTGGCCTTCTGCGATAACGGTGATGACGCTTGAGACCCGTCCCTCGAAGACTCTGCCGGGAATGCCATCGAAAGCCACTTCCGCCTCATCGCCGACCGACAGGCGCAACAGGCTGTTTTGACGCATCCAGGCGGCAAAATAATGCCCCTCGTCAGGGATGAATATCATGCTGGGGCGCAAGGGAAACTTGGTCGCCATCATGCCCGGACGCAAGGAAACATGGGTCACGAAGCCTTTGCTCGGGGCGCGAACGGTGGTGTTGTCCAGTTCATACTGGGCACTGTCCAGTTGTGCCTGCAAATCGTCGGATCGAGCAATCACGACGTCCAGTTCTCGTTGGGTGGCGAAGTTGCGCTTGATCAACTCAGTGATTCGAGCACGATCAGCTTTTGCCGAGATCAATTGTGCCTTGATGGACTGGATCTTGTACTCGAACGGAGCAGGATCGATCCGAAACAGCACGTCGCCTTTTTCCAGAGGCTCATTCCCTTTGACCGGCACGTCGATCACCTGACCACTGACCACCGGAATCACGGGCACGGAGACGAAGTAAGAACGCGCGACCTCTGAGTACGGGTGGTTGTAGTTCATCGTGAAAATCAATGCGCCCACAATCAGGATCCCGCCGAGGACGGCGGTAGGGACTGTCCATTTGTTCAGTGGAATGCGGAAAATCTTGAAGATGGCAACGCAGATGGCGGCATAAGTCAGAATAAGTAGAAGATCCATGGCTTAGATTCCCTCGCCTCGATTGTCCGACGCTGGATTGCCCCGCGCAGTGCCTGTAGCCGTCTCCAGTCGCTCTATGCGACTTTGCAGATCGGCAACCTGTTGTTCCAGATGCGTAACATGAAATTGTGGTGACTTGCCATCACCAAATCCCCATCCCCGGTCTTCCCGGTACGCCATCGCCCAGATCCACAGAAATGGCCAAAGCGCATGCAGGGTGAACAAACTGACCCAGCCAGTGGCATGGATCGCATCCTGGTGCGGGTGATTGCGATGTACGGCGATTTCGTAAGGAATGTCGTGTAGCGCGATGATTCCGTAGAACAGGACCAGCCCTACAAAGAACAGCAGGCCTAGTGCGAAGTAATCCAGCATGGTCGCCCCCTCGTGGCACAAGCGATGTACTTGGGTCAGTGTAGTCACGGATTTTTATGAGTGCGGGCAGTCTTGATGACTAGAACTGAACCGCCGCTCGATTGTCAGCCTACGCAGGCCTGGCCTGGGGGCGAGCGAGAGAATCTGCTTAATTGAGGCTGTGTTCTAGGTCGTTTTATGCAAGCGTTGGTATTTTCTGCGCGCTGCTGGATACGGGCGGTTGGGCCGTACCAGTGAGGGAGGCGAGGGCTCGTCTTTGCACTGTCGAAGAGCTCTCGCTATTCACTTGGCGTCCGTCAATCAATCCCTGCGCTTATCAAGACATTGACGGCGCAGGGTCATGTTGTTGATCTCCATGCAGCTGACCGCGTGATCATCCGCTTTGTCTTTGGCATTCTTGGCTTTGTCACAGTTGCCATTACCGTTGCAATTGCCTTTTTGATCATTGTTGTTTTTTACGCAGTTTTTGGCAGCGTTTGCACTGCCCGCGTTATTGCAATTTGAAGCGGCGAAGGACGGCGATGGCAAAGCCAGCGAGAACAAGAGTGTGCATACAAACGTCGCGATGATTCTCATAACCAAGCTCCTGAGTAGATTTTTTTACCAGCAACACTGCTCGAATCGATCAGCGTTGAACGGTTCATTGCGTGTAGCACCGAATGTCAGTTTCGTTTTTACCCCTGTCGGGTGGATAAAATCGTTGGCATTTGCAGATCCTTGTAAATCGCGAGAAACCTCAGGCCCGAGGTAAAGAGCAAGGCAATCCACCCAGCGACCTGGATGGTCGGGAATGCATCGCGCAACAAGACATAGACGATGCACCCCAGCAGGATCGGCGTGGCGTAGATCTCACGCGACATCAACAAGGAAGTTCTGCCGGCCAGAACATCACGCACGATGCCGCCGCCAATACTGGTCAGTACACCCATCATCACGGCAAAAGGTGCCGCGAGATGCAATCCGAGCACTTTCTCGGTAGCGACCAATCCGAACAGCGCGGCCGCAAATCCATCGAGGTACAGCAAAAGGCGATAGCGCTGCTGGAATCTTTTGGTGAGAAAAAAAGCCAGCGTGGCTGCAATCAGGCCAACCCAGATGTAGTTGAAGTCTGCGATCCAGAAAATCGGTTGATCGAGTATCAGGTCGCGTACGGTCCCGCCACCAATAGCGGTGATGATGCCCAGCACCACGGCGCCGAACACATCGACCCCCGCCTTCTGGATCGCCAGAACCCCGGTAATGGCAAACACGGCGGTGCCCAACATTTGCTGAAAATAAAGCATCCATTACTCCGTTCTCAGGCTGCGCCCATCAGCAGTCGGTCACTTGCTCGCATCCAGCACGACGCGATAGCGCGCCTTGCCACTGCGCAGATGATCGATGGCTTCGTTGACCTTGGTCATCGGGAAAAGCTCGACCTGCGGCAGGATCTGATGACGTGCGCAAAACTCCAGCATAGTCGCCGTGTTGCTGGGCGAACCCACGGGGGAGCCGGACAGGCTCTTTTGTCTGGGAATCAGGTCAAACACGTGCACCGGAATTGCGCTGGGCACGATGCCGACAAAATGCAGGCGCCCCTTGCCGCGCAACGTGCCGAGCATGGCTGCCCAGTCGAGGTCGGCGCTGGCGCTGACCAGCAGAAAATCAAGGGTGCCGGCAATGGCCTTCAGGGCGTTGCTGTCGGTCGAGGCGATGACATTGTGGGCACCGAGGCGCTTGGCTTCATCCTGCTTGTTCAACGACGAGGTAAAAGCCGTGACTTCGCAACCCCAGGCATTCAGGAAGCGCAGTGCCAGGTGCCCCAGGCCGCCGATGCCCACCACGCCAACCCGGTCCGTGGGTTTGACGCCGAACTCCACCAACGGGTTGAACACCGTCGAACCGGCGCAGAACAAGGGGCCGGCCATGGACGGGTCCAGTCCGGCCGGAATCGGCAGCGCCCAGGCCCAGTGTGAGCGCAGGCGGTCGGCGAAGCCTCCATTGCTGCCGATGATCGTCGGTTTGGCGGTGTTGCAGAGCTGGTGAGAGCCTTCGATACACGAAGAACAATGCATGCAACTGCCCTTGAACCAGCCGATGCCGACCCGTTGTCCGACTTTTAGACCGCGTACCTGCGGGCCCACGCGAACGATGCTGCCGACCACTTCGTGGCCGGGGATAAACGGGTATTGGCTGATGCCCCATTCGTTATCGATCATCGATTGGTCGGAATGGCAGACCCCGCAATACTCCACGGCGACTTCCACTTCCTCGCTGCCCAACGGGCCGGGATCATAGCTATGGCGCTCGAGTGGCGCGCCGGCCTTCGTTGCGGCCCAACCGGTGAATGTCGAGAGTTCGGTACTGTCGCTCATGGGGAACCTCCATATCGGCGTCCGCCAGGGAGGCGCGGCGCAGATAAGGAAGTGTAGCGGGGCGCCTGCCGTTGTCTCGGAGGTTGATGAATGGGGCGCACCGCTGTGTGGATCACCCGGTTGTAGATTCCGCGAGCCTGGCGATCACCTTGATCTCGAACTGGAAGCCATAGAGCCACGTCACGCCGACGGCGGTTAACGTCGGGTGCGGCGCGTTACCCCAGAATTCCGGTATTACTTTCCAGATCTTCTCGAACGTTGATTCGGGATCGACCATGAAGATGGTGACATCAATCACATCGTCGAAGGTGCAACCCGCTTCCATCAGAATGGCATTGAGATTGTTGAACGCGCGGCGGACCTGGTCTTCCAGTGCGGGCTCGGGCGAACCCGCCTCGGTGCTGCCTACTTGCCCGGAAACGAATAAAAACCCATTGGAACGAATAGCAGGCGAATAGCGATTGCGCTCATACAGCGCCTGGCGTCCAGGTGGAAAAACAACATCACGCGGTGTCATACGGTGCCTCCTCGAAGGGCCAAAACCGACCCGGATCTAACGTTGGAGAGACTGTAAGTACTTGTGCGCGGCTGATAAACGAGCAACCTTAGGCTTCACTGTTTGTGAAACTCAAACAATCCGATCGATAGCCGGGGCAACAATGGACCGATTTGATGCAATGCAGGCATTTGCTCGAGTCGTGGAGGCGGGCAGCTTCACCAAGGCCGCCGAAACGCTGCACATGAGCAAGACCACCGTGACGCAACTGGTGCAGCAGTTGGAGGCCCGGTTACGCGTTAAATTGCTCAACCGTACGACTCGCAAAGTCAACGTCACGGCCGATGGCGCTGTTTATTACGAGCGGGTGCTGCGGCTACTGGCCGACATGGACGATGCGGAAACCAGCCTGTCCGACGCATCAACACTGCCCAGGGGCCGCTTGCGAGTGGATGTCCCCAGCCCGCTGGCCAGCTCGATCCTGATACCCGCATTGCCGGCGTTTTACGCGCGATATCCCGACATCCAGATCGACATGGGCGTCAGTGATCGCCTCGTCGATATGATTGATGAAAACGTCGATTGCGTGGTGCGCGGCGGCGAGTTGACGGACCAGTCGCTGATGGCGCGGAGGGTAGGGGACCTGCAACTGGGTGTATTTGCCTCACCCGATTATCTGAAGCGCAACGGCACACCCGCGCATCCGCAGGAACTGGAAGACTCGGATCATCGTATCGTCGGTTTCTTGTGGGCACGCACCGGCAAACCGGTGCCTTATGCCATGCATAACCACAGTGAACACCTTCAAATCAAAGGCCGTTACGTATTGGCCGTCGACGATGGCAATGCTTATATCGCCGCGGGGCTGGCCGGGTTGGGCGTACTTTGGCTGCCAAAATACATGTCCAGAATTCACGAGGACCGCGGTGACCTGGTGCAACTGTTCGAAGACTGGAGGCTCGATCCGATGCCACTCTACGTGGCCTATCCGCCAAACCGGCATATCAGCATCAAGCTGCGGGTGTTCATCGATTGGGTGGTCGAACTGATGGAACAACATGCGCCTGTCAGCGTCCGACAGGGCTAACTCATCTAAAGCACTATTTAGTCGAGTTATGTTGCTAAATGCTGCGAACGTGCATTAACTTCGCACAACAGGGGTTTGCGCAATGACTTTAAAAGCATCCAGCATCGTCGATCTGGTCGCAGCGCTAGATCTGGAGCCGCATTTGGAAGGCGGTTACTACCGCAGAACGTATCAGTCGGATGATCAAAGCATGGTCATAACCACGGGTGGCCTGCGTTACCGGATGACGTCGATTTACTATCTGTTAACGAAAGATTCTCCGGTTGGGCATTTTCATCTGAACCAGTCCGATATTGTTCATTACTACCATCTGGGCGATGCCATCGAGTACTCGCTGATTTTTCCGGACGGCACATTGAAGACTGTCTTGATGGGCAGCGATGTCATTGCGGGAGAATGTTTGCAGTTGAAAGTACCTGGCGGCGTTTGGAAAGCTTCGCGGCTTGTAGAGGGATCGGCAGGATTCGGTTTGATCAGTGAAGCGGTGTCGCCGGGGTTTGATTACGCGGATATGGAGTTGGGTGATCGAGAAAAGCTCAGTGAGCGGTTTCCTGAGTATTCGAGGTTGATAGAAAGGCTTACACGAGGATAAGGGAGTACTCAGAAGAAACGATGACCCTATTTCCATAGCGACCAGTTGCAAGCCTAATCAAGAACTTAACAAAATCCACTTCGCGATTGCTCAGTCGATATGGTCAAAGTCCCTTCTAATATTGGGAAGTGATTCCGTACCCATAGCATCACTAAGAAGTAATTTTGTACATAGGGAATCACTTGCCAATAAAATTAACAATATATGCAGATTACAAGGCAGTTGGCGCATAAATTCATTGAGACCACCTGACCTTTATATCTTACCGATCTTTGCATGCTGATTGAAGTTTCCAATAAGTCCTAGAAGGAGCCGTCTGTCGTAGTAAAATTTTGGGAAGCGATTTCGAACCCCTGCAACCAGCGAGATCCAGTCCCATGGCGACAATGAAAGGTCACCGCCGAAAGCAGCTAACGGCTAGTAGGAAGACGAGCGGTCACAATCGAAGTCTCTGGATGACTTATAGCCCGAAAATGAATGCTGATCTCATCATCTTGGGCGACCTGGAAATTATCCATTGGGCTACTGAGCTTGAGACCAGCTCGAGCGTGCTGGCCTACAGATTCGATGAGGATGTTGACATCAGCTTGAATGCGGATGACACCGATGATTTCACGAAGCTCCGAGGGATATGGGTTGAGCGCCGGGATGGCTCGGTAGCACTCCATCAGATCGACGCCGAGGAAAAGCTCGACCCAGACCGCAAATCGATGCCCATTCGTTATCGACTCACTGATCAGGTCGTTCGGCACGCTCAGCTCGTTTCGATTACGTTCGCCCACCTTGCATTAGTCGCCTACCAGTTGGGCTTCTGGCTGAAAGTGATTGCTATGGCATCGCAGGTGAGGAGTTACGTTCTTGACCATGAAACTGAGCTGGTGGGCACCCAGGTTCAGTTGAAGAAGGAGGGGACGATCCGGTCTCTCCTTGATGATGTGGATATCTCAGATCAAGCCATCGCGCTGGGTGTCATCTGTAGATTGATCATTACAGGATCTGTGATCGTTGAGGTAGGCAAAAACGGCTTTGGTTATAACACCGCCTGGCGCGCGCTATGAGCAGACGCTCTCGCTCGCAAATCATCGAGCTTATCCAGGCCACGATGCCTTGGGAAGAAATCTCTGTGCAGGCTTTGGAGCCGAAGGCTGCTGGCATCTACCGGCACAGGAAGCAGGCGCTTGAGATGTACATGGATGGACGCACGATCGAATCCATCAAGCATGCCACCAACATAGATGGCAGCTACTTAAAGAAAATGATAAAGCGCTGCCTCCTGTTAGCACCTGATCGATCTGTTTATGGTTACCGCGCGCTCTTACCTCATATTGCAATAAAAACCTACAAGCGTACGAAGGAAGTTGATGCGTCTCTGTGGCAATCGGGCGCTGGGCTCTCTGGCGTTCTGGGGGCGATTTTCACGCTTTACCCAAAACTTGAGTCGGAGCTTAAAGATCTTATCTTGAAGAGGAATTCCAAAGGAAAAAATAAACAAGTGCATGAGTTCGCAATGCGGCCAAAAGATCTTCACATTGCCTTTATAAATATACTAAAAGACAATGGACACCCGACAGCGAAGTGGCCATTTAACACAAAGCATCGCGGCATTAGAACCTTGACTGCGTATGTGAGTAAAGTGCGAGATCAAAATTTTGAGCGGGCTGTTCATATTACTGGTGATCGTGGTGCGATTGCGCATATACCTGTAGGTACAGGGTATTCCTCACTGACCAAGTCAAGGGGCCTGATGGAGATTATTGAGATTGATTCGTATACAGTCGATGCATTATTCATCTTGATACTTAAACATGAATATGGGCTTGAAACCTATCATTTCTTGAAAAAGCTGCACCTCCTTGCAACAGTCGAGTCACTGACTTCTGCAGTGCTTTGGTTTTATGTCGTTCATGGTGACGACGTGACTGCTGAAGATGTCGTGGCACTAATACGCCAAATGCTTAGCGCTAAGCTCCCAAGACCCGAGTTTACAATCAATGATTTGGATATAAATCCGGGTGCGGGGTTTCCCGCAGAGGTCATTCCTGAGATGACGCAGGTAGAGCCGTCGATCATTCGACTTGATAATGCGTTAGCACACCTGAGTGATAAGGTTAGTACGCTCCGAATGCAAATTGGATGCATAAATGAATATGGTGTGCCTGGCCGCCCGGAAAGACGACCGAACATCGAACATAAATTTAAGCTTCTGGCTGCGGATTTGATTCAACGCTTTCCAAATACTACGGGAGCAGGCCCTGATAAAGGCAGAGCCATTGATCCCGAATTAGCCGCTATTCAGTTCCGGGTCACCAGTGATGAGCTCGATCAATTGGTCTACGCGTATCTCGCTAACCTGAATGCGGAGCCGACCGAGGGCCTGCGAAATTTGTACCCACTTCAAGCGGTCGCACAGTTGGTAAGGAAGGATCATTATATACCGAGGCGACCACCACTTGATATGCGTCAATCATTGGGGGTTGTCAGCGTAAAAAACACGCGGACAGTCAAAGGTGGAGTCAAAGATGGTCATCGACCTTATATTAACTTTAAGAGAGCCAGATATACCTCGACCAGATTGATGGATAGTCCCGATCTCGTTGGGGAAAAAATAATCATTGAAGTCAACGAGTCGGACATTCGAGTCGTACAAGGGTTTCTAGAAAATGGCGCTCCTATAGGGCCTCTCACGGTACAGGGAGACTGGGCTATGCTCCCTCATAGCCTTAGAACCCGTGACGAGATCAACTCACTGATGTATCTGAAGATCATAGCTCGTACGAGTGGTGTTAGCATTTTTGCGACCTTCAAGCGACATCTGGAAGCAACTCTGAAAGCAGCTGCAGCGAGCAACAAACAAGATCGAAAGTCGGCATCGAAGCTCGACAGGCTGAGAACTGAGCAATCTCGTAGCGCTTCCGAGGTTGAGTATAGTGCTCAACCTGTAGCGCCGCAACAGCCAGCCCTCCCTCTGACTCCGAAGGCTACTTTACCGGAGCGCGAATTTCTTGTTCCACCTAGCAGCTTAGATCTCATCGAATTGGTCAAAAAGCTCTAAGAGGGCCTTATGAACACTTATGACCCGTATGATGCCGAGCAGCAAGAGACGCTCCTGTGGAACCACCCGTTAGTGACAAAGAACTATGTCGCACTAACTCCTAGCATGCCGCAGGTGCTCGGGATAGTCATGGACTGTGTAATGCTTCATAAGACGTGCCTTGTCTTTAAGGCTTTTCCCCGGATGGGGAAAACTACGGCATGTAACTTCGTGATCAGCGCACTGAATAGTCATCCTGAATTTAAGGACAGATTTCTGACGCGCGTCTCCGCGGACACAAACGGTGATCTGCAACGTCGGGAAAATATCGTTAAAAGTTTGACCAGGTCATTGGGTCTCCGAATGCCCAAGAGAATAGATATTGGGGCGTTGCGAGTAGATGTGCTGAATGACATAGAAAGCACCCTGCGAAACAGGGGGGGGAGGCACTGGGTTCTATTCTTAGATGAGCTTCAAACGCTTGCGATAGAGGATTTTGAGCAGCTACAGTATATCCAAAATCAACTAGCCGTGGCTAATATCGACACCACGCTCATTGGCTTTAGCCAAACGCAAATTAGCTATGCCATTGAATTACTTAAAGAGCAAAAGCGTGCGGAGTTGACTACCCGATTTCTTAGCGAAGTATGGGATCTGCCGTATTGCACAGACCATGCCTGGATGGCTGGAACTATGAAAGGGTATGATGAAGATTTTACTTATCCCGCCGGAAGCAGTTGCACCTACACTCAGTTTTTTCTTCCGCAAGCATATGCCGCTGGCTTTCGGCTTGCCAGCACGGCCTCAGACATTTATCAGGTAATGTCTGAGGCTGTGAAAAAATATAATCTTCCACTGCTTCCCACCGCATTCGTATTTGAGGTGTTCAGGCTTATTTTGATTCGCTCAATGAAACGAGACGCCCCCGAGTTTACTGTGACTCAAAAAATTATAGAATCTGCCACGTTAGAGTCAGGGCTGGGCAGCTATGCAGATATTCTCAAACAGAGCGGCGTGTTGTGAAACCTTCGAATCCAGTTCATCTAATCTTTCTTAGGCCTCCGTTCAAATACACTTCCTCCTGGCTGATATTTCTCCATGTGATGAAATGGAACCACACTCGCGCTTTTCATGAGATTCGCGAACTTTTGGAGGTTGGTGGCTCCGAGCCCGAGGAGTTCGATCGCTGGTGGGACGGTGCTCAAGTTCCTCATTCAAGAGTGGAGGACGCATGTGGGCTCATGCGCAACGAGCTTAAATATTCGTTTTTAGATGGCTGGTTTCCCTTGCCCGGATATTGGGAGTGTGAAACTCTAGAAATGAGACCTCGACCCAGAATCCGACACTGCCCTCAATGCATCAATATGGGATATCATTCGGTAATATTCTACTTCGAACACATCACGCATTGTCCTTGGCATCATGAAGTCCTTGAAGACTGTAAGCAATGCTCGGACGTGTTATTGAAGAAATGGCTCGGAAAGGAAGGGATCGCAGCTGCTTCAGAGAGATGCAAGCATTTGGGCATTGTCCTTGATGTTTTATCGCCAGAAGAGGCGCCTAAAGATTTTCAAGTCGAGGTAATCACTTGGTGTGACGGGCTCAAAGATTGGATCAAGCGTGGATCGCGTTTGGTAGGACAGGACATCTATGAAGTAGTGGCGGCAGAGTCGTCCAAACTGCAAGACAAAGAAGTCGTCTACAAATTCCTAGCGGATCGTGCATCGCCTGGATATTTTACATCTAAGGTTGAAACGCCCGCTTCAATGCTAAAAATTCCTCTTTCAAAGCTCGCTTGGGAAATAAGATTTAATCACATCCTTAGTTCTCCTAGCGAAGAATGTATCAGGTGTTATGATGCTATACGGGAAACGCAGCCACACGCTGATATCGAAGACTCTGTATCAACCATTAAGTCTATTCGTAGATATATATATCGTCGCTATATTCGCCTGCATAGAAAATGTTTGGCGCGTCTTGTTCGTACGGCCTCGGGGAACTGGTATGCTTTCAATCTTGGTACCATATGCCCGTGCGTGATGGCTTACTTGATTGTCTTTTCTCGGCGCTGGGGTGTCTCGCCCTGGGATATGCTGCATATAAAAATAAGCCATTTGCATTCGTATGTCATGAGCTCTGATCTGCGCGGGGACACCCTACAGTGCGAGAGTGAGCTAGGGATGTATAGGTTGATTGGCAACTTTTACAAAATGTGGAGCATTCTTCGTCACTTTCGGGAAATAGATTGTCGCACGCTTGTGCTGAATTACAGGCATGACGGCAGTCTGCTTAGCTTTGTAGCTCCGATGATTTACGAAACCGCACGCCGGTACCGAGACTGTATCTACTGGGATGCGATCTTGTTCATGGAGGATCCAGAGTTTGAGCTCGCAGGCAGCATCTCAGACTGCGCTATTCGTCGCAGGTATCCGCTGCAGGTGAGGCTTGATCGCTATTACTACTCGGCGCTGAAAAACAACCAGAACATCCTCTGTGCCATGCACAACTTTGGATCAAGCAGTAACCGCCGTCTCGATCTTTAGCGGGAGTTACTCCTTCTGATCGGAAAATCTCAGCTCGACACGGGCTCGTTCCAAAGCCGCTTCGGGGAGCTCACCGTTGCGTAAGGAAATGCTGATGGCTAGAAGGGCCACAGGGTCAAGCGTCAGGGGCGTGGATAGCTCGAAATTTATCAGCGGGTGATGTTGAGCCCGAGCGGACTACCCGGATCGTTGCGGCAATCCAACGCACGCATGTATTCGTTGATATACCCGTATTTTTAGCATTGCCCTACATCCCAGAGACAATTCGCTTTTTTTGTCCGCTACTGGTTTCAACACAGCGGGTCTTGCCAGTGATGACTTGAGCCCAGGTGAGTAGCTGGAATCAATCAAACCCAGAATCTCTGGACAGAAGACTTTGAAATACCTAGGGCTTCGGCGACTTCCTTTCTTGATTTACCTTCCTCTTTGAGACGCTTAACAGCGAGTCTCTTGCTGTCAGCGATTTCGCGAGCCTTAGCTTTTGATACGAGGCTCGAGCTTAGCTGCTCCCTGCGTATTTCCTCATCTAGGCCGATCGAGCGGAGATGACGAAGCTCCTCCTTCAGCTTGCCTATCACATCCAGAGAGTCCTGTTCACTCTCGATAGACTCGCACAACACCAAAAGCGCCACGGGCGTGATCTCAAGACTCTTTGAAAGCTCCAGTAGCTTGCCTAACGATATATTTTTCGGCGTGCCTGCCTCTAGGGCAAAGGCGTAGCTCCTACTAGAGGGGAGTCGTTCCTGAGTGAGCTCTCTTGTTTTTCGTAGCGCGCGAAGCACCACCGCGAGACTCTGAGCCAGCATGACGACTTGTCCTCAAAACGGAGGATAAGGCCAGCAAATTATTGACCCAGCTACTCTGTACATCGAGTTATAGGGTCTGGTATCGTGCTCGCCTTCCTGCTTAACTCATACTTTCAAAAAGGATGCAACAAAAAACATTAGGCATAAATTGACACCTGGCGAGTGGACGCAAAAATCCGGCAAGGACTCATTCCTTCTTGTCCGAAGCCAAATTCCCAGGCTCGTTGAATGCAGAAAAAACGCCGCAGAGCGTGTTATGGCGGGTGGTGTCACTCACGCTTTAAGAGCTCTCCAAACCAAACTATTGATGTAGCGGATATAACCATCATGTTTATTTCAGATAAGCCTTGTATGGTCGGCCTACCCGGCTTTCTAGGGCCTGGCCGCACGGCTTGGCGAATGATCGAGCGAGATTCGGAAGATTTTTGGTATCACGTTCGCTTTCGCATTTGTGAAGGAACAGGGGTTCGGTTCAAAAAATTGATGCCAACAGACCCCTCTATGTTGGCCCACCTAATTTCTCAGCGGAGCCGCGAGCACACGATTGAGGCGGTTCAGGTTGTGACTCCCGCTTGCATTAATGGGGGCTCTTTAGACCGGATGGAAAAGTTGATCAGTGTGATCGTCGGCTATGACGGAAAGGGTGAGTACGTACTGCTCCATAAAGTCGATAGCGGAGCAATCTACAGCAGCTCGTCCGACGTGATCGACGCAGGCTTGCTCAGCAATATTCGAACGATCTACGACGCCATGACTGCCGCCGGGAAGCATTTCCATTGTGCCAACTATCAGACCCCGAATCGCTCTGCCACTTCAACGGCAGCAGGTTAATCCATGAAGATCCAAATCTTTTCAGATCTGCACCTCGGTTTCGCTCAGTTCGAGCCCGCTTCAAGCGATGCGGACGTAGTGATTCTCGCCGGCGACATTGATATCAAATCACGCGGCGTGGGTTGGGCAAACGATGTGTTCCAGTGTCCGGTGATCTACGTGTGTGGCAATCACGAGTACTACGGTGGCCACATCGATCACACGCTGCGCAAGATGAAGGAAGCTGCAATGCCGCACGTCCATGTACTCGAAAACGAAGTGCTGATCCTAGATCAAACCCGGTTTTTGGTTACAACGGCTTGGACGGATTACTCGTCAACTGGGGATGTCGGTGCGGCGAAACGCATCGCTTGGGAGTGGATGAACGATTTTACCGTGATCAGAACCGATGCAAATTTCCGACGCCTACGTCCGGATGACCTGATAGCTAAATCAAAGGCCGCGCGTGCTTGGCTTACTCAAGAATTGGAAAAGCCCTTCGATGGAAAAACGGTTGTAGTCACGCACCATGCGCCAGCCTTGGATCACGTAGGTGATGACCATCCTGAAAATCTGGTTGCAGCCTATGCCAATGACTGGCCGGAGTTGTTGAGTAAGACCGATCTTTGGGTCTACGGACATACCCACGTCGCAGCGGACTTCATCAAACATGGATGCCGCGTGGTTTCCAATCCTCGCGGGTATCCAAATCAAAAAACAGGTTTTGATCCCGATTTGCTGATTAAAATTTGAGAGCATCGGTATTGCCTATGGTCACGCTGGATGAAATCGCTCAGCTCTTCTACGGTACGGACGGGGAGACCTCGGGCTGGAATGGCTCCCAAGATGACTTGGTTTCCCTTGCGGCGCAGCAGTTCCCAGGCAAAGCATTCTGTGTCGTTCGAAAATGGATTTTGATCGACTTCTCAGTGACGCCAGATGAGAAGGCAAAGCTTACGGAGCTCGGCCTGCTTCCCATGACGCTATTCGCTCATGAGATAGTCCTGGACAGCAAGGGCCGTTTCCAGCCGAACATGTGGGTGCGCAGCAACTTCGGAAAATCATTCAACGAAGGCTGCATGTTTGAAACCAAAAATACGGTTTACCTGCTCCTTGCTGCAGGCCAAAGAAAAGAAGCAAGCTTGGGGGCCGCGTTTTCGATGTCCGCTGGGTGAGCGGTGACACAGCAAAAACATATTGAATCGTTTTGGAGCTATGGACGGATGCCTGAAGAAATTGCAGTGGAGATCCACGGTAAAGATGTGAGTGACTTTCAACTGAGTCGCTTGGTGCGAGCGAGCGACCGAAAGTACAGCGTGCCGATTACCGCTTTCATTAGTGACGCTTTCATCGCCGAGGATACGTGTGCAGGTATTTCTTTTGACCACGCAGAGAAACACGAGGGCTACCGCAAAGCAGATGGCGCCATTCTGCGAACAGGAAAAATTCACACCGTACGGAAAGAAGGGCGTTTCTGGCTGCTCGAAGCACTAGATGGCAATTACGTCATTGGCAGCTTTTTGCGAGGCGTTGGGCGTGGAAGTTTTCAGAAGTTTCTGAGTACTGGTGAGCGCATCTGAGTTGCCCCTTAGCAATGCAATCGAACAGTAGATTCGGAGCTTTTTTATGCCGGCAGTATCCTGAACGTTAGTCCGGAGCTTGAGCTTGAGCGGCGCGGCTGGTTGAGCAATCTCTAGGTCTACATGGCCGATCGCTTTCGCACTGCTGGCATGGTTGTCGCCTAGGCCCTTGGCCACTTAAGCATTATCGTATTGAGCTGCGTGAGAGGTTTCCCCATTGCTCGTAACATCAGCCCACCGCTCTTGGCGAAGATTCCTGGCGAAGATACTGGAAGGCGACAATAGAAGCATATTGACATCATCTAGCTAAGCTTCCCACAATCGGGCCCTTATAGCCTGACAGGGATTCGCCGGCAAATGTTCAAACGACTCCTCGACTCGGTTGCTCAAGCAGCTGATCACGTAAAAGAAAGCGTATCCGACGCCTTCGATACCACCAAAGAAGCTGTATCGAATGCAACCGACAGGGTTGTAGATGTCGTCTCCGATGCTTATGACTCCACTCTCACAACGGTGGCTGTGACTTCTGAGAAAACCGCGACGTTGGCATCTGATGCATACGACGCCACCATAGAAGCGGTATCGGATGCAGCTGACAAAGTTGTTGATGTTGTCTCTGAGGCTTACGACTCTACAGTGACAACTGTGGGGGAGACCTCCGAAAAAGTTGTGATGGTCGCATCAGATGCGTACGACATTACCCGCGATACTGTTTCAAGCGCGGCAGACGTCGTGGCTGATGCTATCGCTGACACCTATGGGTCGGCGCGTGACGCATTGAGCAGCAGCTTCGATGCATCTAAGGATTATGTAAGTAACTTTGGTCAATCCATGACTGAGTTCTGGGCGTCCCGCAAGAATCGCGAAGATGCAAAGGTCAAGGAAGCTGAGTCCCGTGGTGAGGCCAAGGCGAAGGCCTTGTATTTGGAGCGCGAAAACAGATTTGAGTCGGCACTTGAAAAGGCCACCTCTCGAATCACGGATAACGAAAGCTACTTCCGGATGCTCATTGCCATGCAAGCTGTGGCACAAGCGTGTGCAGCCTGTGATGGCCAGGTTAGCCGGGATGAGCAGGAACAGATCGACGAGCTATTGCTAGGCATGGGGGCCAAATGGCTTCCTCCTCAAGTTCGTGGTGCACTGGACGCTCAGATTGACCAGCCTCCCTCGCTGAAAGAAGCGTTCGTAATTGCTCAGGCGATCGGCGCCGATGCTCAAGACCTGTTTCAGGAAATCGTTCGTTTTGTGATTCACCTGGATGATGTAGTTACCGATGCGGAGACGCAATTTTTGTCCCATTGGGTTCAACTTCGCGCCAGCGCTTAAGGAGAGTGACGTGACGGATCGAATTGATCGTTTTAAGGCCCGACGCCAATTGCAGGCGCAGCTACGTGACCAGGCTGTACTTGTTGCCCTTCCAACACCTGCTGAAGCTTTAGCAATGCTGCAACAACCAATCGACACCCAGCGAGTCGACTTGGCATTCAGTGCGCTTTCAGTAGATCTGGATACGAAGGTTAGTGATGCGCAGGTTGATGCAGCACTGCAGGATTTTACCAAGGCGCTCAACACAGAGCGCTTTGACCAGTTGATGCGGGACAGTCGCCGCGAGGTGCTCCAGGCGGTAGTGGTTCCGTTTGGCCTAGGTAAGGTTCTGTCTGCTTATGACAAGGTGGGTGGCAACGTAGATACCATCCACAATGCCCGCAAAGAGGTTTATGCAACTGACGAGGCGCGAAACAACTACGCGAAGGTTCCACCGATGGACAAGGCGCTTCGGAAAACATTTGATCGTGACTCGCGCTACATCGACAAGAACAGTGCGGACACTACCGATCAGGCAGCGGGGGTTCTGAAAGACACCTACACAGGTGAGACCTTTGGGCCAAAACAACTCGACAAACGCAACCTTGATCATACGATTTCGGCGGCTGAGATTCACCGGGATCGAGGTCGAGATCTCGCAGGCCTTGAAGCCATACCTCTAGCGAACAGCGCCTCTAATTTGAACCCTACGAAGGAGCGCTTCAACCAATCAAAAGGCGACCAGAAGGTAGAAGTTCTGGTTAAGCGCCTGCAGAAAGAAAGCCCTGCTCGGCGAGAGCGGATAGCCGAGCTGCAATCCAAATCTGCTTCAGAACTGACTATCAAAGAGCGTAACGAGCTCAAACTCAGTCTGGAGAAGCAAACCATTGCTGATAATCCAAAGCTGATTCTGGCCAAGGACAAAGCCGCTCGTGCCGAGTACGAAGCGAAGCTGCACGACGCCTATTACAAGAGTGAAAAATTCAAAAAAAACGTGATTGATACCAGCGTGAAAGAGGGTGGAAAAATGGCCTTCCAGCAAGCGTTCGGTCTCATGCTAGTTGAGTTTTTCGCAACCACCTTTGACGAGCTTCAGGATTTCTATCGCAATGGTGCTGCCCATGATCGCTGGTGGCCAGAACTGCGTTCCCGAATGGAGCGTGTGGCGTCGCGAGTGGGTAGCAAATGGACGGAAGCTTTAGCGGCCGGAGGGGCTGGATTCGTCGCCGGCGTCCTATCGAATCTGATCACCGTTTTTCTGAATACCCTCATGACAACCAGTAAGCGGGTCATTCGCATGTTCCGTGAAGGTTTCATGTCACTGCTGCGTGCACTCAAAACACTTGCGATGCCGCCGAAAGGAATGACCTTTAGAGAAGGCGCTCATGAAGCGTTAAAGGTTATCTGCGCCGGTGCAGTGGTCATTGGTGGCGTTGCACTGGAGGAATTCATTGAGAAGTTCATATTGACCATCCCAGGGCTAGGGCTTATCGGCTCTGTCGTTTCTGCGGTCATCATTGGCGCGTTGACTGGCATCACGAGCGTCTTTGTCGTGTACATGATCGACCGGCTGGATCCTCTAGGCGTAAATCGCAGTCACGAATTGAAAGCTCTACATAGGCATTTGGATGTTGAATTGGAAGCGGTTATGGGCCGCAATGACAGCTTGCTACTCACCCTCGAGTCGTCGCTGGAATGCTAGGATCTAATCCAAATCCCCGTCCCCAGCAGCTAAGCCTCAAACTTCACAGCAATATCCAGCTCTGTTCCGTAATTCACATCTGCCATCGAGCGCTTTACAGGAGTAGAGCATGGTTCAGTATCCAGAGCTTTATCCTTTCTCCGATGTAAGCATTGTGAATCCGTGGCAAGCGGTCGACAACCTTGAGCATAAACGCAAGTTCCCGGATGGCATGGGCGCTGAGACCGTTGGTTTCAGCGAGTCCCTTGAGCAAATTGCTGCAAAGTTGTGTGAGCGGGCACGCTGCGGCCTCGACTCCGGATTTAAAACCAAACAAGCGTATATCCCCACTGGGATCGGGAAAGCTGACAATGCACGGAAAAATCATCTCCAAAGCTGAGAACTACGGTTTCATTCACTGCGCCAAAGGCGTGGCGCATTTCTTCTCCAACAAAATGCTAGGGGAGGGGGTCAGCTTTGAGACCCTTGAGATTGGCACCCCTGTACACTTTGAGCCTGTTGCTGGGCCGAAAGGCATGCGAGCAAAGCAGGTCAGTCAGCGCCACGTGCAGTACGGCTGGACAGCGGGGGAGTTCATCGTCCTCAAAGGCGATAACGCAATCCCGATTCAAGAGGTTGAAGTCCTTATTCCTCCGAGCGGCGCGAGCGAACGGTACCTGAGTTTTTATTCTGATTTTACCGTGCCAACCAAGGGGGATCGTGATCAAGCATTAAACCACTTGATCGAGCGGGTGAAAGCGTGCGGCGCGAATGCCATTGACATGGTGAAGTTCGAAAATCGCATGTTTCGGGACGGGGACGCTAAGGGTGTGTGCGAGGTTATCACCGGTCGTATCGCCTCCTACCGTACCAGTGTCGAAGTACAGTCAGACGACGAGTACAATCAGCTGGTCGACGAGTTCTACCTGCTTTGCGATGAGATCCATCCCCAAATATTTGAACTGCAAGCGCAGCTTAAGGCTGAGAATCTGGATTTTCAGATCCGTATTCCATTTTTCATCGGCAATTCGTTTCTCACCCTCAGGCAGGGCGAATCGTTGTATCAGGACAAGACGCTACTGTGCGGGGTGCAGCTGACCTCTCCATGGTACCGCGACTACAACGCCGGCAAGCACGAGCTGGTGCAGCAAGCGCAGGCTGCTGGCGCTAATTGCATCACCGAATTGACGCGGATCGAACAGACGTTTTCCAAAGGCAACTACAAGTACACCATGTGTTCCTGGGTTGGTTATGCCGGTGTATGGGGTGGTCGTACGCAGGCATATGCCCCGGAAGAGTCGGAGCAAATGGATGAAGCCAACAAGGCCCATTGCGACGCGGTTCAGGCCCGGCTGGTTGAGCTTCAGTCGACACTCAACATGAGGCGTGAAGACCAGTCCTTTGGCAGTTTCGTTGGCGTTAGCCTCATTGTTTTTGTCGTCATAGTGATCGTTCTTTTTTTTCTGGCGATGGTTTCATGATCGCTATCGTGTTGACGCCTCCGCGGAATTGACGCCACGTGCAGAAGCAAGTGTGACCCACCTCCAAATCTGCACAACCCCTGCGAAGGCAGAGGTTCGCGAGGAACAGGCTGGGTCAGTGACATCTAGGCAACTTGATCAATTCAGCGTCGCCGCCGAACCTTCGTTTCAGTAACCGTATTCGCTCAGCAACTTCTGCAAAAACTCGCGCCTCCTTTGAACGATGCACAGAATCAGATAGTCCCGGTCAGTGTCTCTCGTCGAAAGATGCCCAGCGTCCATCAGGCCATGGATGTAGCCTTCAGCTTTGCCCCTGGCTTCGAGCAACGCTTCAATGGAAGTGCTTTTGTAGATGTCGCCAGCGATTAGCTGCCACCGCTGCTTCTGACGGCGTCCAGCAGGGTCATCCGAAAATTTTGGTGCGTTGATCAGTGCATTGAAATCGTTAGGTACGTTGGGTGTGCTCAAGACAGGGTCTCACGACAGTGATAACTGAGCGGAGGCTATCATGCGCTTACTAAATCGACTGTCACTAGTCGGTGTGCTCCTAACCCCCCCCATTCCTGATTGGGTCATTCCACCACGCGCGGCTAGCCGCTTACGCGAAGTTTCGACTTTCAGCAATGCCAGCGCACGGCGAAAAGCGGTCAAGGTTCAGTTCTCATGACCTCTTAACCAGCCTGCAGATTTTGCTCCGCATTCGATTTTCCTGCATGGCTGCTGTCGCAATCTCGTTATCCCTACCCGCGCTAACCGAGGCATCAGAAGCTCCGTATGTTGTCGCTGAACACGCCGTGTACATCAACGTATTCGTTGTAGGCATTTATTGCCTCGCTTATCTCTGCCAGACATTGCTCGCACTGATTCTTCCTCAATGCCCAGGCCAGAGCCTGCCCCAATGAAATTTTCTCTTGAGTATGCATCGTATTGCCCCCTTGTTCAGTCGCGATCAGCAGGCCAACGCTTAAGCTAAAACCCCATGTCGCAGACGGCTAATCAGATCCATGACGGCCTGAGTTTCTACCCGCGTTTCTAACATCTCTAAAGGACATTTACCTAGCCCACGGACAGGTGATCTCATCCACCCAGTCGCAGCCCTGACGTCGCCTTCGAACAGGACAATGGCTTCTTGAATGACATCTACCAGCGCAATCAGGCGGTCGCTTTCAGCGGTGTTAAAGCGACCTGCTTTCGCCCTGTGTGCCAAGGTTGAAGGTGATATACAAATGGCCGTAGCGATGACCTGCGGTTCCACTTGAAGAATGCTTGATATCCGGTCGAGTAACTCAAAAGGCAGTCCAGTGCGGACGAGCTCGTGGAGCGCGGTACTCCGTGCCGGCAATTTCATGACTGCCCAAATATCTACAATGGTTGGCGAGCCGGTTTGATTAGTTCGTATGACATTCATCCGAAGCTGTACTCGCTCGCGTCGCCAGCCTTCCACTGGGCTCTGGCCCGCAAAAGGCCAACAATAAATTCGTATGGCAGCTCAGGGTTCTGCTCAGAAATACGGCCTATGGTCGCCCAGTGTTCGATCTGCTTCGAGGTTGAGCGATGTGCGGCAGAAGCATAATTGCGAGCACTTTCAACCAAGGCGCTGTCGAGCCTGATGGTGGTTCTCATGAGTTATCCTGTGTTATCGATCGGTGAGCTTCGATGTGCTTCATTTCAAATTCCCACAGATGTAAAAATTTGCGCCAATCCCGTGCATAAGAGCCTTGTCTCAGCCGGGTAGAACCGGAGCTGGCCTCTACAAATCGAGACTTCCAAGGCTCTGGAATGTCTTGGTCAAGCACGACTACGTAATGAAATCCTTCCCGCCCCAATATCTCGGTCTCCGGGACATGTTCTCGCAACTCGTCAATCGACATCGCCCAAGCCTCGCCAATGGGCTCCTCACGATCACGGCGCTCAATGTCTTTAAGAATCGCCAGGTGCGGTTTAGCTTGATCAGATCCAGGATGCAGCCTCACCAACTCCCACAACGCATAACGCCGGTTGCGTTCGCGGGCTTCTAATTCAGTCATCAGTTTTTCCCTGAACCGTCTTGTTTTAAGCATGCTGAGCATCACGACAGATTAGATTTATCCTACCCCACTTACCGACTCGGTGAGTTCTACAATGATTATTTAGGACTGACTGAGGCTATCGCGCTTATTAAACCGCCTGATGCTAGTAGGTGTATTGCAAAACTCCCTTCCTGATTCGAATTCCGGCCCACACGTCTAGTCGCTAATGCGAAGAAGCGACTTGCTGCAATGCCGGCGGCCTAGTGAAAAGCGGACAGGGTTTAATCCCCATGCCTCGTGGCCAACCTGCAGATTTTTCTCCCAGTGAATCCCTTCGGTCGTAATTTTCCTCGCTTGAGATTGACCACAAGCATGCTTAGTCGTTAACTGTATGCATATACAGCTTAGGTTAAGGCATTGCTCATGAGCGTCACCGTCATCGGCCCGTTAGCAGAGGGGGGAGTTCAGCTTCCCTTTTACTCGTTCAAAGTCCCGGCCGGGTTTCCGTCGCCAGCGGCCGATCACCTTGAACAACACATCTCCATCGACGAGTTGCTCGACATTCGAGCCCCGCATATCTATCTGGTGCGCATTGAAGGGCGCAGCATGGAAGGTGCGGGCATCTTTGATGGGGATATGGCAGTGGTGGATCGCTCAATCACCGCCGAGCATGGGCACATCGTCATTGCGGCTGTGAATTGCGAGCCGGTCTGCAAGCGCCTCTGCAAGCGTGGGCCAAACATAATCTTGATGTCCGAAAATCCTGGCTATCCGCCGCGTTACATTCTTGAAGGCGATGAGTTAATCATCTGGGGCGTGGTGACTTTCAGTGTGCGTGCCCATGATTCTAAAGCCTGAACCCGTCTTCGCGCTGATCGACTGCAACAGTTTCTACGCGAGCTGTGAGCGGGTGTTCCGACCTGACCTGGCCAAGATCCCCATCGTGGTGTTGTCGAACAATGACGGCTGCGTGATTGCCCGCAGCGCGGACAGCAAGCCTTTCATAAAGATGGGCGAGCCCTACTTTCAGATAAAGTACAAACTCAAGCAGCACGGGATCGTTGCCTTCTCGTCGAACTATGCGTTGTACGGCGACATGAGCGAGCGTGTTATGAGCGTGATCGAGTCCCTGGTACCCGCCGTTGAGGTTTACAGCATCGATGAAGCTTTCGCAGATTTGGCAGGTGTACCAGGTGATCTCGAGGCACTCGGTCGACGAATTCGGGCTCAGGTGTATCAAAGCACCGGCATCCCGGTCGGGGTAGGAATTGCTGGTACGAAAACACTCAGCAAGCTCGCCAACCACGCCGCCAAAAAGTGGCAAGTACAGAGCGGAGGCGTCGTTGATCTTCGAGATCAAACCAAGCGCGAGTGGGTGCTGAAGAAGTCCTCGGTCTCGGACGTGTGGGGTGTTGGACGCAAGATGACGCTTCACCTCGAAGGCATGGGTATCAAGACAGCTTGGGATCTCTCCAAAACCGATCCCTGGACACTCCGCAAAAAATTCAGCGTGGTGATAGAGAAGACGGCACGTGAGTTAGCCGGCACACCGTGCCTTGAGCTTGATGAGCCGGATCCACCTAAGCAAGAGATCTGCTGCAGTCGGATGTTCGGCAAGCGTCTCACCGATATCGGGCCGATCAAAGAGGCGGTGGCCACCTATATGCAGCGCGCTACCGAAAAGCTCCGAGCTCAACAGTCGCTTTGTAAGAAAATTCGAGTCAGCATTCGTACCGGCATGTTCAATCCGGAGGAAGCCAAGTACGCCAACGGTGTGTTGGTGGAATTGCCCTATCCAACAGACGACGTTCGGTTGATGACAAAAGCTGCGGTGGATGCGCTGGGCCGGGTATTCCGACCTGGATTCAAGTACAGCAAGGCTGAGGTACTCCTTCTCAACCTTTGCCAAAAAGGTGAGTACACCGATGATCTGTTTTCAACTTCCCAGCCAGTCGCCACTGAGAAAGTCATGAGCGTGCTGGATTCCATCAATGAGCGATGGGGTAGGGGAACACTTCGCTTGGCGAGCGTGCCAACTAATCCTGACTGGGGGATGCGCCGGGAGATGATGAGTCAGAGCTTTACGACTCGGGTTGATCAGCTTTGGACGGTGTACTGCAGGTGATTCGAGTTTCACCAACGGGGGGGGAGGCCGCAACAATGGATTATTCCAAATTATGACTCAGGCATAATTATTGCCACGTCATAATTTCTCACTTTCAAAAGCCATTATGGCCAGCCGAGCCCGACTGAGTCGCTTGCAACACTGGTGGAGGGGGCTCACTCAGTTACACAGGCGCGACTCTTCAGGCAGTGAGACGTTAAGGACGTGACCCCGATAGATATCCGGAATTTTCTCCAGCACCAGGTCTTTCTCAAGGATATCCGCGTTTTGAACGGCATCTGTGAGCAGCTCAACAGTTACCTGATCCAGCGCTTTGATGGAGAGCGGGGCGTAGCTAAGGTGCCAAGGCTCCGGATACATTCCCCCGTTATCACGAAGGTAAGGCCTGAAGAAGCCGTATTCAGCCATGTGGTGATCCAGCCACTGGTGCAGTGGCCAAAACAGTCCATCGGGAGTTACCTCTTCCGGAAGTAATTTCGGCAGATAACCAGGAGGCATCACTACACCGTCGATGACATCAATTTCTGTGCCCCAATGGTGACGACTGCCTCCCGGGAGCGCAGACCAATTGAGTATGCAGCCGATGACTTCCAAGGCAGAAAGAAGAGTGAAATCACGCGCCTTTCCGTTGATATCAAACAGCGGTTTTGCTCCGCTGTATTTAGAGTTCCAGATGCGCAGTTGTGTGCGAAAGTCACGGAAGCTGCTGTAAGGCAGTAAATCAATCCCTGCTCGAAGCGCATCGGATCGCATGTCCAGAAATGCAGCCGCGGCCTCCGGCTGTGCGGCAAAACGCGGTTCGGAATATTGCGCGATATGAGTCCTGGATCGGCCTGTCAGTTCCAGATCGTTAAGCATAAGTTTGCACGCTCATTGGTGTGGAGAGTGGGACACCGAACACGCTGTCAAACGGGCCCAAACAAAGGCTGAGCGTAGAGGCTGAAGCTTGCTCTGTCCAAGACTATCAACGAGTTGGAAATTAGCACTGCTGACGCCTAGGGGCGGGCACCGAGTGCTCGCTCATGATCGGGTGTAGATCCAACGTTCCGACTACGTTTTTCGCTGCAGATCTGAAATCTTCAAACCCCCGAACAACTGAGCTTATGAACACCTTCATCCAACACTTCCCCAGTGCTTGTTCGCTTCTTTGGGCTATTAATTTAGCTGGTACGATTTGCCTTTGGGTAATTGAATTACCTTTCTAGCTCGCCTGCATAATCTGCACGCCGCGCAAAGTTGCTAGTGGATCTGATTTATCTGGTTCCGCACCTACTTAAGTCGAATCCCAGTGCTAATATGCCATCACTTTAATAGCTGACGGATGTCTGGTTCTGCTCAGCCAACCAATCGAAGGAGTGAGAAATGGGCTGGAAAGGAACATTGCGTTCGATGCAGGCTGCTTCACGTAAAGCTGATCGTAATGCCCAGCGTAGGCAGCGTGAGCTTCAGTCTCGCCAGAAAGAATACGCCAAGATGGAGGCGCTGGAGCAGGCGGCTTACGAAGTCGAGGTCTACGACAATAAGATCGATGTCCTGCTTTCGGTACATAAAGAATGTGGAGTGGAGATTGACTGGCAGTCATTCGTTGAGAGGGCTGAGCCAGCAAAACCTTCCTTCGCGGGTACGCGTGAAGCGAATGCGAAATCTCGAGAGCAAAGCTACGCACCTGGTTTTTTCGCACGACTGTTCAAGCTAGAAACACGCCAACGTAAGAACTTGTCCATCGCCATTGAGGCGGGTCGGCTTCACGATAGCAAAGAGCATGAAGCCGCTGTCGCGAAGTGGCGAGTCGAGCATGACTCTTGGCAACAGGAATTCACGATCGCGAAGGGCGTTCTGGATGGTGCAGGCAAAGCGAAGCTTGAAGCGATCAAGCTAGTCGACCCTTTTACAGACATCTCCCATCTCGGCACTTCCATCAAATTTACGATAGGTGACACGGGGCTCGTGGAAGCGAACCTTAGCGTCCATGGCAGTCGAGTTATTCCTGCAGAGGTCAAATCTTTGCTGCAGAGCGGGAAGCTTTCAACGAAGAAGATGCCGGCAGGGAAATACAACGAGCTTTTGCAAGACTATGTATGCAGCTGCGTTTTGAGGGTAGGGCGCGAGCTTTTGTCGATGCTCCCTGATGACCTGGTGATCGTGACGGCGGTCGACGATGTCCTCAATTCGGCGACCGGACATATCGAAGAGCTACCGATCCTGAGTGTTGCGGTGTCCCGGCGCACATTGGAGTCAATGAACATGGACTCGATAGATCCTTCCGACTCCATGAAAAATTTTGTGCACAACACGTCCTTTAAAAAGACAGCCGGCTTCCAGCCTGTTAAAGCTCTGGATGCTCGACAGTTCGTCACGAGCGCCTAACAGATAGACGGTATTGGTGAACCGCTTTTGCAGAGGTGAATACAGCGGACTCGCCTTTGGATCCCGTTATAAGATGGTGGTCATTTCTGGCGTCTACATTGTCGCGTTGAGCCCACTTACCTCGCTCCGCGTTCATGTGCGCCACCATTAGCAGGATAGGGGAAGCACATGGACGAGGCCGCAGAAATCACGGTTGAGCCTGAAGTAGAGCCAGTCAAAGTTGTAAGCATCCAAAGTACCGTCGTCGCTAAACTAAACCTCGCGGATTATCAGAACGCCGTCCCTGTTATTAGGGAGCTGCGAGTCATCAATGAAACAGCGATCAAGTACAACGATTTAGTACTGACGTTGACCGCCTATCCCGAAGTCTTCAAGCCCAAGATCTGGCGCATTGATGCTCTAACTCCGAACGCGTTCATGCCTATCCCTGGTCATGACCTCGCTTTGGATGGTGCCCTACTAGGACGGTTGACCGAAGCTGAAAACGCCACGCTTACCTATACGCTGACTGCGGCAGACACGTCAGCTGAATCTGGTCGATCGGAAGTTGCTCAGCTGGAATTGGCATTGGAGCTTTTGCCACGCAATCACTGGGGTGGCCTTTCCCATCTCCCTGATATGACCGCAGCGTTTGTTCAGCCGAATGACCTTGCTGTCGAGCGATTGCTGAAGCAGGCGGCGGAAGTGTTGCGTCAGAGCGATAAAAATTCTGCGCTTGATGGGTATGCCGGCGGTGCGAAGCGAGCTTGGGAACTGACATCGGCCATATGGGCTGCTGTGGCACGTATGAAGCTGGATTACGCGCTCCCTCCGGCCAGCTTTGAGCAAACTGGGCAAAAAGTACGAAGCCCTAGTCACGTTACGGAACATGGCTTAGCGACGTGCTTTGATCTCGCTTTGTTCTTCTGTGCTGCGATCGAGCAGGCGGGTCTCAACCCTGTTCTGGTGTTCACAAAGGGGCACGCGTTTGCCGGCGTATGGCTCAAAGCTGAAGAATTTTCTACGACCGTGATCGATGACATCACAGCTGTACGCAAGCGTTTAAAGCTCAAAGAGCTGATGCTGTTCGAGACGACGTTCGCAACTCAACACCCAGTTCCACCTTTTACGTATGCCACCGATCGTGGTGAGCAGTTGCTAGCAGAAGGGCAGGATGAAAACTTCGAACTCCTGCTGGATGTGCGCAGAGCGCGCCTGCAGCGAATTAAGCCATTGGCCAGTGCTGATGCACAGGTTTCTAAGTTGCCGATGGATGATGATCTCGCTGGTGGGTCGGAGCTATTAGTCGGTGTTGCGCCAGCCCTGCCTGACGAGGCGGTTACTGTCGAGATGGATGAGCGCCTGCTTGATCCGAAAGATCGTCTGGGGCGGTGGCAGCGCAAGCTACTGGACTTGTCGCTTCGTAATAACTTGCTCAACTTCAAGGCCGGGAAAAAGTCGCTGAAGCTTGAGTCGCCCGATCCTGCGGCGCTGGAAGATATCCTGGCTAGCGGCAAAAGACTGAAATTGCTGACACGTCCCGACCTGATGGATGGGGCTGATCCACGTGACCAGGCGCTGTACGAATTACGTGAGCGAGAAGATGTTCGTCGCCTCCATGCCTTGGATGCCTTGAAACGGTATGAAGTATTTGTCGGGCTTTCCAGCACTGAAATGGAAGCGCGGTTGATCGAACTCTATCGTGGCGCACGAACAGCCCTACAAGAAGGGGGCTCCAACACTCTTTACCTTGCGCTGGGTTTTCTCAGCTGGGAACGAGCAGATAAAGGCGGGCAGAAGTACCGGGCACCGCTTGTCCTGATCCCTGTGACGCTTGAGCGCAAAAGTGCACGTTCCGGATTTTCGATGGTGCTGCACGACGACGAACCTAGGTTCAACCCGACACTAATCGAAATGCTTCGCCAAGATTTCGAATTGAATCTAGGGTCGCTTGAGACCGAGCTCCCTAGGGACGATTCGGGACTGGATATTGATGCTATCTGGAAAGCGGTGGGGCGCGCGGTCAAAGACATCGCAGGCTGGGAGGTCGTGGAAGACGTCGTCTTGTCCATGTTCTCCTTTGCAAAATACTTGATGTGGAAAGACCTCGCTGAGAATGCCGAAGCGCTTCGCGAAAGTCCGGTCGTGCGGCACCTGTTGGATACTCCGCGAGACGCCTTCCCGTCCGAAATTACGTTCCCTGAAGATCGACGCCTGGATATCGACTTCAACCCCCGAGAAGTGTTCTGCCCACTGCCATCTGACTCTTCGCAGCTATCTGCTGTGATGGCGGCATCGAAAGGAAAAGACTTCGTCCTGATTGGCCCGCCCGGAACCGGTAAAAGTCAGACCATTGCCAACCTCATTGCGCAATCGGTGGCGCAGGGCCGACGTGTACTTTTCGTCTCTGAAAAAATCGCTGCGCTGGATGTCGTTTACCGACGCCTGCGTGAAGTTGGCTTGGGCGAATTTTGCCTGGAAGTCCATTCGAGCAAGGCGCGCAAAACCGACGTCTTGGCTCAACTGCAGTCGGCCTGGGATGCGAAGGGGATCGTGGATTCTGCAACGTGGCATGCTGAAGCTGATCGCCTGCAGTCGTTACGTGAAGGCTTGAACACTTACGTTGAGCGACTGCACCAGCGTTACACGAATGGATACAGCATTTACCACGCGATAGGTGTCGTATGTGGCGGCGCATCTATTACACCAATGGATATGTCCTGGTCATCACCCCATGCTCACGCCCGTGAAGATATGGCTGCGCTACGGGAGTTGTCTGATCGCCTGGAAGTGAACGCCCAGGCAATTGGATATGGAGTGTTGTCAAATCATCCACTCAGTCTGGTTGGTCAGGGAGAGTGGTCACCTTCCTGGCAACAACAGCTGATTCAAGCTGCGCGTGAGGTACTCCCTGCCGCGCAAGCCGCTATCCGGGCCGCGGAAAAATTCAGCGCCGCCACAAGCTTGCCGATCGCCTCTCTTGTGCCTTCTGTTTGCAACGGTCTTTTACTTCTGTCGTCAACGCTGCCGCTTGCGGCGGGCCATGATTGGCGATTCGTGTTGCGGCCAGACGGCCGCATGATTGCGCAACGACTGTCTGAAGGTAGCGAGCTTGTAGGAAAGCATCGCTTGCTCTGCCAGCAACTTTCACCGGTATGGCCTGTCACGACGGTTAATGCTGCTGAGAAAGGTCTCAGCCTTTTGGCGAGACGTAGGGCTTTGCTTTCGCAGCTCAGCCCAGCCTGGCCAGTGCAGACGTTTGAGACACTGAGCCAAGCAGTAGAAATGCTCGACGGTATCGCGGAACTCAAACAAGAGCTCTCCGTGACTTACACCGACATCATCGAAACACTTGATGTACGCGAATTACTTGGAGATTGGCAAAGCGCAGAGCAGTCGTTCTGGCCCAAGTCACTGATGGGGACGCGCAAAGTCACAAAGTCTCTCTCAACAGCCGTCTCCGGTGGTGCAGAACCCGAAGTAGCGAAAGACCTACGTGTCTGGATTCAGATCCGTGACTTGCGCGAGAAGCTCGACACGATGGAGTTGGGTGAACACTGCACTCAAATCTGGGACGGCTCACTCTCGGTAGCGCTACATCTTAAGGCTGTCATTCAGTTGCGCCAGGCAACGCTGTGCGTGACAGCGGAGGAGCCTTGGAGTGATGTCGGGTTCGATGTTATCGCTGAAGGTCATTGCGGTGAGCAGCTGAAATCAGACCTCGCCCATATGCGCTCTATTGTCCTGCTTGACCAAGAGCTGGCTCCATATCTGCATTTTGGCGACCTCACAGAAGGATTATGGTCTGGGCTTAACACCGACGCGGAATCGCTGTTCGCTGCAATTGCTTTTCAAACTTCGCGTCGTTCAGTAGTCGAGCAGGGTGAGCTCGAGGGTGATCACGACCCAGTCGCAGTTGGCCGATGCGGCAAGACCATGCAGTCGGATTTGGCCGTGGTTCAACAGCGACATCTCGTTGAAAAAGCCCTATTGGAGTTCGATGATCTGAGTGCGGTTAGCTCCGGATTGTGGGCTGGTCTTAAAACCAAAGTAGACAAGGTCACGGAGGCGGTAGCGTTCCAAGGCAAGCTAGCATCTGCACTCGCTCAGCTAGGTACTACCCCTGAACTTGTATCTGCATATCGCAGTGCAATACAGGTACTGCTCGGCGACGCGAATGCACTGCTTGAACCCGAGGGCATGGTTTGCCAATCAGGTGCTGAATTGCGTCAGTGCTTTGAGTTACTCCGTCAGCGTGTGGATGTTCTTGCAACATCGGGACGTTTTACAAAATCAGGGCTAGCCGACATCCAGCAATTTACTCTGGATGCGCTACTGCAGCATTGCGAGTACATGGTTCGATCTGAACCCGGTGTTCGTGCCTGGTGCGCATGGCGCAAGGTGCGTGAAGAGGCGGTTGGCGCTGGGCTCTCGAGTCTGGTTCAGGCTATGGAGGGCAACCTCGTCAAAGTCGGCGAAGTCCGCCACTCATTTGAAACCAACTACGCTCGGTGGTGGCTGAACGCGGTCGTAGACAACGAACCTGTCATTCGTGGTTTTGTGAGTGTTGAACATGAGCAGCGAATTCGAGATTTCAGAGCCTTGGACGATCGCTTCACTGCATTGACCCGTGATTGGCTGCGGGCACGTCTTTGTGCTGATCTTCCTAATCCCGAGAGCGTGACCCGTTCCTCGGAGTGGGGTGTGCTTAGGTACGAGATGGGTAAGAAGACTCGTCATCTGCCGCTTCGCGAGTTGATGTCCAAGATTCCGGATGCGTTGACGAAACTGACGCCGTGCATGCTGATGAGCCCGCTGTCCATCGCCCAATACCTCACACCTGGAGCGAGTGCATTTGATCTGGTCATTTTCGACGAGGCCTCGCAAATCCCCGTGTGGGACGCAGTTGGGGCCATGGCGCGTGGCAAACAAGTCGTGATGGTCGGTGACCCCAAACAGCTACCTCCAACGTCATTCTTTGATCGCGCAGAATCAACGGCGGACGATGAAGATGTTGAAGCCGATCTTGAGAGCATTCTGGATGAGTGCATCAGCGCGAACCTTCCGGTTCGTCATTTGAATTGGCACTACCGTAGTCGTCATGAAAGCTTGATTGCTTTCTCGAACCAACGCTATTACGAGTCCAAGCTCGTGACGTTCCCATCCCCCGTGACAAACGACCGTGCCGTCAAACTGCACGAGATTTCGGGTGTCTATTCCAAAGGTGGATCAAGAACGAACCTGATTGAAGCACGTGCTATCGTCGCTGATGTAGTTGGTCGTCTGCGCTCACCAGGTTTCCGGGAAAGCAAGCTGACCATTGGCGTGGTGACGTTCAACGGTGAGCAGCAGAAGCTCATCGAGGATTTGTTGGACGAAGCTCGTCGTAACGACCCTTCGCTTGAAGCGTACTTTGCCGACACCGAGCTTGAGCCTCTGTTTGTTAAAAACCTTGAGAGTGTTCAAGGCGATGAGCGAGACATCATCTACTTCTCGATTACCTACGGCCGCGATGCAGCGGGTACTCTGTCCATGAATTTTGGCCCTATCAATCGCCCTGGTGGCGAGCGTCGATTGAACGTGGCAATTACGAGGGCTCGGCACGAGCTATGCGTCTTCGCTAGTTTGCAACCTGAACAAATAGATCTATCGCGAACCCAATCGATTGGTGTGCGTGACCTGAAGCATTTTCTCGAGTTTGCACAGCGAGGGCCTCGAGCACTCGCTGAAGCAGTCACTGGAAGTGTCGGAGGCTTTGACAGTCCTTTCGAAGAGGCGGTATCCGTAGCACTGATCAGTCGTGGATGGCAGGTGCATACTCAAGTCGGTGTATCTGCATTCAGAATCGATTTAGGGGTGGTCGATCCTGATGCACCTGGTCGCTACCTGGCTGGTGTGGAGTGTGACGGGGCGACCTACCATCGCAGCGCTACGGCGCGGGATAGAGATAAGCTGCGTGAGCATGTATTGCGTGGGCTTGGCTGGGAAATTCTGCGTATCTGGTCAACTGACTGGTGGATTAACGCCGTTGGCACCGCTGATCTTATCCATGAACGTCTGACCGCTTTGCTCGTGTTGAGTCGAGCTCAACGCGCCGATCATGAAGCCCGGGAAGAGGCCGCCCGCTTGCTGGCCGAAACTGCAGTAGTGGAGGTCATCGAGTTGGTCGAGGAGGTCACAGGTTCAATCACTGAGCCGCTGACCAGTGCCAATGACGAGGCAGATGCTCCTCAGAACCTGCAATACGCAGCAATTGCTTCGGCACCTCAGCCTTTGAGCAGCCCCCAATCGCATTACTCTCCGGTGGAGGTTGTTTACTACCGAGAGTCCGATCCTGCTTCCGCTGTCTTGGGGGTGGATCCGGATGCGTTTTTTGAGACGAGTTACTCAGCCGTTTTAAGCGCGCTGATCGAGCACGTGATTAGCGAAGAAGGGCCTATTCTCGATGTAATTCTTGCTAGGCGAATTGCCAGGGCTCATGGTTGGGTGCGTACGGGTTCGAAGATTCGAGAAAGAGTGTCGGCGATGGCGCAGAGCACTCATCGTATGACGATTGATGATGTCGGGGAGTTCTACTGGCCGAGCCAGATAACTGATGCATCTGCCGTTGTCTGTCGGCGTCCAGAAGATGAGGCGAGTATCCGACCGGTTGATGAGATCTGTGGCGATGAGCTGGCATCACTCGCTCGGGAGCTTCGTGCCAAAGGTAAAGCAGGGGAGGCATTACTGCACGCCATGGCCAGAGAGCTGGGACTTCAGAAACTGACCGCGTCCAGCCGGCGGAGACTCGAAAAAGCGAGCCAAATAGAGCAGGAAAAATAGACTCTCAGCAAGCCCAGGGTTAACACAATGGTGTTGACTCTGCGGCCTCTCGATCGAGTGGATCTCCATAAGCATCTCTGCCTGGTGCAACAGGTTGATGCCGACGCGCAACTCTCAGCAATCCCCACAACATGGCTATGGCGACCGCCATCCAAGCGGCGAAGATGCTGATGATAGTAATTGTAAGGTTCATAGAAAAATCATCTCTTGCGATGTTGTCTTCCTGCTTCCCTAGCAGGTGACCTTTTGAAATCATCGATGATTCATCTTACTCATTCGGCCGTATGCAGCCCAGTGAACGGGCTAACAGATTGTCGTCATTACTTGTCTGTTGGATTTTTTCGGTTTGCGGGCTTTTCGGATCTCCGCTGATATTCACTGGGGGGAGGCGACAGAGTTGGAGGTCTGCTCTCGTGTCTGCGCAAAGCGGCAGATGCTTGGTACTGCTTTACCTCGATCGCTTCGGCAGCTCCCACCCGGGGACTCAAAGTAGAGGATTTCCGCATCAACACGTGATGCAGATGGCTTTCGGTTGGTGAACAAGCTACTGCCCAGAACCGTCACAACGCGTCGGCTATGATGATCGAGTCGACACTAACCAAATGACCAAAGCTCCCTGCTATGGAAAATACCCCCGACGCACACATTCCAGCCGATGACTTGTCCGAAGAAGTTGTGACAAGAGAATCGCTTTACGAACAGGCTTGGTCGACACCCATGACCAAAATCGGCGAACGATATGGGGTGTCTTCTAGCTATCTGGCTCGAGTATTCACCAGCTTAAATATTCCTCGTCCCCCGGTGGGGTATTGGGCTCAAGTCGCAGCGGGAAAAGGTAAGGTTCGTCCAGCGTTGCCGGAATCTCGGCTAGGCGATCTGACTGCATGGAGTCGAAATGGAGCGCCTCTTCAGGTTTCCCGATCTATTCCTAAAGAACGTCAGAAAACGAGCCGAAGGGCGGCTGTAGCTCCGGCTGCACTGCCTCGAAGGCACCCACTTTTACTTGGTATTGAAGAGCACTTTAAGAAGGTTCGAGAAAGCGAGAACGGATATTTGCGGCCCACAAAACGCGCCATGGCGGATTTGATTGTGAGTCGCACCGGTATTGCCCACGCTGTCGACTTTGCCAATCAATTGTATTTGGCGTTGATGAAAAAAGGCCTCGCTGTAGCGCTCAGTGATCCCGCCACACATATGAGTCGTGCGTCTGTTGATCATCGGCAGGAGGCCTCAACGAGGTACATATACCCATCATTATGGCAGCCGCAACGTCCTACCGTGGTTTACATCGGTACCATAGTTTTTGGTTTGACCATCTACGAGATCAGTGAATACGTAGAGGTCAAGCACGTAGACAAGGAGTACTTTCGGCTGAGTTCGCTTCCAGCCAGCCAGCGTCGCTCTCCCTACCATGATGGGTGGGTAATGAGTGCCGACATGCCCAGCGGTCGCCTATGTCTCCAAGTTTATTCCCCTTACTACCGAGCAGATTGGATTCATCACTGGAGCGAGGACAAGCCTGGCGATTTGTTCAGCAAAATACCCAACATCGTAAAACTCTTGATTGCCGAAGCCCCAGAACTTGCCAAAAAAGTCGAAGTTGAGCGAGAGAGGAGGGAACTCGAAAGGCAGAAGTACCAATTGGAGGTAGCTGAGTGGCGAAGAAAAGAAGAGGAAAAGCGTCAACTCAAGATTGTCCAAGATAGCCGCGACCGGCTCGAGGTTGTGATCCAGACTTGGGCAAAGGTAAACAGCATTCAGGCTTTCTTTGACGATATTGAAAGATCCGCGCATAAGTTAGGCAATGAGGAACGGAAAGTCGTCATGGAGCGGTTAGCTAAAGCGAAAGAACTGATCGGGGACTTGGACGCGTTGAAACGCTTCAATGGCTGGGAGCCTCCAGCGTTTTAGGCTACCTGTCTCATTCAAAATCTCTGTTTTTGGTGTAGTGTTAGGGGACTAATCACATAGAGACTTCCCATGTCCAAACTCGCCGAATTCCGTCAACTCGAAAAACATCTCGCTGAGCAGTTGCAAGCCCTGGAAGCGCTGAAGGGTGATGCTGGGCTTAAGCAGGAAATTGAATTCGAGACCAAACTCCGCGCGCTCCTTGCCAAGTATGGTTACAGCTTGAAAGACGTGGTCAATTTGCTTGATCCTCAAGCTAGTCGCCGCGCTCCAGCCACCGAATCTAAAGCGGGCAGCCGCAAGCCTCGCCAAATGAAGATTTACAAGAATCCTGAATCTGGTGAAGTCGTGGAAACCAAAGGTGGCAACCACAAAATCCTGAAAGAATGGAAAGCGAAATACGGTGCAGACAAGGTTGAATCCTGGCTGAGCAAGTGATTTCGGATTGAGTATAAAAGGGCTCTGAAAGGGCCTTTTTTATTGCCTGTGTAAAGACAGTTAAAACGCGAAATCTGCTTCGGCTTTTTGAGTGGTTTTGGAAAGCCCGTTACTGAGAATCAAAGAATTGGCTTGGCATGGGGATCCCTGGGCAAGGAGTCACCATTCGTCAGCAACGCGTCGCGACCCTCCTTGACAGGCGAGTTGTCTGAGGAAATACTCGTCACAAGATTCATATAGATGACTAGATAACAAGGTGAATAAAGTCGATGAATTCTCTGTCCAGTGATGTCCGCTTGCCGCTTTATCAACGCCTACGTGACCAATTAGCTGAGCAGATCGCCAAAAATCGTTGGCGTCCTGGTGAGGCGATTCCTACGGAAGCTGCGCTTTCAGCGGAGTACCAACTGTCTACCGGAACGGTGCGCAAAGCGATTGATGCGTTGGTCAGTGAGGGCATCCTGGAGCGTCAGCAGGGGCGAGGGACTTTCATTCGCCGACCGCAGTTTCAATCCTCTTTGTTCCGCTTCTTTCGATTCCAAACTGCTTCCGGTGAGCGTCAGATACCGGAGAGCCGCATCCTCTCGATCGAGCCAGTTGCCGCACCCTCGGCCGTATCGCAAGCGCTAGGGTTGCCCGTCGATGCGCCGGTAATTCGTATTGTCCGTGTGCGTCTGCTCAATGTTAAGCCAGTGCTTGCCGAAGAAATCTGGTTGCCCCGCAACCGCTTTCAGCCGCTTCTGGAGATCGATCTGAGTCGCAAAGGGCCGCTGCTTTATCCGATCTACGAAGAGCTGTGCGGACAGGTTGTCGCATCGGCCGAAGAAACGCTGACCGCTGAATCGGTGAATGACCTGCATGCTCGATTGCTGCAGGTACCAGTAAACAGTCCGGTGGTAGTGATTGAGCGTCTGGCCCGGGATTACGCCGGAACACCACTGGAATGGCGCCGCTCTCGCGGGCACGCGGAGCACTTCCGATACAGCGTGGATATTCGCTAACGCATGCCTGCGTAGCGGATCGTTCAGCGGGGAGTCGGTCGCCGCTGGTTTGATCGTTTTGTTTGCCAAAACTGGCCCTGTAGCGGTGCGGTTCGCTCTCGGCTGCCTCACGTTCCACCTATAAGGATAAGAATCATGTTTAGCTGGTATCGCCAAGTCACTCCTAGGGAGCGCAAAACGTTTTGGGCCTGCTTCGGCGGATGGTCGCTCGACGCACTGGAAGTACAAATGTTTGGCTTGGCGATTCCGGCTTTGATCGCCGCCTTTGCCCTGACCAAGGGTGACGCGGGGCTGATCAGCGGTGTGACCCTGGTCACTTCGGCCATCGGCGGTTGGGTAGGGGGGACGTTGTCCGACCGCTATGGCCGGGTACGCACGCTTCAGTGGATGATTTTGTGGTTCTCGGTCTTCACCTTTCTTTCCGCGTTTGTGACGGGATTCAATCAGCTCTTGATCGTCAAAGCACTCCAGGGCTTCGGCATTGGTGGCGAATGGGCTGCCGGCGCAGTGCTGATGGCTGAGACCATTAACCCTCAATATCGCGGCAAGGTCATGGGCACTGTGCAAAGCGCCTGGGCCGTGGGTTGGGGGCTGGCGGTGGGAGTATTCACGCTGATTTACTCCTTTGTACCTCAGGACATGGCGTGGCGCGTGATGTTCCTGGTCGGGCTGCTTCCGTCGTTCCTGATTATCTGGGTGCGTCGTAATATCGAGGAGCCCGACAGCTTCCAGCGTCGGCAAAAAGAAAACGCAATCCCGCAAAGTTTCTTCAAATCCTTGGCCGGCATCTTCCGCCCCGATTTGATCCGCGTAACGCTGTTCGGTGGTCTGTTGGGGCTGGGTGCGCACGGTGGTTACCACGCGGTGATGACCTGGCTGCCAACGTTCCTCAAGACTGAGCGCAATCTGTCCGTACTGAACTCTGGCGGCTACCTGGCGGTTATCATCTTCGCGTTCTGGTGTGGGTGCGTAGTCAGCGGCTTTTTGATCGACCGTATAGGTCGGCGCAAAAACATCGTGCTGTTCGCGCTTTGCTGCGTCGTCACGGTGCAGTGCTATGTATTCCTGCCGCTGACCAATACCCAGATGCTGTTCCTGGGGTTCCCGCTCGGCTTTTTCGCGGCCGGTATTCCCGCGAGCCTTGGCGCACTGTTCAACGAGCTGTACCCGGCGGATGTACGCGGTGCCGGTGTGGGCTTCTGCTACAACTTTGGCCGAGTGCTTTCAGCGGTGTTCCCGTTCCTGGTCGGTCACATGAGCGACTCCATGTCCCTTGGGTCTGCGATTGGTATCGACGCCGGGATTGCCTATGGCGTGGCGGTGATCGCGGCACTTTGTCTGCCGGAAACGCGTGGACGCAGCCTCGAAGCTTCGAGTGCATCGGTGCCAGCAACGGTCAACGGCAACGAGAGTGCCCGGGCCTGATGCCCTTTACCTTCTATAGATGAACGCTATGACTGACACTTGTTCTACGCCGATCACCGGCATCGACTCCCATGCTCATGTGTTTAGCCGTGATCTAAATCTGGTCGGTTCACGGCGCTATACCCCTGATTACGACGCCACGCTTGAGCAGTATCTGACGCACTTGCACGCTCATGGTCTGAGTCATGGCGTATTGGTGCAACCGAGCTTTCTCGGCACCGACAATAGCTACTTGCTTGCGGCGTTGAGGCAAGCGCCGGATCAGTTGCGAGGCGTGGTTGTGGTGGAGCCAGGCGTCAGTCGGGCCATGTTGAATGACATGGATCATCTGGGCGTGGTCGGCGTTCGCTTGAACCTGATGGGTAAGGCGTTACCTGATTTCCGTAACAGTGCCTGGAGAGAGTTTTTCAGCCACATTGCTGATCTTGACTGGCATGTCGAGTTGCATCGGGAGGTAAAGGATCTGCCGGGACTGATCCATCAACTGACGCCGTTCGGTTTGAAGTTGGTGATTGATCACTTTGGTCGGCCGGATGCGAATTCGGGCGTCGATCAACCCGGGTTTGGCGAGTTACTGGAGTTGGGATCGAAAGGTTCGATCTGGATGAAGGTATCGGGAATCTATCGTTTAGGAGGTACGCCGCAACAGAACATCAATTTCGCTCGCATGGCATTACCGCTGCTGGAACAAAGTTTCGGCCTTCGCCAGTTGGTGTGGGGTAGCGACTGGCCGCACACGCAGCATGAGCAAAGCATCGGTTTCAGCACCGTAGTTGATCAGTTGCAAGCACTGGAGTGTTTGACGCAGGTTAGCTATTCGTTGCTGGTGCAAGCCCCCCGAAGGTTATTCGGTTTTGCAAAAGGCGAAAGCTGAAATTTACGCCTGAATTTGCAGATGACCATTCATCTCACCCATTTAAACGAATACATACAGAACGTTCGAAGTGCGACGTTGCAGTCAAACCTCTCGTGCTGCATCGAGAAGTTCTGCGTAATAGCAGCTATTCCAATTACAAGAGAGTGGATTCCATGAACACGTCATCCAATGCCGAAGTCGAAAGCACCCAAACGATGTTTGGTTTATCGCGTGCGCCGACAGGCGTTACGGTTTCAAACTTCTCTTTCAAATCTGAGTGCAGTTTGGGCGCCAGCCCAACCGAGATCCTTTCATGACTCCTTTAGATATAGACCTCTTACTGACCGCATTGGTGAGCGTCCTGGTGCTGGTGGCGCTCATCGTGTCGCGTATCAAAATGCACCCGCTTCTGGCCTTGCTAGTAGTTTCCGTTGGCGTTGGCTTTGCAACCAGTATGGAGCCAGAAAACATTGTCTCCCACTTGATCACCGGCGCCGGAAAGACACTGGGGGCAGTGGGGATCGTAATCGCGCTTGGAGCGATGCTAGGCAAAATTCTTGCTGACGCAGGCGTCACAGAGCAGATCGCCGAGGTCATCCTCAAGCGAACATCGGATCGGATGATTCCTTGGGCCATGATGATGGTTGCCTTTGTAATTGGCATTCCCATGTTTTTCGAGGTGGGCTTGGTGATCATGCTGCCGCTGATATTCAGCGTGGCGCGAAAGCTGGAAAGCCAGGCTCGCTTCAAAGGTTCAGCGTATGTGTATGTGGGTGTTCCGGTGATTGCGGCACTTGCAGCCATGCACGGGATGGTACCGCCGCACCCTGGCCCCTTGACGGCCATCGCCGCGCTCAAAACCTCGGTTGGGCCCACAATGCTCTATGGCTTCATTGCGGCTATTCCTGCAATGATTTTAGGCGGCCCGCTTTATGGCGCATTCATTTCGCCGCGCATGAGCACTCGGCCCGATCAGGTTTTGCTAGATCAGTTTACCCTAGCTGAAAAAGCCGACGATCAACCAAGCACCAGCATATGGCTTGGCGTACTGGCAGCCTTGCTACCGGCAATCCTGATGCTGATTCATGCCGTCGCTGAGATGGTATTACCCAAGGACAATGCGATCCTGAAAATGGCTAGTTTCTTGGGCAATCCCCTGATAGCCATGCTCCTAGGCGTGCTGTTTGCGGGGGCAAGTCTGGTACTCGCGCGGGGCGGCGATGCGGGGCAATTGCGCGAATCCTTGGGCAAGAGCCTCAAGCCAATCGCCTCAATCATCATGATCATCGCCGGCGGTGGTGCCTTTCAGGAGCTGCTAACCAGCGCCAAGGTGGGCGATGCCATTGTGCACCTGACTCAACAGTCTGCGTTCCCTCCGCTGATCTTGGGTTGGTTGATCGCGATGTTGCTTTCGGTATCTACCGGTTCCGCCACTGTAGGTATCGTTGGTGCTGCTGGCTTGCTGGCGCCGCTTGCCGGTGCTGATCCCAGCCTCAACCTGCCTCTGCTTGCCTTGTCGATAGGCTGCGGCTCGCTGTTCTTCAACTATGCGAACCATGCGGGCTTCTGGATGGTGAAGGAATCCTTCGGCATGACCATGGGCGAAGCCACCAAGACCATTTCGGTGGTTCAATCCATCGTAGCCGTGGTCGGTTTGATTGTGGTGTTGATGTTGAATGCGGCTGTCACGGTGATTTGAGTCAGGATCTGTTCGCAGGTAGTTACTCGGCCCGAGCGAGTTAGCCGAGGGTGGGGGATAGAGTTACGTTTAAGGTCTATAAAAACCCTCACACTGGTGAAGTCGTCGAAACCAAAGGTGGCAACCACAATCAACTGAAAGAATGGAAAGCTGAGTACGGCTCCGACACCGTTGAGTCTTGGCTGACCAAGTGATCTTGGTTTGAGTACAAAAAGGGCCCGAGAGGGCCTTTTTTATTTTGTTGCGACAAGGTCGTGATGGACTTCGATTTACCTCGGCTCCCTCTGCGTTTCGTCCTCATACCTTCCTGCTTGCCTGGCTATCGGGAAGATCAAACTGGGGGTTAATCCTCCCTCTCCCTTTTAGGGACTGCTGTCACGTCAAACGGGCCAGAAAGCATTAATATCGTCCAACTTACTATGGGCGACCCGCTACGAAATGGCTGCTACCCGGACTGCGCGCCGACTACAGGACGAAGGCAAATGAGGCGCGTGCTGCATGCCGTGCTTGCTGCTTGGAAGGAGGGCAGAGGGGTAGTCAGGTATGAAATTTTTCCTTTTCATCATTGCCCTTGCCAGAAAGTTAACAATATGGTGAATACCCGGCCGCTTGTGACATGGATTCATAAGTACAAAGAATGGAAACCAGATAATCACAGAGTATAGAAGAATGCCGCTTGTGATATTTTTTGCTTATCAATGAAAGGGCATAGATATGGATAATCGAGCGGGGGAGATGCAGGTCTTTGTACGGGTCGTCGATGCCGGTAGCTTTTCGCAAGCGGCGCGCCAAATGATGATGACTCCGTCAACGGTCAGCAAACTGATGGTTAGATTGGAAACCCGACTCGGCATTCGACTGCTTGAGCGCTCAACCCGCAAGTTGTCATTGACTGATGAAGGGCGCATTTACTACGAGCGTAGTAACGCGTTGTTGGCTGAACTGGATGATACCGAACGTGCCTTGGCACAAGGGGCACAGAAAGCACGCGGCGTTGTACGGATCAATTCATCGGTAGCGTTCGGTACACTGGGCATTGAACCCAATTTGCCTGCATTTTGGGACGCGCACCCAAACATTCAGATTAACCTGTCCTTGTCCGATGACCTCGTCGATTTGTACCTTGATCGAACGGATATTGCTTTCAGGGTGGGTGCATTGAGTGACTCAACATTGCGCGCAAGGCGGATTGGTGTTGCCCAACGCAAAATGGTTGCATCCCCGTCGTATCTTTCAAAATACGGAATGCCTGAAACCATTGAATCACTCACCCAGCACAACTGTCTCAGTTTCAATTTTCAGCGATCGAATCCAGTCTGGCCTATGCATCAAAATGGTAGGATTATCGACCGAATCGTCCAAGGTAGTCTGCAGGCCAACAACGGTGAAACCGTTCGACGTATGGCGATTGCAGGAGTTGGAATTGCCCGATTAGCTGATTTTCATATTGATGAAGACATCGCTGCAGGCCGCCTAGTCGAAGTGCTCGCGCAGGCGGGGCATGACTCCGAGGAAGTCCATGCGCTGTATCAGGGCGGGCAACATGTGCCACAGCGTATCCGGACGTTTCTCGATTTTATGGTGCCGTGCCTGCAAACATTTATGGATCGGAGGTGATCCAGGTACCGTAGTCTTTCCAAGGGCTCGATAATGCTCTTTAGCAAGGATGTATAGCCATTTCTCTTTGCGCATTGATGACGATGCCGTCCGGCCATCCTAGCAGTCATCAGATTAACCCCCTGCAACAACACCCATGACTTCTGACCTGGAATGATCGACAGCGCGGCCATGGGGAGCGAGTACTCGTTTTGTGGAAGCTTCCCACGTCGAAATCGGTTTTGTGAATTCAATTCCCAAGAGCTGTGCCTAATGATGCATTTATGCCACGGGAGGAGTGCTGCATAGTAACCAACACCTATTATTGCTTTCAGCTGCATCGGAGACAGAAGATGCAAGTCAGAGCTGCTGTAATAAGACATATGACCGATCCCCCGAGGTATGCTCAGAGTGAGTTGCAATCGTGAAGGGTGAGTTGGCTAACGCGGGCGCCGACGTCGACGAAGTTTGGATGCGAATTCGTACTACGGGCTCACGCTATTTTGATTTTTCAGAATCCAATGGCGATCGATCCAGTCGGAGTCGTTACCTGCTGAGTATCTGCGACCGGCGGCCGATTTCCAATACAGTTTTCGACGATACACCTATCAAGGGTCTTGACCCTCCGTGGTGCGATCAATAGCAAAACGGTTTATTCGGACTGTTTAGTTCGGAACCAAATAAAGCATTTCTCTAAAGCTCGCTAGAGCTGAAGGTTGGTGTCTTGCAATAAAATTTTAACTTATAGAAGGTGTTTTTATAATACAAAAATTAAACTAATCGATGGAGGCGGCCGTCATGAATAGCCTGAACAGTGAAAGAAGTCAAATTGTACTTGATGCTGAAGCATGTCACCTCCTTAAGCTGTTAGGCCAAGCTCTTGCGGCTAAAGAACAAGCTGATTTACATGTCGTCATCGAAAACAGTTTGCAACTCTACTCATTGCTATTGACGCTATGCAACATAGAATCCTCAAATGCAGGGCCATCAAAAACACTAGCAATATGGAGAGAGAAAAAAGCAAAAGAAATAATTGCTTCAAACCTATCAGGGCCTATGTCGGTTGCAGAAGTTGCCAAAGAGTGCTTTCTATCTAGAAGTCACTTTTCCAGGGCGTTCAAACACAGCACGGGACTGTCGCCTAAAGAGTGGTTAATAAATTCAAGAATACAGAAATCACAAGAACTGTTGCTGGGCGGTTTTCTACCGCTCGCCCAGATAGGGGTTGAATGTGGCTTTTCGGATCAATCACATTTCACTCGTACATTTAGTAAGTTTGTGGGTATGACTCCTGGGAGATGGCGTAAAAATAAACTTTTATCAGTATGACCTCTGGAAGACCCAATAAACACCAGCAGGCGACAGAGGCTAAAATTTAAACCCTGTCTGCCAACGTGTTAATTGAGCGAAGGTCATGATATTCAATTTATGGAATTGTGCTCCAGGATGACAGGTATATTAGTTTGCCCTACATGAGTCTCCGAGCGATGGTAAGCAATTCGGGATCCGGCAAGAATGAATTTGACTGCCGGAACCTTCGGCGATCCATCGCTCGGAGGCGGTAACGTTAATACAGAGGGTTTCATATCTACGATCAGATCGCTCAGCTGCGAATGAATGCCAAAATATCAGCATTAATCTCTGCTGCGTTTGTAGTCGGCATACCATGTGGAAAACCAGGATATTTTTTGAGGGTGCCATTCTTCAAAAGCTTGACTGAGAGAGGTGCGGAATCGTCATATGGCACTATCTGGTCGTCGTCTCCATGCATTACGAGAGTAGGAATTGGGATCTTTTTTAGATCTTCAGTGAAGTCCGTTTCAGAAAAAACCTTGATGCAGTCGTATTGAGCTTTGGCACCACCCATCATGCCTTGACGCCACCAATTCTCAATGGTGCCTTGCGAGACCTTTGCGCCTGGACGGTTGAACCCGTAGAACGGCCCCGAAGGAACGTCCATGTAGAACTGCGCACGGTTTTCGAGGAGCGCCTTACGAAGGCCATCAAACACTTCAATACCTAGGCCACCAGGATTTTTATCCGATTTGACCATGATTGGGGGCACGGCGCTGATTAGCACAGCCTTTGCGACTCGTTCGGGCTTGGCGCGGGCTACATAACGAGCGACTTCACCGCCCCCCGTTGAATGGCCGACATGAATTGCACCTTTCAGATTAAGCGCATCTGTCAGTGCAATCACATCTGCGGCGTAAGTGTCCATGTCGTTCCCTGTCCACGTCTGGGTTGAGCGACCGTGACCGCGACGGTCGTGGGCAATAACACGGTAGCCTTTCTCCAAGAAGAACATGAGCTGATTGTCCCAATCATCGGAGCTCAATGGCCAGCCATGGTGAAACATGATGGGCGTCGCGTCTTTCGGGCCCCAGTCTTTGTAGAAAATCTCAGTGCCGTCTGCTGTTTTGATTGTGGTCATGGAATCACTCCGGGCTTTGGGTGGTTGAACTTTCTCATGCGTCGCTGCCATCACTTTCAAGGGCACACTCGCCAGCAGGGTTAGTGCGGCAATACCCACGAGAAAGTTTCGCCTCGGGAATGCAAAGCTATCGCTATCCGTCAACGCTATGTAATCTGAATTTTGCTGCATCGTGTTTTCCTCATAAGAGTCGCCCTTATCACGCAAGAAAAGGCTGAAACTGCCTTTTCTGTCCGTGAGACTCGCGGGATTACGCCTCACTCCTTCAAATGAGGCGTAAATCCAATCAGTGACTTTCTGAGGCATTGAACATTGATTTAGCGTAAATCAGACCTAGGCCATATGCGCCACCGTGGGCTATGGAGGTTTTTACTGTCTCGTTATAGGTATCACTACGAGCCCAGTCACGCTGCAACTCAAGAAGGTACTGAAGAGAAGTCATTGGTCGCGCACCTGCCTGCACCATACGGATAATGGCGCGTTCATGAGCTTCATCTGAAACGTCGCCACATGCATCACAGATGACATATACCTCGAACCCTTGTTCCAGAGCAGATATCGCAGGCCCAACTATGCAAACTGAAGTCCATAGACCCGCAAGCACAATTCGGCTTCGGCCAATCCTATTGACCTCGACAGCGATCCTTTCATCCTCCCAGGTATTCATGCTCGTTCGATCGATGAGTTGCTGATCAGGGAAGGTCGAAGTGATTTCTTCGAACATGGGGCCGGAGAAACTTTTTTCCGCCACTGTAGTAAGAATCACAGGAACACTAAATTCCTTCGCTGCCTTCGAAATCAGCGCAGCGTTATTGCGCAGGGTGACAGCGTCAATTGATTTGGTCGCAAAAGACATTTGGGACTGAAAATCGATCAGTACCAAAACGTGATTGGACGGATCGATGAGACCTTTACCCGGTGCTGCTTTAGCGGTTGGCATGACACAACTCCAGCTTCGTTTCGGAACGGTCATTCTCATGCTCAATCGTCGCGTGGTGCTTGTAGTCCTGTGCGCATATGGAAAGTTTGTGCTGTGAAAAACATCTGTTTTTCCGATATTAAAACCGCGTTGGCTCAGGTGGAATACCTGACGTTTAAACACTATCGAGTTTTCGCTTGCTTTAGAAACGTTGCGAGTATTTCTGAAGGCTGTGCGCCGCTTATAAGTGTTTCACCTATCTTTATGGTAGGTGTAAGGCGTCCGCACCACTCGATCGTTTCACGCTCGGCCTTCAAGAGCTCACTAATGCCGTCTTCGCTACGGAGGAAATTCAATGTCAACTGTCGTTCTTCGGGATCTTGCTCGAGTAATGCTAGAAGCGACACTGGATCGCTTATGTCTTTTGCCTCACAAAAACGCGCTTGGTAAATACCTTCGAACAGGGTTCCAACACATTTGCCTCTATGCTTCTGCCACTGCATGAGCCGAAGCGCAGATTCTGTATTCGGCATCGTGGTAATCAAGCTTAAGTCCAGCGAAATGCCACACTCCGCAGCCGCATGGAATAGCGCTTCTTCATGGTTTTTTGCGTGACTGCCAAAGCGGTTTTCTTGGTATGTCCGATAGTCCATGCCAATCTGAGCTTTCGGATACGCTGATCTACAGGCTTGGTAGTCAATAGGGAGCATTACCCCAGTGTTGATCATGGCTTGGCGCAGGCGCTTTTCACCTATCCAACACCAAGGGTCGAGGAAATCAAAGGCGAAGGCGATGAAATTGCTTTTCATGTTGGTCAACCAAAATGTCCAATGGCGAGACTTTAGGTGAGTTGACCCAATCTGAATACACATCCTCAACGCAACACTGCATTGCGTCTGTTTCGTTATCGCTTTCAGTAGCTCAGAATTTCTTCGAGAAAAGAAATAAAAACCTTCACTCGGCTAGATCTTCGATGGTTTGGCAAATAGAGCGCGTTGATCATGCCATTGGCGTCACTAGGGTTGGCTTCGTAATTGGCGAGCACCCGCGTCAGGCGCCCTTGGCGTACGTCCTCTGCCACAAGCCAGTCCGCCAGCAACGCAGTGCCTCTGCCATTCAAAGCCGCCTCTCGCAGGATATCGGCATTGTTGCTTTCAAGACGCCCAGAAACATTGATGCGAATGGAGTCTTCTGAGCCGCGAAAATCCCAGCCGTGATGCATGTCCCCGTAATCGAAACGCAGGCACTCGTGATTTACAAGTTCTCGGGGTTGCAAGGGAATGCCGGCTCTCGCGAAATAGTCAGGGCTTCCTACTACCCATCGCTCGAATCGACCAAGCGGTTTACTGATGATGTCTTCGCTGGCTAATGTAGAACCCAAACGAACGGACAAATCGATTCGCTCTTTTAACAGATCGGTCATCTGGTCGCTCAGAGACAGGCTCACGTCAAGCTCGGGATACTGAGACAGCAAGCGTCCCATGTGTGGGGCTATGACTCTGCGACCAAACTCGACCGGTACGCTTACCCTCAATCGACCGCGAGCTTCGGAGCTGCGGTCGGCAATTGCCGTGTCAGCCTCGGCGAGGGCATCAAGGATAAATAGAGCTTTATCGAAGTATGTTTGTCCCGCAGCGGTGGGATTCGTGTTCCTGGTCGTACGGTTGAGCAGTGCTACGCCCAACTCCGCTTCGAGACTCGCGACTTGGCGAGTGACTGATGAGGTCGAAACGCTGAGCTTGCGCGCTGCTGCAGAATATCCACCGCAGCGCACAGTTTCGACGAACATGGTTAGCGCAAGCAGTTTGTCCATGGCCCAGGCCCCGGTGTTATGAGCGACTGGATCCAGCAGCTCAGCTCAAATGCCTATTTGGTCGTATTCTGCCTACGTTTTGCGCTATTGCCTTGGATGTTTGTGCTGGCATAAGTCACTCTTTTCTACTACTGAATAACCGAGTGAAAAACAGCACGGCAGCAACGGCAGGTACCAACGCTGCCAGGCAAACAAACGAACCCCATCCCAATCGTTCGTAAAGCGGACTCGCCAGAAGTGAGCCCAAAGCTCCCCCAAGGAAAATACTGGTCATGTAAACCGCATTCAAGCGAGCACGACTGTGCGGATCAAGCGCATAAACTTCACGCTGTCCCAGCACCATGCTCAACTGAACAGCAAAGTCCAGCAGCACCGCGCAAACCACTAACCACAGGTAACCAGAGGAGGGTAGCGCTGCAATCAAAAGCGAAGCCGGTGCAACTATCAGAGCGATGGCGGTACCTTGCTTTGAGTACCCGGCATCCGCCAAGCGTCCTGCAATTGGTGCCGCTATCGCCCCCACTGCACCAACCAGGGTAAACAGTGCCAGTTGTGTTTGGCTGAAATGGTAATGACGGATAAGTTCGACAGGCGCGATTGTCCAAAAGATGCTGAAACTGGCAAAAAGCAAGGCTTGATACAAAGACCGTTCACGAAGCACGGCGTAGCGACCCACCAAGGTAAAAATTGAACTGATTAACGCTCCGTAGCTGGCGCGGTGAACGGGAGTACGCTGTGGCAGCGCGAACCCCATCAGGACTGCAATGATCGCCATCAGAGCGGATGCACCGAAAAATACACCGTGCCAACCGAATGACTCGGTGAGCGTACTGGCGATCGGGCGTGATAGAAGAATCCCCAACAGCAAACCGCTCATGATATTGCCAACCACTTGGCCTCGGGATTCTTCAGGCGCCATGTGCGCCGCCAGCGGAACCAAGATTTGCACTGCCACTGAAGTAAGGCCAATCAGCAACGAACAGATTAGAAACATTGAAGGCGTTTGACTCAGGGCTGCACCGGCCATGCACAAGGAAGCAGCCAGCGTGAAGCCGACTACCAAACGACGATTTTCCATGAGGTCAGCCAGGGGAACCAAGAAGAACAGTCCCAATGCGTATCCGAACTGAGTCAATGAAACGATCAGGCTGGCATGCTCGCTTGAAAGGTTAATTTGAGGCGCTATCAGTTCTACGATTGGCTGGGCGTAATACAGATTTGCGACAACGGCGCCACAACAGAAAGCGAGCAAAATCACCATCGCTGTGGACAGGGTTGGCGCCGATATTGGGGTCTGTTTCAGGTCGGTCGTTGTGGAGCTGCCAGAGGACATGGCGACACCTCATCAAGGGTTGAGTTGAGTCGCTAGCGTAGGTTGCTACTTCCAACTGAGGAATTAGTCTGCGGAGCAACACTGCGATGCGCTAAACGCAATGGCTCGCATACATAGCAGATGGCGCAACACACTTTTGCGCGGAGAAGCGATACCCCACATCTTCATGCCTGCCTAACCTTTGCATCACGTGCACACCGCTGCTGGGGTGGTTAGTGCAGCCGCAAAGGATGACCAAGCATGAATAAAAAAAGTCTCTGGCTAGGAGGACTTACGCTCGTCGTCTGTGGCACCGCTATAGCCGTCGCTCTAATGTGGCGGCCATCCTTCGCTCCCGTAAAACAACACGCTTTACAGGAATCCGAGCAGATCAAGCGCGGAGCGCTCGTTGTCGAGACTGGCGATTGTGCCGTCTGCCATACGCGGCCGGGAGGCGCGTATTTGGCCGGCGGGCTACCGCTGGTGACGCCTTTTGGCACGCTCTACAGCACCAACATTACACCCGACGATCGTACGGGCATCGGTGAGTGGTCTCTGGATGCGTTCGAACGGGCCATGCGTCACGGGATATCCCGCGACGGGCATTTTCTTTATCCGGCGTTTCCCTACGCACATTATCGCCGCATGAACGAAGGCGATCTGAAAGACGCTTACGCCTATTTGATGAGCGGGCAACCAGTAGATTCGCCCGCTATGTCAAACCAAATGAACTTCCCCATGAACATTCGGCCGCTGGTTTCGTTCTGGAATCTGCTGTTCCTTAACGGCGAACAGCAGCAATCGGAGGCCCAGCAAACTGCCCAATGGAATCGCGGGCGGTATCTGGTAGAAGGCGCAGGGCACTGCGCGGGCTGCCATTCGCCACTCAACCTTTTGGGCGCTGAAAAGTCCGGTCAATCACTTGCAGGGGGCATGGTCGATGGCTGGGAGGCCCCGTCCCTGATTGGCTTGGCCAATGCGCGTAAGTCCTGGAACAGCGAGCAACTGGTGGACTATCTGCGTGGTGATGTCGCTGCCAGCCACGGAGCGGCGGCAGGCCCAATGAGGCCGGTCAGTCTTAGCCTGGCGAAGGTACCTGTCAGCGATGTGGAAGCCATTGCCGAATACCTACTTAGCTTGGGTTCAAACATGCCAGTTGAACCACGGTCGCCTGCTCCAGGCATTACAACTGTCGATCCGACTGCGCAAAATGAAGGTGCTGAACTATTCCAGGCTTCCTGTGCAGGTTGCCATGGTTCAGGCGCCCCGATGCGTTTGATCGACAGCCGTCCTGATCTTGCGGATACCTCAGCAATGCGCTCCGCCTCTTCGCGCAATTTCATCAAAACGGTACTGGATGGCATAGCTCTACCGCCTGGAACCTCAGGCCCTGGCATGCCAGCCTTTGCCGCCACCTTAAACGCATCCCAACTCACTGTGCTGGCTACGTATCTGCGTGCTAGTGCTCAGCCGGATCATCCTTGGGCCGACCTCTCAGAAACTATCGAAGACTTACGTGAGGATGCGAAATGACCCACATGACCTTGAATGTCAATGGATCCCTCCATCATCTGGATATCGACGCCGATACACCTCTGCTTTATGCCTTGCGAAACCAGCTCGAACTCAATGGGGCAAAGTACGGGTGTGGGCTAGGCCAGTGCGGCGCCTGCACGGTGATCGTAGACGATAAGCCGATATTTTCATGCATAACACCTTGCTCAAGCGTGCAGGGAAAAGACGTCCGTACCGTAGAAGGTCTGGGCACTGCCGATCAACCCAGTGCACTGCAAAAGGCGTTTATTGAGAAGCAAGCCGCACAATGCGGTTACTGCATAGCCGGTATGTTGATGCGAGCTCAGGCACTGCTGGAGCGCAATCGAAACCCTGACAGGCAGACAATTATCACTCATATGGCGCCGAACCTCTGCCGTTGCGGCACACACCTGCGAATCATCGACGCCATCCGCGCCGTCGCCGCGTCTGGAGCAGATCATGAAGACTAACGCTAACGTCGATCTTGGGCGGCGCGCCTTCCTGCGCAACGGTTCCTTGCTGGTTGCGTTCTCGCTGCTGCCGGTTGTAGGCAATGTATTGGCTGATACTGAGGTGGATACGCTTGGCACCCAGGTTCTGGCTCCAGATCTACCCGGTAGTTTGCGCTCCAATCCCTACCTGGATGCCTGGATCCGCGTCGACGCGCAGGGAATAACCGTTTACACCGGCAAGGCCGAGCTGGGTACAGGGGTAAAAACCGCGTTGTTGCAGATCGCAGCCGAACGTTTGGAAGTCGCGCCCAATGCAATCCACATACTGACCGCTGACACCGCGTTGACACCCAATGAAGGGTATACCGCAGGTAGTCACACCATCGTTGACAGTGGAACAGCGTTATACAACGCCGCTGGCCAAGTGCGCCAACTGCTAGTGGAGTCTGCATCCAGGATTTGGGGCGTTGAGCCTGATCGGTTGGTGACGCGCGATGCGATAATTCATGACCCCAGCGGGCGGCGCATGCCCTACTTCGAAGCAGTCAGCGGAGTGGATTTGCATCGCTATGCGGAGCCAAAGACTTCGACAAAGCCCGCTGAAAAATTCAGTGTGATTGGGCATTCGCTGCCTCGCCTGGATATTCCGGCCAAGGTCAGTGGAGGTGCCGCGTTCGTACAAGACATGCGACTTCCAGGCATGCTCCATGCACGACTTATCCGACCGCCTAGACCAGGTTGCCGGCTGCAGTCGTTTGATGCCAGCGCCTTGCAGAACCTCCCGGGTGTTGTGCAGGTCGTTCGTGACGGCAACTTTCTAGCCGTCGTTGCAAAGGACGAATGGCAAGCAGTGAAGGCGATGCGCGCAGGGTATGAGCAGGCGAAATGGAGCGAAGGCGATGCGTTACCCGACATGCGCAACATCCATGCATTGCTCCCTCAACTGACATCGCGGCGTTACCCTATCAGTCACAACGGCAGCCCAGCTGCGGTAGCTGGATCGAGTTACCGGGCACGGGTGACCAAACAATATCTCATGCACGGCTCAATCGGCCCGTCCTGCGCAGTAGCTTGGCTCAAGGACGGTTTGCTTACTGTCTGGACTCATACTCAAGGCGTCTACCCACTTCGCGCGGGTATAGCGGAAATGCTGGGGTTAGCGCTGGATCGTGTTCGGTGCATCCATACCGAGGGGGCGGGTTGTTATGGCCATAATGGGGCAGATGATGCGGCGGCCGATGCTGCACTGATTGCCATGCGCATGCCTGGAAGTCCCGTGCGGGTTCAGTGGATGCGAGAGCAGGAAAACCTTTGGGAGCCTTACAGCTCCGCAATGATCACTGAGGTGCAGGCGAGCCTGGATCATAGTGGTCGACTTCAGGATTGGGCATACGATCTGTGGACGACCCCGCATAACGAACGCATTGTCAATGCGGGTCGATTGTTACCTGCACGTCTACTAGCTAAGCCATTCACCTCAGCCCCATCAGTTCCTATCGCGCAGCCGGAAGGGGACGGTGACCGTAACGCCGTACCTCTGTACACAGTGGCGTCGACCCGTATCGACATGAACTTTGTCACCCAGATGCCATTTCGCACGTCCGCCATGCGCTCCTTGGGTGCACACATCAACGTCTTCGCGATTGAAGCCTGTATTGATGAGTTGGCGACACGTGCCGGGGTGGACTCAGTCGCCTTTCGCCTCGCACATTTGGAAGATCCTCGTGCTCGAGCAGTGATAGAGCGAGTGCGGGACAGCTTTGGTTGGGCAGCAAGACCCAACGACCCAGGCGTAGGTGTCGGCTTCGCCTTCTCTCGGTACAAAAATATCATGGGGTACTGCGCTATCGCGGTGCAGGTACGCGTTCATCTTCAAACTGGCGACATAGCGGTTGATCGGGTGGTAACGGCAGTGGATGTCGGACAGATCGTCAGCCCCGACGGTCTACGTAATCAAATAGAGGGCGGGATAGTGCAGTCCACCAGTTGGACTTTATTCGAAGCCATCAAGTTTGATGCGGGTGGAATACGTAGTTATGACTGGAGCGGTTATCCGATTTTGCGGTTTTCGCAATTGCCAGCGAATGTCGAAGTACATTTGATAGATCAGCCAGGCCAGCCATTTCTGGGGGCTGCGGAGATTGTACAAGGCCCTATGGCTGCCGCCCTTGGAAATGCAGTAACCGACGCCACGGGACATCGGCCTTCGCAACTCCCTCTGACACGATCGTTTTAAGCTCAGCAATCGATCACCGAACCTGACCGCTCCGAGAGAGCGGCCAGTGTTTCCTGCGCCGCGAACAGTGTTGCAACTCACGCAATACGGCATAGCGAAGAACGCTGATTATCACATTGCCGTGGAGTCCTTAAAGTAGGTCGAAACGGAGGATCCACCCATGAGCAAATTCAAGACTGTCCCTCAGCTACCCGTGACTTCGCGCCGTGCAATGGTAATTGGTGGGTCATTGGGTGGGCTTTTCGCAGGTAATCTTTTGCGCCAGGCGGGCTGGAGTGTCGACATTTATGAGCGATCTTCCCACGACCTCGACAGCAGAGGCGGCGGCATAGTATTGCAGCCAGAGGTGGTCGATGCGTTTCGCCAACTAAATGTTCCATTGGCCAATCTAGAGATGGGCGTTCGATCGCAATACCGTACCGTGCTGCATCCGGACGGTCGTGTCCAAAGCAAAACCTACGCTCCGCAAGTTCAGACATCCTGGTCGCTGCTTTACACAACATTGCGTCAAGCTTTCGGCAATGAGCACTACCACCAGGGAAAAGTCCTGATTGGCGTTACTCAGCCCGAGGGCGGCTGTGTGGTGGCATCTTTTGATGATGGCGAGCGTGTTGAGGCTGGCTTGCTAGTCGCAGCTGACGGCGGTAACTCGCAAGTACGCCACGTGCTTTGGCCAGAATACGAGCCAAGCTACGCCGGATATATTGCATGGCGCGGCCTTCTACCGGAAAGCAGTTTGCCCGAACTATCTCACCAGATTCTGGCGAGTGACTTCAGTTTCGCAAACAACCACGGCTCACACATTCTGGGTTACCTGGTGCCGGGCGAAAGCAATGATATTCGACCTGGCCAACGCTATTACAACTGGGTTTGGTATCGGGTTCTCGAAGAGGATCTCATCGGCAATGTCATGACCGACGCAACCGGACACAGGCGTGAGTATTCGGTACCAGAGGGGCTCCTCGCACCTGCGTGGCGCGACCATATTTGGAGTGAGGCCGACAGACTGTTACCACCCTCCTTTCGGGATGTGGTGCGAGCCACCCAGCAGCCTTTTGTCCAAAGCATCCGTGATTTGGCGATGCCACATTTAGTTGATGGACGGGTGGTTTTACTCGGCGATGCCGCAGCTATTCCCAGGCCTCACACTGCGGCCAGCACGTCCAAGGCAGCCTACAACGCACTCGAACTCGCCCGGCACCTGAGCCAAACCCCAGAGGATACGGATCGCGCGTTAGCGAACTGGGAACCCGAACAGATTGCCTTGGGACAGCGTTTGCTCGTCCAGGGCAAAGCCATCGGCGACCACTTGATGTTTCACCGTTCGACAATTCACGCTGGCTGAGTCCAGCCCGCTCAAACCTGGAGAAAGATAATGCCTCAGTCACTTTTCCAACCAATTGCCGTTGGCCCGTTGCAGCTCAAGCATCGCATCGCAATGGCACCACTCACACGCTCTCGAGCGGGCCAGCCTGGCGACGTCCCTACCCAGATGAACGCCGAGTATTATCGTCAGCGCTCCAGCGCTGCTCTGATCATTACCGAAGCGACTCAGATCTCTCGCCAAGCGCAAGGCTATGCCTGGACGCCTGGCATCTATAGCCAAGAACAGATTGATGGCTGGCATGTTGTGGCCGATGAAGTACATAAGGCCGGCGGGCAAATTTTTATGCAGCTATGGCATGTCGGGCGCGTTTCGCACCCAAGCTTCCAACCTGATGGCGGGCTTCCAGTTGCGCCGACAACGATGCCGGTTCCTGGTAAAACATTTATTGTCGACGAACAAGGCAACGGCGTATGGGGAGAGATTCCAGAACCTCAAGCACTGACAATCGATGGCATCAGAGCAATCGTAGACGACTATCGTCGCGCTGCGCGTAATGCTATTGAGGCAGGAATGGATGGAGTTGAAATCCATGCAGGCAATGGTTATCTCCTTGACCAATTCATCAATAGCGCAAGTAACCAACGGGATGACGCTTACGGTGGAAGCATCGAAAATCGCAGTCGTCTTTTGCTCGAAGTCGTGGCAGCTGTAGCAGCAGAAGTCGGAGCAGATCGAACTGCTGTCCGCCTCACGCCCATGGGGCGCTTCATGGGAATGGGTGACGACACGCCTGAAGACACCTTTGGTTATCTGGTTAACCGGCTTAACGACTGGTCGCTGGCTTATCTTCACCTGGTTGAGCCGGCCATCGTTGGAACTGTACGAGATGAGCAATTTGATCCCCGCTGGGACGCCATTATTCAGCAATTGCGTACCGCATGGCACGGTGTGCTGATGCTCGCCGGTGGTTATGACCCAGTCACCGCCGCCAGGGCAGTATCGGAGGGCCGCGCAGATATCATCGCCTTCGGTCGTCCTTTCTTGGCTAACCCCGATCTGCCGCGACGTATCCGCGAGGATCTGCCGCTCAACCCAGCGGATCCTGCCAGTTTCTTTGGGGGCGATGCGCACGGATATATCGACTATCCCGCTCATCCGTAGGTTGCCAGCATGCCACAGGAAAACGCATACGCTGCTTGCCGGTCACCAAGGAAAAGTTGGTAAGGATCGAAGTGATGAATCAACTTGATCTACAAGTCGTTCAGAAAGCCCGCGCCTGGATTGTTCAAGGCCAACCAGTTTGGCTTTGCACCGTCCTCGCCACCTTTGGTTCGGCGCCGCGTGGGCCAGGGGCCATGTTGGTTTGCCTGGGTTCCGGCGAGCATCGGGGGTCATTGTCTGGCGGGTGCGTCGAGGATGATTTTATTGAGCGGGTCATCGGTGAATTTTTCAAGCCGGTGAGCCAGATCGTTCGCTATGGCGAGGGTGGTTTGGCACCCACTCTGGCCTTGCCATGTGGTGGCGTGCTGGATGTGCTTGTCGAGTACCTGGCGCCGACGGAAGAGACCGATAGGCATCTTGTTGCTGTTGAGGCTGCGATCGCGGGGGAGGGCTTGATCACACGCCGGGTTCTGCTGGGCACCGAGCACCGAAGTATCAACCCGGGCAGTATGTACTCAGCGAGAGTCGAAGTCGGTGCAGAACAGGTGGCAATTCGTATTGGCGCGGTACAGCGCTTGCTGCTGGCCGGGCTTTCGCCGGTGGCGGAGTTTTGCGCAAGCTTTGCCATTGCGCTGGGCTATGAGGTGATTCTGTGCGAGCCGCGAAAAGAAGTGATTAGCGGATTTACACTGTCGGGCGTTGAAGTGCATGAGTTGCTGCCGGCGGTCTACATTGCCAACGGCGGATGCCATGCATCAACAGCAGTGGTGGCTCTCACTCATGATCCACGCATGGACGACCTGACTCTACTTGAAGCGGTACGTACTCGGGCGTTCTACATTGGCGCCATGGGTTCGCAGCGCACAAGCAGCAAGCGTTTTGAACGCCTGGCGAGGATTGGCGGGATTGATGAAGCGACCCTTCAAAGGATCCATGCGCCCATCGGCCTGCTCTTAGGCAGCAAGACACCGGCAGAAATTGCCCTGGCGGTGATGGCCGATATCCTCCGGGTGTCCAACGGCGTACAGCGTCACGCGTTGTAAAAATACGTTTGCCACCCTTACGTGAGTGATGTGAAGACGTGTACCCATATTGTCAGGTCACTCAGGCGTCATGAGTACTGCAAGCGACATGTTGATGAGTTCTTCGTTCTTGCTGGTTGTTTCCAGCACGCCTCGCACGTTCCTTCCAACGTCAGCTGAGCCGTGCTGCTCGACCCACAAAGTCAGCTCCATGATCGCGGTTTCGAGAGCGAGTTGGTTCTAATTGGTCTTGAAGAGTAGGGTAGGGAGTAGGTCTGTATTCGACATCGTTATTCCTCCGTGCAAGAGGACTGCGTAGTAAAAGTCCAAAACAGTCCGACAGGGTTACTGCGCTTCAGAGTCTTGGCTGACCAAGTAATCGCGGTCTGAGTACAAACAAAGGGCTCTTCGAAGGCCCTTTTTATTTGCAGTTTATCGACGCAAGCGACCAAATCCTCAACCGGCGTTTTCGGCTATCTGCTACACCTCCATTCGTGCGCTTCTCGCAAACCTTCAACAGAGGCAAGGATGATGAATTCAAGTTGGGCAGATCAGGTGGCGCTTGTTAGTGGAGCGGGCAGTGAGGTTGGAATCGGTATGGCTATTGCCCATCGTCTTGGGGCTCAAGGGGCCAAGCTGATCGTCACGGCAAGCAGCGCACGCATCTACGAGCGAGTTGCGGAGTTACGCGCCGCCGGCTTCGAAGCAGAGGGTCGACCGGTAGACTTAACTCAGGAAACTCAGGTTAGAGAGTTCGTCGCTTGGGCGGAGGCCGTTTGGGGCCACATCGATATTCTTGTAAATAATGCCGGTATGGCGATGCAAGGGAGTCCAGAACCGTTCGCCGAGTTCACGAATACGAGCCTCGAAACCTGGAATTTTTCCATCGCTAGAAATCTGACAACTGCGTTCCTATTAACTCAAGGGGTGTTGCCTGGGATGCGGACTAGAGGATATGGCCGCATAGTGAACATCAGCTCAACCACAGGCACACGAGCCAGTAATCCAGGAGAGGCTGCTTATAGTGCAGCAAAAGCCGGAATGGTCGGCATGAACATGAGTCTCGCCCTTGAGGTTGCTCAATTTGGTATCACGGTGAATTCAGTCGCGCCCGGTTGGATTGCAACAGGATCGAGCACTCCTGATGAAATCCGAGCAGCATGCTCTACACCTCTTGGAAGAGCGGGCCGGCCAGCAGAAGTGGCCGCAGCTGTCGCATTCCTAGCTTCTCCTGAAGCGAGTTACATCACAGGGGAATTGCTTGTAGTGGACGGTGGCAATTCTCTGATTGAGAACAAGGGTCATTAAGACTTTTTCAATCCCTTCTGCGACCGTTGAGTCCTGGCTGACCACGTGATTTTGGTTTGAATACAAAAGGGCCCTTAGAGGGCCCATTTTTTTGTTAAACAAACTAGCGCCGCTGGTAACGCTCCGAGCCGCAGCAGAGTTGTTTCTCACTGCGTTACCATTGCTTCCGGGGCGGAATAGTTGAAGTTACCCAATCCGCCCCCAAGATCATCAACCCAAAATCTGGTTTGTGCTGACGCCGTCTACCAAACGTAAAATGCCGAGCGGATTGGCGTTTTTCAACGCTTCCGGCAGCAGACTGTCTGGATAGTTCTGGAAGCAAACCGGGCGAAGGAAACGGTTAATCGCGAGCGTTCCCACAGACGAACCTCGGGCGTCCGAGGTGGCCGGGTAAGGGCCGCCATGAACCATCGCGTCGCATACCTCGACACCGGTTGGGTATCCGTTGAGCAACAGACGACCGGCCTTCAGTTCCAGCAAAGGTATCAACTCGGCGAACGCTTCAAGGTCTTCAGGTTCGGCAATCAAGGTCGCGGTCAGTTGTCCCTGTAAACCTTGCAATGCCTGATTGAGTTGCTGCGAATCATTGACCACAACAACGACGATAACCGGGCCAAACACCTCGTGCTGAAGCAGTTCTTCACCGTTGATCAGGAGCTCGGCGTCAGCTTCGAACAGCTGTGGATGAGCCTGACCACCCTCTTGAGGATGCCCAGCGCGATGGTAGATCTGCGGATGATCATGCAGACGAATCAAGCCATCGGAGTAATGGCACAACCCGCCAGCGTTGAGCATCGTCTGCGTAGGATGAGCGTTGATCTGTTGGGCCAAATCCTCGAGGAACGTCTGGTACTCGGGAGAGCGTATTCCGATCACCATGCCCGGTTTGGTGCAGAACTGTCCTGCCCCTTGAACCACCGAGGCGCTAAGCTCAGCCGCAATTTTAGCACCGCGAAATTTCAGCGCTTCAGGCAGCACCAGCACCGGATTGACGCTCGACATCTCTGCGAACACCGGAATCGGCTCTGGTCGTGCTGCCGCCATGTCACATAACGCTCGTCCACCTTTGAGCGAGCCAGTGAAACCGACGGCTTTAATGGCGGGGTGTTGCACCAGCCAAGCGCCGACGGTACCGCCGTAAATCATGTTGAAGACGCCGTTTGGCATATCGGTTTTTTCGGCAGCGCGAATGATCGCCAGAGCAACCCATTCGGCCGTAGCCATGTGGCCAGGGTGCGCTTTGAACACAACCGGGCAGCCCGCCGCGAGCGCAGCAGCGGTATCGCCACCGGCGGTGGAGAAGGCCAGAGGGAAATTACTTGCGCCGAACACCGCTACGGGGCCGATGCCGATGTGGTACTGGCGCAGGTCGGGGCGGGGTAGGGGCTGGCGCTCAGGCAGGGCACGGTCAATGCGTGCGCCATAGAAATCACCGCGTCGCAACACCTTAGCGAACAGTCTCATTTGGCCGCTGGTACGGGCGCGCTCACCTTGAATACGTACAGCCGGTAATGCTGTTTCGCGGCAGACCGTTGCGATGAACGTATCACCTAGGGCGTCAAGTTCATCGGCGATGGCTTCGAGAAACGCGGCGCGCCGAGTTGCAGGCATGGTGCGGTAAGACGGGTAAGCAGTTGCTGCTGCCTGGGCGGCAGCGTCCACTTCCTCGTGGGTGGCTTCGATAAAGAAGCCCGGCAGTTCCTGGCCCGTGGTGGCGTCGAAACTTTGCAGGCGCGTGTGTCCCATGGCGCTGCGTCCGCCATTGATAAAGTTGTGTCCAGTGTCAGCGTTCATAAGAATTTCCGTAGTGGCTAGCGTGGCTTGATCGCGGCGGCAATCAAGCCACGGCCGTGCAAGTTGTCGAGCAGGGCGCGATATCCCATCTGCCAGGCCGGAGCTCGATCGCTTGTCGTCACCCGGTTTACCAGCGTGCCGAACTTGGGGCTGCTGATGGCGACAATGTCACCCACTTTGTGGGTAAAGCCTCCACCCGGTAGATCGCGATCTTGCTTGGGGGCAAACAGGGTGCCGAGAAACAGCACGAAGCCGTCCGGGTATTGATGGTTCTCATTGAGCGTTTGCGCCACCAGATCCAGCGGATCGCGGCTGATCTGATTCATGGAACTGCTACCATCCATAATGAAACCATCCTCGCCTTCGACCCGAAGTGCGACTTCCGCCGAGCGCACGTCCTCGATGCCGAAGGTCTCATCGAACAGCCGGATAAATGGCCCTAGCGCGGTCGATGCGTTGTTGTCTTTGGCCTTGGACAGAAGCAGGGCACTCCGCCCTTCGAAGTCACGAAGGTTGACATCATTACCCAGCGTAGCGCCCTGAATCTTGCCCCGACTGGAGACGGCCAAGACCACTTCAGGCTCTGGATTGTTCCAGCTGGACTTGGGGTGAATGCCGATGTCCGAACCATAGCCCACCGCTGACAGTGGCTGAGCTTTAGTGAAGATCTCGGCGTCCGGGCCAATGCCCACTTCGAGATACTGCGACCACATGCCTTGGCTGATCAGCACCTCTTTGAGCGCGGCGGCTTGGGCTGAGCCCGGAACAATGTCTCCGAGGTCAGTGCCGATACTTTTCACCAGGGTTGCGCGAATACTGTCGGCCTTGGCGGGGTCGCCTTTTGCCTGCTCTTCAACCACGCGTTCAAGCATGCTGGTGGCGAAAGTTACTCCGGCGGCCTTGACCGCTTGCAGGTCGATCGGCGCCAGCAACCACGGCTGCGTTGCGTCGCGTAAGGTCGCATCACTATTAAGCAGCAGGTCATCCAGACTGATTAACGGCTGCTCCAATGGCAAGCCGCGCAGGTACTCCACGGGATCGTCGAGTTCAAGCAGGGCCGAAACAGTCGCCACCCGGGCGCTGATGTCATAGACCTGGCCGTCCTTGAGCAGGATAACGGCAGGCCCTGCGGTGGCGCCAGGAATCCAGATACGACTGATCCAGGTACCTTGACCGAGGTCGTTAGCCAGCACATTCAAACCCGACAATGTCGTTACAGCGGATGTTTGGGACATGGACAATACCCTTTGCAAAAAGACTGAATCAGTGGGAATGACGTGGATCGCCGCTGCGCGCGATGACACGCAGGTGCAAGGTTGCCGGCTCCAGGCAACCACCGGTCGAAAGTTGGCCAACCTGCTGCCGGTAGATTTCCTGCCACGGCGTTTGCGAGGCCGGGAAGGAGGGCTTGAACTCCGCCTGGCGACGTGCGATTTCGCTGTCATCCACCAGCAGGTCGACACGACGGGCATTGAGGTCGACGCGCAAACGATCGTTGGTCTTCAGCAAGCCGATCCCGCCGCCCACGGCGGCTTCAGGGGACATGTTAAGAATCGACGGACTGGCCGACGTCCCGCTTTGGCGCCCATCGCCCAGGCATGGAAGGGAATCGATGCCGCGTTTGATCAGTGCTGCGGGTGGAGCCATGTTGACGACTTCGGCGCTGCCCGGATAACCCACGGTGCCGCAGCCTCGGATCACCAGAATGCAACGCTCGTCGATGTCCAGGGCGGGGTCGTTGATTCGGGCCTGGTAGTCCTCCGGGCCGTCGAAAACGATGGCTCTGGCTTCGAAACTGTTTTCTGCGCCGGGTTCGGACAGGTAGGTCTTGCGGAAGGCTTCGCCCACCACCGACATCTTCATGATGGCGCTATCGAAGAAATTCCCGCTCAGCACGATGAACCCCGCGCGTTGAATCAACGGATCTTCGTAGGCGTGGATCACATCGGAATCGCTCGCCGCCGCAGTGCTTACGATCTCGCCAATGGTTTTGCCCGAGACCGTGCCGCAATTTTCATGCAGTCGTCCGGCTTTCTGTAGTTCGTGCATAACTGCCGGTACACCGCCCGCACGGTGAAAACCTTCACCGAGATATTTGCCAGCTGGCATGCAGTTGACCAGCAGCGGAACGTCTTCACCGATGCGCTGCCAGTCTTCCAAACTTAAATCGATTCCGGTGTGTCTCGCGATAGCGATGAGATGTGGCGGGCAATTGGTGGAGGCGCCTAGAGCCGACGCAACGGCAATGGCATTCTCAAAGGCTTCGCGAGTCATGATTTGGGATGGACGAATATCCTGGCGAACCATGTCGACGATGCGTTTGCCAGTGGCATAGGCCATCTGGCCGCGTTCACGATAGGCTGCCGGAATGCTCGCGCAGCCGGGCAGGGACATGCCTAGCGCTTCGGCAAGAGCGTTCATCGACAACGCGGTGCCCATGGTATTGCAGTGACCAATCGAAGGGGAGGCAGCCGTGGTCATCTCCATGAAGCCTTCGTAATCGATCTCACCGCTGGCGAGCAAGTTACGCGCATGCCACAGCACCGTGCCAGAACCGATCAACTTGCCCTTGTGGTGTCCATCGAGCATCGGGCCGCCGGACAGCACAATCGCCGGCATATCAACCGTCGCCGCTGCCATGAGGCAGGCGGGGGTGGTCTTGTCGCAACCGGTGGTCAGCACCACACCATCCAGCGGGTACCCATGAAGGATTTCGACCAGCCCCAGGTAAGCCAGGTTGCGATCCAGCGCGGCAGTGGGACGCCGGGTTTGCTCGGCCATCGGGTGTACCGGGAACTCCATGGGAATGCCCCCTGCATCTCGAATACCTGCTTTGGTGCGTTGCGAGAGTTCGAGGTGATGGCGGTTGCACGGGGCGAGGTCACTACCGGTTTGGGCGATTCCGATAATAGGGCGGCCGGATTGCAACTCCTCTCGCGTCATGCCGTAGTTCATGAAACGTTCGACATAGAGCGCGGTCATGTCCGCATGACTTGGATCGTCAAACCATTGTTGACTTCGCAGGGGCAGAGGAGTGGTTCCGGTCATGGGGTTTAACTCTTGTTAGAAGGTATCAATGGAAGGTTAAACGGGGCGACTGAGGCCACAAAGCAGCAATGGCCAAGTACCTGCCGACGTTCGACTGATCTGATGTTACCGGTAACAATTTTTTTGTAAAGGCCTAGGATCATTGTTCGAATGGGCGTAGATAATCCATGCAAGGAGCTTCGGTACGCCTATTTGCGCGCATGTATAATCAGCAACAATCAGCGTTAACGGCGGCGTTTTTTACCTACCGCCCGGTCTTTTTTCAGGAAAACAGGACGTCCATGAGTCACGAGGATTTAGGCAAAATCACCACTCCGCCGCGAATGGCCGACGTTGCCAAGCTGGCAGGCGTGTCGAAGATGACGGTTTCCCGGGTCTTGGCCGGTCGCGATGTTTCAGAACGCACTCAAAAGCTGGTACACGAGGCCATTGAAAGCCTCGGCTACCTGCCTGATGCCTCTGCCGGAACCCTGTCCAGCGGCCGCTCGGAATTTATCGTGGCCCTGGTGCCTTCCCTGGTTAGCTCAAACTTTGCCGATACCGTGCGCGGCCTGAACGACGCCGTCAGCGGACAAGGCCTGTGCCTGCTGTTGGGTGACACGGATTACCACTTGGAACAGGAGGCTTTGCTGGTACGCACACTGCTGCGCCATCGCCCGGTCGGGGTGATGTTGACCGGCAGTGCGCACCTTGAGGAAACCCGCAAACTGCTGCGCCAGGCGCAGGTACCCGTCGTCGAGACTTGGGACATTCCAGCCGATCCCATTGAGCAATCGGTCGGTTTCTGCAACGCATCAGCCGCTGCTGCGCTGTACGAGCATCTGTACGAGAAAGGCTATCGACGAATCGGCTACATCGGTGGCGCATCGGTTCTTGACCACCGTGGGCAGCAACGTCAGCAAGGTTACCTTCAGGCCGTTGCCGCGTTGGGGGCAGGGGAGCCGCGCGTGCTGGAATACGGTGAGTCGCCGATCACGATGAGTCATGGCGGCGAGTCGGTGAAGCGCCTGCTGGAAAAGTGGCCGGATACGGACGCGGTGATGTGCGTGAGTGACTTGTCGGCGTTCGGTGCGATTATGGAGTGCCATCGGCAAGGTCGACGTGTCCCCGGGGACATTGCTATCGCCGGATTTGGTGATTTCGAAGTCTCGCGGTATTGCACTCCTACCATCACGACCGTTTCGGTTGATCCCTATGGCATTGGCTGGCGCGCGGGCCAATTGCTGGTAGCCAGTGCTGCTGCTCAACGCCTAGGCCTGCCTCGTCCTCGCGAATGTGACGTCGTCGAATTCAAAATACTGGCGCGTGAAAGCACCTAAAACTTTTTAGCCGGGCGTGCTTGCGTTGCCCCGAAACTAATTGCTAAATTAAAAATGTTACCGGTAACAGACCAGCTTGCAGATACCTTTTCTCCGAACGGATTGCTCTAGGTCAGTCCAAGGAAACCAAGGTCGCAAGCCAAAACAAAAACAATCGGCATGACAAACATGCCTTGAGGTCAACACATGGAATCAGTATCTCAGCGTCCTCTCGAAGGAGAGGGCTCGGCGGAGCTTACCTCCGAGGATCGTACCTACCGTAAGGTCGTTCTGCGTATTCTGCCGATCCTGCTGTTTTGCTACATGGCGGCGTACCTGGATCGGGTCAATATCGGTTTTGCCAAGCTCGACATGCTCAACGATCTGCAATTCAGCAACACTGTCTACGCACTCGGCGCGAGTATTTTCTTCTGGGGTTATTTCCTCTTCGAAGTACCTAGCAACCTGTTCCTACACCGCTTTGGCGCGCGTCTTTGGATTGCTCGCATCATGATCACCTGGAGCATCGTCTCCATGGCCGTAGCGTTTACCGTGCCACTGGCCAAGTTCTTCCATATCGAATCGGAAACCATGTTCTACCTGTTGCGCTTCCTGCTGGGGATATGCGAAGCCGGTTTCTTCCCAGGCGTGATTCTCTACCTCAATTATTGGTTTCCGACCCACCGCCAGAGCCGGGTCATGGCGGGCTTTTTGATGGCAATGCCGATCAGCCTCACCTTGGGCGGGATTCTTTCCGGGTGGTTGATGGGGGCTATGCAAGGTGTCCACGGAATGGCCGGCTGGCAATGGATGCTGATCATCGAGGGCATCCCGTCGCTGGTCATGGCCGTGGTGGTGGTGACCTTGCTGGTCGATAAAATCGACAACGCAAAATGGCTGACAGCTGCAGAAAAAAACATGCTCAAAAACAACCTCGACCGTGATAACACGGCAAAGGCGTCCAGCATCCGAGATGTGATCTTCAATGGTCGCGTGTGGTTATTGGTGCTGATCCTTCTGACGTTCAACACCGGGTTTTACGGACTGGCGTTCTGGATGCCGACGATCATCAAAGCGACGGGTATCTCCAATACCCTGCACATCGGTTTGCTGACGGCGATTCCTTATGCCACCGCCATTGTGGCGATGACACTTAACGCCTGGCACTCCAATAAAACCGGTGAGCGCCGATTCCACGCGGCTATTCCAGCGTTCATCGGCGGAATCGGGTTGATCTGCAGCGCTGTCTTTGCCCATAACCTGCCGGTGTCCATTTTCTTCCTCAGCGTCTCCGCCTCTGGCCTGCTGAGCCTGATGCCGATTTTCTGGACATTGCCTGGCACAGTGTTATCCGGTGTGGCAGCAGCCGCGGGCATTGGCATGATCAACGCAATCGGCAACCTCTCGGGGTTCACCGGCTCCATGATTACCGCCACCGCAGAAACACTGACGGGCGATATGAACAACGGTACCTATGTCCTCGGTGGTTGCTTGCTCGTTAGCTGCGTGCTGATTCTGCTGATCCCGAAGACGATGCTCTCCACAGACAAGGCATGACCCGTTTATTAATAGCCTGAGTGCGCACCATCACGCCGGCGAGCTTGGCTCGCCGGTAGATCGGCATAAGATCCGGAAGGACGGGAAATCCTCGTGACGTTCTCAAATCAATGCGCCATTGCGAGAGCAGGATCAACAACTGAAGAGGGGGGGCGCGATTTTTCACATAGCGACCGAGCTTAACCCTGCCTGATCAATGCGCATGATCAAACCGTCGCCAGTTTTCACGGCGATTTTGACGTTCTTGATCGATAAGTCAGAGCAGTCTTGAGCGGGGAGCGCTGAAAGCCAGTGCACGCCCATAGTAAGTCCAAAATTGGCAACCTCGCTCGCTTCAAAATCGGCAGCTGGCTTCCCATCGATTGAGAAACGGATCGTGCATCTGGCGTTATCGGATTGATCACGCACCACGACCAAGTGGACATCGGATTTTTTTGTGAAGCCGTAGAGCCTTGACGATGGAACCAAGTCAGCTTGATTCAGAGAGTATTTAGACGACTCCACGCAGCCTGCCATTGCAGCAACGGCCACAAGGAAAATGAAATATCTCATCTCGTTCCCCAATGTTTTTTTGTTCATCAGAGTCAGACCGTGGAAGTGTTAAAGACCTAACGTGAACGATCTCAGTCTCTTTTCAAGCACCTCCTCAAAATGCGCTAAAAGCAAGTCGCAGCGTTCCTGTGTGAGGCCTGTCCAGCATGAAATACCCAGTATGAAACCCTCAGCTTTCGCTCCATTTTTCACAGCGAGAATCATCGATCCAGCATGCTCAATATCATGGATGATTCTATCTGCTCGACGTCTAATGGCTTCAGGCAGATCGTCTGTTTGGTCGTTCATGACGTACTTCTCGTCCAATCCGATAATGCATTTCGCGGGCAGAAGGAGCTCCACCGCCTTGTGAGATAACGGACTGAATGGTTAGCCCAAGGTTCGATATTTTATGGGGTATGTGATCTTTTCTTAGGCCGTTCCAAACCGTCGGCAGACACGATGTCGCCTCATCAAGTATCTCCACGACATACACAATCCTGGTGCATATTCAGATCAGATGGCCTCTGAGCTTGCTGAATCACCAGATGGCGCCGAGTCAGATCATCTCGTGAGGTCTCCCCGGTGAAAGCACTCTTCTGAATTCCTCATCTCTTATATGAATCTTTAAGGCTGAAGCGGCAGCCCCAATGCTCGTCAGGCGAAGGTTAATAAAAACCGAACACTGGTGAAGTCGTCAAAACCAGCGGCGGCAATCACGAAACACTGAAGGAATGGAAGGCCTTGCATGGCTCCGCGACCGTTGGATCCTGGCTGACCAAGTGATTTTGGTTTGAGTACAAAAGGGGCTCTGCAGGGCCCATTTTATTGACCGGGATTTATTCGGAGCTGATCTTTATTTGATCACATACTTAGATCGCGAGGTATGAAACGACGAGCATTTGAATCGCTAGACCATATAGCTTGAACACAGCCTGTTATTCCATAAATGCAGTACAAATCATTTTTATAGTGCGTTTTAATCTATTCAGATTTTCTGAATTGATTGGAGCACTTGTCTTTGAAAACTACGGCGCTTTTACCTTTTGGCTTTGCGTTACTGGCTACATGCTCGACGGCTTTCGCGGGCGCCACGCTGGATCGCGTAACCAGCAGCGGGGAGCTGACCGGCGTCCTGATGGAAAGCTATCCGCCATTCTCCTTTCTCAATGAACAGAACCAGCTGGACGGTTTTGACGTGGATGTCGCCAAGGCTGTTGCGCAACGGCTAGGGGTGAAGCTGAAGCTGCAAACACCGTCCTGGGATGTCATCGCAGCCGGACACTGGAACGGACGATATGACATCTGCGTCTGCTCGATGACCCCGAGCAAGGCACGGGCCGAAGTATTCGACTTCCCTGTGGAGTATTACCAGTCACCGGCCGTGATCGTGGTGAATGCCAAAGATAAGGACATTGTCTCGGGCAAGGATCTGTCAGGTAAAAAAGTCGGTGTGATCAGTGCGTCGACTTATGAAGCCTATTTGAACAAGGATCTGGTGATTGAGGGGGCCGAGGACAAGCCGTTGAGCTATCCATTCGAAAGCGTACAAGTCGCGCCATACGACAACGAAACGGTGGCCTTCCAGGATCTGGCCTTGGGCACGGGCGTGCGCCTGGATGCAATGGTCACCAACCTCATCACTGCTCGCGAGCGCATCGTCCAGGATCCTCGCTTTAAAATTGCTGGCGACCCACTGTATGCAGAGCCGAACGTGGTAGCGATTGAAAAGGGCGATCCGCAATGGAATGCGAAAGTCACTGAGGTCGTCACCCAGCTCAAGGCCGACGGCACATTAAGCAAGATCTCACAGAAGTGGATCGGTGCCGATATCAGCCAATGACAGCCCTCAATCCACACCCGGCCAAGGCAGCTGTCGCCTCCGAAACCGAGACGCCTCGTTTCAGCCAGCTACTTGGTTTTCGCACTCGCTTGTATTTGACCTGGGCAGCGCTGTTCGGCTTGTGCGTCATGTTTTTCATGAGCTTCGACCTGAAGTTCTCGATCATTGTGCAGAAATTGCCCAACTTGGTCGGACTGCATTTGGGGCCTGACGGTTTTTTGCAAGGCGCCGCGCTGACACTGTTTTTGTGCTTCTGCTCGATCTGGCTTTCGTTGCTCCTTGGCTTCGTGACGGCGCTGGCTCGCCTGTCTCGCAGTGCAGTGGCTTTCGGTATTGCCAGTTTCTATGCGTCTTTTTTTCGCGGTACTCCGCTGCTGATCCAGATCCTGCTGATCTACCTGGGGTTGCCGCAGTTGGGTGTTGTTCCAGGCGCCATTAGCGCCGGGATCATTGCGCTCTCGCTCAATTATGGTGCCTACCTCAGCGAGATTTTCCGTGCCGGCATCATGGCTGTGGCACCTGGACAGCGCGAAGCGGCGATGGCCTTGGGGCTGAGACCGACGGCAATGTTCCTGCACATCGTCCTGCCGCAAGCCATGCGCACGATTATTCCCCCGGCAACCAGTCAGTTCATTTCAATGCTCAAGGACTCATCGTTGATATCTGTGATGGGCGTCTGGGAGGTGATGTTTCTGGCGCAGTCGTACGGCCGCTCGTCCTACCGCTACATCGAAATGCTCACCACCGCAGCCGTGATCTATTGGCTCCTGTCCATTGGACTGGAGTTGATACAGAACCGTCTTGAACGCCACTACGGCAAAGGTTTCAAGAATCAGCGGTGACCCGCCAAATTCAATGATTTGTACAGGTACCAAGATGTCCGATCCAAAACCCCTGTTGTTTGCGCTGTATGAACAAGCGAGCGTTGGCTGTGGCGGCGCGCCAAGTCTCTGGACGCACCCAGCTGATGAGCGACTGTCGATCAACTCGCTGGGCTATTGGTCGAACCTGGCACGCATCGCCGATCAGGCTAATCTCGATATGTTGTTTTTTGGTGATGTGCTGGGCTTCTACGATGTGTTTGGCGGAAATGCCGACGCGGCCATGAAGTGGGCGGTGGAAGCACCTGCCAACGATCCGTTGATGATCATCCCGGCATTGGCCGCCGTGACGGAAAACCTGGCCTTCGGTGTCACTGTTACCACCAGTTATGAGCATCCTTTCACCCATGCCCGGCGCTTCAGCACGCTGGATCACCTGACCAAGGGCCGGGTCGGGTGGAACATCGTCACCTCCTACCTGAACAGTGCCGCTCGCAACTTCGGCCTTGAGCAGATGATCAAGCACGATGATCGTTATGAACGCGCCGAGGAGTTTCTCGATGTCGTTTACAAACTTTGGGAAGGCAGTTGGGCAAACGATGCTGTAGTTGCCGACAAGTCTCGCCAGGTCTATGCCAAGGGCGATCGCGTGCGACCGATCAATCATGTTGGCGAACATTACAGGGTGGCCGGGCCGCATTTGACGTCGCCGTCACCGCAACGCACACCCTTGCTGATCCAGGCCGGCTGGTCAGGCCGTGGTCGTGAGTTTGCGGCGAAGCACGCCGAACTGATTTTCATCGCCAAGTCCAACCCCCTGGAGATTCGCCAAGGATTGGAAGATATATGGACGCAGGCCAGGGCACGGGGTCGTCACGCTGAGGATGTTAAATCACTGACAGTACTTCGGATCGTCACAGCTAAGACCGAGATCGAAGCCCAACGGAAATATGATGAACTGCAAAGCAACTATCACTTGCAGGCGCAACTGGTGAGTTATGCCGGCGATACCGGTATCGACATCAGCCGCTACGCGGACGGCGACGCGTTGTCGACTCACACCGAAGGCATGACCTCCTATGTGATGCGCCCCGATGGCAGTGGCAAGCCTTTGACCGCCGGCGATGTCAAACAGCGCTTTGCCAACGTCACCAGGGGCAGTGACCTGATTCTGGTGGGGACACCGCAACAAGTGGCCGATCGGATTGAGGAGCACGCCCGTATTTCCGGCACCAGCGGCTATATGCTCAACCCGCTGATTAGCCCAGGCAGCCTCGAAGACTTCGTTGAGTTGGTCATTCCTGAATTACAAAAACGTGGCTTATATCGTACCCAGCCTCAGAGCGGTACGTTCCGTTCGCGGCTACGGGCCGATGGCGCTAACCATTTGCCGGATTCCGCTTATGGAGCCTCGTTCCGTTTTGATAAAAATTTGTAGGGTAAAGGTGCCTGTCTCGTTGAGTTGGCGCAAGAGGAGGCGGCTCAACTCGCCATGCGTATATGGTCGGCGCGAGTTGGCCCCGGCGTGTACGAATAGCTGCCTGTCATGAAGGGCAGCTCTCGATAGCAGTCACTTGGCCGCCATGAGCACCGCGAGCGTCATATTGATGAATTCTTCATTCTTGCTGATGGTGTCCAAAGCACCGCGCACATTCCCAGCGACTTCTGCTGAGCCGCGTTGCTCAACCCACAGCGTGAGTTCCATGATGGCGGCCTCTAAGGCGAGCTGGTTTTCATTGATCTTGAACAGTAGGAAGGCAGCAGGTCTGAGTTTGGCATCGTGATTCCTCCGAGAAAGCATTCAGCGTAGTAGGAAGAAAGCTGGGGATCGGATAGTGATATAGAAATTATCCCAGCAGATATTTGTAAGAAGTTACGTGCGAACGAGATTCAGCTTTCTGGATAATGGCAATATGCCCTAGAATCGACGTTAGATACTGCGTGCTGTAGTGGAGCACGAGTACACTGCGACGCTTCGCAAGCGCAGCCTTATTAGGCTGGATGAAGCACCCCGCATACGCTGCGCATGGGATATCAGGATGATGTTGACTAAGCGGCGCAGATCTTTATTGGGTTTCATCATCTTGGCTATCGGCTTGGTTGGTTTTTCGGCCTTGTTACTTCTTAAGTCCGAAACTCAACGCCGAGAAACGCGCTTCTCGGAGTACGTTCAGAACATTTCTGGCATCGTGCGAAATCAGCTTGATACCAACGAAGCGGTACTATCGGGTTTCTCTGCATTTCTTCAAGCCGTCGATCAAAGCGACACGGAAGCAGCAGCCCGTTACGCGTCAGCCGTTTTATCGGCGTACCCCCACATCTACATGCTTGAGGCGGCGAGGGCGGTTCCCATCGTAGAGCAGGCTGCATTTGAGACTTTGATGCGCCGAACCTGGCGGCCTAATTTTGAACTCAAAGACTTCCCAAGCCTCACACAGCAACCTGCCCAGCATCAGGCCTATCTCAGTGAGACGTGGCCCGTGTTGTTCATGTATCCACCGCTTCCCGAATCCAGTTCGATCTATGGCGTTAGGTTAGAGACCGTTGGGCATCTGTCTTACGCACTGGCCCGCACCCACAATAATCCGAAGCCAGTCGTAACACCTGTCTTCTCTATGTACGAAGGTGGCAGCGCTTACATTCTCATGCAGTCCGTGAGTCGGCCCGAAAATCCTAGGGAGAATAATCGACCCAATTTTTTCGGAAGCACCATGGTGTCTTTGCTTTTGATAAAGACCGGCTCGCTACTTGATGCAGTGAATGATGCGAACATAGATCCCTTGGTTCATATCAGCGCAGTCATGAAAGCCGGTGCAGGGTCTGAAAGTAACGTGTTCTCTACGGAGGCCGACAATGCCGGATTTCTTGATCGGCTATTATTGCCGCGCTTGACTGATCGGGTCGAAATCAGAAGTACTTCGCAACCGATGACATTGCTGTTTGAGCGTCAGTTGCGTTTAGGAGACGTTCTGACTGCGCAAGCAATGTTCATCCTTGCGGTTCTCGCAGCGGCTCTCATTCTTATCCCTGGTGTGCTTATTCGGCACTTTAAGGCGATAGAAAGAGCTGAGGTGGAGCACCAACGATCTGCCTATCTTGCGACCCATGACGTACTCACCGAGCTGCCAAACCGCTATCTATTTGCTGAGCGTTTTGAGCACGCCTTCTCCGATTGGAAAGAGAAGGCGGAACAGTTTGCGGTGCTTTTAATCGACTTGGATCATTTCAAACAGATAAATGACAGACACGGCCATGAGGTTGGTGATCAGGTTCTTCGAGCGGTTGCTAGTCGCATGCTTAAGGCCACTCGCTCGACTGATACCGTCGCACGATACGGAGGAGATGAATTCGTGATTCTGATTAAGGATTTAGCCAACCCAGAAAATGCCGAAGCCAGAGCGGCGAGGGTGCTCGAATCCATTTCAGGGATAGTGGCGACCAGTGCGGGGGAGCTTTCACTATCATGCAGTATCGGTGTATCAATTTGCCCGTTGCATGGACAGAGTCTCGACGCATTGCTAAAGGCAGCGGATCAAGCTATGTACGGTGTCAAACAGCTAGGGCGCAAAGGAGTTGCGATCACTGAATATCCTGAACCTTAGATTTATATGATCACCTGGTTGTTCGATAACCCTGCAAGATTGCCCCAGTTGAACCCCTGATTGCATTCGGCAGGAATTGTTGTATGGGTAAAAAATCTATGCCAGAGGCTGACATCGTAGGAGATTGTTCCAAGAGCCTCAATGACTTACGCAACCGCTGAGAGCGTACTTACACTTGCATCGCACGTTATTTTTTCTGAGGTTTTCTAAGGCTTTTTAGCAATCAATTGCTGATATTCACCTGTGTGCTTTAACGCCTCTAGTGCCCTATTGAAGCGTTCCAGTGCCGGCTGCAAATTCATAGCTTTGCTAAAAGCCAAATATAGAGGGTCGCGTATCAGCGGTTTGGGTAGCAGCACAAATTGGCTTCGATTGGCTTCTAGCCTAGGGTCAGAGGCCAGTATTAATTCAAGCCCGGCAATGCCATTGCCAATAATCGCCACATCTATACGGCTGGCCAGTAGCTTTAGCAGCCTCGATTGCTCACCGTGATCACGTTCCACATTCAGCTCGCCGTTACTGATGGCCTGATCAACGTCTTCACCGTAGCTGGCACCGGACAGACCGCCGAGCTTCTTGTCCTGCAAGTCTTTGATCGTACTGAAGTGAAACTCGTGGCCTTTCAAAACCACCAAACTGATGTCGTCGTCGTAAATCGGTTGTGAGAAATCGTAAAACGTTTCGCGCGACTTGTTTCGCGAAATATTAGTAATACCACCGACGCTATTTTGGGCATTTTTCAACGCTCGCTTCCATGGCAGTAAGCGCAGCTCATAGGTATCGCCGGTATCTTTTTCCAGTCTGGCGAAGATCGCCGGGAGGATTCCAGCGGGCTGATCGTGTTCCAGGTAAATAATCGGCGGGTAGCTATTGTCGCCATAGATCACCAAATTCTCGGCGCTAGCGCGCAGCGTCATGCAAAAAAGTATGCACACGCAAACCGAAGCAGAGAAGTAGCCTTCTGTCGTCATAAGAATCTCTTCTGGGAATTACTGAAGACTATCAGGCAACTGAAAATGTGTTCGAAACGTTCCCATTCGATTATTTCCTGCCCTCGTGACCGATGATTCGCTGTTGGCTTCAGTGTAATGGGCGCGCGCCCGGAGAGTACCTCTTCGACCGGTGTGATGCCGGGGCCGCCTTTCTTGTCTGCGCACCTCCAGACTTTCTTCGCGATAATAGCCTTGGACGATGGCGGCGTTGTAGCCAGCGAATTAGAACGGATGCTTCCAGCGTAGCTGCACGTCAATCACTTGTACGGCGCTATCTGTTGGCGGACGGGGGAATACCCATGCAGGCGGGCAGCTTTTGGCTAATTTTTGCCGGCCAGAAGGGCTGTTATCCGACCCAGTGCTGCCGGTGGCGACAGGCATCATCGACCCATAGCGGGCAACTGAACGAAGACCTCGCCGTCAGCTAATCTATTTCAACAATAACGACGCTGAAAGCGAGGCAAGGGAATGAAAATGGGATTTAGGGATGATCTAATCTGTTCAATGGTTTTGATCACTCTCGTCCTCGTTTACGCATCCAGTGGTGGCAACACGCTTTACTTAGGCTTCTGGTATCTCATTGGAGTGCCAGTGGTAATGTTGCTTCCAGGCTTGATTCTACGTTCTCGGGCCCTGTTTCTAACTGGAACAACAGCCGCAGCGGTTGTCACTCTTCTGGTCTACATGGCGATCGTATCCAGCTCGGGTCGTGATGGCGGTCTCGTTGGGTTGGGTCATTTATTTTCTGTCCCGGGGATGGTCGTCGGCACAAGTGCTTCGGCTTGGTTGTTGAGGTTCCGTGTAAATACGAGCTTGCCATGGATTGTCGCGGGCTTTGCGTTTCTGGGTGCCGGCTTCGGTTTCATGATTGCCCAAGTTATCGTTTGTACCACCGCTATGTACTGCGGCGCACTATCGATGGGTGTTTGGAATTAACTGAACGAGCGTCCGCATCTGGGCGATTTCGGCCTGTCGCGACTGACCGAAATCGACCCAAATACGGACGACTCTGCCTATTTTTTAAAGCTACAGCCATAGCCGTCGACACTTACATGCTTGCCACTTTAGATTTGGCTACTCGCCCTTGGCTCCAGGCATCAGATAAGATCAATTGCAGAACGCTATCATTCAGGCGTAATCCGCTTCTATCCATTTAGCTCAG
>NZ_JBSKHV010000007.1:0-321248 GCF_057128725.1 Pseudomonas oplopanacis | reverse complement strand
CGCCCTGCTGAACGGGCAGAGCGAATACCAATCGAAAACCAGTTGAGGGCTTCCCCTCAACCATAGAATCTCCCACAGTTGACCGCGTACCCCTGTGGGAGCGAGCCTGCTCGCGAAGGGGCCTTAAGCCTCAATACAACTTCCGGCCCGAATTACTATCCAGCATCGACACTTTATCTGTCGAGCTGGTCAATAAATTACTGAGCGACTGGTCAAACTTCTGCAGTGCCCTAACTTGCACGTTCTGCTGCTCGTTAATATCCGCCACTATCTCTGAACTAGGCTTAAAGTCCGCCCAAAGAGGCGTCAGCGCTTTCGCGTCATGCCCTTGTGCAGTGCCAATATAGTTGAGATTAGAGTCGTAAAAGTCTGCGCTGACATCCGCCGCTAAATCCGAACTGCGCGAGGTCATCAACTGGCTGCGACTGTCGACAATCGCCACCACGTCCGGTTTCGCCGCCTTGAGGCTTTGCATGTCCGGGTACACCGTGACCGAGCCGAACTGGCGCTGCAACGAGGCCTTGACCCAATCCACGGCCAGGTCAGGCTTGGAAGTGGCGACGAAGGCGTCATGAATCGGCTGGACCAACAAACTCTGGCCGAAACCGGTGCCTGCGTTGGCCTGGTAATCCTGCAGGTAGGCGCGATTGGTCTGGGTGTTTTGGCTGTAGATGATGCCCAACGACACGTCATGGCCATTAGGAATGCTCGTGGCGTTGCTGCGGCCAACAGGCGCGGTAAAGATGCCGTCCAGCGAAGAGACCGCAGTTGGGGCGGTGGGGATCGAGCAGCCTGTTAAAACAACCGTCATCGTCAAGGTACTGACAAGCGCAAGTTTCATGGTGTTACTCCCGTGAAACAACTTGAAGTCGTGAAGTTTAAGTGCCGGTATTGCCCGGCGGTGATTCCAGACTAAACCTGTCTTTGCTGAATTAAATAACCAATAAGTGGGCTTATAGGCAGGCCAATAGTTTTATTTGGTTTAAACAGGGGCGTTTGATTGCTTCCAGAAATAAAAAGGCCCGAAATCGAAGTTTGGGCCTTTTTATTTATAGCTGTACGTTCAGCCATCAGTTTTCCAATGGGATCAACACTTTCTCATCAGGCGACAACACCATGAACACCAACAATTTGGCGGGCTTAGTGGCGCTGGCGTTTTTCGAGACCAGATGTTCCGATCCTGCCGGCTCGTACCAGTATTGGCCGGCCTTGTAGGTGATCGCTTTTTCACCCTTCACCTGAGAAGTGATCGAGCCGGAAATCACGTACGCCATGGCCGTGCCTTCATGCTTATGGGCAATCGAGGATTGGCCAGGCTTGTAGTCGACTTCGATCATCATGGCTTTTTTGCCGGGGACGTTTTTCAGCAATTCGTCCTGCAGCACCGTGACCTTTTCTGAAGGGCCTTCGTGGGCGAGCGCGCTGACTGAAGCGGTCAGGGCGAGGACAGCGAGCGGGGCAGCAAGGAAACGCAAAGCTTTCATGGTTCATTACCTGCGGTGGTTATCGTCAGCAACAACGATAGTCCGCAGGGTGGGCCAATCAAACAGCCAATATTCGCGAAGGTGAGGGGACCAATCCAGTCCAATCGATGAGCCCCTGTGGCGAGCGAGCTCGCTCGGCACAGGGATAGCTGCTACAGGGTGTTCTAGCGGATCGGGAAGCTGTTGAAATCCACGGCGTTCGCCAGTTGATTGTCAATCAGGCCGATAAAGCCCTGGACTTCCGGGCAGTTGAAATGCGAGTGCATCGCCGCTTCCGATTGCCAGCGCGAGCTGACGGTCCAGCGGTTGGTGTCCTCGGGGCAGCGGTCGACCATATAGGAGTCGCAGCCCGGTAGTTCGCGCAGGGTTTCGACAATCTTTTGCAGTTGCTTGCCCAGTTCATCCGAGCGGCCGGCGGCGGCTTGTACCTGTACGGTATTGATCACTTCGTTGGACATTGCCCACACTCCTGAATCAGGCCGGACGAATCCTGCTCATTGAGGGATAACGCTTAGGCAGGATAGGCCTGCAACGCCGGACCGCCAATAGCCAATCGCCCGGTAAAGGCCCAGACCAATCCGTCAGGCCACCTGCTGCAAAATGTCGCGCAGACGATCCAGGGCGGTGTCTATGTCCAGCGTGTCAATGGCACCAAAACCCAGCAAAAGCCCGTCCTGTGGCGCTTGCTGAAAGTAAAAGGCCTCGATCGAATAGAGCCCGACTTCGACCTTTTTCGCCAGTTCAATCACCAGGGCCAGATCGATAGGCAGTTTGCACATCACCACCATGTGGAACCCGGCCGTGGTCGGCACTGGCTCGAACCACGGCGACAGATCTCCCGCCATGCGCGCCAGGATGCGTTCGCGACGCCCGGCATAGATCGTGTGGCAGCGGCGGATATGCTTGAGCAGGCAGCCTTCGGCGATGAATTTGGCCAATGCCCACTGCGGCATCGTCGACGTGTGCAGGTCGGTGAGTTGCTTGGCGCGGATCACCGCTTCGAGAATCGCCGGCGGCAAAATCGCATAGCCGAGCCGCAATTCCGGCAGCAAGGTTTTCGAGAAGGTCCCGACGTACGCGACGATCCCGCGCTCATCCATGCTTTGCAGCGAATCGGTTGGGCGACCTTCGTAGCGAAATTCGCTGTCGTAATCGTCCTCGATGATGATCGCGCCCAGTTCATAAGCGCGTTCCAGCAGCGCCACCCGGCGTTCCTGGCTCATCGGCAGGCCGAGCGGGAACTGATGGGACGGTGTGACGTAGATCAGCCGCGTGCCGAGGGGAATTTTGTCGACCTGAATGCCTTCTGCGTCCACCGGCACACCGATTACCGTGGCACCGTGCGAACCAAACAACAGGCGTGCCGGCGGGTAACCGGGGTCTTCCATGGCGACGATGCTGCCGGGCCGCGTGATCACCCGGGAAATCAGGTCCAGCGCCTGTTGTGCGCCATTGCACACCACCACGTCTTCGTCCTGGCAATTGACCCCGCGCGAGAACGCGATGTGCCGGGCGATGGCGTTGCGTAGCGCCGGCAGGCCCTCGGGCAGGCTGTAGAAGCCCTTGGAGCCGGCGATCTGGCGCAAGGCATGGGAGGTGCAGCGACGCCAGTCATCCTGCGGGAACTGGCCCTTGCTGGTGGCGCCGCCAATGAAGTCATAACGCAACGAGCCTTCCAGCGTCGGATGCCGCAGGAACACCGGCAGCTTGCGCCACGATTCGATGACCTCAAAACTCGCCAGCTCGGAATGGCTCTGTTTGCGGACGATTTTCGAGGGCCGCGCATTCACGTAAGTGCCTTTGCCGATCACCCCGGTCAGGTAGTTTTCGTAGGTCAACTGCGCGTAGGTGTCGGAAATGGTCTTGCGCGAAATCCCCAGCTGTTCGGCCAGCAAGCGGCTGGGCGGCAGCTGTGTCCCGGCGGCGAGGCGCCCGGATTCGATGGCGCTGCGCAACTGGTTGTACAACTGGCCCGTCAGGTCCTTGCGGCCGTTGATGACAACATGAAGTTCCATACCGGCGGGGCTCCTGCAGCGGTTGAGGCGCGTGTGCGTCGCGCCAGATTACCCGCATGCGCGGCCGTGCAGAAGTTGCGCAGGTGAAAAACCCGGGATTGGACTGGCGCCGAGTGGTCCACGGTTATTTCGCAGAATTGGATCTGTCGCGCCGCGGCCTCGACGGCTACCGTGAAATACACATCATCGCGTCACGAGGTCGCCCCATGAGTTCCCGCCTGGATTACTACAGCGCGTCGCCCAAAGCGATGAAAGCGATGATTGCCATGGAAGCCTTGACCAGCAACCTCAGTATCGAGCCTGCGTTGCTGCACCTGATCAAGATCCGCGCCTCGCAGCTCAACGGCTGCGCCTTCTGCACCGACATGCACTCGGTGGACGCACGGCGCCTGGGCGAGACCGATCGGCGCTTGTATTCAATCGTTGTGTGGCGCGACAGCGGCTTCTTCAACCCTCGGGAGCGGGCGGCGCTGGCCTGGACCGAAGCGGTGACGCTGCTCTCTGAGAGCCATGTGCCGGATGACGTTTTTGCACTGGCGAGGGAGCAATTCAGCGAAGCGGAGCTGGTCGATTTGACGATTGCCGTGACCACCATCAACAGCTGGAATCGCCTGGCGGTGAGTTTTCGGCAAACCCCTGGCGGCTGAATCGATTATCCGCGTCCGGTGTCACATCAGGTTCATAAACGCTGCGCAGGATGAGGTTTTCAAGGATCGATCGACAGGGAGTCACAGATGTCATTGATGGAATCCACCTATGCTGCCGGCATCGACCCGGTGCTGGCGCAATCCTTCCGGGTGAGCGCCCGTTGCGGGTGCTTCATGCAGGCCGCCCGCAGCCTCAATATCAAATCCACGCAGCTACGCAAACACTTGGCGCAGCTTGAGTCGCAATTGCAGTGTTCGCTGTTCAATCACCAGGACAATGGCCTGGCCCTGAGTCGTGAAGGCTTGGCGCTTCAGGCGCAGCTGATCGCGCTGGCCCATGAGCGCGATGCGCCGGTGATCGAACAACCGTTGATTCGCCTGGCGGTGGCCGAGTCGATCCTGCATGACATTCTCGGCCGTGATCTGGTCGCCTTGTTGCGCCGCAACGCCAGCGTGCGACTGGACATCATCACCCTCGACAGTGAACTGAGCCTGCAAGCGATCAGCGCCGATGTGGTGCTGTGGCTGGCCGGTACGGATTCGCCGCTGCCGGGGCCGAGTTTTGCGGTCAGCGAGCCGCAGCGACTGGCGCGTCTGGAGTACCTGCCGCACATCGCCAAACGCTATTCACGGGTCGCGGCGCGGCCAGACAGCCTCGATGATCTGGCCGACTTCATGCTTGTGCAGTGGCAGCATGACCGTCAGGTCGAGAGTTTTCGGCCGTGGAACAGCGTGGTAGATCAGCGTCTGGCCGGCGTGGTGCAGTTGCATTCCTACGAACTGATGCTGGAGATGATCCGCTGCAGTGCCTGTATCGGGTTGCTGCCACGCTACATCAGTCAATTCGACCGCGGTTTGATTGCGTTGCCTGAACTGTTCGAACAGCCGATGCAGCGTCAGGTGTGGATGGCGGTGAATGCCGACACCCAAGGTCAGGCCGACGTGCAGATGATCGTCGAACTGATCCACAACACCTTCAACGAACGCCGGGAGTGGTTCGAAGGTTAACAACGATCAAAAATGTGGGAGCGAGCCTGCTCGCGAAAGCGGTGGATCAGTCACATCAATACTGCATGTGCCGCCGCCTTCGCGAGCAGGCTCGCTCCCACATTGGTTCTCGCCATGCCGAAAGAATGCGTTGTATCGTAAGCGGCCATGTCTGCATCAAGGATGAATCACCCATGCCCGTCACCGAACCGGTCATCACCCTCGAACGTTTCAGCGAAGCCCACATCGACGGCGTCACCGCGCTCTACAACGATCCGGCGATTACCCGTCAGGTCCTGCAAATGCCGTTTCAATCCACCGAGATCTGGCGCCAACGCCTGGCCTCGGATAACGAGCGCCTGGTGAAACTGGTCGCGCTGCATCAGGGCACGGTCATCGGCAACATTGGCCTGGAACAGTTCTCGCGGATCCGCCGCAGCCATGCCGGCAGTATCGGCATGGGCGTCGCGGTGGCTTGGCAAGGCAAAGGCGTGGGTTCGACGCTGTTGGCGGCGGTGCTGGACATCGCCGACAACTGGATGAACCTGCGACGGGTCGAGCTTTCGGTGTACGCCGACAACGAAGCGGCCATCGGTCTGTACCGAAAGTTCGGTTTCGAGACCGAAGGCCTGTTCCGTGACTACGCCGTGCGTGACGGCCGACTGGTCGACACCTTGAGCATGGCGCGTCTGCGTCGCATGCCCAACGCCGATTGACTCAGTCGCCCAGTGCAAACGCCACCGCCGCCTGCGCATGCAGTTCGGTGGTGTCGAGCAGGGGCAGGGCGCTGTGCTCGGGTTTGATCAGCATGCCGATCTCCGTGCAACCGAGGATGATCGCCTGGGCGCCGCGCCGGGTCAGCGATTCGATCACCTGCTGATAAACCTTGCGCGACGTTTCGCTGATCACCCCGACGCACAACTCGTCGTAGATGATCCGGTGCACGGCGTTGCGTTCCTCGGCTTCGGGCACCAGTACCGTCAAACCCATCGCGCTCAGGCGATCCTTGAGAAAATCCTGCTCCATGGTGAACGCGGTCCCGAGCAACCCGACCTTCAGCGCACCGGCATCGACGGCTGCCTGACCGGTCGGGTCGGCGATGTGCAGGAACGGAACCGTGATCGCGGCTTGAATCTGCCCGGCCACCTTGTGCATGGTGTTGGTACACAGCACCACACACTCGGCGCCGCCGGCTTCGAGCCGCCGCGCCGCATCCACCAGAATCGCCGCCGCATCGTCCCAGCGCCCGGCATGCTGGGCCTGTTCGACAGGCCCGAAGTCGACGCTGTACATTAGCAACTGCGCCGAACGCAACGGCCCGAGCCGGTCACGAACCTGCTGGTTGATGAGGCGATAGTATTCGGCGCTGGACTCCCAGCTCATGCCGCCGATAAGGCCGATGGTGCGCATGCGGTGCTCCCTGTGAAATGGCTAACCTAGCGAGAGTATCCCGTGGATCTTGACGGTCATCTATCAGGAAATTTCACATGCCCGGTGTGCTGGCGTTCACGCCGGTGGGTGTCGAGGTGTTTTCCGAATCGGCGAACGGTGGCGAATACCTGTTGCTGCGTCTGGATGAGCAGTTTGCGGATGAGATGCTGCCAGCCGTCAGCCAGCGTGTTGAGTCAGCCGGTGATCGACGGGCGCTGACGTTGGCGCGTGAGATCCGACGCCTGTTGCTCACCCCTCAACCTGATCTGATGGCGCTAGAACAAACAGCCCTGGGCCTGATTGACCAGGCGCCTGTGAGGACGCAACACGGACCTGACGCCAAAGCGTTCGCCCCGGTGCTGGATCAGATCGCCGAACAGTTCCATGAACCGCTGACGCTGGACCAATTGGCCGCCACTTACGGGCACAACGAGCTGCGTTTTCTGCGCGACTTCACCCGGGTCATGGGCCTGACACCGCATGCGTATCTCGTTGAGGTGCGCCTGCAAGCCGCCCGACGGATGATCGAACACACGGACCTGCCGTTGGCCAGCATCGCCCTGGACAGCGGTTTCGCCCATCAGTCGCACATGGGCAGCATTTTTCGCAAACACCTGGCCATGACTCCCAGCCAATACCGCTCGCGCTTTTAGTCGTACGTCGGCGGCCTGCATCTGCCATGCTCAATGTCCGCAGCACCGCTCCAACAAAGGAACACCGCAATGGACGACGTACAACAACTGGGCGAAATGCTTCGCCACTACGCAGAAAGCGAAGCGCACAAAAAGCAGACGTTCGAGTCGCAATCGGCGCTTTGGGCGACGCGTATCGGTGGGCTGTTCGATCAGATCCAGCAGTGGCTGGAACCGGTCCAGGCGCCGCACCTGCTGGAAGTGAGCCGCGAGGCGTATGTGGCTTCGGGGCCGAGCGTGCCGGTGGAGACGTCGCCGTTCAAGACCGAGAAACTGTCCATTGTCATTGCCGGCAAACCGGTGGAGTTCGTGCCGGACGTGATGGGCACTGGCGGTCAGATTTCCCTGGCGGTGATGGGGCTGACGGCTGCGCGCTATGGCAGCGTTTCGTTGGTGTGCCTGCCGCCGTCGACCAGTTGGCAGTGGCGCAAGACCAATGGTTTGAAAGACCCGGACACGTTTGCGTTTGATGCGAACTTCCTGGCGCAGCAGTTGCAGAGCCTGATCCCGCGTGATCGCGGCCAGGTCCTCCCGGACTGACCCAAAACCCCTTGTAGGAGCGGGCTTGCTCGCGAATGCGGTGTGTCATTCAACATTAATGGTGACTGATACACCGCATTCGCGAGCAAGCCCGCTCCCACATTGGTTAGGGGGTGGGTTAGATTTTTAGGTTGCCCCAGCCAGGCTTTGTCTCTTCGGGTGCGACTGCCTTCACCTTCTTCCCGGTGGCCAATTCCACCCGCCGCGCCACCTCGGGATCATTGGCAAACGGAATCAGACTGGCATCCTCCAGGCTCTGCGTTGTCTCCCGCTTCAGGCAATACTCAACCCCGAGCCAAAGCCCCAGCACCGCCATCACATTCAATAGCACTTCAAACATTTCGGGCTCCTTGCCTCAGGCAATCTGCGCTTCGCGTTCAGCCATCGTCACGTCCGCAACGCGCACTGTGCGCCAGGTGTTGTAGGCCATCAACAGCATGCCGCTGAGGAAGAACACGCCGCCGGTAAAGCGCACCACATACCCCGGATGGCTGGCCTGCAAGGCTTCGACGAAGGAATACGTCAGCGTGCCGTCGTCGTTGATCGCGCGCCACATCAGGCCTTGGGTGATGCCGTTGACCCACATCGAGGCGATGTACAGCACGGTGCCGATGGTCGCCAGCCAGAAGTGCGCGTTGATCAGGCCGATGCTGTGCATCTGCTCACGGCCAAAGACTTTCGGCACCATGTGGTAGACCGCGCCGAAGGTAATCATCGCCACCCAACCGAGTGCCCCGGCGTGGACGTGGCCGATGGTCCAGTCGGTGTAGTGGGAGAGGGCGTTGACCGTCTTGATCGCCATCATCGGCCCTTCGAAGGTCGACATGCCGTAGAAGGCCAGGGACAACACGAGGAAGCGCAGGATCGGGTCGGTGCGCAATTTATGCCAGGCGCCCGAGAGCGTCATCATGCCGTTGATCATCCCGCCCCAGCTCGGCGCCAGCAGGATCAGCGACATCGCCATGCCCAGCGACTGCGCCCAGTCGGGCAGCGCGGTGTAGTGCAAGTGGTGTGGGCCGGCCCAGATGTACAGGGTGATCAGTGCCCAGAAATGCACAATGGACAGGCGATAGGAATACACCGGCCGTCCGACCTGTTTCGGCACGAAGTAGTACATCATCCCGAGGAACCCGGTGGTCAGGAAAAAGCCCACCGCGTTGTGGCCGTACCACCACTGCACCATGGCGTCGGTCGCCCCGGAATACACCGGATAGGACTTGAACCAGCCCACCGGGATCGACAGGTGGTTGACCACGTGCAGCATGGCGATCACCACGATGAACGCGCCGAAAAACCAGTTGCCGACGTAAATGTGCTTGGTCTTGCGCTGCACCACGGTGGTGAAGAACACGATGGCGTAAGCGACCCAGACCACGGTCATCCACACCGCGCCGCTGAATTCGATCTCGGCGTATTCCTTGGTGGTGGTGTAGCCCAGCGGCAGGGTGACCAGCATGACCACGATCACCGATTGCCAGCCCCAAAACGTGAACGCGGCGAGGGTGTCGGAGTACAGCCGCACCTGGCAGGTGCGCTGCACCGCGTAGTAACTGGCGGCGAACTGCGCGCTGCCGGCAAAACCGAAAATCACCAGGCTGGTGTGCAGCGGACGCAAGCGGCCGAAGGTGGTCCACGGCAGGTCGAGGTTCATCTCGGGCCACACCAGTTGCGAGGCGATCCACACCCCCATCGCCATCCCCACGACACCCCAGACAATGGTTGCCACGATGAATTGGCGGACGACCTTGTAGTTATAGGCCTGTCCGAATGTTGCTGTGCTCATGGTCAATGCTTCCACGGTTGCAAAGTCTTGCACTGTAGAAACCCCGTCGAAAACAAAACAGACTCAGGAAAACTTCATTTATGCGGATCAGATATGAGGCAACCCCGCGGCCATCTACCACTGCCTGATACGGTTTTTTAGCGCTCAGGTGAATCTGTAACGCGCTGCGCCGCAGGTTCATAGTCCCCCTCACAAACGGTAATCGACCGCAGAGCCCGATCCACCCTGATGAGGACGCCACATGTATCAGTACGATGACTATGACCGGGCCCTGGTCTTCGAACGGGTTGCGCAGTTTCGCGATCAGGTCGAACGCTTCATGGCCGGTGAGTTGAGTGAAGAGGAGTTTCTGCCGTTGCGTTTGCAGAACGGTCTCTACCTGCAAAAACATGCCTACATGCTGCGCGTGGCGATTCCGTATGGCACGTTGAGCGCGACGCAACTGCGCACGCTGGCGAGCATCGCCCGCGATTACGACCGCGGCTACGGCCACTTCACCACGCGGCAGAACATGCAGTTCAACTGGATCGAACTGGCCCAGGTGCCGGACATCCTCGAACGCCTGGCCGAGGTCGAAATGCACGCGATCCAGACGTCCGGCAACTGCGTGCGCAACATCACCACCGAAGCGTTTGCCGGTGTCGCGGCGGACGAACTGCTGGACCCGCGTCCCCTCGCCGAAATCCTGCGGCAGTGGTCGACCATCAACCCGGAATTCCTGTACCTGCCCCGCAAGTTCAAGATCGCCATCTGCTCGGCGGAGCAGGACCGGGCAGCGATCATGATGCATGACATCGGCCTGTACCTTTATCGCGATGACGATGGGCAGATGCTGTTGCGGGTAATCGTCGGTGGCGGCCTGGGGCGCACGCCGATCCTTGGCGTGCAGATTCGCGAAGGCTTGCCGTGGCAGCATTTGTTGTCCTATGTCGAGGCGGTGTTGCGGGTCTACAACCGCTACGGTCGACGGGACAACAAGTACAAGGCGCGAATCAAGATCCTGGTCAAAGCCCTGGGGATCGAAGCTTTTGCCAAGGAAGTGGAGGAGGAGTGGCAGCACCTCAAGGACGGTCCGGCGCAGTTGACCGAGGCTGAATATGAGCGGGTCGCCAATGCCTTTGTGCCGCCGGATTATCGCTCGCTGTCTGACGTCGACCTCGCGTTTGGCACGCGCATGGCGGACAACCCGGCCTTCGCCCGTTGGGTCTCGCGCAACGTTCAGCCGCACAAGGTCGCGGGTTACACCAGTGTGGTGCTGTCGACCAAACCCGGCATCGCCTCGCCGCCGGGTGACGTGACGGACGCGCAAATGACGGCGGTGGCCGAGTGGTCCGAGCGGTTTGGTTTTGGCGAGATTCGCATCGCCCATGAACAGAACATCGTGCTGCCGGACGTGCCCAAGGCTGATCTCTACGCGCTGTGGTGCCTGGCGGATGAGCAGGGGCTGGGCTGCGCCAACATCGGTTTGCTCACCGACATCATTGCCTGCCCCGGTGGCGATTTCTGTGCGCTGGCCAACGCTAAATCGATCCCGATCACCCACGCCATCCAGGCGCGTTTCGAGGACCTGGATTACCTTCACGACCTGGGCGACATCAGCCTGAACATCTCGGGTTGCATGAATGCCTGCGGTCACCACCACATCGGCAACATCGGCATTCTGGGCGTCGATAAAAACGGCAGCGAGTGGTATCAGATCACCCTCGGCGGCAGCCAGGGCAAGAACAGCGCACTGGGCAAGGTCATCGGCCCGTCCTTCAGTGCATCCGAAGTGCCTGAGGTCATCGAGCGCATCGTTCACACCTTTGTCAGCTACCGCGAGAGCGAAGAACTGTTCGTCGATACCTTGCAACGCATTGGACTGGAGCCGTTCAAGGAGCAGGTGTATCCAAAAGTGCTGGAGGAATCGGCATGAACAATCTGCTGCGACTGGAGGAGGGTGTGGCGCGAATTGTGGCTGACGATCCGTGGTGGCTGGTCAGAAACCCGGAGGACGATTTGCCTGCGGGTTCGCTGATTTTGCCGTTGAGCCGCTGGCTGAAAAATCCCTTCGGGCATGCTGTGTGGCTTGGGCCCGACGATGAAGTGGAAAGCCTCAAGCCGTGGATGCCAATACTGCCGTTGATCGCCCTGGATTTTCCGAACTTTCGAGACGGTCGCGGTTACAGCCAGGCGTACCTGCTGCGCACTCGCCTGGGCTGGACCGGCGAACTGCGCGCAGTCGGTGATGTGCTGCGCGATCAACTCAGCCACATGCGCCAATGCGGCTTTGACAGCTTTGCGGTGCGCGAAGACAAATCGGCCGAGGATGCGTTGAAAGGGTTGGCGGGGATGAGCGTGTTGTACGGTCGCTCGGTGATTGAGCCACGACCGTTGTTCAGACGACGCTGAATTGCTGCTACAGGGTGTGTTATAGCTTGGGGCAATGATGGCATTTTGGTAGAGTTCGCGACTTTCAGGGAGCAAGTGAAGAAAGGAGTCGGGTGTGAGTGCGGGTAAAAAGATTTTAGGGTTGATATCGCTACTGCTGATGCTGGCCCTGTGGGCCTGTTACGGTTATGTGTTCAAGGACAACCGCGACGGGCTGTTGGGTGGCGCCTTCGACAGCACGGCCTGGTGCGGCACACCACCGGCCAGCGATGGCGCAGCGATGGGCAAGGATCAACTGACCCTGCGGATCACCAACAACCTGCGCGGCGAGTTCATGCTCAGCGGCGCGATAGTGGTTTCCGAACGCACGTTCAACCGCTACGACCTGGCCCGCAACGAGCTGCGCCTGCGTCTGGAGCCCTTGCAATGGTCGTACGGCGTCACGCCGGTCTTCCTTGAACAGGTCAAGGTCCAGCCACTGACGCGTAACCTGTCATCGCTGAACAAGAGCGCTTATGCCGAACTCGACCCCCGCCCCATTGGCGTGCAGGGGCGGGCGGCGGACTTCCCGTTCGACACCTACCGCTACGGCTATAAACCGGTGCTGTATTACCTCAAGGGTAACGATCGTATCGACCTCAAGTTCAAGCACATCACCACCAGCATGGAGATGTCGAACACCTTCACGCCGATCCAGAAGTACAACCGCGCGGAATACATCAACGAGAAAAACTCGCTGGCGCGTGAGGAAGACTACAAGCCTTATGCCGCCAATGAGTGTGCGTTCAGTGTCGAGCGCAAGGGCTCGTTCAAGATGATCGTCTTGATGTTGCTGCTGGTGATCGGCCTGCCGTTGCTGCATGTGTTTTATCGCGATGAACCGGGCATCGACTTTCTGGCGACGCTGGTCTGTATCGGGGCGATTCGGGTGTTGCTGGTGGGGCCGCTGAATGACTTCCAGTTGTACAAAATCGACTTTTTGTTTGCGGGAGTGATTTTGCTGGTGGGCACGGTGTCGCTGATCAAGGCGATGCGGGCCAACAGTCGGCGGGAGTTGGCGTTGAAGAGTGGTTCTTCGTGGTAGGACGAGGGCGGTCTGCAAGGACTGGCAAATAACCTGTGGCGAGGGAGCTTGCTCCCGTTGGGGCGCGAAGCGGCCCTGAAAGCAGCGACTGCTGCGCAGCCGAGCGGGAGCAAGCTCCCTCGCCACAAAGTGTTCGGCTTCCAGTTATTGGGAGCCGGTCATTTATTTCAACGCCGGATCTCCCATGTTCATTTTCTTCCAGCCCTGCAACAGCACCTGAGCTTTCGGTTCCTGGCCGTTGTCCAGGTAGTACTGGATCAACGACAGCCGCGCATTGCGGTTGGCCGGTTGTACTTTGAGCAAACGTTCCAGCACTTCGCAGGCCTCTTCAACCTTGCCCTTGTCATGCAACGCCACGGCCAGTACGTAGCCGTATTGCGCGTTCTGCGGTTCCAGTTGTGCGGCTTTGCGCAGCGCCGACATGGCCTGATCCGACTTGCCCGCGCGCACCAGCGACAAGCCCTGGGTGTGCTGCAACAACGCGGCATCCGGGTGGTCTTTTAGCCCTTGAGCCATCAGCGCTTGCGCCTCCTGGCGACGGCCATTGGCTTCCAGCCATTGCACCAGCGTCACCAGCGCCGGGTAGAAATCCGGATCGCGCTTGAGCGCCGTGCCCAGGTAGGCTTCGACCTGGTCGTTACGGCCGCTCGCCTGGTAGAGCATCGCCAGGTTGAGGTTGGCTTCAGCGCGTTCCAGCAGGCTCTTCTGTGCCGCTTCGTACTCGGCAATCGCCACGTTCCAGTTCGCCTGGGCAGCGCCCAAACCATTGCGAGCGGCACCCAGCAGGTCCCGGGCTGCGGCAATGCGCACGGCCATCACCGGGTCTGTCAGCAACGGCGTCAACAGCGGCGCCCGCTCAGGTGGCGGCAGGAACGCGCTGATCGCGCGCACCGCACTTTCACGCACCTGTGGCGCGGGATTGCTCAGGTCCTTGGTGGCCAGTTTCAACGCCTGTTCACTCGGGTACAGCGGCAATTCGGCGAGCAGGGTGGCCCGCTGAATCGCCGGCAAGTTGCTGCGTTGCAGTTGCTCATACAAGGCTTGCGCCGCGCCGGGCTGGCCGTTGCGAATCAGCCACAGGCTTTCGTCGTAACGCGGAGCCTGTGCGGTCGGTGCGCTGTTCCACAGTTTGAATTGTTCGGTGACTTTGTCGCCGTCCTTGCCCAAGTGACAGGTGAGGCAGGCATCCGGGGTGCCGAGTTTTTTCGCCCGCTCAGGGTTGGGAACGCTGAAACTGTGGTCATGCCGCAAGTCATTGCCCATGTAGAACTTGCCGGGCATGTGGCAATCCACGCACTGCGAACCGGGCTGGCCCATGGTGTGGCGGGTGTGCTCGATGGAATCGTAGTTTTTTGCCTGCAGGCCTTTGCCGTCGACGCCTTCCACCGGCGTTTTACCCGCGGTGTTGTGGCATTGCAGGCAAACGCCGTTGCCCGGCGCCTTGAGTTCGGTGCTGTGCGGGTTGTGGCAGTTGCTGCAGCGCACGCCCTTGTCGAACATTTTGCTTTGGGCAAAAGAGCCGTGTTCAAACACCTCGTCCTTGATCTTGCCGTCCAGCGCATACAACTCGCGAGTCAGGGGGCTCGGCAGGTAGTCATCCATCAGGCGTTTGCCGACGGTGTAGCCATCGCTCAGCGGTGCACGGCGTGAATGGCAGCGGGCGCAGGTTTCGATCTCGACCGTTGCGTTCTTGTCCTTGAGGTCGACGGCAAAACCGGCATGAATCAAATCACCTTTTTTCGCCGTCCATTCCAGGTGATTGGAGGCCGGGCCGTGGCAGGCCTGGCAGCCGACGCCGAGGCTGTTCCATTGGCTGTCGAAGGTGTTTTTCGCCGCATCGAAATTGCGTTTGAAGCCGGTGGTATGGCATTCGACGCACATGAAGTTGGCGTTCTGGCTCGGTTTGCTCCAGTGCAGCGGGTTCTTGAAATTCACCCCCTGGCCCGGATAGAGGTGGAACCAGCGGTGCTTTTCGGTATCCCAGGCCACGCCCAAGGGTTGCAAGCGACCTTCGCCAACCTCGATCAAGTACTGCTGCAACGGCGCGATGCCGAAGGTATAGGCCACTTTGAAATCGGCGTTCTTGCCATCGATACCTGGCGTGTTGACCCAGAAGCCGTCGTCCTTGCGCGAAAAAACAGTGGTCTCGTTTTCCGCTTTGAAGGTGACGTTATTGAAGTCGCCCAGCATCGTCTCGGCATTGGCTGCCTGCATCGCCAATTGGTGATGGGAGCCTTTCCAGTCCTTGACCTGTTCGCTGTGGCAGCCCTGGCATTGTTGCTCATCGACCATCTTCGCCGGGGCCAGCGCGACCGGTTGCGGTTTGGCCGGTTGCGCGACAGGGCCAGCGACGGCAGCGGGTTTCAGCGGTGCCGGCGTGCTGCTGAGCAGAAACCAGCCGATGCCGATGACCGCCAACAGCAGTGCACCGATGGTCACGGGAAAGAGGTAGCGATTAATCAGGTTCGGTGGCGAATCAGGGTTGGGGTTTGTTGCTTTATTTTTATGTTTCGGCATTGCGACTTCCGTAGTCCAGGTGCGTTTGCCTTGAGGCGCGCGATCAAGCTGGGTGCAGCTTTGCTGGATGCCGGGCGTCTGTCAAATGACCGTTGCGAGAGAGTTCGCAGCGTTAGATGAAATGTGTGTTTTTTTTGAGTTTTTTATCGCGAAATGCCTATGACTCCAACCGCCTTTGCACTAGGGTGGTCGCCCTTAAAAACAGGAGTTCAAGCATGAAGCTTGCGTTAATGATGAGCACGTTGTGCATCGCCACAATCGCGGTGACAGGGTGTGCGAGCAAGGTCGTCGAGCCGGAGCAGTATTCCGGGTTCCTCAAGGATTACAGCCAGCTCCAGGAAGCCAAGTCGCCGTCCGGCGCGACGGTGATGCGCTGGGTCGATCCTGCGCTGGATATCAGCAAGTTCACCAGCGTCTATATCGAACCGACCCAGCTCTATCCGGCACCCCAGCCTACGGTAAAAATCCCCCAGGCCACGCTGAGCGGGATCACCGGTTATTACGACCAGGCGCTGAAGCGTGAAATGGCCAAGTCGCTGCCATTGGCCGCCGGCCCTGGGCCGGGTGTGATCGTGGTGCGTGCCGCCATTACTGCGGTCAGCAGCAAGACCGAAGGTTTGAAACCTTACGAAGTGATCCCGATTGCGTTGGTTGCCGCAGCCGTGAGCACCGCCAGCGGTATTCGTGATCAGGAAACCGATCTCGCCACCGAAGCAGCGTTCCTTGATGGCGGCAGCAATAAAGTCATCGCCCAGGTCGTGCGCAAGGGCACCGGCAAGCCGCTGGAAAACGATGCGCAGGTGATGAAGGCGGACGATGTCAAAGGCGTGATGGATGGCTGGGCGTCGGATTTGAATCAGTCGTATTTGAAGATCAAATCCAAATAATGTGCTGTGGCTGATGGCCTCTTCGCGAGCAGGCTCACTCCTACAGGGGGTTTTTGGTGTCCACAGCTCCAGTGTGGGAGCGAGCCTGCTCGCGAAGGCGGCCTGACAGCCGCCACATTCCTCAGTAATCCACACGCGCCATCCGGTTGTAATGGCTGACCAGCGAATCATACCCACGGGTCACAGCATGAAAGTCATCGCTCAATCGCAGAGGTTCTGCCTTGTCCTGCCAGTCTTTGTGCAAGGTATTCAAGGCATCGAGGTACTTCTGGGCAGGCCCGGTGATGTGGCCCCAGAGGTAGCGCGGTACTTCGTTGCGTTTTCTCGTTTCGGGTAACTCTGCATGGTCGAATTGCTGGCGGTAATCCCAGGCCCGTTGCAGCTCTGCGGTGGTCAAGGCCAGCGCCTGTGGGGAAAGATTGCGGTTTTTGACCCCCTCAGTGACCACGTTCAGTGTGTCCTTGGCCTGAATCATGTAATCCAGCAGGTACCAATGAATGTCTTTGCCATGGCGCGCTTCGATCAATTTCAGCTGCTCGCGTCGCTGTTCAAGGTCCAGCGTTTCGACGCGGTGTCTCAACACCGCGGAGGCCAAAAGGTAGGCGTCAGCCCTGGGCTGAAACTGCACGGCGAATTCGGGCGGTAATTCATAGGTGGGCTGTGAGAAAACCGGTTGCTGGTAAAAACGGATTTTCAGCGTGAGAGGCGTCACGCGTTCCAGCGCCTGCACGTAGTCGTCTGTCAGCGTCACCAGCGACGTTTCGTAGCCGAGGATCGAGAGTCTCTCGCTGATTTTCGGCGAACAGACATCCCTTTGTGCCTCGTTCACGGTAGTGGCAACGCCATCGTCGAAATCACGTTGGTTGGCCATCCAGTTCTGAACGGGTTCCCCGAGTTGCGGCGGTGACGTGTAACGCTCGTACGCGAGGTGCCATTGCACGTCGATCCGATTGATGCAGTTGATGATCGGGCTCAAGGCATTGGCTTGCGCAGTGACGGGCGCATCATGCTTGTCCAGCCACAGGTCGAACAGGGTCAGGGGCTTTCCGGACCCGATCATCCCCAGGGTAATCACGCCCCAGAATATCCCCACAGGGAACAACCATTCCCGAGTCATCGTTCGGCCTCCTTGCCGTACCACTGTTCCATCGTGGCCGGTGCGGCGCATTCGCTGGCACTGGCCGGCATGCGGCTGCACAAGCGTTCTGTCCATGGTTGCAGGCCCTGATTGCGATTGACCGTGCCTTGACTGGAAATCACTTTGAACACACCCAACAACGTCACCAGCAACAAAATACCTGCACCTGCAAGGCTGCGTTTGATCCAGGGACTGGAGGGCTGCCAAGAGACGCGCAGTGTGCCATCGTACCGGCGCATCAGACCCACACCCACCAGCGTGGCGACGTAAACGCCACTGCCGATCAGGCCATATACCTTGCCAATGCCCGCAGCCATTACGGTGCAAGGCAACAGGTCACGCAGTACGCCAAACGGTGGCGGGTTAAACCCGGGCAACAGGTACGCACTGAGTCGATCATCCAGCAACCACACACGATGCGCCAACTGATGCATCAGCCAGTGCAGTACCCAGCCGCCGGCTGAAAAAATGACTGACCAGAACACCGCGACGCCGATCAAGCTTCCGAGGCGTTCGCCATCGGGGGCGTATAGAACAAAGCTACCGATCAAGCACGCGAGAACGATGCCCAGGTAGATCGGCCAGCTGTCGACGGTGTGTTCCCATTCGCGCCAGAAGAACGGCGTGCCGCCGGGCATGGCTTCGCAGATTTTTGGGAGGTTGGCGTACAACGCTGAGCTCAGCTGACGGCACTGCGCCCAATCCTCTTCGCGCAGGCGTCGGGCGAACGCCCGGCGTTGACTGAAACTGCCCGGCGCCAGCAGCAGGTGAGCGGCGCGATGCTCGGGGGTGGCGGTCGGTTGTGTGGCCAGGTTTTTTTGCGTTGCGAGGAAGATCGGCGCTTCGTGACGGTCCATCAGGCGCTGCCATTCGGCTTTCGGACAGGGGCTGGCGGGCCCGGCATGCCAGCCTTGCCCGGTTGAAACCGCTTCAAAAATCGTCGATGACCAGAAACGGCTGTCCAGCAATAACTGGCTCAGCAGGTCGTTAAACCACTGGCGATGGTGCTCGCCCTTGAGCCATTGATGGCTGAAACACTGAGCATAGGTTTGCAAAAAAACTTCGGCGTCTTCTCGTTCAAGTGCCTCGCGCAAATAATGCGTGATGCCTTGACGCTGCTGCGCCAACAGCTGCTCGATCTGCTCCTCGTCGAGTTCCAGACGTTGCCAGGCGCTGAACCAGTGGAACGTCTCGATCGCCCATTCCAACAGGGCTTTGGATGTGTCGGGATGCTCGACGCAATGACGCAGCACCTCGTCTTCCATGACATCCAGCGCGCCGTGTTGGAGGGCCAGGGCATGGCGTTGCTGCAACTCACCGAGGCTGACGCCGTTGAGCGAACGCGTGACCTGTTGCAGCACGTCGATTTGTGTCCCGGACAGATCGGTCAGGTCCCACGACGCTTCTTCACGCGGGTCCTGCTCACTGAACTGTTCCCATTCCTTGGCATTCAGCGCGTGTTCATAAGCCTCGCGCAGGCGCTGAAATCCCTCGGGGTCTTCATCCGGGCGCGTCTGTTTGAGCAGGGCGGCGTATTGGCGTTTGATGGTGCGCGTGTCGGCGTCGGCCGACAGGCCCAGGACGGTCCAGCAACTCATTGGGGGTGCAGCTCCATGAAATCCCGCGACGCGATACAGTGATGGCTATATGATTCTGCGCACCCTACCTGTTTCGCGTCGAAATGTCTTCGGGGCTTACGTGCCGTCGCCGACAAACCAGCGGTAATACGGATTACCCCCATCACCCATCATCACTTCACGAATATCCCTGGCCCAGGCATCCCGATCACCGTCATACGCGTGCAGACTCGCCCGATAGAACTGCATCAGGCGCTGCTGATGGGCGTTCATGCGTTCGATGAAGCCATCGTCGGCATTCAATAACGGTATCGGCTGACGCAAATCCAGCAGGGCCGGCAGCACGCGGCTGATTTCCTTGGCGCGTACCCACGGAGCGTATTCGATCCGTGGCTGATCATCGGTCACCGGCAGCGCATCGGCGGCAAACCGTTCCAGCCCGGCGCGGTCGGTCACCCACGTGGCAAGCAATGCCGCGGCTGAACCGACGCCCACATCTTGCATCGTGCTGCGCACGGATTCCTGCTGGAACCGTTGGCTGATCTTCGCCGCGTCCAGTTCGACAGGTTCCAGAGAGCCCACCAGCAGCATCTCGTGGAACTCGCTGGTCCACAGCGTGGCGTAGGGGAAAACGTCGAGGAAGCTGCGCACCAGCGAGCGCGAATCATCAATGTTCTGGGTCGGCAACGGCAGCCATTGCGCGACCAGGCCTTTCTTCTCCAGACGGCTGGCGGCCAGTTGGTAGAAATCCCGCGAATACAGATTCACCACGCCGGCGGCGGAGGGTGGTGGCGGTTCGAGGGTGATCAAGTCGTAATTCTGCGGGCTGCGCAGCAGTTCCTGGCGGCCGTCGCGCAAGCGCACATCCACCGTCGGGTCGGCGGCGGCATTGAAGTTGCCTTTGAACAACGGTGCGGCTTTGACCACCGACGGCAACAACTCGGCGACCACGCGATGTTCCAGCCCCGGATAGCGGGTCAGGGCGCCAGCGGTGATGCCGGTGCCAAAACCGATCACCAGCGCCGAGCGCGGTTCGCCGTTGTGGATCAGCAGTGGCAACAGCGCCTGAATCCGCATGTAACGCAGCGATGGCATGGCATCGCCGGTGTTGGACACGCCCTGGATATACAGGCGTTGGAAGGTCTTCGGCCCCTTGCCCTGTGTGACCACGGCCACCGTGCCACCGCGGCCTTCTTCGTAAAACGCCAACGTACCGTTGCGGGCACCGGGCAGCAGGCTGGCGAGTTTGTCGACCGGTGTGAACACCGCCACGACCACCGACAACAGGCCGAGGGCGACCACAGCCTGACGCCGGCCTTTCTTGACGTGATGCCCTTTACGTACCGCGAAATAACCGATCCCGGCAGCGACAATCGCCAGCAGACCCAGGGTGTGCACCAGTCCCAGCAGCGGGATCAGCAGGAACCCGCAGAGCATCACGCCGACAATCCCGCCCAGCGTGTTGAACGCAACAACGGCCCCGACATCCTTGCCGACGTGGTCATGGCCCACGCTCAGGCGCAGCGCCAGCGGAAACGCCGCGCCCAGCAACACGGTCGGAACGAACACGATGCTCAGCGCCGCCACGGCGAACCGTGCGCTCATGCCCATCAACTCGCTGGCGCCCATGGCCAACACGGCGATTTCGGCCTGGGATTGCACATACACCAGCCAGCGCCCGAGAAAGGCCACTTCCAGCAACGCGATCAGGCCGGCGCCGGCAATCAGCAAGCCAAACACGCCCCAGGGATCACGAATGCGATCAACCCGACGAGCCAGCAGGGCGCTGCCGAGGAACAAGCCGGTGAGGTAGGTCGCCAGCACTACGGCAAACGCATAGGTGCGGGTGCTCATGAATTGCACGATGGATTGCGACCAGACCACTTCGTAGCCCAGCGCCACACCACCCGCGATGGAATACAGCCACAGCGCCAGGCGATCCGGCGCTTTGGCCACGTGGTGTTTGACCGGGGCCTCTAGCGGCGCCGGGCGATGGCGTTGAAACCACAGCGCACCAGCGGCGGCCAACAGGTTCAGCATTGCGGCGGCCAAGGCACTGCCGCGCACGCCGAGGGTGGCGATCAGCACGAAGGCCGCGAGGAGGGTCCCGGCAATCGCGCCGGCGGTGTTGGCGGCATAAAGTTGGCCGCCAGCCTTGCCCAGGTATTGCGGGTCACTGGCCAAAGAGCGAACCAGTACCGGCAGCGTGCCCCCCATTAACAGCGCAGGAATGCCCACCAGCGCAAACGGCAAGACCCATGCGGCGAGTCCGATATGCTGTTCCAGCCAGGCGAATGGACTGGCCGCCATGCTCATCGCAAAGGTCGCACCGACGCCCAGCACCGCCACCAATACTTCCAGCCCCGCGTACAGCAGAACCGGTTGCTGCAAGCGATCAGCCCAGCGGCCGAACAGCAATCCACCCAGGGCCAGCCCGGCAAAAAACGCGCTGATGCCCGTGGTGATCGCATACACCTCGACGCCCACCACCAGCGACAACTGCTTGATCCACAGCACCTGGTACACCAGCGCGGCGGCGCCGGAGACGAACAGCAGCAGGGCGGGAATCAACAGGGCCGGGGACGCGACGGTGTGCGGGGCAGGTAGGGTCGACGACTTGCTGGCGACACGTGAGGACATTGCGGGTTGCCTTGTTCCGATTCAATAAAGCCTGTGACCTTGCTGGCCTCATGCTGAAAATAAGTCCGCTCGCCGGTGAAGGCGAGCGGCGGTCACGCGATCTTACTGTGCAGGCTGTGCAGCTTTCATTTTTTCAGCGATCTTCGCATCTACCGCAGCACGGATCTGGTCAACACTGAAGCTGGCCGGTTTCTGGCTTGGCGGGTACTCGATGAAGGTCTGCAGGAATTGCGCAGACTTGGTCACCGCTTGTGCGACCAGGTAAACGTTTTTGGTGGTCCAGTCGTAATACTGATCGGAAACGATGTCGGCGCGTTCATACGGGTCCATGCGCAGGTTGAAGATTTTCGGTACGCGCAGGCACACGAATGGTTCGCTCCAGACCTTGAAACCGCCTGGTGCGCGTTGCTCGCAGAACACGGCTTTCCAGTTATCCCACCGCATCGACACCAGCACGCCGTCGTCGTTGAAGTAGTAGAACTCCTTGCGCTCGCCTTTAGGCTGTTGACCCGTCAGGTAAGGCAGTTGGTTGTAGCCGTCCAGGTGCACTTTGAAGTTGGCGCCACCGGAAACCGGTGCCCAGCCCTTCAGCAGCTTGTCTTTCACACCGGTATCGCCAGCCGCCGCCAGCAGGGTCGGGAACCAGTCCATGCCCGAGAACATCTCGTTGGACACTTCACCGGCCTTGACCTTGCCCGGCCAGCGAATCATCGCCGGTACGCGGTAAGCACCTTCCCAGTTGGAGTTCTTCTCGTTACGGAACGGCGTGGTCGCCGCGTCCGGCCAAGAGAACTGGTTCGGGCCGTTGTCGGTGGTGTAGACGACGATGGTGTTGTCGGCGATTTTCAGGTCGTCGAGGGTCTTCAGCAGTTTGCCGACGTCGCCGTCGTGTTCCAGCATGCCGTCCGCATATTCGTTGCCGGGCATGCCGCTCTGGCCCTTCATCGATTCGCGTACGTGGGTGAACAAGTGCATGCGGGTGGTGTTCATCCAGACAAAGAACGGTTTGTCCGCCTTGGCCTGTTTCTCGATGAATGCCTGAGCGGCGGCGGTGGTTTCGTCGTCGATGGTTTCCATGCGCTTGGTGGTCAAGGCGCCGGTGTCTTCGATCTTGCCGTCAGCGAAGCTGTGGATCACGCCGCGCGGGGAGTTGGCCTTGACGAACTCAGGGTCGTCTTTGGGCCAGTACGGACGCTCAGGCTCTTCTTCGGCGTTGAGGTGGTACAGGTTGCCGAAGAACTCGTCGAAACCGTGGTTGGTCGGCAGGTATTCATCCTTGTCGCCCAAGTGGTTCTTGCCGAACTGGCCGGTCGCATAACCCTGGGACTTAAGTGCCTGGGCGATGGTGATATCGCGCTTTTGCAGACCGACCGAGGCACCTGGCGCGCCGACTTTCGACAGCCCGGTACGCAGCGGCGTCTGGCCAGTGATAAACGACGAGCGTCCGGCCGTGCAGCTGTTCTCCGCATAGTAGTCGGTGAACATCATGCCTTCTTTGGCAATCCGGTCGATGTTCGGCGTCTTGTACCCGACCACGCCCATCGAATAGGCACTGATGTTGGTCTGGCCGATGTCATCGCCGAAGATCACCAGAATGTTGGGTTTTTCAGCGGCCCCGGCGGTTGCCGAAATCGCCATGACCGAGGCCGCCACGAGGGCGAGCTTCGGTAGCCATTTGTGTATGCGAGTCATCTGACCTGCTCCTTTTACTCACTTGCGTCGCCTAATGCGACAAACGTTTATTGCGGTCCTGCGTTACGCTTTTTTTACTTCACTTGCTCGGGAGTGGCGGCGTCGTAGGGATAGATTCGGCGCCATTCGGCGGCCATGTCCACGACCGTCCAGTCACGTGTTTTTGCTTCGTCGAGGGCCTTGTCCAGCCGTCCGATGTCGGACTTGCGGTCGTAGGCCCATTCGCGTTTGGCATCGGTGTGATGCACCAGCCCCATGAATCGTTTGCCCGGCCCTGCGGCGGTCCATTGCAGCATCTGCAAATCGCCGTCGGAGTTGCCGAAGGCGAGGATCGGCCGCTTGCCGATGACCGCGTCGATACTTTCCGGTTTGCCCGGGCCGTCGTCGTTGTGGGCCAGTTTCGGGGTGCGCAGGATCGAGGTCTTGCCGTCCTTGTACTGGAAGGCTGTGACAAATGTGGTGCCGATCACCTGCTCCGGCGGGATGCCGTAGACCTTCTCGGCAAAGGCGCGCATGAAGGCCGTGTCACCGCCAGAGACGATGTAGGTTTTGAAGTTCTGTTCGCGCAAGTAGTCGAGCATTTCCAGCATCGGCTGGAACACCATCTCGGTGTACAGCTTGCCGGTTTTCGGGTGCTTGGCCTGGCTCAGCCAGGTCTTGGCGTAGTCATCGAAGGCTTCGGTGGTCATCCCGGTGTGGGTCGCGCCGAAGATTTTCAGGATGCCGCCCATGCCGGAGGCGGCCAGCGCCTTGTGATCGTTTTCCAGTACGGCCTTGAACGGCTGGGTGGTTTTCCATTCCGGGTGTTGCGGTGCGGTGCGCTTGACCTCTTCGAGGGCAAACAGCAACTCGAAGTACATTGGCTGCTCGCTCCACAAGGTGCCGTCATTGTCGAACACGGCGATGCGGTCTTCGGGTTTGACGAAGTCTTTGCTGGATTGGTCGGTGACGGCCTGGACGAACTCGATGATGTGTTTCTTCGACGGGCCGTCGTTCCACGAGGGCAGTGGTTCGGCGGCTTGCGCAAGCAACGGCAGGGCCAGCGCGAAGAGCAGGGTCAGCCCGAAGCGATGGCAGATCGATACCGGGTTCGTCATGGGAAATCCTTTTGGTGAACAGGGTTTAACGGCCGTAATGCCGAGGCGGGCAAGGCCTGCTGTTGTCGGGCCTGACTATGCAGCGTAGACAACGAATCCTTGAGTTGCCGCAATGCCTGATCTTCGGTTGGCGCAGGGCCGTAGCAGGCGCGCAGCAGGTCTTGCAGTCGAGGGCTGAGCGTGCTCAATTTCAGGCCCAGGTGGCTGCGCTTGAGCCACAGGTACAACGCACTCAACTGAGCCGGTTTGCCATCGATTTGCCGCGGAATCTGCCGCCAGGCGTAGTCGGCAGATTCCAGCCATGCCGCGTGCCGTGCCTGACGCCGGGCTTTGGCGGCGAGGCACGCGCGATACACGAAGGGACGGGCGAACCATCCGGCCAAAATCGCCACCAACAGCAACGCCAGGATCGCCAGCCAGTGTCCGGAAAGGTGCACGCTACTTTGCTGGCCGAGTTTTTTCAGGTCTTCGGTGATTGAGAACACCGGTTTATAAGCGCTGTTGGCCGCAGCCTCGAAGCTCACCGCCGGGACTTGCGCGGTGCGGGTTTTCTGGCTGCTGGCGTCCCACCAGGTCAGGTCGATGGCAGGCAGGTTGTAACGGCCTTCGGTGTCGATGCGGTACGTCACAGTGTCAATGCGCTGGCCGCCGTTGAAGTTGCCTCGGCCGTCGTCCAGATTGCTGATTTGCGGGTTTTTCGGGTAACGGCTCAAGCCACTGATATCGCCGAGCGCTGGTGCTGGCAGGGACATGGCCATGGCGTTGTCGGCCTGCAAGGTCAACTGACGGGTGATGCTGTCGCCCACTTTCAGCGGCGTCGCCGAGTGGATGACTTTCTGTGTGAGACGCAAGCCTTGCGCTACCAACACTAGCTCACCGGGCTTGAACCCCGGCGGTTGCGCAGCGGTGAAGTGCAGTGGCTGGCTTTGCGCGCTCAACGGGGCACTGGCCTGGCCTGGCGTGGCCTGCACGGTCAGCGGCGGGATGTCGAAACCCTGGGCCAGATTCGGGGTGATCCGGTAGGTGTAGCGCATGCCGTTGAACGATTTGCCGTCGAGTGTCTGATTGATGTGCTCGGCGTGGCCGTCGGGCGGCAGGACCAGTGCGCCCGGCAGCTTGAGGTCAGGCAGGGTTGGCGCGTCGGTAAACCAGCTGTCGGTGAGGACGTCGAGTTGCAGCTCCAGAATGCCGCCCACCATGACTGAGTCATTGGGTTGCAGGTGGGTCTGCACGCGGAGGTCGGGTTCGGCGGCCAGGGTGGCGGTGGTGAGCAGGCAGAGGAACAGGCCTGTGAGTTTGGTAGTGACTGTTCGGACGCCTTCGCGAGCAGGCTCGCTCCGACAGTTGATTCGTGTGCGCTGAAGATCCCCTGTGGGAGCGAGCCTGCTCGCGAAGGCCACGACTCGGTTCATGGTCTGGCCCCCGCTTGGTCCTGCAAACTGAATTTCTGCTTCAGGAACTTCGCCGGCGAAGTGCTCAAGTTCTGCAACCACTGCTCATCCGAAGCCGCCTGTTCGGTTTGCACCGGTTTGCTCTGGCCCTTGCCCGGTGCCTTGTCCATCTTGATTTCGTCCGGCTTGACCTCGGGTGCGTTCTGCTCGGCACTTTCGGTGTCCTTCTGCAACGCAATCGCCAAGGCCAGATTGGCCGTGGCCTCGGGGAATTGCGGCTGCAACTTCAGCGCCTGGGTGTACGCGGCAATCGCCTGATCAAATTTGAAGCGGCGCACGTAAATGTTGCCCAGGTAGAAATACGCCTGCGGTGTTTCCAGTCGGGCGAAGCTGGCCAGTGCCAGATCGAAGTCCGCCGCGTTATAGGCGGCGATGCCTTTCCAGTATGGATCGACGAAGCGCGCAGCGGCCTGTGGGAAGTGCTCGTGCTCAAAGGCCCAGCGGCCTTGCTGATCAGGGGTGAAGAAGGCGTCGGTCAGGGCGTTGGCCTCGGCACTGGTCGGCTGGAAACCAACGCCCAGTGTCAGCAATACACCGGCCATCCAGTTCAGACTCCAGCCTTTGCGCACGCTGAAAAACGCGAGTAGCAGCAACGGCCAGCACAGCCAGTAACCGGCGTCTTTCCAGTGCAGTTCGCGCTGTTCGTCGCTGGCACTCTGGAAGTGCTGCTCGGCGTGCAGTTCCACCCAGTCGAGATCGTCATTGTTCAGCGTCAGGCTGCCCAGCGGCGCGTCCACGGCGGATGCCAGTTGCTTGAGCGCCGCCTGATCAAAACTGCCGAGCACCGGGCGACCGTTGCTGTCGGTGCGCGGCTGGCCGCTGGCGTCATGAATGATGCCGCCATCCTCGCTGCCGACGGCGAGGATCAGCACTTGCAGCGCGCTGCCGTCGAGTTGCTTGTCGAGCCCGGCGAGTTGCGAAGTGTCGGCGCCGTCGGTGATCAGCAGCAGCGTGCCCGGGGTTTTCTCGGCGGCGAGCAGGCGTTTGGCTTGCTCTATCACTGCACCGACGTTTTTGCCGTGCTTGGCAATCAGGTCGGTGCTCAGGGCCTGAATGAACGTCTCCAGCAAAGCCGGATCATCGGTGGGCGGCAACACCAGGTGCGCGCTGCCGGCGTAGGCGATCAGCGCGTTGCGCGCACCGGCGCGACGGTGGATCAGGTCGTGCAGTTTGTGCTTGGCCGCTTCCAGTCGACTCGGCGGTACGTCGCTGGCGTCCATGGACGGCGACAGGTCGAGGGCGATGATCAGCGGCGCACGGTTTTCCAGGAAGTCCGGGCGATCCTGCTCCCAGGTCGGGCCGGCGGCCGCGACAGCGCCCAGCATCAACACGGCGCAGACCAGATGCACCGGTCGCAAGCGTTGTTGATCCTGCGGGGTGATCAGCAGGTGCGGCAGCAAGTGCTCGGCAATGTTGCTGCGCAAGCGTCGTTGCCAGTCGCGGCTGCGGCGCCAGAGCAGCGGCAGCAAGGCGGCGAATGGCACGAGCAACAGCCAGAGCGGACGCAGGAAATGGAAGTCGTTGAGGTTGATCTCCATTTCAAGCCTCCTGCCGCTGACGCGCGAGTGTCAGGTGGGGGCGGAGCAGGGCGCCCAGGTGATACAACGCCAGCAGCCCGATGGCGGCGCCGAGCGGCCACCAGAACAGGTCCTTTTTCGGCTGATGGCTGAGGGTTTTCACCTGGTGCGGGGTCAGCTTGTCGAGGGTGCTGTAGACCCGATCCAGCGCGGTTCGGTCCTCGGCGCGGAAGAACTGGCCACCGGTGGCCTTGGCGATCTGTTGCAAACCTTGCAGGTTGACCTTGGCTTCGCCTTCGGCCGTCGGGTCGCCGATGCCGATGGTGTGGATCACTACGCCTTTGGCGGCGGCCATTTCTGCGGCGTGGTCCGGGGTGATGGCGCTGCTGGTGTCATTGCCGTCGGTCAGCAGGATCAGCACTTTCTCTTGTTCGTGGGCTTGGTCGAGCAGTTTCAGACTCAGGCCGATCGCATCGCCAATGGCGGTGTTGGGGCCGGCCATGCCGATGCCGGTGTCGTCGAGCAACAGCGACAGGCTGGCGTGGTCCAGGGTCAATGGCGCCTGCGGATAGGCGCCGCTGCCGAACACGATCAGCCCCAGGCGATCATCCTTACGCTTGTCGATAAAGCCATGCACGACTTCTTTGACGGCCGCCAGACGATTGATTTTCTGGCCATTGGCGTCGGTGAAATCGGTGGTTTCCATCGACTGGGAGATGTCGATGGCGAGCATCAGGTCGCGCACCGGTTGCTGGCGTTCGATGGGTTTTTCGACGAACACCGGACGCGCGGCGGCCAGCAGCACCAGCGCCCAGACCATCAGGTTCAAGGCGAGCTGCCAGCGGTTATTGCGTGTGCCGGCCTGACTCGGTGCCTGACCGATCGCGCGGCTCATGGCACCGAAAAACGGCACGCGCACGGCGCTGCGGGCCTCGCGGTAATCGGGCAGGAAGCGATAGCCGAACCACGGTAATGGCAGCAGGATCAGCAACCAGGGGTAATCAAGCTGCCACATGATGATGCTCCACCCAGAGTTTGCAGGTGTTGAACAGGTACTCGCGTTGCTCGGTTGGCAATGCGAGCAGGGTTGAATCAGGGGCATACGCCAACTGCGCCAGTTGCTGGCTGAAGTCGGCGGGTAGCGGCGATGCACTGTGCTGCACCAAAAAGGCCTGCCAGTCCTCCCCTCCAAGCGCACCAACTGTCCCCTGTGGGAGCGAGCCTGCTCGCGAAGGGGTCTTCACAGTCACCATGGGTATCGACTGATCGGCCGCCTTCGCGAGCAGGCTCGCTCCCACAGGTTTTTTATTCCAAGGGGAGGGCATCGAGAGGGCGACACGTTTGAGCAGTTCGGGGAGTTCGCGCAATGCTTTGAGCTGATTGTCGCTGGCCTGCAACTCAGCCAATCGCACCAACGCCTCCCGCCGATATCGATCCCGTCGCCACTGCCAATACCGCCGCGCACTGACCAATACAACAGCCACCACCAGCACCCCCAGCAACACCCACCAACCCCACGTCTGCGGCGCATAGCTGACCGGCGCCGGCAGGGCAATTTCCTTGAGTTGATCGATGCTCGGAATGTTCGGGTTCATCGCCGCCCCCTGCCGAGTTCTGCCCGCAGTTGTTCCTGCGCGTCGGTCGCGGTGCTGAACATCATCAACGGCACCTGGCTGCGACGCAGCAATGTCGCGACATCCTTGAGCCGCCCACTGAGGAAATCCCCCAGCGGCTGATGCACGCTGCGCTGCTCGACCGCCAGTTCCACCTGCAACTGGCCTTGAGTGACTAGCAAGCGCCCGTTTTTCGGCAGGTTCAGCGCCAAAGGGTCATACACCTGCATGGCGATGACATCGTTGTGCGTCGCCAATTGCCGCATCAATTGCAAGGTACGTTCGCCGGCGCCGGCAAAGTCGCTGACGATGCAGATCAAATGGTCATGCCCGGCCACCGCCAGGCAATGCTGTAACACCTTGTCCAGTTGGTCTTCGCCTTCCGCGTCGGGGTTGGCGGCGTTCAGTTGCTGGTTCTGCTCGGCAATCCGGCTGCACAACGCTTCGATCCGTTTGCGGCTGCGCAGCGGAGCAATGCTGTCGATGCGTGAATCGTTGAACACCAGCCCGCCAACCCGATCACCGGCGTTAAACGTGATCCACGCCGCCAGTGCGCCCAGTTCAGCGGCAATGGCCGATTTGAAACTGCGCTGCGAGCCGAAGAACATCGACATGCGCTGGTCCACCAGAATCAGTGCCGGGCGATCGCGCTCTTCGGTAAAGGTGCGCACCACCGGTTTGCCGGTGCGCAGCGAAGCGCGCCAGTCGAGGTGACGCAAGTCGTCCCCCGGTTGGTAGCGGCGCAATTCGTCGAAATTCAGCCCACGCCCGCGCAGCCGCGAAGCATGGTTGCCGGCGAGGATGCTGCCTTGCGGTTGCCGCGCCAGAAAACTCAAGTCACGGGCCTTGAACTCCAGCGCCATCAGTTGCGCGAGCGAGACATAGACCAGGCCGTCGGTGCTTTTCATGTTCTACCTCAGGCCGGAATCGCAACCTTGTCGAGCAGACGATCAAGCACCTGATCCGCCGTCACGCCGTCAGCCACCGCGTCGTAACTCAGTTGCAAACGATGACGCAGCACCGGATGGACCACGGCGCGCACGTTGTCCGGCGAAACGAAATCCTGCCCCTGCAACCAGGCATCGGCGCGGGCGCAACGGTCCAGACCGATGCCGCCGCGAGGGCTGGCGCCGATGGCGATCCAGCGGCCCAGATCGGCGTCGTAATCGGCCGGGTGGCGAGTGGCATTGATCAGGTCGATCAGGTAGCGGTCGATGGCCGGGGACACGTGAACCGCGCTGACTTTACGGCGCGCGGCGAAGATCACTTCCTGAGACAGTGAGAAGCCCTGGACCTGTGCCGTTTTGGCACCCAGCGCAAATTCTTCCTCACGCAGCAGGCGCAACACCTGGCTCTCGTTTTCTGCACTCGGGTAGTCGAGCAGGACTTTCATCAGGAACCGGTCCATCTGCGCTTCGGGCAGGGGATAGGTGCCTTCTTGTTCAATCGGGTTCTGCGTGGCGACCACGATGAACAGTTCCGGCAGTACATGGCTGTTGCCGGCCACGGTAATTTGCCGCTCTTCCATGGCTTCCAGCAACGCCGCCTGGACCTTGGCCGGGGCACGGTTGATTTCGTCCGCCAGGATCAGGTTGCCGAACAACGGGCCGGGCTGGAACTGGATCTCGTTCTTGCCGTCGACCTGGTGCAAGACCTCGGCGCCGGTGATGTCCGACGGCAGCAGGTCAGGGGTGAACTGGATGCGACTCATCTTCGCGTCCAGGTGTTTGGCCAGCGCCTTGACCGTGCGGGTCTTGGCCAGTCCCGGCAAGCTCTCCAGCAGCAAATGCCCGTTGGCCAGCAGCCCGAGCAGAATCTGCCGGATCACCTGATCCTGGCCCAGGACGCTTTCGGCGATGCTGGCTTGCAGGGCGTTGAGGTCGTTGAGTGCAGTCATGACGGGTCCTTGATTCGGAACATGAATGTTGGAATGACGGGAATGAGTCTGGAATCGGTGGCCATCCCTGGTCACTCCTTAGAAAAACGCTAATGTCAGGTTGACGCTGATGCCATTGCCTTCTGGCCGGTTTTTGGTATCGAACTCCGGTACCCAACGGGCGCTGACGCTGGCCTGGGCATCGTTGAACTTGCCAGCCCAGCCAACGGCCGGGCCAGCACCGACCGAGCGGCCGCGAAAGCCGCTGGTAGCGCCACTTCCCGAGTCATCAGTCACCTGCTGGATGTAGCCTGCGGCGATACCGGCATTCCAGCCGTTGCCGAAACCGTGGGTCCACAGTGCATCGAGGGTGAAGATGTTGCCGTTGCGGTAATCGGTGGCGTCATTCTCGGTGTAGAACTCCAGCGCGCTGGACAGTGTGAACTCGCCACCCTTGCCGTCCAGGTGGGTGAAGGCGACGGTGGGCATGAAGGTGTAATTGTTCTGGCCAGGGTTAGCCAGGCGGTCATCGTTGTAGGCACCGGTCGGCACATAGATCGGCAGCGAGAACGAGAGGTGGTTGACCTCGTCGATGTGGTAACCCGCCGCAATCGGCGTCACAAGCATGTCGGCGAACTGGGTCCCGGTGTCCTCGTTGCCCAGGGTTCTGCCACGGGGGCCGGTGACACTGGCGGTGACGTCGGTGTATTGCACTGGCACGCCGATGGCCGAGGCGTAGTTCCAGCGCCCTTTGCCGGTGTCCCAGATATGCGTGAAGTTGGCCATGGTGTAGGACACTTTCATGTCCAGCCCGGTACTCAGGGCGCCGGCGATCGGTACTTGCGCTTTGCCCTTCAAGTCGCCGTCGTACCAGATGCTGGTCAGGGACATCACCCAGCCGGCCTCCGGCGGGACGATCCCGGCGTTGGAAAATACCTGTTGCCCGGTAATCGGCCGCCCGACACCGCCCTCGGCTGCCAGCGTCAACGGGCTTGCGCCAATGACGCACAGCGCCAGTAAAGGACGTACTACAAAAGGCCTGACCATGACTGACTCCGCTTACTGTTTTTGTTGTGAATTGACCGGCGTCAGCAGCGGCATTTGCCACTGACCGCTGGTGACTTCCGGTTTTGGCAGGTACAAGCGCAAGATTCCGTAGAACGGGCCTTTCGGCGCTGGCAGCCAGTTGTTTTGCAATGCTTTGGCCGGGGCTTTGTTCTGCACGTACAGGGTCAGGCCGCCGTCGGCGTCGAGCGTGAGATCGGGCAGCATCCGTGAGTTGATCAGGTAGCGATTCAACGGGTTGGCCACCAGCAACTTGTTCTTGCCGTCGTACATCGTCAGCGACCAGAAGGCATCGGCCGGGGGCAGGGCGCCTTTGTCGAAGTGCAGGGTGTAATCGTGCTTCGAGGCATCGACCGGCTGGCCGTCCTTGTCGACGAAGTAGCCGATGTAATCCGCTTCTTCGGCCGAGTTGCCGAAGATCCCCATGTTGGCGCCAGCGTAGCGGTACAGGTAGTTGCCGTTAAGGTGATCACGCGTGCCAAAGAAGTCGCCGCTGGTGACCTGGTGAGTGTCGACCTTGTCCTTCTTGAACTGGGCGAACTCGGCTTTGGCGTCGCTGATGCCGTCTTCCAGCGCCTGGCGTTGTTCAGCGCTGAGGTCATGCAGATTGAATGGCTTGCCGGCTTGAATGCCGATCTTGGCAAAGCGCGCGAGCAGGTCTTTTTCCGCGTCCTGCGCCGGGGCGAACGACAGCATGAAGTTCAGATATCGGAACAGGTCCGGGGTGTCGCTCATGGTCGGCAGCGGTTTTGGCCAGTCAATCTTTGCTGCTGCCGCCGGTGCCTTCTGTTTGACGTAGTGGCTCAGGGTTTCGACCTTGTAGCCTTTCTGGATCTGCTTGACCTTGGCCAGGTCCTTTTCATCGAACAACTGTGTGCGATACAGCGCGTAGGCGATGTTGCTTTCGCTGCGCACCAACCGGTCCATTTCCACCGGTTGCTGACCTTGCCAGTTCGGCCCGGCGATCATGAAATGGCCGCCGTTGTTGCCGGTGCTGCGGGTGCCCAGGTAGGCAAAGTTCTGCGTGTACGCGTCAATCAATTGCACCGAGTAATAACGGTGTTCCTCGATAGGCGGCAGGGTCAGCACTATGGGTTCGGCGCGCAGGTCCATCCAGACAAACGAATAGGGCGTGTCGGCGTTGGGCGTGACGAAGGCGGTGTCTTTGGCGGTGAATGCCTTGGCAGTGTTGCCAATCTGGTTCAGCGGTGCCTTGAAGTTCGGGCTCTTCTTGTCGATGGCCTGGGTGTAGAGGGTCTTGTACATCTCCACCACCGGGAAGCCGTACAGGTAGGCTTCCTTGGCAATGCCTCGGGCTTCTTCAGGCGTGGCAGTGAAGCTATCCTGGGCGCCAACGCCGCAGCTGACGAACATGGTCATCAGGCTGAAACCGGCCGCGCGAACTGCAACGTGCATAAGTAGTCCTTATTTACCGAATGTAACGTTGATCCCGGCGAACAGAGTGAACTGCGGCACGCCGTCGCCTTTGCGTTCAACTGTCCACTGCGGCTCGATGAATGCGTTAAGAATATTAGTCCCGGATTTCCACACCTTGCCGCCACCGAAACCGATCGGGATGTAATGGGTGTTGTTTTTCAGGTCGAACGTCCAGGTGCCGGTCGAACGCAGGTACCAGCCCTTTTCCAGGTTGTGCATGAGAAAGGGCTGCATGGTTGCGGTTTCGACATGGGCGCGGTCGTGGTCGCCGGCGAAAGAACTCTGGTACTGCACCAGAGCGCCCAGCAGGCCACGAGGTGATGAGTCAATGGCCACGGCCGCCAGGCCTGCCTGCCACTTGCCAGTGCCCAATTCGTCCTGTTCAGCGGTTGGCGCGGTGATTTGCGGGCCGATGCCCAGCTGCACGCCGTCGGTCTTGAGGATGAAGATGTCGAACAGGTTCAGGTCGCCGATGCCGGTGCTGTAGCCGCTGTGCGGGTCGGGGCGGGTGCTGATCGGCAGAGTGGCGCGCAGCAGTTGCGGCACGCCGATAAAGTCATTCGGTGCCATCGGCAAGGTGCCGCGCAGCAAGGCATCGTTGGTGTGGACGTCGGTGTCGTAGAGCTTGGGGGTGTAGTAATCCTGAAGGTTGGCGCCAGGGGCCAGACTCAACGGGTTGTTACTTTTGTTAGCCACGTCGGCGTTATCGGCGAACGCACAAACGACAGGCGCAAACCATGCCGCCATCAGCAACACAGCGTTTTTTTCCATAGTGGCTAACATGATTCCCCGGTTCCCTGGTGGCTCATAGGTCTACTCGGCACTTTCCGGCCGTTGCTGCGTAATCCCTTTCCGATCAAGCCTGTAGGAAAGTTCAGAAGCTAGCAGCTAACCACAACTTAGCCAATCCAAGGAATTTTTTCCTTCGGATTGTGTGCAAAATCTGCTGATTTTGTTGTACTAAAAAGTTAATACGAATCATGGGGTTATCTGGCAAACCTGTTCCTTGGTCGAGCCGGTAATCCTGTGGGAGCGAGCTTGCTCGCAATGGCGGTGTGTCAGGCAAACCGCTATCGCGAGCAGGCTCGCTCCTACAGTGAGTGATGCTCAGCGTTTTTTCGCCTCCGCACGAATCCGCTCTTCCTGCTCGCGCAGCTCCGGGGTGAACTCGGCACCAAAATCCTCGGCCTCGAATATCTGGCGAATCTCGATCTCGGCGTCGGTGCCCGGCATCGGGTTCGGGCATCGCTTGACCCAGTCGATGGCTTCCTGTTTCGACTTCACCTGCCAGATCCAGTAGCCAGCGATCAGCTCCTTGGTTTCGGCGAACGGGCCGTCGATGACGGTGCGTTTCTCACCCGAAAAACGTACACGCGCACCTTTGCTGCTGGGGTGCAGGCCTTCGCCTTCTAGCATGATGCCGGCTTTGACCAGTTCTTCGTTGTAGTTGCCCATGGCGGTCAGCAGTTCTTCGGTGGGCATCACCCCGTCTTCGGAATCCTGGCTGGCTTTGATGATGATCATGAATCGCATGGTGTTATCTCCGGTGGAGGTGGGGGATTCACTGTCTAGTCGAATGACCGAATCCTGAATCGACAGCGTCGCAAAAAAAAACACCACCCATCTTCACGCAGCCGCATCCCGGGAGCTGCCGACAGCTGAGATCGCATTCGAAATAAATCCAGCGCCATAACTATGTACCGCACCCAACCACGGTGCCATCGACAAGCTGTGCCCTACAGACAAGGAGTGACTGTATGGCACAGCAAATACATAACGATGGATCGTCAGGGAGTGTCGTCATCAGGTCGGGGCCACCAGCGTCAAGTGGTGGAGGCTCCGGTGGGGGATTTGGTGGCGGCGGGGTTTCAGGCGGGTTCGGTAGCACCAGCAAGAAAAAGCGTAAGGCGCGTAAGCGAGCCCTGGAAGCTCATCGTCAGGCGCAGGAAAAAGAGCGCGTTGATGCTGACGGCCAAGCCCAAGCTCAAGCTCAAGCCCAAGCCCAAGCCCAAGCCCAAGCCCAAGCTCAAGCTCAAGCTCAAGCTCAAGCTCAAGCAGAGGCGGCACAGGCACAGGCCGCCGCAGCGCAGGCTCAAGAACAGGCGCGCATCCATGCCCTGAATCAGTTTCTTGGTGCTTTGGCGCAGCGCCATGACGCCATCAGAGTCGACGTTGACCGCAGCTTTTCGGCCAAGGCTGCACAACTCGCGCAAGTCCTTGAGCATGAAATCTCTGGTGCGCGGCGACCACCCGACATCGACCAAAGCGAGCGATGGCAGCTTTACACCATTACCAGGGAAAAAAGCCAAATCGACGGGCTCATCGCCCGTAAGACTGCAGAACTCAATGCAAAGAATGCAATTGCCCGTTCCTTCGATGGACACGATCCAACCACACGCACTTCCAGCGATTACCTGGCACGACTGGGGGAGTTTGGCCCAGCCCTGAATGAAGGGCACCAAATCTGGGAAAACACCTACAACGCAGCCCACGAAGCCCGGCTTCTGTCAGCGCAAATAAACACGCTTACGGACAAATCCCATGCGTTGGCCAGACATCATGCCGAGCAGACCGTTGTCTGGCGTGAACGGGAAGCCCTGTGGGAGCGAAATCGGCAGTACGCCGAGCAGCGTGACGCGCGAGTGCGGTTCAAGCAACGGTCCGATGAAGACCGGCGGGTTGAACGGGGCAGGCTGGCCAACACGCTGACTGTGCCTGCGGCGGCAACCGCCGCTGGTGGAATGTTTTTGACCCGAGCAGGTGTGCTCGTTGCTCCAGACGTAGCGGCGGGGATTGAAGCCGCATTCAGGGTTGCAGGCAGGCACCTTGTCGACTTTGCCCGCATTGCAGTCAGGACAGGCCCGGTGTTTATCACCGCGATGGTCTACTCGCCGACGTTGGGTAATGGCGAATTGACTCCCGAGCAACGCAGGCGCCTGTTTCATTCGGTTGGTGTGCCGGCGCAAGCGCTGGGTCTTTCTGACAATCGTGCGTTGCAATCGATCGCAGAGGCGGGCGGGTCGGTTGAAGTAGCCTATCGGTTCAAGGCAGAAACGGTGCTGGAGGGCACCGCGATCATTGCCGTGAGCACAGGAGGCGAGATTGACGCCCATGTGCCGGTCGTCAATGCAGTACTCGATCCGCTGACGGGAATCTATAGCGCAGAAATCCCCGGGTCACCCATCAGGTACCTGCAATTTACGCCGGACGTGCCCGCTCTGGCTGCTACGACCCATCATGCCGGGTTGGCGGTGATTACGCCGCAGGTTCAGGGCATCCCGGAAGGTGTCGATTTACGCATTCAGGATTGCATTGTCTGCGTGCCGGGCCTTGCGCCGACTTACTTCACATTCGGCTTACCCGTCATGGGGTCTGGTGTCGTCACCGGTATCGGCGAGCCGGCCGGTGCTGACTGGTGGAAAACCACTAGCCGGGCGAACGGGGCGGCTATTCCGGTACAGATAGGCGACCAGTTCCGAGGCCGTGAATTCAACACGTTCGGGGCTTTTGATGAAGCGCTGTGGCGAACGGTTGGCGAGTCGCCGGCGCTGGTCGCAGAATTTGATGAGGTGAATAAAAAGCGTATCGAACAAGGCTTCGCGCCCTACGCGCCGAAAAGCACCTGGGTCGGTGAACGGCGTGAATTCGAACTGCGATACCAGGAGCTCGTTGAGCTTGGTGAAAACCCCTTCAACCTAGACACAATCAGCATTACCACGCCGCAAAGCACCCAAGGGCGGCTGGGTATCACGCCTGCGGTTCTACCCTGGCCAATTCGACCTGTAGGTGTTGGCACATGGACACCGCTCGTGCCGCCAGGCGCCGAAAGCCTCGGTCCTACAACTTCACCCTTCATACCGACTGTTCCGGTGGTTTATCCCGGCACTCCAACCATCCCGGTCCTACCCCAAAACGAGACGTTTCCGGCTGTTGACGAAGGGCTGATCGGTGCCAATATCCCTGGGTATCCGGCGGATATGGAACTGCCTTCGTCGGATGTTCTGTTTCTTGATCGGCGGGATGATCCGGGGGTTGCAACAGGTTTGGGGGCTGATGCCTCAGCGGTCTGGCTTGGGGATGATGCGAGGGGAGTGGGTGCGCCTATTCCTTCCCATATTGCTGATCAGTTGCGAGGAAAGGCATTCAGTAATTTTCATGGGTTCCGGCGGGCATTTTGGAGGGTTGTTGCGGCGGATATGGTATTGAGCAAACAGTTTGGTACTCACAACTTAGCCAGAATGCGAGCAGGCCTTTCTCCCTATCCATTGGACGCTGATCAGGTTGGAGGTCGCAAAACGTTTGAGCTTCATCACGAAGTTGAGATTGCAAACGGCGGAGAAGTGTATGGGATGGATAACCTTTTGGTGATGACGCCCAAGCGGCACATTCAATTGCACAGGGGGGGGAAGTCGGAATGATCTTTAAACAGAAATTGGAAGACTATACGGAAGCGGAGTTTTTGACCTTTTTAAAAGGGTTCTATCATTTTCCGGATGATTTGGAGGGAGACGCGTTAGAGGCTTATCTGGATAGTTTGTTGGTACATTTTGAGGTTATCACCGAACACCCAGACCGCTCAGACGTCATCTTCTACCCAAAAGAAGGCCGGGAAGACAGCCCCGAAGCCATCTTGAAAGAAGTCAAAGAATGGCGCGCACTCAACAACAAACCCGGCTTTAAACCAGAGTGAAGCAATCCCTGAATGCGTAGAAATCATCTGCTCATAATCCATGAGCAGATGCCATTGCCCGACAGTTGTTAAGTGTCATAGACACAAGGAAAACCAAGGATGGAACTTAAAGCAGCACTCAAGGATTACACCGAACCGGAATTTCAAACCTTGGTAAACAGGATTTGGGCCGTTGATATGCGCAAGCGAGGTCATGATCAACTGATCAATCACTTTGACCGTATCGTTGGTCATCCTGAGGGTGCTGACCTGCTGTTTTACTCAAAAGATGAGTACAACCCGAATTCCCCCGAAGGGGTCGTCGGTCACGTCAAGGAATGGTGGCAACAACATGGCGTCCCTGCGTTCAAGGGGCAGAGTGCACTCGTGAGCGCGCCCATGCCGTACGTCCCGCTGAATCCCGCGCAGATGGCGCAGCAACGAGCGCTCCTCAGCCTGGCTGGCGTTCAAAGAATCGTCACGGAACTGGCGGCATCCGAACAAGTGATCGAAACCGCTCTCGGCCTACTTGAACAACGAATCAAGCACCTGCATGACCAGCAGGTCGATGAAGTGAAAACCATCGAGCGCGAGGCGAGTCTCCGAGCGCTGGAGGTGGCCGAGTACGAGGCGCGTAAGGCTGCGCACCAGTATGGATACTGGAAATCGAGCGTCGAGTTCACCAAGAACGCCGCCCTGCGCGATATGACTGATGCTCGCTCAGAGCAGGCACAGTGGCAAAGTATCGCGCAACAGATCAGCGCCACCCATGAGCGGTACGCAGGGCATTTGATCGCGATCAACCAGCGTCTGCTGCGCTTGCAAGTTCAGGCTGAAGCATTGCTGGTCCTTGCACAGGCTCAACTTGTCCGTCAGCGCCATAAAGAGGGGGTTGGCCCGACCCAAGCGCCCGGTCTGCTTGTTGCCTGCCTCGCCTTTGCCAAGGTGCGCCCCAGCATTTTGCTTAACGGTGCCTTGTCGCAGCCTCTGGAAACCCATTGGGTGGCTCTGCAAAAATCCATACGTTCGGCGATGGCGGAGTTCACGTGGCAGCTCACGAATGAAGCCGAGACTCATACAGGTGAATATGCAGCGATCCTGCGATTTGAGTTTGTCAGTCGTGCCGAAACCGAGATGTATGGGTTGAGTGTACCCTTGGCCGAACTTCACCCTATGGAAGGACAGGACTGGCAAGGTCTGGCGAAGTCTCAAGCCGGGATCGACATGCGCTTCAGAATGAACAGCGGTAGTGACTCCGTTCCACCCGGCACCCTGTCTCGCGGATTAAAACAGATACAGACGCTATTACAGATAGCCCTGAGGCCGACCAATGGAACGAAAGTGCCGGTACGCGAGGCTATTTGGGATGATCGTCTGAATGCCTTTTGCTTCTCCACAGACGCAGCAGTACCGGTGGCCGTTAGATGGGTTTCGCCGGGCGTATCAGATACCCCCGCCGGCTTGGTACCTGCCCCCGAGAGCAAGTTGGGATTCCTCTTGTCGGCACCTGTGCCAGTACTCGATGTGATCGACGATATTGAAACGGTTCAGTTCGATGACTATGTCGTAGTTTTCCCGAGCAATTCAGGGCTGGACCCGCTCTACGTCATGTTCAGGGATAAACGTGAGTATCCCGAGATAGCGATTGCAGAAATCACGCCCTGACACGACTTTCGTTCACGACCTGCTACTAATCTGCCATTCGGCCCGACAAAGGAATGTTGCCCTCTATGCCAGTTTTGGAATTGACCACCCTGATCCCCAACCGCACGCCGGAGTTTGTACTCGACTTCTGTCTGGAAGGCCTCAATTTCCCGAAGATCTTCCCGGAGCGAGTCACGCTGCTGAGTGATATCGACTTGAGTAACCTGCGCATCGAAGCCGGGCGCCAGTTCCGTTTTCGACACTGGATGTTCAATGCCATTCCAACGAACTGGACCGTGATGATCCGTGAAGTGGGTGACCATCATTTCATCGATGAAATGGTCGAGGGACCACTGGCTGCCTTTCGTCATGAGCATCGAGTGACGGCTGGGGAGGGCGGTACTCTGTACTCCGACCGTGTCACTTATGCGGCGATTGGCGGCGCAGTCTTGGAGTGGTTGCTGGTCAATGGCTACATGCGCCGAATCTTCGCAGCCCGGCATCGCAACATGTTGCGGTTGCTGGCTTGATGTGACGGTTCTTGTATTGCTTGTGAGCGTTGTATCCAATTCAGTGGGCAACACTTCACAATTTGTATCTGGGCATAGGTCGTCGGACCATTTCGTGGTTAACTTCGGCCTCTTCAAAATTCTCCACATCAACGTTCAGAAGGACTCCGTTCATGGCTCAAGTCACTCTTAAAGGCAACCCGGTTCAAGTCAACGGCCAACTGCCACAAGCCGGTTCCAAGGCGCCAGCCTTTTCCCTGGTTGCCGGCAATCTGTCCGACGTGACCCTGGCGAGCTTCGCCGGCAAGCGCAAAGTGCTGAACATTTTCCCAAGCGTCGACACCCCGACCTGCGCTACTTCGGTTCGCAAGTTCAACGCCCAGGCCAATGATGTCGCCAACACTGTTGTGCTGTGCATCTCCGCTGACCTGCCGTTCGCCCAGGCACGCTTCTGCGGCGCCGAAGGCCTGGAGAACGTGCAAAACCTGTCGACCCTGCGCGGTGCCGAGTTCATCGAGAACTACGGTGTTGCCATCGCTGACGGCCCGCTCAAAGGCCTGACCGCCCGTGCGGTCGTGGTTCTGGATGAAAACGACAACGTGCTGCACAGCGAACTGGTCAAGGAAATCGCTGAAGAACCGAACTACGAAGCAGCACTCGCCGTTCTGAAATAAGCGACGTCATTACAATTGTTAACGGCCTGGCCCTGTCCAGGCCGTTTTCATTTGTGATTCAGTGTCTTGCCCAAACATCCTGTTACGTAAGCCGAAGGTAAATTGCCGGTAAAGCCGCTTTGCTTAATACCCGCCAGTGCTTATCGTTCAGCCTCATGTAAAACAAGCCCACGCGCCCAATGGTTGATCATTCAATGCAATCCTCCGCTTCCCGTAGTCCTCGTCGCTGGCTGTTCGGCCTGCTTGTCCTGTTGGTCATCGCTGGCGTGTGCTGGAAATTCTGGCCCACCGGTGCTGCTCACAAGGAGGGCGCAGGGCAGAAAGCCGTGGCCGGTCATACCGGCAGGTCGGGGGGAATGCGCCCGGGTTTCGGCGGGGCAACCGGTCCGGTGCCTGTGCGCGTGGCGCCTGCGGTCAAGGGTGACTTCCCGCTGTACTACAAGGCGTTGGGCACCGTTACCGCGCTGAACACCATCAACGTGCGCAGCCGTGTGGGCGGCGAGTTGACCAAGGTGGCGTTCGAGGAAGGGCAAATGGTCAAGGCTGGCGATTTGCTGGCTGAAATCGACCCACGTCCGTACCAGAATGCCTTGCTCCAGGCCGAAGGCACGTTGCTGCAGAACCAGGCACAACTGAAAAACGCTCAGGTCGATGTCGAGCGTTATCGCGGGCTGTTCAAGGAAGACAGTATCGCCAAGCAAACCCTGGACACCGCAGAAGCTTTGGTCGGTCAGTACCTGGGCACCGTCAAGACCAATCAGGCTGCGGTCAACGACGCCAAGCTCAATCTCGAATTCACCAGGATCCGCGCGCCGATTACCGGGCGTGTCGGTTTGCGTCAGCTCGACGTCGGCAACCTGGTCGCCGCCAACGACACCACGGCGCTGGCGATCATCACCCAGACCCAACCGATCAGCGTCGCCTTCACCTTGCCGGAAAACAACCTTGATGTGGTATTGGCCCGCTATCGCACTGGCGCCAAACTGCCCGCCGAAGCCTGGGACCGTAGCGACACCAAACTGCAGGCCACCGGCGTCTTGCAGAGCCTGGACAACCAGATCGACACCACCACCGGCACCCTGAAATTCAAGGCGCGCTACGAGAACCGCGATCAAACCCTGTTCCCTAATCAGTTCGTCAACGTCCACTTGCTGGCCGACACCCTCAAGGGTGTGGTGCTCGCACCGTCGGCTGCGATTCAGTTCGGCACCAACGGCACCTTCGCCTATGCGCTGGACGGCGACAAGAAGGTCACTATCCGTCAGTTGAAAGTCGGCGCCAGCGATGGCACGAATACGGTGATCACCGAAGGCCTGGCGCCCGGCGATCGTGTGGTACTGGAGGGCACCGACCGCTTGAAGGAAGGCAGCGAAGTCGAAGTGGTCAATAACCCCGACGACGTACCGACTACCCCGACCGGGCACCTGCAAGGCAAGTCGGCGGCGAACGCCACTGAGCCGGCCGCTGCCGACAAGGCGAAAAAGGGCGGCGCATGAACATCTCGCGGCTGTTCATCCTCCGTCCGGTCGCCACGACCCTGAGCATGCTGGCCATTGTATTGGCCGGTTTGATCGCCTACCGGTTGCTGCCGGTGTCAGCGTTGCCCCAGGTCGATTACCCGACGATCCGCGTGATGACGCTCTATCCCGGCGCCAGCCCGGATGTCATGACCAGCGCGGTTACCGCGCCACTGGAGCGCCAGTTCGGGCAAATGCCCGGCCTGACCCAGATGGCGTCGACCAGTTCGGGCGGCGCGTCGGTGCTGACCTTGCGGTTCAGCCTCGACATCAACATGGACGTCGCCGAACAGCAGGTACAAGCCGCGATCAACGCGGCGACCAATTTGCTGCCCAAGGACCTGCCTGCACCGCCGGTGTACAACAAGGTCAACCCGGCGGACACCCCGGTGCTGACCCTGGCCATTACCTCCAAAACCATGTTGTTGCCCAAGCTCAATGACCTGGTCGACACGCGCATGGCGCAGAAAATCGCCCAGATCAGCGGTGTCGGCATGGTCAGTATTGCCGGTGGCCAGCGCCAGGCGGTGCGGATCAAGGTCAACCCCGAGGCCCTGGCGGCGAACGGTCTGAACCTCTCGGACGTGCGCACGCTGATCGGTGCTTCCAACGTCAACCAGCCCAAGGGCAACTTCGACGGCCCGACCCGGGTGTCGATGCTGGATGCCAACGATCAACTGACGTCGCCCAAGGACTACGCCAACCTGATCCTGGCCTATGCCAACGGCGCGCCGTTGCGGCTCAAGGACGTGGCAGAAATCGTCGACGGCGCGGAAAACGAACGCCTGGCGGCATGGGCCAATGAAAACCAGGCAGTGCTGCTGAACATCCAGCGCCAGCCGGGTGCCAACGTGATCGAGGTGGTCGACCGTATCAAGGCCTTGCTCCCGAGCATTACCGACAATCTGCCGGCTGGCCTCGACGTCACGGTACTGACCGACCGCACCCAGACCATCCGCGCCTCGGTCAAGGATGTGCAGCACGAGTTGCTGATCGCCATTGCCTTGGTGGTGATGGTGACATTCCTGTTTCTGCGCCGTGCCAGTGCGACGATCATTCCATCGATTGCCGTGCCGTTGTCGTTGATTGGTACGTTCGGCGTGATGTACCTCGCCGGGTTTTCGGTGAATAACCTGACCCTGATGGCCCTGACCATCGCCACCGGTTTTGTGGTGGACGATGCGATCGTGATGCTGGAGAACATTTCCAGGTTTATCGAAGAAGGGGACAGCCCCCTGAATGCCGCGCTCAAGGGCGCGAAGCAGATCGGTTTCACCCTGATTTCCCTGACCCTGTCGCTGATCGCGGTATTGATCCCGCTGCTGTTCATGGCCGACGTGGTCGGACGTTTGTTCCGTGAGTTTGCGATTACGCTGGCGGTAGCGATCCTGATTTCGCTTGTGGTGTCCCTGACCCTGACGCCGATGATGTGCGCGCGGTTGCTCAAGCGTGAACCGAAGGAAGAAGAGCAGGGGCGTTTCTACCGGGCTAGCGGCGCGACAATCGACTGGATGATCGCGGCCTACGGGCGCAAATTGCAGTGGGTGCTCAAGCACCAGCCGCTGACCTTGCTGGTGGCCATCGGCACGCTGGCGTTGACCGTGTTCCTCTACATGGTGGTGCCCAAGGGCTTCTTCCCGGTGCAGGACACCGGGGTGATCCAGGGCATTTCCGAGGCGCCGCAGTCGATTTCCTTCGCCGCGATGAGCGAACGCCAGCAAGAGCTGGCCAAGGTAATCCTCGCCGACCCGGCGGTGGAAAGCCTGTCGTCCTACATCGGTGTCGACGGTGACAACTCCACACTCAACAGTGGTCGCCTGCTGATCAACCTCAAGTCCCACAGCAACCGTGACCTCAGCGCGACCGAGGTCATTGCTCGCCTGCAACCGGAACTGGACAAACTGGTCGGCATTCGTCTATTCATGCAGCCGGTGCAGGACCTGACCATCGAAGACCGTGTCAGCCGCACGCAATACCAATTCAGCATGTCGTCACCGGACTCGGAATTGCTCACCTTGTGGAGCGGCCGCCTGGTCGATGCATTGTCCCATCGTCCAGAACTGACCGACGTTGCCAGCGACTTGCAGGACAAGGGTTTGCAGGTCTATCTGGTGATCGACCGCGATGCCGCTTCCCGGGTCGGGGTGTCAGTGTCGAACATTACCGATGCGCTTTACGATGCCTTCGGTCAGCGGCAGATTTCGACCATCTACACCCAGGCCAGCCAGTACCGCGTGGTGCTGCAATCGCAATCCGGGGAGAAAATCGGTCCGGATGCGCTGAACCAGATTCACGTGAAAACCACCGACGGCGGGCAGGTTCGCCTGTCCAGCCTGGCGCACATCGAAGAGCGCCAGGCGCAACTGGCCATTACTCACATCGGCCAGTTCCCGGCGGTGATGATGTCGTTCAACCTGGCGCCGGGTGTGGCGCTGGGGCATGCGGTCGAGATCATCGATCAGGTGCAGAAAGACATCGGCATGCCAATTGGCGTGCAGACCCAGTTCCAGGGTGCGGCCGAGGCGTTCCAGGCGTCGTTGTCGAGTACCTTGCTGCTGATTCTGGCGGCGGTGGTGACCATGTACATCGTGCTCGGCGTGCTGTACGAGAGCTATATCCACCCGATCACCATTCTCTCGACCTTGCCGTCTGCAGCAGTAGGCGCCTTGTTGGCGTTGATCCTGAGTGGCAACGATCTCGGCATGATCGCGATCATCGGCATCATTTTGCTGATCGGTATCGTGAAAAAGAACGCGATCATGATGATCGACTTCGCCCTCGACGCAGAACGCAATCAGGGCATGGACCCGGAAACCGCGATCTATCAAGCCGCGTTGCTGCGCTTCCGGCCGATTCTGATGACCACGCTGGCGGCGTTGTTTGGTGCGGTGCCGCTGATGCTGGCCACCGGTTCCGGCGCGGAATTGCGTCAGCCACTGGGGCTGGTGATGGTCGGCGGGTTGCTGGTGAGCCAGGTGCTGACCTTGTTCACCACGCCTGTCATCTATTTGTACTTCGACCGACTCGGCCGGCGCTGGGGCCACAAGTCTGACGCCGTGGAAGCGGTAGAACAGCCATGAACCTGTCCGGACCGTTCATCAAGCGCCCGGTCGCAACGATGTTGCTGAGCCTGGCGATCATGCTCCTGGGCGGCGTAAGTTTCGGCCTGTTGCCGGTATCGCCGTTGCCGCAGATGGATTTCCCGGTGATCGTGGTGCAGGCCAGCCTGCCCGGCGCGAGCCCCGAGGTCATGGCCTCGACCGTGGCCACGCCGCTGGAGCGATCCTTCGGCGCCATCGCCGGGGTCAACACCATGAGCAGTCGTTCCAGCCAGGGCTCGACCCGGGTGATCCTGCAGTTTGACCTCGACCGCGACATCAACGGCGCAGCGCGGGAAGTGCAAGCGGCGATCAACGCCTCGCGCAACCTGCTGCCGAGCGGGATGCGCAGCATGCCGACCTACAAGAAGGTCAACCCGTCCCAAGCGCCGATCATGGTGCTGTCGCTGACGTCGGATGTGCTGGAAAAGGGTCAGCTTTACGATTTGGCCTCGACCATCCTGTCCCAGAGCCTGTCGCAGGTGCAGGGCGTGGGCGAAGTGCAGATCGGCGGCAGTTCGTTGCCGGCGGTGCGTATCGAGCTCGAACCGCAAGCCCTCAACCAGTACGGCGTGGCCCTCGACGATGTGCGCAACACCATTGCTAATGCCAACGTGCGCCGGCCCAAGGGCTCGGTCGAAGATGGCGAGCGGTTGTGGCAGGTCCAGGCCAACGATCAACTGGAAAAAGCCAAGGATTACGAGTCGCTGATCATCCACTACAACGGCGGCGCAGCCCTGCGCCTCAAGGATGTGGCTAAGGTCAGCGATGGCGTCGAGGACCGCTACAACAGCGGTTTCTTCAACGACGACGCGGCGGTGCTTCTGGTGATCAACCGTCAGGCCGGTGCCAACATCATCGAGACGGTCAATGAAATCAAGGCGCAGCTGCCGGCGTTGCAGGCTGTGCTGCCGGCCAGCGTCAAGCTGAACCTGGCGATGGACCGGTCACCGGTGATCAAGGCGACCCTGCATGAAGCGGAAATGACCCTGCTGATTGCCGTCACGCTGGTGATTCTGGTGGTGTTCCTGTTCCTCGGTAACTTCCGGGCCTCGCTGATCCCGACGCTGGCGGTGCCGGTGTCGCTGGTCGGCACGTTTGCGGTGATGTACCTCTACGGATTCTCGCTGAACAACCTGTCGCTGATGGCGCTGATCCTCGCCACCGGGCTAGTGGTCGACGATGCCATCGTGGTGCTGGAGAACATCTCCCGGCACATCGACGAAGGCGTGCCGCCGATGAAGGCCGCGTACCTCGGTGCACAGGAAGTCGGGTTTACCTTGCTGTCGATGAACGTCTCGCTGGTGGCGGTGTTCCTTTCGATCCTGTTCATGGGCGGGATCATCGAAAGCCTGTTCCGCGAGTTTTCCATCACCCTGGCCGCGTCCATCGTGGTGTCGCTGGTGGTCTCGCTGACCCTGACGCCGATGCTCTGTGCCCGTTGGCTGAAGCCGCACACGCCGGGTCAGGAAAACCGTTTACAGCGCTGGAGCCAGCGCGCCAACGAATGGATGGTCGGCAAATACGCGACCAGCCTCGACTGGGTATTGCGTCACCGTCGACTGACTTTGCTCAGTTTATTAGTGACAATCGGCATTAACATTGCGCTGTATGTGGTTGTTCCTAAAACGTTTCTTCCGCAGCAAGACACCGGCCAGCTGATTGGTTTCGTGCGCGGTGACGACGGCCTTTCGTTCAATGTGATGCAGCCGAAGATGGAAACCTTCCGGCGTGCCGTGCTCAAGGACGACGCGGTGGAAAGCGTCGCGGGGTTCATCGGCGGCACGAACGGCACCAACAACGCTGTCATGATCGTGCGACTCAAACCGATCAAGGAACGCAGCATTTCCGCGCAGAAAGTCATCGAGCGCCTGCGCAAGGAAATGCCCAAGGTCCCCGGCGCACAGTTGATGCTGATGGCGGACCAGGACCTGCAATTTGGTGGTGGCCGCGAACAGACCTCGTCGCAGTACTCCTACATCCTGCAAAGCGGGGATCTGGGCGCATTACGCGAGTGGTACCCGAAAGTCGTCACTGCGCTTAAGGCGTTGCCTGAGTTGACGGCAATTGACGCTCGGGAGGGTCGTGGTGCGCGGCAGGTCACGCTGATTGTCGATCGCGATCAGGCCAAGCGCCTGGGTGTCGACATGAGCATGGTCACGGCCGTACTGAACAACGCCTACAGCCAGCGGCAGATATCGACGATCTACGACAGCCTCAACCAGTATCAGGTGGTGATGGAAGTCGATCCGAAATACGCCCAGGACCCGGTGACGCTCAAGCAAGTGCAGGTGATCACCGCCGATGGCGCGCGGATTCCGTTGTCGACCATCGCTCACTACGAAAACAGCCTGGAAGACGATCGGGTCAGCCACGAAGGCCAGTTCGCCTCCGAAAGCCTGTCGTTCGACATGGCTGAGGGCGTGACGGTGGAGCAGGGCACCGCTGCCATCGAACGGGCGATTGCCAAGGTCGGTTTGCCTGAAGACGTGATCGCGAAAATGGCCGGCACCGCCGATGCGTTCGCCGCCACCCAAAAGAGCCAGCCGTGGATGATTCTCGGCGCGCTGGTGGCGGTTTATCTGGTGTTGGGTGTGCTGTATGAAAGCTACATCCATCCGCTGACCATTCTGTCGACCTTGCCGTCAGCCGGGGTCGGCGCGTTGCTCTCGATCTATGCACTGGGCGGCGAGTTCAGCCTGATCTCGTTGTTGGGACTGTTTCTGCTGATCGGCGTGGTGAAGAAAAACGCCATTCTGATGATCGACCTCGCGCTGCAACTCGAGCGCCATCAAGGCCTGGCACCGTTGGAGTCGATTCGCAGTGCCTGTCTGCAACGTTTGCGCCCGATCCTGATGACCACGCTGGCGGCGATCCTCGGTGCCGTGCCGTTGCTGCTGAGCCGGGCCGAAGGCGCGGAAATGCGCCAGCCACTGGGCCTGACCATCATCGGCGGGCTGATCTTCAGCCAGGTGTTGACCCTTTACACCACCCCGGTGGTTTACCTCTATCTCGACAAACTGCGCCATCGCTTCAATAAATGGCGTGGGGTGCGTACCGATGCTGCTCTGGAAACTCCGCTATGACTGACCGTTCGCTTATCAATCTGGCCGCCCCGCTGGCCGCCGCCCGAGGCTCGCGCCTGCTGAGCCTGGCGCTGTGCGTGGCGATGCTCAGCGCTTGTGCTGTCGGCCCGGACTATCAGCGCCCGCCAGCGGCTGCGCCGGTGCAGTACAAGGAAGCGGCAGGCTGGCGTCAGGCCAGTCCAAGCGACTCTCTGGCGCGTGGCGCCTGGTGGGAGTTGTATGGCGATCGGCAGCTCAACGGTCTGATCGAGCAACTCAACCGCTCCAACCAGACGGTGGCCCAGTCCGAGGCCCAATACCGCCAGGCCCAGGCCTTGGTGCGCAGTGCGCGCGGGGCGTTTTTTCCGACAGTGGATTTGACCGTCGGCAAAAACCGCTCGAGCCAGGGCACCGGCAGCAGCAATTCGAGCCTGACCAGTTCTTCAAGCGGCATTCGTGACACGTACACGGCCCAGGCCGGCGTCAGTTGGGAAGCGGACGTGTGGGGCAAGCTGCGCCGGGGCCTTGAAGCCGATACCGCCAATGCCCAGGCAAGTTTTGCCGACCTGGCCGCGATGCGCCTGAGCCAGCAGTCCGAGTTGGTGCAGAACTACCTGCAATTGCGGGTGATCGACGAACAGAAGCGCTTGCTGGAAGCGACGGTCGAGGCCTATCAGCGTTCACTGACCATGACTGAAAACCAATACCGCGCCGGTGTTTCCGGGCGGGACGCGGTGGCGCAGGCGCAAACTCAACTCAAAAGCACCCAGGCCGACATGGTTGACCTGATCTGGCAGCGTGCCCAGTTCGAGAACGCCATTGCCGTGTTGATCGGGCTGCCTCCGGCCGAATTCAGCCTGGCAGAAACCACCGCCATCCCGACCTTGCCTGAAGTGCCGGTGGGCCTGCCTTCGCAATTGCTGGAACGGCGTCCGGACATTGCCTCCGCCGAGCGCTCGGTGATGGCAGCCAACGCCAACATCGGCGTGGCCAAGGCCGCGTACTACCCGGATTTCACCCTGAGCCTGAACGGCGGGTATAGCAGCAGCACCTATTCCAACTGGATCAGCGTGCCCAACCGTTTCTGGTCGGTCGGCCCGCAACTGGCGATGACCTTGTTTGACGGTGGCCAGCGCTCGGCAGAAGTCGATCGCAGCGAAGCGGCTTACGACGAGACCGTGGCCAAGTACCGCCAGACCGTGCTCGATGGCTTCCGCGAAGTGGAAAACTACCTGGTACAGCTCAAGGTGCTGGAGCAAGAAGCCGGCGTGCGCCAGGAAGCACTGGAGGCAGCGCGTATCTCGTTGCGCCTGACCCAGAATCAGTACAAGGCCGGTTTGATTGCTTATCTGGATGTGGTGGTGGTTCAAGCTACGGCGTTGAACAACGAACGCAGCGTGCTGGATCTTTTGCAGAGCCGGTTGATTGCCAGTGTGCAATTGATCGCTGCGCTGGGCGGCGGTTGGGACGGGGCGTTGCAGGTCAGCGAAAACCAATAACACCATTCTTTGTGGTGAAGGGGTTGGTACGGCTGGTCGGGTTACCTGTGGCGTGGGAGCAAGCTCCCTCGCCACAGGTTTAGTGTCACGGCGTACCGATCCCATTTGGCATCAAACAAGCGTTTCATCGGGTTGATGGCCATTTGCTTATTTTGTCAGTGCGTTCTTTTACGCAATCAGTACAATCGCCCGCATTTGCCCCCCGAGTAAGAATGCTCTACGGCGGGCGCTCGCGAGATGTCTCATGCTGATCGGTAGCTATTCACCCACCCTGGTTATCATTTCGCTCTGTGTGGCGATTCTCGCGTCCTATACCGCGCTCGACCTGACCGGGCGAATTGCCACGGCCAAAGGCCGGGCGGTGCATTTGTGGACGGCGGGCGGTGCTTTTGCCATGGGTATTGGCGTGTGGTCGATGCACTTCATCGGGATGCTCGCGTTTAATTTGCCGATTGACCTGGGTTACGACCTCACGATCACCTTCCTGTCGCTGCTGACCGCCGTCCTCTCTTGCGGATTTGCCCTGTGGCTTGTCAGTCAGCCGAAGTTGCCGGCCTGGCAACTGGCGTTTGGCGCGCTGGTGATGGGTGCCGGGATCAGTGCGATGCACTACACCGGCATGGCCGCCATGCGCATGCAGCCGGGCATCGATTACGACCCGACTCTGTTTGGCACCTCGCTGCTGATCGCCGTGGGCGCTTCAGGCGCGGCACTCTGGATCGCCTTCCGTCTGCGTCAGCACACACCCTATGTCGGCCTGATCCGCGGTGGTGCGGCGATCATCATGGGCATCGCGATTGTTGGCATGCACTACACCGGCATGGCGGCAGCGCGTTTCCCGGACGGCAGTTTCTGTGGGGCGGCCGTCAGCGGCTTGAACGGCAAGGGCCTGGACAATCTGGTGCTGATTACCACGCTGGCGGTGCTGAGCATTGCCTTGCTGACGTCGGTGCTGGATGCACGTCTGGAAGCACGCACCGCTGACCTCGCACGCTCGCTGACCGAAGCCAACCGCGAACTGACGCAACTGGCCTTGCACGACCCCCTGACCGGTTTGCCCAATCGCGTATTGCTGGCCGATCGCATCGAACAGGCGATGTCCAAGGTCAAGGAGCAGGGCGGTTGTTTTGCGCTGATGTTCATCGATCTGGACGGTTTCAAACCGGTCAATGATGCCTTTGGCCACCACATGGGCGATCAGTTGCTGCGTGAAGTCGGCCTGCGCCTGCGGGAAGATTTGCGCAGCCAGGACACATTGGCCCGCATCGGTGGTGATGAATTTGTGCTGCTGGTGCGACTCGCCGAGCCGGATGATGCGCTGAGCCTGGCGGCGCGCCAGGTCGGTTTGATTGCTCGTACGTTCCGGGTGGCCGAACATGACTTGCAGATTTCCGCCAGCGTCGGCATCGCGCTGTACCCAGGCAATGGACAGACCGCCCAAGACCTGCTGATGAACGCTGACGCCGCGATGTATCACGCCAAGGGTGCCGGGAAAAACGGCTACAGCTTCTTCGACGCCTCGATGAACAGCAACGCGCGCAAGCAGCTGCAATTGCTGCAGGATCTGCGCAATGCGCTGGAACAGAAACAGTTCAGCCTCTATTACCAGCCCAAGTTCGACGCGATCAATGGCCGGCCGGTGGGCGCCGAAGCACTGCTGCGTTGGGAGCATCCGACGCGGGGCATGATCCTGCCGGACACGTTTATCGATCTGGCGGAAAAAACCGGGCTGATCATTCCGATCGGCGAGTGGGTGCTCAACGAAGCCTGCCGCCAGATGCGCGAATGGTATGTGCTGGGCTACACCGACTGGCGGATCGCGGTGAACCTGTCGGCGTTGCAGTTCTGCCACGCCGGCCTGGTTCAGAGCGTGGCCAAGGCCCTGAGTACCCATCGGCTGCCGGCCAATAGCCTGACCCTGGAAATCACCGAAACCACCGCCATGAGCGATGCCGATGCGAGCATGACGGTGTTGCAGGAACTCTCGGCCATGGGCGTCGACCTGTCCATTGATGACTTCGGGACGGGTTATTCGAGCCTGATGTACCTCAAGCGCCTGCCGGCCAATGAGTTGAAGATCGACCGCGGTTTCGTCCGTGATCTGGAGCACGACAGCGACGACGCCGCCATTGTCTCGGCCATCGTCGCGCTCGGTCAGGCGCTGGGCTTGCGAATCGTCGCTGAAGGGGTTGAAACCGGCGTGCAGCAAGACTTCCTGACCAAACTGGGATGTGATTCATTGCAGGGATATCTGCTCGGACACCCGTTGCCGGCCGATCGTTTCATGGTCGACATCCTGCGCGCAGAACAACTCACCACCGCCTGAGATCTTCACAGGTGTGCAACAGATGGGTGGTATCTGTTGATGTGAGCCCATGCAAAAGCCGGCAAGGGCGGTTATTCTTGACCCCGACTGCTTACGTAGGATTGGGAGAACGCTTACATGGACAAAGTCATCGTCATCACCGGTGGCGGCCGCGGCATTGGTGCCGCCACCGCCTTGCTGGCTGCCAAACAGGGCTATCGGATCTGTATCAACTACCAGTCTGACGAGTCCGCCGCGCAAAGTGTGCTGGAGCAAGTCCGCGCACTGGGCGCCCAAGCCATTGCGGTGCGCGCCGATGTCAGCATCGAAGATGAAGTGATCTCCATGTTCCACCGCGTGGACACCGAACTGGGCCGGGTCACGGCACTGGTGAACAACGCCGGGACCGTCGGGCACAAGTCCCGGGTCGACGAAATGTCCGAGTTCCGCATTCTCAAGATTCTCAAGACCAACGTGCTGGCGCCGATCCTCTGCGCCAAGCACGCGATTTTGCGCATGTCGCCCAAACACGGCGGGCAGGGCGGCAGCATCGTCAACGTGTCGTCGGTGGCCTCGCGTTTGGGCTCGCCCAACGAGTACGTGGATTACGCCGCATCAAAAGGTGCGCTGGACAGCTTCACCATTGGTTTGTCCAAGGAAGTGGCGGGTGAGGGCATTCGCGTCAACGCCGTGCGGCCGGGGTTTATCTTCACTGATTTCCATGCACTGAGCGGCGATCCGGACCGGGTCAGCAAGCTTGAGTCGGCGATTCCGATGGCTCGGGGTGGCAGGCCGGATGAAGTGGCGGAGGCGATTGTGTGGTTGCTGTCGGACAAGGCTTCTTATGCGACCGGGACTTTTGTTGATCTTGGTGGCGGGCGTTAATTCATAGCATTTGTATTGCCTGTACTGGCCTCTTCGCGAGCAGGCTCGCTCCCACAGGTTTTGTGGACACTGAAGATCCACCGTGGGAGCGAGCCTGCTCGCGAAGGCGGCAGTCCAGACAACAACAATCGCTCAGAACGACCGCACAATCCGCCCCAACGTCTCCATCGCCTTCTCCGAATCCTCGGTCCACGGGCTGCCATAATTCAGCCGAATGCAATTGCGAAACCGTTGCGTCGGCGAAAAGATCGGCCCCGGTGCGATGCTGATGCCTTGCGCCAACGCCATCTGGAACAACTTCAAAGAATCCATCTGCGCCGGCAATTCCAGCCACAGAAAATAGCCGCCAGCCGGCTGACTGACGCGGGTCTGGGCCGGGAAGTAGCGGGCGATGGCGGCAAGCATGGCGCTTTGCTGTTCTTCCAGTGCATAACGCAATTTACGCAAATGCCGGTCGTAACCACCGTGTTGCAGGTAATCGGCGATGGCCGCTTGTGCCGGCATCGACGCGCAAAGTGAGGTCATGAGTTTTAAGCGTTCGATCTTCTGCGCATAACGCCCGGCCGCCACCCAACCGATGCGATAGCCGGGGGCCAGGCTTTTGGCGAACGAGCCGCAGTGCATCACCAACCCTTCGGTATCAAACGCCTTGGCCGGTTTTGGCGCCTGTTGTCCGTAATACAGCTCGGCGTAGACATCGTCCTCGATCAACGGCACCTGATGGCGGCGCAGCAACTCCACCAGTTCCTGCTTTTTCGCCTCGGGCATGGTCGCGCCCATCGGGTTCTGGAAACTGGTCATGCACCAGCAGACCTTGATCGGATGGCGTTCCAGCGTCTGGGCGAGCACTCCCAGGTCAATGCCATCGCGCGGATGCACCGGGATTTCCACAGCCTTGAGTTTCAGCCGTTCGAGTATTTGCAGGCAGGCGTAGAACGCGGGCGCTTCAATGGCCACCAGGTCGCCGGGTTCCGTGACCGCTTGCAGGCACAGGTTCAAGGCTTCGAGGGCGCCGTTGGTGATCAGCAGCTCTTCCATCGGCAGCATCAGCCCGCCAACCATGTAGCGCAGGGCGATTTGCCGACGCAATTGCGGGTTGCCCGGCGACATGTCGGTGACGACCATGCGCGGGTCCATCTCTCGGGAGGCACTGGCCAGCGAGCGCGACAGGCGCTGCAGCGGGAACAGGGTCGGGCTGGGGAAGGCTGAACCGAACGGGACGGTGTTTGGGTCCTTGATCGAGTCGAGCACCGAGAACACCAGTTCGCTGACGTCGACTTCGGTGGACTCGTTGACCTGGCTGCTGATCACCGGCTCCGAAAACGGGCTCGGTGCGTGGACGTTGACGAAGTAGCCGGAGCGCGGGCGGGCGCGGATCAGGCCGCGGCGTTCGAGCAAGTAGTAGGCCTGGAACACCGTGGACGGGCTCACCCCGTAGGTCTGGCTGGCGTAGCGCACCGACGGCACGCGCTGGCCGGGGCCGAGGACACCGGAGCGGATCAGTTCAGCGATGTCGTCGGCGAATTTTTCGTAGCGTTTCATCAGCATCCCGCAATCGAATGAGTTCAATCAGCTGTTGTGGCGAGGGAGCTTGCTCCCGCTGGGGTGCGCAGCGCCCCCAAAATTTTATGACTGCTGCGCAGCCGAGCGGGAGCAAGCTCCCTCGCCACAGGGCACCGCAGTCTAAGGGATCAACGGTTCATCGGCGCAACAAACCGGCTTTTCGCTTCGCTATAAATGCCCGGCTCATCGCTGTCTTCAATCTTGAAGATGATCGTCTGCGAACTGCTGCTCGGCCGTTCCGTGGTCATCGCCACCGATACCGGCACATCGACAATCTCGCCCGGCGCCAGGCTCAGTTGCGTCTTGCCTTGCAACTGGAAGCCGTCGCCCTCCACCAGACTCAAACGATAGTCCTGGCGCAGCTGGGTTTTATTAATGACCTTGAGGCTGTAGATGTTTTCGATCTGCCCCTGACTGTTTTCACGGAACAACCCACGGTCCTTGCTCACGTCCAGCGACACCATCGGCCGCTCCACCAGCGCGAGGGCGAGGGCGCCGATCATCACCAACAGCACCGCTGTGTAACCAATCAGCCGTGGCCGCAGCAGGTGCGTCTTGCCCCCCTGCAACTCATGCTCCGAGGTGTAGCTGATCAGCCCACGGGCATAGCCCATTTTGTCCATGATCGAGTCGCAGGCGTCGATGCACGCGGCGCAGCCGATGCACTCCATCTGCAAGCCGTCACGGATGTCTATGCCGGTCGGGCAGACCTGCACGCACAGCTGACAGTCGATGCAATCACCCAGACCGACCTCGGCCGGTTGCACTTCACGCTTGCGCGGGCCACGGTTCTCACCACGGGCCGCATCATAGGAAATGGTCAGGGTGTCTTTGTCGAACATCACGCTCTGGAACCGCGCATACGGGCACATGTGCATGCACACCGCTTCACGCAGCCAGCCGGCGTTGATGTACGTGGAGCCGGTGAAGAACAGCACCCAGAACAGGCTGACACCGCCCATTTGCCAGGTCAGCAGCTCTTCGGCCAATGGCCGGATCGGGGTGAAATAGCCGACGAAGGTCAGCCCGGTGAGCAGGCTGATCGCCAGCCACAGCGTGTGCTTGGTGGAGCGGCGCAGCAGTTTGTTCAAGCCCCACGGCGCGGCTTGCAGCTTGATGCGCTGGTTGCGTTCGCCTTCGGTGATTTTCTCGCACCACATGAAGATCCAGGTCCAGGAGCTCTGCGGGCAGGTGTAACCGCACCAGACTCTGCCTGCGAACACGGTGATCGCAAACAGACCGAACGCGGCGATGATCAACAGCGCCGACAGCAGGATGAAGTCCTGCGGCCAGAAGGTCGCGCCGAAGATGTGGAATTTACTTTCGGAAAGGTCCCAGAGCACCGCCTGGCGGTCGCCCCAATTCAGCCACACCGTGCCGAAGAACAGCAAAAACAGAAATCCCGCTCCGCTCAAACGCAAGGTGCGGAACAGGCCTGTGAAGCTTCGGGTGTGGATCAGGTTGTCGCTGGACTTGGCCTTCATCTTTGGACGCGAAGGCTCAAAAGTCTGTACCGCAGCGGTGCTTTCAACTAATCGGACGGGGATTCTATCGCTCATGGTCTGTCGCTCATCAGCCTCCATCAGGCCAGCGCACTATGAGCGTCGATCTGTTTGCATAACAGACTCAGGTATTGCAATAAAAAGCGGATCAGATGAGCGCTAATCCGCTATGTGCGACAACTTGAAGCACCAGCCCCGGCGCGACGCAGCCGCCTATCTCAAGCCTGCGCCGCGGTTGTTGATCGGCGTCATCAAATTACCGAATCACTGTCCGTGGCCTTCAAATGCCGGCGACCATCCACCGCGCCTGCTACGGTCAATGCATCGGCTTCTGCTTCGGTGATGTAGATACGCTGGCCGGCAAGGTCCACTGCTGACATGGATTTTTCCGAGTCGGTGACAATGGTGACGTCGGGGCACAGGCGAATTTCCTCGCCGTTTTCGGTGGTGAAGAAGCAAGTCTCGTTTTCGATGCGCACGGTCATGGTGGTGTCCTTTTTTCTGCGGGTACTTAACCGTTAGGGCGCATTCGCCGGCCATCGTTCGGTGCAACCGATTAATGGTCGGCGCGGTCCATCCTCTGACAACCGCACAAGGATCACAGCATGAACGCCTGGTGGCATGAAGTTTGGGTGACGCTGCAAGCGGAGTTCGCCGACATCGGTGATGCATCGCAATTGACGCGAATTACCGTGCGCCTGCTGATAGCGGCGTTACTGGGCGGGATTCTCGGTTTCGAGCGTGAGCACAAGGGCAAGGCCGCCGGGGTGCGAACCCACATGCTGGTGGCGCTGGGAGCGGCGCTGTTTGTGCTGGTACCGCAGATGTCCGGCGCTCAGGCCGATGCGATGAGCCGGGTGGTGCAGGGCGTCATTGCCGGGATCGGGTTTCTCGGCGCCGGGACTATCCTGAAAAACACCGAGGGCGACGAAGCCCAGGTCAAAGGCCTGACCACCGCCGCCGGGTTGTGGATGACCGCCGCCATCGGCGTGTCGGCCGGCCTGGGGCGCGAGGCGACGGCGGTGTTCAGTACGTTGCTGGCGTTGGCGATTTTCAGCGTGATGCCGCGGATCGTGCGCCTGATCGACAACGACCGCACCCCGTAAATTGTCATGATCAGGGCCGCACAATCACCGGCGGCATGGTGCTCGGTGGTTCTTCCCGAGGTGGCGGTTGAGTGCCGGGCGGGTCCTGCTCAGGCACGGGTTGCGGCTCAGTCGGTGGAATGACCGGGCTGTCGATGTTCGGGTCAGGCGTTTCGGCAGGGATTGGAATACTCATTGTTCAAGCCTCCAGTGGCACATGGCGTAAGTCGTGCTTAAGTGGATTGACCTCCTGACGCGGGAATTGATTCCCCGCAAAACGCCAGGGCAATTCCCTCTGAACTTTTATCGCCGACGGTGGCTCCCAACCTAAGTGAATCAAATCAGGGAACACCCGCTACAAGAGCGTCCATGGGGCGTAAAGGAGAGATGCTCGATGACTGCTGAAAAACCGACAGAGCTGAACTACAACCCGCATATGCCGCTGTCGCAGGCTTTATTACTGCCGCGAATCGCCATTGAAAATACCCAGCCGAGCCTTGATGGCGGACAGTTCGCCGTCAAGGCCGTGGTCGGCCAGGACGTGGTGGTGACCAGCAAAGTGTTTGCCGACGGTCACGACAAGCTGGCCGTGCGAGTGCGCTGGCGTGCCGAAGGCGACGAAGTCTGGCAAAGCGCAGTCATGGCGGACCTGGGCAATAACGGCTGGCAAGGCCAGTTCCGCATCGAGCGTCAGGGCCGCTATCTGTTCTGCATCGAAGCCTGGATCGATCAGTTCGCCAGCTTCTGCTACGAGCTGGAGAAGAAACACGCGGCGCGAGTCCCGGTCAGCCTGGAGTTGCAGGAAGGCCGTACTCAGGTGCTGAAGGCGGCCGAGCGCAGCGAGGGCGTGTTGAGCGAACAACTGGCGGCGATGCACCACGAATTGTCCGGTCTGCTCGAAAACGAGCAGGTGGCGCTGTTTCTGCACCAGCGTAGCGCCGAGCTGATGGCCCAGGCCGATCATCGTGCCTATGTAAGCCTCAGCCCCGAGTACCCGCTGGATGTCGAACGGGAGCTGGCGCAGTTCGCCAGTTGGTATGAGTTGTTTCCGCGCTCGATCACCGACGATCCGGCCCGTCACGGCACCTTCAATGATGTGCACTCGCGGCTGCCGATGATTCAGGACATGGGCTTCGACGTTCTGTACTTTCCGCCGATCCACCCGATCGGCCGCAGTTTCCGCAAAGGCCCGAACAATTCCCTGACGGCCGGTCCCGACGACCCCGGCAGCCCCTATGCGATTGGCAGCGAAGAGGGCGGGCACGAGGCGATTCATTCAGAGCTGGGCACCCGCGAGGACTTCCGCCGACTGGTCGCCACGGCGGCGGACTACGGACTGGAAATCGCCCTCGACTTTGCGATTCAGTGTTCCCAGGACCACCCATGGCTGCAGCAGCACCCGGGCTGGTTCAACTGGCGGCCGGACGGCACGATCAAATACGCCGAGAACCCGCCGAAAAAATACCAGGACATCGTCAACGTCGACTTCTATGCGACCGAGGCGATTCCAAGCCTGTGGGTCGAACTGCGCGACATCGTGGTCGGCTGGGTCGAGGAGGGCGTGAAGATCTTTCGCGTCGACAACCCGCACACCAAACCGCTGCCATTCTGGCAATGGCTGATCGCCGATGTGCGCGCGTTGTACCCCGAAGTGATCTTCCTCGCGGAAGCCTTTACCACGCCGGCAATGATGGCGCGGCTGGGCAAGGTCGGTTATTCGCAGAGCTACACCTATTTCACCTGGCGCAACACCAAGCATGAGCTGGCGACGTACTTCACCGAGCTGAACGAATCGCCGTGGCGTGAATGTTACCGGCCGAACTTCTTCGTCAATACACCGGACATCAATCCGGCCTTCCTGCATGAGTCCGGGCGCGCCGGTTTTTTGATCCGTGCGGCGCTGGCGACCATGGGCTCTGGGCTGTGGGGCATGTATTCGGGTTTCGAGTTGTGTGAATCAGCACCGATCCCGGGCAAAGAGGAATACCTCGACTCCGAGAAGTACGAGATTCGTCCACGGGACTTCAATGCGCCGGGCAACATCATTGCCGAGATCGCGCAGCTCAACCGCATCCGCCGGCAGAACCCGGCGCTGCATACGCACCTTGGCCTGAAGGTCTACAACGCGTGGAACGACAACATTCTGTATTTCGGCAAGCGCAGTGCGGACCGCAGCAATTTCATTCTGGTGGCGGTGAGTCTCGATCCGCATAACGTTCAGGAAGCCAATTTTGAATTGCCGCTGTGGGAAATGGGTTTGCCCGACGACGCCATCACCCAGGGCGAAGACTTGATGAACGGGCATCGCTGGACCTGGTATGGCAAGTACCAGTTCATGCGCATCGACCCGGCGTATCAGCCGTTCGGCATCTGGCGAATAACTACCTAACACGCAGAACCTGTGGGAGCGAGCCTGCTCGCGAAAGTGGTGAGCCAATCGCCAAAGATGGATCGGATGTACCGGCCTCTTCGCGAGCAGGCTCGCTCCCACAGGTAATCATTGTGTTTGGGCTCAGCGGCTTTTTCGATTTCAACAGGAGTTTCAAATGGCGAAGAAACCCAAGGCAGCCACCTTCATCAAGGACCCGCTCTGGTACAAGGACGCGGTGATCTACCAGGTTCACGTCAAATCATTTTTCGACTCCAACAACGACGGGATCGGCGACTTTCCCGGCCTGATCGCCAAACTCGACTACATCGCCGACCTGGGCGTCAACACCATCTGGCTGTTGCCGTTCTACCCCTCGCCACGCCGCGATGATGGCTACGACATCGCCGAGTACCGGGGTGTCCACGCCGACTACGGCACGATGGCCGATGCCAAGCGTTTCATCTCCGAAGCCCATGAACGTGGCTTGCGGGTGATTACCGAACTGGTCATCAACCACACCTCGGATCAGCACGCCTGGTTCCAGCGCGCCCGCAAGGCCAAACCCGGCTCGGCGGCGCGGGACTTCTACGTCTGGTCCGATGACGACCACAAGTACGACGGCACCCGCATCATCTTTCTCGACACCGAGAAATCCAACTGGACCTGGGACCCGGTCGCCGGCCAATACTTCTGGCACCGTTTCTACTCCCACCAGCCGGACCTGAATTTCGATAACCCGCAAGTCATGAAAGCCGTGCTCTCGGTAATGCGCTATTGGCTCGACATGGGCATCGACGGCCTGCGCCTGGACGCCATTCCGTACCTGATCGAACGGGACGGCACCAACAACGAAAACCTCCCCGAGACCCACGACGTCCTCAAGCAGATCCGCGCCGAGATCGATGCCAACTACCCGGACCGCATGCTGCTGGCCGAGGCCAATCAATGGCCGGAGGACACGCAACTGTACTTCGGCGACACCGACGCCCAAGGTTTGAATGGCGACGAATGCCACATGGCCTTTCATTTTCCGTTGATGCCGCGCATGTACATGGCGCTGGCTCAGGAAGATCGCTTCCCGATTACCGACATCCTGCGCCAGACCCCGGAGATCCCGGCCAACTGTCAGTGGGCGATTTTCCTGCGCAACCACGATGAGCTGACCCTGGAAATGGTCACCGACAAGGAGCGCGACTACCTGTGGAATTACTACGCAGCCGACCGTCGGGCGCGGATCAATCTGGGCATCCGCCGTCGTCTGGCGCCATTGGTAGAGCGAGATCGTCGTCGCGTGGAGCTGCTTAACAGCCTGCTGCTGTCGATGCCCGGCACGCCGACCCTGTATTACGGCGATGAAATCGGCATGGGCGACAACATCTACCTCGGCGACCGCGATGGCGTGCGCACTCCGATGCAGTGGTCGATTGACCGTAACGGCGGGTTCTCCCGCGCCGACCCGGCGAGCCTGGTGTTGCCACCGATCATGGACCCGCAATACGGCTACCTGTCGGTCAACGTCGAAACCCAGGCCGGCGATCCGCATTCGCTGCTCAACTGGACCCGACGCATGCTCGCCGTGCGCAAACAGTCCAAGGCTTTCGGGCGCGGTACGCTGAAAATGCTTTCGCCGAGCAACCGGCGGATTCTGGCCTACACCCGTGAATTCACCGGCGAGGATGGCAAGCACGAAATCATCCTCTGCGTGGCCAACGTCTCGCGCAGTGCCCAGGCGGCGGAACTCGACCTGTCGGCGTACGTCGGCATGGTGCCAGTGGAGATGCTCGGCGGTAACGCGTTCCCGCCGATTGGCCAATTGAATTTCCTCCTGACCCTGGCGCCGTACGGTTTCTATTGGTTCGGGCTCGCGGCGGAAAACCAGATGCCGAGCTGGCACGTGGAACCGGCGCAAAGCCTGCCGGACTTCACCACGCTGGTGTTGAAGAAACGCATGGAAGAACTGCTCGAAACGCCGTCGCGCGGCACGCTGGAGCAAGGCATTCTGCCGAGCTGGCTACAGAACCGCCGCTGGTTTGCCGGCAAGGACGCAGCCATCGAACAGGTCAACCTGGCCTATGGCGTGCGCTTCGGCGATCCGTTGCACCCGGTGCTGCTGAGCGAAATCGAAGTCTCCAGCGCCGGCCAGACCCACCGCTACCAGTTGCCATTCGGTTTTATTCCCGAAGATCAGGTCGGCGCCGCACTGCCTCAACAGCTGGCATTGTCGCGGGTGCGACGTGGGCGTCAGGTGGGTTTGATTACCGACGCCTTCAGCCTCGAACCCTTTATCCATGCCGTGTTGCATGGCATGCAGAACGACACGGTGTTGTCGTCGAGCGAGGGTGACATCCGCTTTGAACCGACCGCGGAACTGGCGAAACTCGGGCTGACGCAAGAGTCGCCCATACGCTATCTCTCGGCCGAGCAATCCAACAGTTCGGTGGTGATCGGCAACAGCCTGGTGCTCAAACTGATCCGCAAACTCGCCTCGGGCGTGCACCCGGAACTGGAAATGAGCGCGTACCTGACCAATGCCGGGTTCCAGAACATCTCGCCACTGCTGGGCTCGGTGGTGCGCCGCGACGAACACGGCGAGGACACCTTGTTGATGATCGCCCAGGGTTATCTGAGCAATCAGGGCGATGCCTGGGAATGGACCCAAAACAACCTTGAACGCGCGCTGCGTGATGAGTTGGCTGACGCGATCTCCGAGCAGGAACAGCACTACAACGCCCTCGGTGAGCTGAAGGATTTCGCCGGCATGCTCGGCCAGCGCCTGGGAGAAATGCACCAGGTCCTGGCGGCCCCGACCAAAGACAAGGACTTCGCGCCGCAGGTGACTACTTCGAAAGAGGCGCTGGCCTCGGCCAAGGACGTGGCGGCGCAGCTGGAACACGCGCTCAAGTTGCTCAAGCAGCATCAAAATCAACTGAACCCGGCGGATCAGGCTTTGGTCAGTCGTTTACTGGACGAGAAAAAAGCCATCCTCAGCCATGTTCAGGAACTGGGCAAGAAAGCCGTCGGTGGCTTGCGCATCCGCGTCCACGGCGACTTGCACCTGGGTCAGGTGCTGGTGATCAAGGGCGATGCCTACCTGATCGACTTCGAGGGTGAGCCGGCGCGGCCGTTGCGTGAGCGACGCGGCAAGCACAGTCCGTACAAAGACGTCAGCGGTGTGTTGCGTTCGTTCGATTACGCCGCTGCGATGACGATCAATGTGCACAACGTCGACAACACGGCCGAAGCTCAGGGGGCGCGCCAACGGGTCGCCGAGCGTTACCTGATTGAAGCGAAACAGGCATTTGTCGACGCTTATCGGCTGGCGGCAGCTAGTCTTGCTCATGCGTGGCAAGATCCGGAAGGCGAGGACGCCGCGCTGGCGTTGTTCGGTCTGGAGAAGGCGGCCTATGAAGTGGCGTATGAGGCCGAAAATCGACCCACTTGGCTGCCGGTGCCGTTGCACGGCTTGTATGGATTATTGAGTGGGCTTAAACCCTTTTCCGATCTTGGTGGAGAGTAGTCATGAGTTTCTCGAACAAGGAACAGGGTCACGCTAAAGAGGCATTACTGCCCAGATCGCGGGACATCGACGCGCTGGTACGCGCCGAACATCACGACCCCTTTGCAATTCTCGGCCCCCATGGCGATGGCGCCGGTGGGCAATTCATTCGTGCCTATCTGCCGGACGCCTTGAGCGTGCAAGTGTTGGCCAGGGACTCCGGGGAAGAACTCGGCAACCTTGAGGCCACCCAGACACCGGGGCTGTTTGTCGGGCATTTCGATCGGGCCCAGGCGTACCTGCTGCGCACCCGTTGGGCCGGCGGCGAGCAAGTCAGTGAAGACCCCTACAGCTTCGGCCCATTGCTCGGCGAGATGGATTTGTACCTGTTCGCCGAAGGCAATCACCGCGACCTGAGCAGTTGCCTCGGCGCGCAGTTGCAGACGGTTGACGGTGTCGACGGCGTGCGTTTCGCCGTGTGGGCGCCCAACGCCAAGCGCGTGTCGGTGGTGGGTGATTTCAACAACTGGGACGGTCGCCGCCATCCCATGCGTCTGCGCCATCCGACCGGGGTCTGGGAGTTGTTCATCCCGCGCCTGCGAGCGGGTGAGGCGTACAAATACGAAATCCTCGGCAGCCACGGCATATTGCCGCTCAAGGCTGACCCGATGGCACTGGCCACTACCTTGCCGCCAGACACGGCCTCGAAAGTCGCCTCGCCGCTGAACATCGACTGGCAGGATCAGGCGTGGATGGAGTCGCGTGCTGAGCGTCAGCGAGCGACGGCGCCGCTGTCGATCTACGAACTGCATGCCGGCTCCTGGCAGTGTGAGCTCGACGATCTGGGCGAAGTCGCCCGCCAGTACACCTGGCACGAGTTGGGTGAGCGGCTGATTCCTTATGTGAAGGACTTGGGGTTCACCCATATCGAGCTGATGCCGATCATGGAGCATCCATTCGGCGGCTCGTGGGGTTATCAACTGCTGTCGCAATTCGCCCCCAGCGCCCGTTACGGTTCTCCGGATGACTTTGCCGCTTTCGTCAACGCCTGCCACCAGGCGGAAATCGGCGTGATTCTCGATTGGGTACCGGCGCATTTTCCGACCGATACCCACGGCCTGGCGCAATTCGACGGCACAGCGTTGTATGAATACGGCAACCCGCAGGAAGGTTTTCATCAGGACTGGGACACGCTGATCTACAACCTCGGCCGCACCGAAGTGCACGGTTACATGCTGGCTTCCGGGCTGCACTGGCTCAAGCATTTTCACGTCGATGGCCTGCGTGTCGATGCGGTCGCCTCGATGCTTTATCGCGACTATTCGCGCAAGGCTGGCGAATGGGTGCCGAACCGCCATGGCGGTCGGGAAAACCTCGAAGCCATCGACTTCTTGCGCCACCTCAACGACGTGGTCGCGCTGGAAGCGCCGGGTGCGCTGGTCATCGCCGAAGAATCCACCGCGTGGCCGGGTGTCAGCCAAAGCACGCAACAGGGCGGCCTGGGCTTTGCCTATAAATGGAACATGGGCTGGATGCACGATTCGCTGCATTACATCCAGCAGGACCCGGTGTACCGCGCCCATCACCATAACGAACTTAGTTTTGGCCTGGTGTATGCCTGGTCCGAGCGTTTCATCTTGCCGATATCCCACGATGAAGTGGTTCACGGCAAGCATTCGCTGATCGACAAAATGCCCGGCGACCGCTGGCAGAAGTTTGCCAACCTACGCGCCTACTTGAGCTTCATGTGGACGCACCCGGGCAAGAAGCTGTTGTTCATGGGCTGCGAATTCGGCCAGTGGCGCGAGTGGAACCACGATCAGCAACTCGACTGGTATTTGCTGCAATACCCCGAACACAAAGGGGTGCAGAAACTGGTCGGCGACCTCAATCGGCTGTACCGCGAAGAGCCGGCGCTGCATGAGCAGGACGATGCGCCGCAAGGCTTCCAGTGGCTGATCGGCGACGATGCGATCAACAGCGTCTACGCGTGGCTGCGCTGGAGCAAGGAGGGCCGACCGGTGCTGGTGGTGGCCAACTTTACCCCGGTGCCGCGTGAGGGTTATCGCGTCGGCGTACCGTTTGCCGGGCGCTGGACCGAGGTGATCAACAGTGATGCGGCGATGTATGCCGGTTCCAACTATGGCAACAGTGGCGGGGTGTTTACCGAAGAGGAGCCGAGCCATGGGCAGGCATTGTCGCTGGTGTTGAATTTGCCGCCGCTGGCGGTGTTGATCTTGCGGCCTGAGGGCTGATCTGACACCGAGTCGCTCCCTTCGCGAGCAGGCTCGCTCCCACACTGGATTTGTGTCGTATGCAAAACCACTGTGGGAGCGAGCCTGCTCGCGAAGGCGTCAGCGCTGACAAAGCCTCTCTTGATGCCTGTCGCTCACCACCGCATCCGCACCCCCAGACTCCCGATCAACCCGTTCAAATCATTGTCATCCACGTCACTGCTGTAATCCGCACTGACGTACAAACTCACCGCCGGCGTAACCCTCGCCACCAACCCCAACCCCACCTCAACCGTCGATGAATTGCGGCTGCTGCTGATCTTGTCGACCTGGTCGAGGGTCACGGTATTGCCGGTGTACACGGTGTGCCACAAGTTGGTCCGCACGTAGGGTTCGACGCCCAGGCCATTGATGTCGTAACTACCTTTCAATCGCGCACCGACCCGGCCGCTCCAGGACGTCAGGTCGCTGGATGACGCGTTCCCTGAGCCGGCATACGGCGTATCCAGTGTGATGCGTTGATTGATCAACTGCGCTTGGGGTTCGACTACCCAGTTCTCGCTCAGGCCAATCGGAAAGCCGCCTTCCACCGACAACGTCATCGCACTGCCTTCCGTTGCCTGCCGTGCGCCCTGGTCATTTCGGCTGAAGCCGTTGACCCGGCCGCCGCTGGCGGTCAAATCCACGTGCCAGCCTTGTGGGCCCGTCAAGCTCCAATATGCACCGAGGCTCTGGCCTTGAAGGTTGAGGGTGTCGTTGTCGGGGTCGGCCAGGGCTGGACTGGTCAACAAGCCGTTGCTGTTGCCTTGTAACCGGGTGGTGCCGCCGATCAGTCCGACCTGCTGGGTATGGCCACTGCCGCTCTGCAGGGTGAGGATCGCCGGCCCTTTGAATTCAGTGCTGCCCGGGATCGAAGAACCCTGTGACAGAAAGTCGGTCTGCGCCTGCCGCGATGGCTTGCCGTAGACCTGATCCCAGGTCGAGGGGGCTTCGTCTTCGATGGTCAGACGTGAACTTCGACTATCGGACGCGGAGCCGAAGACGCCGGGATAGAACGAGGTGAGGTGCGAGGTTGGCAAGGTGAGAACCGGTACATCCTGGCGATACCATGGAAGGGTTTCTTCCTCCGCGGGTGCCGCCTGGGTTTCGAGGGTCGAGCACAGCAGGATAGAGCTCGAGACAGTGCAAAAAGTGACTTTTATCTCTTGTTGGGTGAATGAAGTCTTCATGGGGGTCTACCTTGCAATCGCATGCGGTATCTCGCTGTGGCGTCTCTCCTACCCCGAATGAGGGGCGGCCGAATGGATTGAGGGCAAGCCGCTGGGCGCCCGGATTGGCGGGTGTCTGAGGGGGTTGCCCCCTGATGGTACTTCGGGGGTAGTAAGGTGTAGCTAAGAAGACCGTTGACAGCGCGTCAAGAAAATGGCCGATAAATGGTATGGGTATTTTAGGTGCTGCAAGTGACTGATTTACGGCGCAGATCTAAGCGCTTGTTTGTTCGATAAAACGTCAAAAAAACTGCGAATCAGAGCTTCTACTCGGTTGCTAGAGGTGTACCTCCACCGCCAGCGGCAGGTGATCCGACAGGTGCGTCCAGGGTTTATTGCCGAGGATTCGCGGTTCATGGCTGCTGGCGTTACGCAGGTAAATCCGGTCCAGGCGCAGCAACGGAAAACGCGCGGGATAGGTTTTCGCCGGTCGCCCGTTATGGCGTTCGAACGCTTCGTGCAGGTAGTCGCGACGGGCGAGGGCGGCATTGCCTTGCAGCTGCCAGTCGTTGAAATCACCGGCAATGATCACCGGGGCATCGTCGGGCAGGGATTCGAGCAGTTGGCAGAGGAGCTGCAATTGCAACTGACGATGACTTTCCAGCAGGCTCAGGTGTACGCAAATCGCATGCACTTCAGCGTGCCCCGGCACCTCCAACACGCAGTGCAATAACCCGCGCCTTTCGGGGCCGGTGATCGATACATCAAGGTTGCGAAATTCGCGGATCGGGTATTTCGACAGCAGGGCATTGCCGTGGTGGCCGTCGGGGTAAACCGCATTGCGGCCATAGGCGAAATCGCTCCACATGCTGTCGGCGAGGAATTCGTATTGGGAGGTCTGCGGCCAGTTGTAATAACGGGAAGAGTGCCGATCGTGTTCGCCGACCACTTCTTGCAGGAACACAAGATCCGCCGACGTACTGCGCACCGCCTCGCGCAACTCCGGGAGGATGAAACGCCGGTTGAGGGCGGTGAAGCCCTTGTGAGTATTGACCGTGAGCACCCTCAGGCGATGAATCGCCGGGGACGGCTTGAGGGTGGCCCGCTGCTCGGAATCGCTGGTCACGTTGGCTCCTCTGAATGTTGGCTGCTTATGCATGCGACTGATGCGGCGGCAGGCAGTTCAGTGGCAATCAGCGAAAGTGTGTTCACCACCGAACAACTGTGGGAGCGAGCCTGCTCGCGAAAGCGGTGTGTCAGTCAAAATACTTGTCGACTGACACACCGCTTTCGCGAGCAGGCTCGCTCCCACATTGGATTGTGTTGGATTCAGATGAAGACGATTTCATAGGGCAAGCGCATGCGGTCCAGGATCACCCGGGGAAGCAGCGGTGCAATGCCCAAGGCCGGTTCGCCGTCGAGCTGGCTGGCGTAGGCGTGGGTGGCGTGGCTTTTGCGCGCGACGGTCCAGGTGTCGAGGCGGACTTTGCGGGCCCGGTGCCAAGGCATCAGCGCCTGATCGCGAGCCGGCCAGTGCCAGGCCCATATTGGCAGTTCATGGAATGTCGCACCGACCATGCTCGCCGCCGCGGCGCTGGCACGGCCGACGGCGTCGTGGTCGGGTGTACCGTCTTCGCGCCAGGTGCTGAACACCACGTCACCGGGACGCAGGTAGCGGGCGATGAACCGGGTCAGTTGCGTCTCGTGTTCAGCGAGGACGAAATCAGTGAAGCCACCCCGAATCCATTTCAGGCTGTGCATCGGCAAGCCGAGCCGGCGCAACGCTTCGACGCTTTCCTGGCCGCGAAACACGCTCAGGCGTTTCTCGGACCATTGCTGCGAACCGGGTTGAGTGGCACTGCCATCGGTGACCGAAATCAATTGCAGGGGATGACCGAGGGTCGAGAGCAACTGCAGCAGGCCGCCACAGGTGACCACTTCATCGCCGGGATGCGGCGCGATCACCACGGCGCGTGCGCCGGGGGGAACCAGGGTCTGGGTGTTGATGACGGGGATGTTGTCCAGTTGCAGCGCGCTGTTCCAGATTTGTGCTGGCTGGCTGCTGTCGATGATGGAGACGGATTTCATCGGGGCTACGTCCTTGTTCTGTTTGATAGCAATGTGCGACTTCTCCGTACCCTGGATTGTCGCGTGCTGAGTATTGCTCAAGTAATCCTATTCGTCGCGCAACGGTTCCGACTAAGCCGGTTTTTTTTTAATCGATCTGTGCCAGATCGTGTAAGTAGTCGCCGAAACCACCCCGCGCGCGACTGTCCAGACGGGCGCTGGTGAGCACTTGCGGGCGATGACTCCAGGCAATTTTTGCGCCGCAGCGCTCCAGTTGTCGCACCAGTTGCACGTCTTCATGACAGGTCAGCGGTTCGAATCCGCCGGCGCGCCGATAGGCGTCGGCACTGATGCCCAGGTTGGCGCCGTGAATGTGCCGGTGGCCGTCGCGTGCCTGGTAATGCTGGTGATAGCGAATCTGCGCCGACTCATCGAATGATTCGTGCCACGCATCGACCGTGACCGTGCCGCACACCGCGTCCGCATCCAGCGACAACTGCGCCACCAGCCAGTCCTGCGCGACACGACTGTCGGCGTCGGAGCAGGAGATCCAGCGCACCCCCAATGCCAGCAGAAAACTTGCCCCGACTGCGCGTGCCTGGCCGACGTTGCGGGCCTCGATGCTCAGGCTGTGGACCGGGTAGCGCTGGACAATCTCCCCAGATCGGTCGGTGCAACTGTCGAGCACCACCAGCACTGCGACGCTTTCACCGCGCAGCAACTCATGTTGCGCGGCGCACAGGGCGGCTTGCAGGCAGTCGGCGAGCAAGTCTTCTTCGTTATGCGCGGGGATCAGAATGCCAATCATCGCAAGCCCTCAAGTGAGGCCACGGAGCGCGGTTCGCGGCTCCATAGCTCCAGCAGGAAATCCGCTTCCTGATGCAACACCAGACGCGCCAGCGGAAGGTGTTCGTGAAGCAAGTCATGCACTTGGCGCGCGTTCAAGGGGCAGCCGTCGATGGGCGGGCGCCAGTGACAGGCCAGCAGTTGGCCGTCGGCGGTGAGTGACTGTTCGGCCCGTTGGATCAGGCGTTTCAAGTCTTCGGCATCGAGGTAGTAACCGATTTCACTGAGCACGATCAGGTCGAATTTTTCTTCCGGCCAATCCGCAGGCAAGCGTGAGTGGCGCACTTCGGCATGATCAAACGGGCCGAGGCGGGTGCGCGCCAACACAACGGCTGCGGCGGCGGTGTCGCAGCACAGCAGGCGATCGCAACGGCTGGCCAGTTCAAAGCTCAGTTCACCATTGGCGCAGCCGGGCTCAAAGATCGCGCGGTAATGCGGGCGCGGCAGGGCGGCGAGGGTGATGGCGCGTTTGCGCTGCTCGTACCAGCGTTGACGAAACGCCCACGGATCATCGTTACCGGCAAACAAACCGTCGAAATAACGATCGTCGACACTCATAGAAACACCACCTCGAACGGCTGCAACAGGCGGTCCAGCACATAGGGCGCCAACACGGGCGGCAAGCCGATGTGCGGGTCTCCTTCCAACTGGCTGGCGAAAGCGTGAATCGCATGGCGCTTGCGTGCGATCAGCGGCGGCGTCAGGAGAATTTTGCGTGCCCGGTGCCACGGCACGAACGCGTCTTCCGGCGTTGCCCAGTGCCAGGTCCACACGGGCAGTTCATGCAGGGTTGCACCGACGCGGCTGGCGGCAGTGGCACTGGCTCGCCCGACGGCTTCATGATCGCAATGGCCGTCTTCGCGCCACGTGGTGAACACCACGTCGTTGGGGCGCAGATGCTGTTCGATGAACGCGCTCAACTCGGATTCGCGCGCGGCAACCTGGCTGTCACTGAAACCGCCGCGAAGCCATTTCAACTGGTGCAGCGGCAAACCGAGGCGGCGCAACGCTTCAGCCGATTCTTGCGGGCGCACGGCGCTCAGACGCTCCACCGGCCAGCGTGTCGAACCGGGATGACTGGCGCTGCCATCGGTGACTGAAATCAATTGCAGCGCCCGACCCGCCGCCGCAAGCACCTGCAGGAAACCACCGCAGCCCAGCACTTCGTCATCCGGGTGCGGCGCGATGATCACCGCGCGGGCGCCTTCGGGTACCAGGCTGAGGATGTCGATCACCGGCAGTTGCGCCAGATGGCGGGAGGTTTGCCACAGGTGCAGGGGCGTGCCCTGGCCGACGATGGGGTTGGTTTTCATAACGTCCATGTCCCTTCAATAGCTTGTTTACCGAGCGCGGCGAGGTCCCGCTCGGCATGACTTTGACGCAGGAATACCGGCAGGTCGGCGATCAGCCGGGCGAACTGCCGGTCCTTGCAATAAGGCCCGGCGCCGAGGGCGTGGCCGACGTGGAGGATCACTAGTTCAGCGGCCTGTTCGACCACCGCCCGGGCACGGCGAGCGAGCAATTCGGCGTTTTCCAGCGGCGAGGCATCGATGCTCATTGCGCTGGCGCGCAACACCTGTGCGGCGGCGAAAAGAGCGCTGTCGACCGCGCCGAGGTGGGCGAGGGCATGGGGTTCTTCGCGTTGCGCGCAGTGAGTGCGCAGGCGTTCGGCGAGGCTGTGTGCGGCGCCGTACCAACAGGCGGCAATGCCGATTCCGCCTTGCCAGAAACCCGGCCGTTGCAAGTAGTCGCCGGGTTGGCCAATGAGGCGAGCTTCAGCATTATCGAACAGCACTTCGACGCTGCCGGTGGCGCCCATGCCGACGGCTTGCCAGCCTTGATCCGTCACGCTGACGCGGGGTTGATCCAGTGCCACCGCGACCAATTGCTGACAGTCGTTTTCATCCCACGCGGTAAGCAAGGCATGGCTCAATACCGCTGCACCCGAGCACCAGGCTTTGCGCCCCTTCAAACCTTGCTGACTGACCCGCACCCGCGCATTCGGCGGCTCGGCGGCCCACATGCCCCAGGTGCTGCCGGGTGTGGGCTCGCCACCGAGTTGCGCGATGATTGCCAGTGCATCGGTGTGGCCTTCGTACAGTTTGCACAACCCCAGATCATGCCCGCCGACCTCGGCCAATCGCTGAAAACGCTCCAGCGTCCGGCCACTGCCCGGCAGGGGCAGCTGATCCAAACCCGCTTCCACCAGCGCCCGCAGGCAACGACCTAACGCCTGAGTGTCAGCGTAATCCGCGGGTTGGCGAGCCAGAAACGCCTGAAGGTCCATTTCACTCTTCTTCCTCATGCTGCAATTCGAACAGCAGCAGCGAACGGCCGGTCACCGAATATTCGTGGCCGATTTCAAAGCGTTCCTGCCCGCGAATCGACGGTTGATTGGTGTCGATCATGCAAGTCCAGAACCCGCCGTCCGGCACTTCCGGCAAGGTGAAATTGACGATGTCGTGGTGCGCGTTTACCACCAGCAACAACGTCGCGTCGGCACCCTTACGGCGGATCCCGGTTTCTTGGGCGCGGCCATCGAGCAAGATACCGAGGCAACGACCGTGGGCCTCATTCCATTGCTCCTGGGACATTTCACTGCCGTCCGGCGCGAGCCAGGTCACGTCCTTGACCCCGATGTCTTCGTTGTAATTGCCCACCAGGAAGCGTCCGCGACGCAGGATCGGGTACGCCAGGCGCAACTTGATCAGGCGTTTGACGAACTTGAGCAGGGCCTTGCCGTCCTCACTGAAGTCCCAGTTGACCCAGCCGATCTCGCTGTCCTGGCAATAGGCGTTGTTGTTGCCTTCTTGAGTGCGGGCGAATTCGTCGCCGGCCACCAGCATCGGCGTGCCTTGGGACAGCAACAGCGTGGCAAAGAAGTTGCGCATTTGCCGCTGGCGCAATTCGTTGATCTCGGGATCGTCGGTGGGGCCTTCGACGCCGTGGTTCCACGACAGGTTGTTATTGCTGCCGTCCTGATTGTTCTCGTCGTTGGCTTCGTTGTGCTTGTCGTTGTACGACACCAGGTCGTTGAGGGTGAAACCGTCGTGGGCGGTGATGAAATTCAACGAGGCATAAGGACGCCGGCCGCGCTGGTTGAACATCTCACCGGAGGCGGTCATGCGGCTGGCGAAATCGGCGAGTTGGCCGTCGTCACCTTTCCAGAACGCGCGCACGGTGTCGCGGAACTTGTCGTTCCATTCCACCCAACCCGGCGGGAAGTTGCCGACCTGATAACCACCGGGACCGCAATCCCATGGCTCGGCAATCATCTTCACCTGGCGCAGCACCGGGTCCTGCCGGCAGGCCACGAGGAAGCTGTGACGCTCATCGAAACCGTCGTGGTAGCGGCCGAGAATGGTCGCCAGGTCAAAGCGGAAACCGTCGACGTGCATTTCCGTCGCCCAGTAGCGCAAGGAGTCAGTGACCATTTGCAGGACGCACGGATGGCTAAGGTCCAGGGTGTTGCCGGTCCCGGAATCGTTGATGTAGAAGCGTTTGTCGTCGGGCATCAAGCGGTAGTACGAGGCGTTGTCGATGCCGCGCATGGACAGGGTCGGCCCCTGTTCGTTGCCCTCGGCGGTGTGGTTATAGACCACGTCGAGGATCACTTCCAGGTTGGCTTCGTGCAGGTGCGCAACCATTTCCTTGAACTCGGCAATCTTGCCGCTGGCCAGATAACGCGGGTCCGGGGCAAAAAAGGCGATGCTGTTGTAGCCCCAATAATTGGTCATGCCCTTGTGCAGCAAGTGCTGGTCATTGACGAACGCGTGGATCGGCAGCAACTCAACCGACGACACCCCGAGTTTGCGGATGTGTTCCAGCACGTCATCGACCATCAACCCGGCGAAGGTGCCGCGCACGTTCTCGGGGACGGAAGGGTGACGCATGCTGATGCCGCGCACGTGGGTTTCGTAAATGATGGTTTTGTCCCACGGCACGCTGACGCGATGGTCGTGGCCCCAGGTGTGCGCCGGGTCGATGACTTTGCATTTGGGCACGAAAGGCGCGCTGTCGCGTTCATCGAAACTGAGGTCGGCGTCGGGGTGGCCGATGGTGTAGCCGAACAGCGCTTCGGACCATTTCAACTGGCCGACCAATTGTTTGGCGTAAGGGTCGATCAGCAATTTGTTCGGGTTGAAACGGTGACCGTTGGCCGGGTCGTAGGGGCCGTAGACGCGATAACCGTAGATCAGCCCCGGATGGGCGTCAGGCAAGTAGCCGTGGTAGATCTCGTCGGTGTATTCGGGCAGTTCGATCCGTTCCAGTTCCACTTCGCCGGCGTCGTCGAAGATGCACAGTTCGACTCGAGTGGCATTGGCGGAAAACAAGGCAAAGTTGACCCCCAGACCATCCCAGGTTGCGCCCAGCGGGAAGGGCAAGCCTTCTCGGATTCGCGATGCCTCGGCGTGAGGTTCTGGCGCGGATTTTTTTGGCGTGGTCATAAATGCTCCTGCAAGAAAGAATCGGGTGTTTTTCGAGGGCGAAGGCGCCCTCAGTGGCGAGCGAACTCGCCACGTTTTCGATCAGCACAATTCGGTTGGCGCGTCAGGTGATCGGTGGTTTCTTCGCCACGCGAGGCTTCCTCTCGACGGCTTTCTCACCCGGCGGGATCACTTTCGCCGCTACGGGTTTGACCTTGGCCTTCGATTTGGCGTCGCTGGCTTTGCCGTCCAGTGCGCCATTGGTCTTGGCTGCCCCAGGCTTGGCAGCGGTTTTGCTGCCAGTGGCTTTCGGTGATTTTTTCGGCGCCAGGGCTTCCGCTTCGGCCAGCTTGTGCGCCATCTCCCAGTGGCGGGCTTCCTGACCCTCGGGTTTCCCTTCAGATTCCCAGATCTGATAGGCAAATTCGCGAACGCGTTTATCGTCGGTACTCATCGCAATGCTCCTGAACTGAACTCAAGCTTGGGTAAAGAGTTGGATAAAGAGATTGACCGGGACAACCCCCAGCGCGGCGCTGATGTTCAGCTCCCTGTTTTTTGTGACTGCGACGCTGGAAAAAAGTCCCTTCAGATTTTCATCGGAGGAGGCGAACGGTAATTTCACCCGTGTATCGCCCCACAGCGGCGCATCAATCTGTGGTTGGGCACTGTTTTTCAGCAGTTCGGCGCAGCGAATAGGGACGATCACGATGGCGCGTTTTCCTTCCAGCACGCGGGCAAATGCCAGCACCCGATGCGCCTGACTGCCGACCACTTCAAGGGCCTGATAGCGCCCTCGGGAAAACAGCTCGGCATGCTCGGCGCGCAGTTTCAGCACCTCGGCAATCAGCGTCTGCTTGATGCGCCCGTCACGCCAGTTCGACAACAGCTCGGGCACCTGCGGTGTCGCTTGAAGGGCTCGTTCACGACTGGCGTAATCCACCGGCCGGCGGTTGTCCGGATCGACCAGGCTGAAATCCCAGAAGTCGTTGCCCTGATAGAGGTCCGGCACCCCCGGCACGGTCATTCGCAGCAAGGTTTGCGCCAAGCCGTTGATAGCGCCGGAAGGCGCAATGGCCTGCGCCGCTTTACCGAGGGCTGCGCGCAACAGCTCACCTTCGGGGGCCAGAAACAGCCGCTCGATAAACGCTTGCATCGCCTGTTCGTACGGTTCGTTCGGCGCGCTCCAGCTACTTTGCAATTTGGCTTCGCGCAGGGCTTTTTGTTGCCACTGCCAGAGGCGTTTGGCGTAGTCCGCCTGCGCCGGTTGATTGTCAATGTGCAGGGTCAACGGCCAGCTGCCGAGGATCGCCTGATACAGGATCAACTCATCGCCCGCCGACGGCATGTGGTCGTCGTCGCGCAATGGTCGGGCAAGCGTGCGCCAGAGCGGGACTTGCTCGGCGTACCAGGCGCTGCGTTCGCTCAACACCGCGAGGCGTGCGCGAGTGTCTTCGCCGCGTTTGTGGTCGTGGGTGGCCGTGGCCAGCAGGTTGTCCGGGAACTCGGCCAGACGCTGGGCGCAGACCGCATGGAAGTCCGACACCGGGGCGCTGAACTGTTCGGTACTGAAGCCCACGTCATTGCGCGAGAGCAACACGGCTGAACGATAGAACGCGGTGTCTTCGACGGCTTTGGCGGCGGCCGGTGACGTCAGTTGCTGAAAGCGTACGCAAGCATGCTTGAGGATCTTGCGCTGACGACCTACCGGGCGCTTGCGCCACGGCTCGCCGCCAAGCCAGCCGGCCAGGCAATCGAGCACCGGCCAATCGGCTTCGCTCAAGGTTTGCCGCGCACCGTTCATGGCCTGCTGGAAAAAAACGTCGTCTTCAGCGGAGCGGCCACGAGGACTGATATAGGTCCGGTATACCGGGAAGTGCACGATCAATTCCTGCAACGCCCGGCGGATCGCACCGAGGGTCAGGTCGCGGGTCATCAGGTCGTCGCGGGCCACTTGCAGCAAGGCCTGGGCAACGCTTTCGAAATCACCGGCCAGCGAGCCGTTGAGGATCTGCTGCCGCGCCAGTTGCGCTTCCTGCTGGAAGTCGGCCGGCCGTTCGCTGAAACGCTGCCAGAGCTCGCCCAGGGTGTGTGCGCCTTGCGGATCATGCTGCAACAGCGACAACTGGTTCATGAATTCATAACCGGTGGTGCCGTCCACCGACCAGTCGCGGTGCAGGGTTTCGCCTTCGCCGAGGATCTTCTCGACGTAGATCGGCAAGTGCCGCCCCGGTGACAGGCTATCGACCCGGCGTCGCAGTTTGCGGCAGTAGCCACGGGGATCAGCGAGGCCGTCGATGTGGTCGATGCGCAGACCGTCCACCAGCCCTTCAGCTACCAATTCGAAGATTTTCGCGTGAGTGGCTTCGAACACGGCGGGCCGTTCGACGCGCAAACCACCCAGTTCATTGATATCGAAAAAACGCCGCCAGTTGATGTCATCCGCTGCGGTGCGCCAACTGGCCAGACGATAACTCTGGCGCTCGAGCAGGTTATGCAGGCGCTGGAAGCCTTCGGGTGTCAGCGAGTCGTAAGCGCTGAGGTGCTGTTCGATGGACTTGAGCAGCACCGGATCGCTGGCGAGTTCACGCAGTTCGGCTTTCAGCGGCACCGCGAGGCGGTGCGCGTCGGTCTGGTAACTCAAGGTGGTGAAGCGCTCCGCCAGCGACTTCAGCGGTTCGACCTCGGTGGGTAGCAGCTCGCCGTAGTTCATCGGGCAGATCGGGAAACGGTGGTCGTAATGCTGCACATAAAAGCTGCCGTACTGCGCATCGAAGCGCAGGGGCAGGGTGCCGTCCTGCAAGGCGATGCCGTAGTCGCTGCCGAGGAACGGCAGCAACAACTGACCTTCCATCAACGGGTCTGGCGAATGCCATTGGATGTCGAAAAATTCACCGAACGGGCTTAGGCGCCCCCATTCCAGCAAGTCCAGCCACCACGGGTTATCCGCGCCACCGACGGCCATGTGGTTGGAGACGATGTCGAGGATCAGCCCCATCCGCTGTTCGCGCAGGGCGCTGACCAGACGTCGCAGCGCGGCTTCGCCACCCAGTTCGGGATTGACGGTGGTCGGGTCCACCACGTCATAGCCATGCATCGAACCGGCGCGGGCGGCCAGCAGCGGCGAGGCATAGACGTGGCTGATGCCTAATTGCGCGAAATACGGCACCAGCGGCACCGCTTGATCGAGGGTGAAACCTTTATGAAATTGCAGCCGCAGGGTCGCCCGCAGCGGTTGGATATTCGATGCCGTCATTGGTCACGCTCGCCCGCCTGAAGCCGCGCGCAGGCGAGCAGTTCGAGGCGTCGGGCCGCGTCCGGGTCATCGAGCAGGGCTTCGCTGTCGCCGGGCAAGCGTCGTGACCAGTTGGGATGGGTGTCGATGGTGCCGGGCAGGTTGGCTTGCTGTTCGATGCCCAAGGCATCTTCGAGCGGCAGCAGCACCAATGGCGCGCGGGTATGCCCGAGGAAACGCACGCTGGCGTCGAGCACTTGATCAGTTTCGTGGGACTCCTCGCGAAAGTTCTGCGGGTCCTGGCTCAACACCCGTCGCAGGCCTTCGCGTTCGCGCTCGCGGTGTTGGCGCCACTCGATCTCGCCGCTGGCGTCGGTCAGGCCGAGCCGGGCGTTCCAGTCGATGTCGCGGCCGTGCCACCAGCCATTGAGTGTCGGCAGGTCATGGGTGCTGGTGGTCGCCAGCGCGTTGTCCGGCCAGTCGAGGATCGGTTTGAAGTGGGCGTTGTCCTGTTCGAACAGCAGCACACGCATGCCGAGGATCGAGCGTGCGCTGAGTTTTTCCCGCAGGCCATCCGGCACGGTGCCGAGGTCTTCGCCCAACACAATCGCCTGATGACGGTGAGATTCGAGGGTTAGCAAGCGCAGCAGATCGTCGACCGGGTAGTACAGGTAGGCGCCATCGCGGGGAAGCGCGCCGTTGGGAATCACCCACAAGCGTTGCAGGCCCATGATGTGGTCGATGCGCAAACCGCCGGCGTGGGCGAAATTGGCCCGGAGCATTTCGATAAACGCACGGAAGCCGTTGCGCACCAGGCCTTCGGGCGAAAACGCAGAGATGCCCCAGCCTTGGCCGGTCCGGTTGAGGATGTCTGGCGGCGCACCCACCGTCAGCGAGGCAAGTAATTCATCCTGGCGGCTCCAGGCCTGACTGCCACCGCCGTCAGCGCCCACGGCGAGGTCGGCGATCAGGCCGATGCTCATCCCGGCACTGCGGGCGGCGGTTTGCGCGCGCTCCAGGCAACGGGTGATCAGCCATTGGCAGAAGGCGAAGAAACCGATACGTGCAGCGTTCTCTTCAGCGAATTCTGCCAGGGCGGCGCTGCGCGGGTCGCGCCATTGCTCGGGCCACTCGCGCCAGTCGAGGCTCTCGCCTTTGGCGGCGCGGGTCTCTTGCAGGGCTTCGAAGCGGCAATGATTTTCCAGCGCTTCTCCCGAAGCATGGCGGAAGCTGCTGAAGTCTTCGTGCAAGGGATGTTCACCGTGGACAAAACCCTCGTACAGCGCTTTCAAGATGCGGTGTTTGGCTCGGGCAGCCACGGGCCAGTCAATCAGCGGGCGTTCTTCAAGCGCTTGCAGTTCGGCGGTCAGCCCGGTGGCGTCAATCGCCGCGCGCATCGCCCGCTCGCCGAGGATCGCACCGGGTGCGGCGTACAGGCTGTTGAGAAACAATCGGCTGGAGGGCGAGTAAGGGCTGTAGCGCTGCGTGTCGCTGCCGAACATGGCGTGCAGCGGACTGATCGCCAACGCCTCGGCGCCGCGTTCACCTGCCACGCGTGCGAGGTCTTCCAGCGCCTGGGTATCGCCGAAACCGCCATCGCCGGCACGTCGCAGGGAGTACAGCTGCACGCTCAGGCCCCAGGCGCGCGGGATCGGATTGTCGACCGCGTCGCCAACGCTGTAGCAGCGCTCGGGCGCCACCGCCAGGGTGAAGGATTGTCCGTCGATGCTGACGTGCTGGTAGCCGACCGGAATCAGCCCCGGGAGCACGGCGTGTGCATCGAGCTTCAGGTACATCTTCGAGCCGTCTTCGAGGTGAATGTCGCACGGGGTTTCGGGCTCAAAGTAACGCGCCAGATCGAGGCCGGCACCGACATCGATCGTCAACAGCGGTGGCAGGCGGTGAGTCTGCTGGACGGCTTGCAGTTCCAGCAGGCTCGCGTCGATTTCCTGGGCACTGCCGGCCGGGTGGCCGAGGCCGGTGAGCACGGCGCGCAGCACCGACGGACCGACTTTTTGCGGGCGGCCATTGGCGTCGATCCAGTCGACGGCCAGGCCTGCGCGGCTGGCCAGTATTTCAAGTTGCGCATCGCTCATAGGCGCTCTCCATCCGGGGGTAGCAAAGGGGCTGCGGCCGTGAGACTGACTAGCGCGCAATACGGGGCGAGTTTGCCCTCGTGCAACAGGCCGGCCGAGTGGGGCGGGTGTTCGAACAGCAAAATTGTGTCGGCCTGTGGGGTGTGGACCACTGGCGTGTCGCTGAGGTTCAGGTCAATGCGCAGCTCGCTGCCATCGCCCAGCCGCCAGCGCGCCGTCACTGCAGCGTGGCCGAGCACGTCGGCGCCCAATGCCTGGGTGCCGGGCAGGCGAGGGATGAGGTGCTGATGGCGCAGCTGTAACAGGCGGCGATACAGATCGTGAATGGTCGGCAGTGCGCTGGCCCCCAGTTTGGGTTGCGACGCTTCGAAGGTCTTGGACGCATTCGGATCTGGAATCTGTGCACGTTTGTGCGGGTCGGCAAAGGCGCTGAACGCCGCAAACTCGTTGCGGCGACCCTCGCGCACCAGTTCTGCGAGTTCACCGTGGTGGCTGGTGAAAAACAGAAACGGCGCCTGCGCGGCGAATTCGTCACCCATGAACATCAGCGGGATCATCGGCGACAACAGCAGCAGTGCGGTGGCCGCGTAGAGCGCATCGGAGGGAGTCAGTTGGTGCAGCCGTTCACCTAACGCCCGGTTGCCGATCTGGTCATGGTTTTGCAGGAACAGCACGAAGGCGGTCGGCGGCAAGTGACCACTGGGTTCACCTCGCGGCGTGCCATGACGGTTGAGATGGCCCTGAAACACAAAGCCCTGGCTCAGGCAGCGGGCCAGTTGTTCGGTGGGCTGCTCGGCGTAATCGGCGTAGTAGGCGTCGGTTTCACCGGTCAGCAGCACATGCAGGGCGTTGTGGCCGTCATCGTTCCACTGCGCATCGAAACCTTTTTCCAGCAGGCTCGCCTCGTTGTGTTCGTTTTCCACCATCAGCCACACATGGCGCGAGGGTTCGGTTTGCTGGCGAACGCGCTGCGCCAGCTCTTCAAGGAAGTCCGGGCTTTCAATGGCGTGCACCGCGTCCAGGCGCAAGCCGTCGAAGCGATACTCCAGCAACCACATCAACGCGTTGTCGATGAAGAAGTCCCGCACTTCACGCTGACGGAAATCAATGGCCGCGCCCCAAGGGGTGTGCTTGTCTTCGCGGAAAAAACCCTTGGCGTAGTGGTGCAGGTAATTGCCGTCCGGGCCGAAGTGGTTGTAGACCACGTCGAGAATCACCGCCAGGCCGAGGCCGTGGGCGGTGTCGATCAGGTGTTTGAGTTGTTCCGGCGAGCCATAGGACGCCTGGGGCGCGTAAGGCAAGACGCCGTCGTAGCCCCAATTGCGCTCACCGGGGAATTGCGCAAGCGGCATCAGCTCAATCGCAGTGATGCCCAGCTCGACCAGGCGCGACAAGTGTTGTTCGACAGCACTGAAACCGCCGAGCACACCGACGTGCAGCTCGTAGATGATCGCCTCGTTCCATGGCCGGCCCTGCCAGGTGTTGTGTTGCCATCGATAAGCCAGCGGATCGACCACCACGCTGTGGCTGCCGATGTCGCCGGCCTGCGCGCGGGAGGCCGGGTCCGGGACCTCCAGCTCGCCATCGATGTTGAAACGGTAGCGGGTGCCCGCGGGGCAGCGAGTCTTGATCACGAACCAGCCGTTAGCCTGGGGCAACAGCGGCAAGGATTGTCCATTTTCCAGTTCGACACTGACGTAAAACGCATCCGGCGCCCACAACGCAAAACGCGTGTGCTCTGCGTCCAGCATGATTGCGCCGTGGGGCCAGGTCTCAAGGGTCCGTAACGGCATCGTTGAAAACCTCTTACTGTCGGCCTGATTTACCCAAGGCCTTGGCCACAAGTTGTTCGTAGAGTTCGGCGTACGGTTCCACCGCCTTGCACCAGTTGAACGGCGCGGCCATGGCCCGGCACCGCATGGCATGCAACAGATCGGGGAAGGCGAACACCTTGAACGCACGGCTCAGGGCTTCCTGATAACTCTCGACGGTGGATTCATCGAAGAGGAAACCGGTCACGCCGTTTTCAATGGTGTCGGCCAGACCGCCGGTGTTGCGGGCGACTGGCAACGAGCCGAAGCGCTGGGCGTACATCTGGCTCAGGCCGCAGGGTTCGTAGCGCGAAGGCATCAGCAGGAAATCGCTGCCGGCGAACATGCGGCGGGCGTCGGTTTCGTTGAAGCCGATGCGCACGCCGATCTGCCCCGGGAAGCGCAGGGCCAGTTCACGCATGGCTTGTTCTTCTTCCGGTTCGCCACGGCCGATGATTGCAATCTGGCCGCCGGATTTGACGATGTACTCGGAGACTGCTTCGGTCAGGTCCAGGCCTTTCTGATAAACCAGGCGCGAAACCACGGCAAACAGCGGACCTTCGGAATCGGCCAGGCCGAACAATTCGCGTACGTGCGCGGCATTCACTGCCTTGCCGTCCCAGTCGCCAATGCTGAACGGGCGGAACAGGTGTGTATCAGTCGCGGCGTCCCAGCTTTCATCAATACCGTTGGGGATGCCGCTAAGCAGGCCTTGCTGGGTCTTGGCGGCGAGAAAACCGTCCAGACCACAGCCGAAGGCCGGCGTAGTGATTTCCTGGGCGTAGGTGGCGCTGACCGTGGTGATGTGGCTCGAATAGGCCATGCCGGCCTTGAGGAACGACATCTTGCCGTAGAACTCCATGCCTTCCTGTTGCAGGGCGTGCGCGGGAATCCCCAATTCAGGGCAGGAGCCGAGGCTGGTCACGCCTTGATAGGCCAGGTTATGGATGGTGAACAACGTCGGGGTGCGCTGCCCACGCCAGTGCATGTACGCCGGCGCCAGGCCAGCAGGCCAGTCATGGGCGTGCACCAGATCCGGGCACCAGTGAATTTGCGCGAGATTGGCGGCGATATCGGCGGCGGCGAGGCCCAGGCGGGCGAAACGAATGTGGTTGTCTGGCCAGTCGCGGCCATTGTTGGCGCCGTAGGGCGAACCTTCGCGCTCGTAGAGTTCAGGGCAGATCAACACGTAAATGACCAGACCGTCGGGCATGTCCATGCGCCCGATTTTGCAGGGCGGCAGTGCGGCGTGCCCACCCAGTTCACCAATGATGTGGATCGGGTTCTCGCTGTGCAGCACTTGCGGGTATCCGGGAATCAGCACCCGCACATCGTGCAGGTGCGACATGGCCCGTGGCAGGGCGGCGGAGACGTCGCCCAGGCCGCCGGTCTTGACCAGGTCGGCAATTTCGGAGGTCACGAACAACACTTTCTTTCTATTCGGATTCTGACTGGCAGCCGGTGCCAGCGTCTTGGTTCCCGGGACGCTGATGGATTGCGCGCTCGGTGCATTGACGGCGCTCGATTCGCCGACCTGCTGATGAGCACGTTCTCCCTGAATATCTAAAGCCGCACTTATCATATGAATCTCCCGTGGTGTTGATCTAATGCTTAGGTCTGGCACAAACGGTGGTGGCCAATTCCTGTGGCCGGACGCAAACGCGCACGCATCGTGGCAAATGCTGCCCAATGCGGTGAAGCAGATGGGTTGGAGGGGCCGTTGCAAGGAATGCACCAGTCGCGTTGGCCCTACCTTTAACCTGACCCATGGCCAGGACTGAAAGTTTCGAGTTTTTTACAGCCAGATGACCGACCGGTTTTACCTCGCGAAAATGAGTCTAGGCCAGATCCTAGAGCGGGGCGGGTCATCTGGTGAAATTGTTCGACAATCAGTTTCAAGAGGGTAAAAGAACCGCGCGCGCAGGGGGAAACGCACCGACGAAGTGCAGGTTTATTTTTGGGGGTGGGTCAAAACGGGACTGGCAAGTCACGAAAATGGGCGGGTGGGGAGGTGTGGTTGCACTGTTGCGGTGCGTTTGGTTCAGGTTGATGTGGTGTATTTGATGGCCCCTTCGCGAGCAGGCTCGCTCCCACATTAGATCTCCGGTGTACTCAGGACCAATGTGGGAGCGAGCCTGCTCGCGAAGAACGATAACTCGGTCTTAAGTGAAAACCCGGGTCGGGTTACCCGCCGCCCACGCTTGAACATCTTCGATCATCTGCGAAAAGAACATCTGATAGTTTTGCCGACTCACATAGCCGACATGCGGCGTCGCCAGCACATTTTCCAGCGTCCGGAACGGATGATGTTCAGGCAACGGCTCCACTTCAAACACATCCAGTGCCGCCCCGGCCAGGCGATTTTTCTGCAACGCCTTGATCAGCGCCGCCTCATCCACAATCGGTCCACGGGCGGTATTGACCAGCAGTGCCGTGGGTTTCATCCAGTCCAGCGCCTGGGCGTCGACCAAGCCACGGCTGCGGTCGCTGAGCACCAGATGCACCGACAGCACGTCGGCCTGTTCAAATAATTCCTGCTTGCTGACATAGGTCACGCCGACTTCAGCAGACGCTTCAGGTGTCAGGTTCTCGCTCCAGGCAATCACCCGCATGCCGAACACTTGCCCGAATTGAGCGACGCGCTTGCCGATGCTGCCAAGCCCGAGGATGGCCAGGGTCTTGCCGTGCAGGTCGCCACCCAGACCTTGCTGCCAAAGACCTGCGCGCAAGGCGTTGGCTTCGGCGACGAGGTTGCGGGTGGCGGCCATGATCAGCGCCCAGGTCAGTTCCGGCGCGGCGTGTTTGTAGCTGTCGGTGCCGCAAACCTGAATCCCCAACGCAGCCGCCGCTTTCAAATCCAGCGCCGCATTGCGCATGCCGCCGGTCACCAGCAGTTTGAGTCTGGGCAACCGACGCAGCAGGTCCTCATCGAACCGGGTGCGTTCGCGCATCACGCAAATCACCTCGAAGGCCCCCAGACGCTCGGCCAGGGTTTCATTGTCGGCCGGGTAGTCGTGGACAAAACTCACCTCGCCAACGCTGTCCAGCACCGACCAGTCCACCACGTCGCGCGCGACGTCCTGCCAGTCATCGATCACCGCAATCTGCACCGCCATCAGCCTTACCTCATCAATGAACGGGGTTGGTTTTGTTCAGCCAGTCGAGCAAGGCCTTGTGGAATTGCGCCGGTTCTTCCATCTGCGGCGCGTGGCCCATGCCGGGGAATTCAACCAGGGTCGACTGTGGAATCAGTTTTGCCACGTCCTTGCCGAGCACGTCGTAGTGACCGAGCTTCGCCTTGACCTCGGGCGTGGCGATGTCACTGCCGATGGCCGTGGTGTCGGAGGTGCCGATCAACAACAGCGTCGGCATCTTCAGGTCTTTGAATTCGTAATACACCGGTTGAGTGAAGATCATGTCGTAGATCAGCGCCGAGTTCCACGCGACTTGCGTATGCCCCGGGCCTTTGTTCAGGCCGGCGAGCATGTCGACCCAACGATCGAACTCCGGCTTCCAGCGGCCACCGTAATAGGTGTTGCGCTCATAGGTGCGGATGCCGTCGGCGTTGAGTTTGAGCTCGCGCGCGTACCATTGATCGACGGTGCGGTAGGGCACGCCGAGGGCTTTCCAGTCTTCCAGGCCAATGGGATTGACCAGCGCCAGTTGCTCGACCTGTTCGGGGTATTGCAGCGCATAGCGGGTGGCGAGCATGCCGCCGGTGGAGTGACCGAGGACGCTGGCCTTCTGAATGCCGAGGGCCTTGAGCAGTTGCTGGGTGTTGGTCGCCAGTTGCTGGAAGCTGTACTGATAATTGTCGGGTTTGCTCGAGGTGCAGAAACCGATCTGGTCCGGGGCGATGACCCGGTAGCCTGCCTCGCTGAGGACCTTGATCGAACTGTCCCAGGTCGCTCCGCAGAAGTTCTTGCCATGCATCAGCACCACGCTGCGGCCATTGGCCTTGCCATGGGCGGCGACGTCCATGTAACCCATTTGCAAGGATTTGCCCTGGGACTCAAAGGCGAAATGCTTGACGGTGTAGGGGTAATCGAAGCCCTGCAATTCAGGGCCATATTCCGGCCCGTCGGCGTGGGCGACAAGGGGCAGTGCGGCGGTCAGCAACAGGCTGGGCAGCCAGCGGGAGAGGGCGAGGGGCATGGGTGAACTCCAAAGAAAACCCGCCGATGCTGGATCGGCCGGATTAGGGCGACATTAAACACAGGCAATCGCCGCGCACGATCGTTCAACCCATCCAGCCCAGCGTGGCCAGGGCCAGTACGCCATAACGGGCGGCCTTGGCCAGGGTCACAATCAGCAGGAATCGCCCCAAGGGTTCACGCATGACGCCGGCCACCAGCGTCAGCGGGTCACCGATGATCGGCACCCAGCTCAGCAGCAAAGACCAATGGCCGTAGCGCTGATAGTGCTCTCGGGCGTTTGCCAGATGACGAGGGCTGACCGGAAACCAGCGTCGGTCGCGAAACCGTTCGATACCGCGTCCCAACCACCAGTTCACCAGCGAACCGAGTACGTTGCCCAGCGTTGCGACGGCCAGCAGCGACCAAAGCCAGTATTTGTCGCTGAGCAACAACCCCACCAGCACCGCTTCAGACTGCAGCGGCAGCAACGTCGCGGCACCGAACGCGGCGAGAAACAGCCCGAGGTAAGCGCCGGACATCAATGGGCGGGGTAGTCCGCCACCACGACATCACTGCCGTCCTTTTTCAGGCCGATCACTTGATAGGCATCGCTCATGCCATCCATTTCCATCCCGGGCGAGCCCATGGGCATGCCGGGAGCGGCAACGCCCAGCAGGTCGTCACGCTTGCTCAGTGCCAGCACCTGGTCTGCCGGTACATGGCCTTCGACGAACTTGCCATTGATCAGCGCGGTATGGCACGACGCCAGACGCGGTGGCACACCGTGCTGTTGCTTGAATTCGCTCATGTTGGATTCGACGTGGTCTTCAACCTTGAAACCGTTGGCTTCGAGGTGGCTGATCCATTTTTTGCAGCAGCCGCAATTGGCGTCGCGGTGCACTTCGATGGGGATCAGGTCGGCGGCGTGAGCGAGGGAGGAAATAAAAAGCACGCTCAGGGCGGCCAGACGCAGAGGGGTTCGCATGGGAAAGTCTCGACTCGGGTGACGGTCAAAAAAAGAGGCATTTTGACCAGTTTAGCCACGGATGAGCGACGAGATTGTTTCCAAGTGATGCAAACACAACGCAGCCTACGCAGAACCCTGTGGGAGCGAGCTTGCTCGCTCCCACAGGTTTTGCCCCAGGGTTCAGGTTCTCAACGAACCTTGAACCGCCCCATGATCGAACTGACGCGCGCATTGGCGTCCACCAGTTGCCGGGTATTCAGTTCGCTGGCCTGACCGCTTTTCACCAGTTCATCCACCATGTGGCGGATCTGCACCATGCTGCGGTTGATCTCTTCGGTCACCGCACTTTGCTGCGAGGCGGCGGTTGCGATTTGAGTGCTCAGGCCGTTGATGTGGCTGACGGAACCGGCCATTTCATCCAGGCCGGAGTTGACCCGTGCTGTCGCGTCGGCGGCGGACTGGCAACTGGCCTGGGTGTTTTCCATTGCCGCGACCGAGGAACTGACGCCTTGGGTCAGGCGCGTGAGCATTTCATTGATTTCCGAGGTGCTGGCCTGAGTGCGGCCGGCGAGGGCGCGGACTTCATCGGCGACCACCGCAAAGCCTCGGCCTTGTTCACCGGCCCGGGCCGCTTCGATGGCTGCGTTCAATGCAAGCAAGTTGGTTTGCCCGGCGATGGCGCCAATCACCCCGAGAATCTCGGTGATGCGTTGGGCGTCCTGCTGCATGCTTTCGACTTTGTGGGTGGCGCTCGCCACTTCCTCGATCAACGCAACCACGCTGCTCGACGCTTCGCCCACCACCACCCGCGAACGGTCGGCGTTCTCGTTGGCGCGCTTGGTGAAGGCCGCTGTCTCGGCGGCATTTTGCGCGACACTTTCAGCGGTCGAACTCATCTCGGTAATGGCGGTGACGGTCTGATCGGTTTCCGAGGCGTGGCGCACCAGGATCTGACTGGTGTGGGCCGAGGTGCGTTGCAGGTTGTCCAGGATCGAGGCCATGGCGCCGGTGGCCTGGGTCACTTCACCGATCATGTTTTGCAAGTAGACAAGAAACGCGTTGACCGAGTGGCCGATGGCGCCCAGTTCGTCTTCGGCACGAATGATGATGCGTTTGGTCAGGTCGGCGTCGCCGGTCGACAGCGCGTCGATATTGGTCTTGAGGATTTTCAGGCGCTGGACCAGTTGGCGGATCGCGTAGATCTGCAGCATTGCCAGCAGGATCACCATCGGAATTTGCAGCAGGCTCAGAGTGCTGAGCACGTCGTCGCGCTGGGCGGTGATCAGTTTGCTCGGCAGGGCGGTGGCGAGGAACCACGGCGAGCCTTCGATGGGGCGCATGAAGAACGTGCTGTCTTCGCCGTTGTTGTCGAATTCGACGCGCTGCGACTGGTCACGGTTTTGCAGGCCGGCTTTCACCTGGCTGGCGAACGGTGAGTTGCTCGCCAGTTCACTGATGTTTTTCAGGACGATGGGCCCGCTGATGCGCGAACTGTTGCTGATGATCTTGCCGTCGGCTTCGACGATCAACATCTCGGCGCCAAGGTCCTTTTCCTTTTGCGCGATCAAGTCATTGAAGAAGCCCAGCGTCACGTCGATGGTTGACACGCCGTACGCCACGCCATTTTTCTGAATAGCCATGGCGCAGTTGGTGCGAGGCTCGGCACTGGCGTCATCTTTATAAGCCGCCGCCCAGGCACATTGGCCACGTGGCGTTTGCATGCCGCCCTTGTACCAGGCCTGGTCGTAGTAGTTCGGCGCAGCGTCGCTGTTCCAGAACGTGTTGACTGCCAGTTTGCCCGAGGCGTCGCGGTGCCAGAAGGTGCTGAATTTGTTGCGCCCGGCTTCACGTTGGCCGGGCAACGGCCAGATCCCGCCGCCGAAGACTTTCAATTCACCGTACTGATCCACCAGGCCAGGCAACACCGTGTCGATGCCGGCGCTGTCGAGCAACGGAATGGTTTGGGTAATGCTGCGTTGCTGGGCCTGAACCTTGTTCAGTTCACCCTGGATTTGCCGGGCGACGTCGGCGATGCGGTTGAGGGCCACCTGTTCTTCGGTATGGCGCAGCTTAGGCGCGACCAGCTGGCTGATGCCGACCACCGTCAGCACGAACAGCAACAGGATAAACAGGACCAGAAACAGCGTGTAGCGAGCCTGGATCGAACGGAATGTGGGCATGGGGCCGGTCCTTGTGTGCAGCACTTTTATTATTAGGTTTGGAGGGGGCATCGGTGCTTCATCGGGCTATCGGCTTGCGCAGGGATAGCTTTAGGCACGATCGTCCAAGAACGGGCATCAGTGGGAAAGGCGTCAGGTATCGAAACGGATACAAATAAACTAACCGAGATGTACGAAGAACCCTGTTAGTTGTCTAGACCAATCCGGAAAAGTTTGTCTAGACCAATAAAGGCGGGCACTTGCTAGTTTGTATCTGAAATGTACGTAAATTGTAAAAAGCCGAAAATAGTTGTTGGAGTGGCCAGTTGCCAGAGCCGATACTCGCCCGCTCTAAACCCGCTCAAGAAGGAACTGAATATGGTCACGCAGTCGGAAGCTCAGTCATGACTATCGGCTATGCAGGAGGGTGGACGCCGAAGGCCGGTCTGCTGGTGCAGGACACAGGCGGCGGCAAGCCCGTGACGCACAGCGCCAGGGTCAAGCAAATGCTTGCGCTGGTGGGCTCGAATCCAAACGCGCTGAACGCGGCGAGAATGGATGAGCAGAAAATATTCAGGAACGTTAAAGGCTTCGACCCGGAAAATGTATCGTCCAAACAACTGGGAAATCTCAGTGCGTTTTTACGCGGCAAAGGTCTGATTTCCGATATTACGTCGATGACGCTGATGAACGCCGGGGACAAGTTCGACCGGTTCGGGGTACAGAATGACCCGGATGCGAAGTTCAATGCGCTGGAGTACTTTGCCACACAACTGGACACCATCCAGAACAACAGCATCAAGGGCGATAAATATGCGATTGGCCTGATCCCGGAATACAAGACAGCCATCTACGTCCTGCAAAACCTGGCCACTTACGGCAAGGGCAATGGCACTACGGTCCCGACGGACAAGGGTGTCAACTCCAAGGCGTGAAAGGTTGCCGGCCCGCTCAGTTGAGCGGGCCGGGCACCGTTGCTAGCGGTCGAGCAACTTCATGACTTCCTCGGGGTAACGCATGCCTGCGGTGGCATTGGCGGGGAATATCGCTTCCAGCGCTTTCAATTCATCTGCGCTGAGTTTCACCTCCAGCGCCGCGACGTTTTCTTCCAGGTATTTGCGCTGTTTGGTTCCAGGGATCGGGATCAGGTAGTCACCTTGCGCCAGCACCCAGGCCAACGCCAACTGACCTGCCGACACGTCTTTTTCTGCGGCCAGTGCCTGTACTTGCTGCACCAGCAGCAGATTCTTCGCAAAGTTCTCCCCTTGAAAACGCGGGCTGAAACGACGGTAATCATCCGCCGCAAAGTCGTCCGGGCTTTTCAGTGCTCCCGTTAGAAAGCCACGTCCCAGCGGGCTGTAAGGCACAAACGCCACGCCCAGTCGCTGACACGCGGCCAGGCAGCCGTTTGCCTCTTGATCGCGGCTCCACAACGAATACTCACTTTGCAGCGCGCTGATGGGGTGGACCTTGTGCGCTCGTTCCAGAGTGGCGACCGACGCCTCGCTCAAGCCCAGGTAACGCACCTTGCCGGTCTTCACCAGCTCGGCCATGGCGCCGACGGTTTCTTCGATGGCTACCTGCGGATCGATCCGGTGCTGGTAATACAAATCCAGGGTTTCAACGCCGAGACGCTTGAGTGTGCCGTCGATGGAGGCGCGAATGTAGTCCGGTCGGCCATTGACACCCCGTGCGGTGGGGTTGGACGGGTCACGGACAATGCCGAACTTGCTCGCCAGAAACACCTGGTCGCGTTTGCCGGCAATGGCTTTGCCGATCAACTCTTCGTTGGTGTGCGGGCCGTACATATCGGCGGTGTCGAGCAGGTTGATCCCGAGTTCGAGTGCGCGATGCAGGGTAGCAATGGCCTCGCGGGTGTCTACGCCAGTGGTGTAGAAATCGGTCATGCCCATGCAGCCCAGGCCGATGGCGGAAACCTGAGGGCCGTTTTTGCCCAATTGACGTGTTTGCATGAAATCAACTCCCTGTGGTGTGAGTGCACAGTGTCGACCTCGACAGAAACAAGATAAACCGGCTAAAACTGCTATCACTGTTCGTATTTTCTAAATAGTCATCAGGGCCGCCAGAACAATGGACCGTTTTAACGCCATGCGCGTGTTTACCCGAATCGTCGAGCTGGGCGGGTTCGCCAAAGCGGCAGACAGCCTGCAATTGCCCCGCGCGTCGGTCACTGTTTTGATCAAGCAGCTTGAAGCGCATCTCGGGGTGCAACTGCTGCAACGCACCACGCGACAGATCAGCCTGACACTCGACGGCGCGGCCTATTACCCGCGTTGTGTGCGGCTGTTGGCGGACCTGGAGGAGACTGAAGCGGTGTTTTCCGCCGCTCGACACAACCCCAAAGGGTTGCTGCGGGTGGACATGCCGGCAGGGATCGGGCGCTTGATCGTGATCCCGGCGTTGCCGGCGTTCACCCGTCGTTATCCCTTGATCGAACTGGAGCTCGGTCTGAATGACCGTCCCGTCGATCTGATCCGCGAAGGCGTCGACTGCGTGTTGCGCGGCGGCTCCGCGCTGGATGAGTCCTTGGTGGCGCGGCCGCTGGTCATGCTGGATCAGGTCACCTGCGCCAGCCCTGACTACTTGCAACGTCATGGGAGCCCTCAGTGTCTGGCAGACCTTGAAGGGCACCGGATGGTTGAGTATTTCTCTGGCACGACCGGGAAGCGTTTTGGGCTGGAATTCCAGGTTGATGACGACGTTCAACTCATGGATTTGCCCAAACAGGTGGCGGTCAACAGTGCCGACGGTTACCTCGCTGCCTGTGAGGCGGGATATGGACTGATTCAGACCCCGTATTACCACGTTGCCCGCCAGCTCGAGGAAGGACGTTTGTGTGAAGTGCTCGCGGACGTGCCGCCACCGGTGATGCCGCTGACGGCACTGTATCCGCCTCACCGCCAGTTGTCCCGGCGGGTGAGGGTGTTTGTCGACTGGCTGGTGGAGCTTTGCGCGCAGCCGGGTCTCAACATTTACAGGAAGGGGTCAAGCGGCTGAACAGGTGTTGTCCAGCGCGCTGACGTCACGCTGCAAATTATCGTGTAACTGTTGCATGTCCGGGCAATGCAGGGCGAGGTGACGCGGCTGCGCCCCTCGGTGAAACAGCGCAAACCAACCGTTGCTGTGAAGGACGGGCATCAATCCGCTGAAGGTGAAACCCAGATTCGTCAAACGGTGCAGGTCCTCGGCAAAGTGGCGTGACAGCTCGATTTTGGCTGAAATGAGCCAATGGCCGGGCAGCCGCCGGAGCTGGTCCAGCAATGCGTCGTTCAAACGCTGAATGACGACGATGTAGCGCTGGTGGTGTTGCCTGATTTGCAACGGCATCGGTGCTGGCGACGTCGTGGCCCGATAAGTCCCGAACACATTACACAAGCGTTGCATGAGCCCGCGGCAACTGTCAGGCCATTGAATGTCGGGCAACGGGCGTGTGTGCCCCAACGCAAGATAACAACCGATCACCATGGTTTCCGCCAGTGGCCTGGTAAGCGGGGACGGCGCGTAGTCGGGAAGCAAACCCGTGCTGTGAAAGCCAAGGCTGTGGGCCATGCGTTGCGTGTGGAGATGGTGCGTGACTTGTTTGATCACGACGTTTTTGTCCCGTTGCGCATCCGACTGCAACAGCAATTCCCGACCCAAGTGAGTCGCGATACGTTGCCCTCGTGCAGCGGGGTGGACCACGCTCAGGGCCAGCTCAGGGGTGTCCGGCAGCGAGTCGCGGCATAACGCGGCGTGCCCCAGAACACGTTCGCCATCGACCGCCAGCATCGAGAACCATCGCCCGTCGGCATTGTGCTGACTGATCATGCTCGGCAGATAGACGTCCGGGCGAGGGTAATCCTCTGCGTAGATCTGGCGAAACAACTGGCTGACAGCGGGCGCATCATCCGGCTGGAAACGACGATAAAGAAGTGTCGACATCACGTACGCTCCGTTGACGGCGAGTCATACATGCGCTGGTCCAGGACGCGCATCTGTTTGCCAGAGCGCGGGTGCAGGTTCAAATCGGTGATCGCGCAGGGCACCACGCGCAATTCCAGCAACCCCTGATTGTTCAGTTGCCCGATGCCGGGATAGTGGGCGGCCAACGCTTCATGCAGTGCGCTGCCAATGAGGGCAGTATCGGTGGACGGGGTGGCGGGCACCCACTTCACCGTTACGAGGTCTTTGACACCCTCTTGCTCGATTACCAGCTGCCATTGATCGCTGCCAGCGACGCGCTGCACGATCAACAGGATTTCATCGATCAGCAACGACAATGTCCCTACCCGAACCCGTTGACTGTGGGCACTGCGCCCCTTGAGCGCGAATTTTCGCATCGGCGTGGCGCTTGGCTCACGCCAGCAAGCACGGTCACCCACGGGATAACGCAACAGCGGCATGAGCCGACGCGTGAGATTGGTGACCACCAGCAAACCGGTACGGTCACACTCTTCTATGACTTCGCCGGTGAGCTCATCGACAATTTCCAGCAGTGTGTGGGGTTCAAACGTCCGATGCTCTCCCAAGGCACAGTCACGGCTACTGGCCCCGATCAGGCCGGCATCGACGCTGGCGTAGCCGGCGGAGGCGATGCGCGCATTGGGGAGCACAGTCTTGAGAATGGCGATTTGCGCGGGGAACAGGCTTTCGCCGCCGTACAGCAACGTATCGACCCCGCATAGCACCCGTTGATGCCGATTCAGGTAGGCGGCAAATTGCAAAAACTGGGCTGGTACGCCGGCCAGTACGTTGATCCGATGCTGATCAACGGCATCGGCCAGTACGTCCATGTCGACGTTGCCCGTGAAGGGAAACTCGCATATGGAGTGTGTGACGTGCGCCAGTGAGTCGTGGAAGAACACGAAGCTGGCGTAAAGGTCACCGGAAAAAAACAGATTGGCGACCCGGTCGCCGTCCTTCAGCTGAGAGGAAATACTCTGTGCGAAGGTGTTTACCAATGTCTGCCATTCATTGGAGGTATAGACACTAAGTTTGCCGTGGCTGGTCGAACCGCCGGTTTTAAACACCAAGCCGTCGTCGACTCTTCCCGTCAGCACCGGCCAATGATTCAAGTCGTGACTGTCTGCCCAGTATTCCTCCACATTTATGAATGGCAGTTCATTCAAGGCGACTTCTCGCGCGGGCAAGTGTTGCAGGTGTTTGCGGTAGAAGTTCGAGTGTTGCCTTATGAAAGGCACGAGTTGTTCAAGCGAATAAGTGGAATTCACGGGGTTCTCTTTTGATCAGGCGTGTCTACGGTTAAAAGACAGGGTGTTGCTAATCAGCGATCTATTTGTATTCGGTTATCAATAACCAAGGGTGTTTTGCCGCTGTGTTTATTTCTTGTGAAATCCGATTCTGCACATTCGTGAACTTCTATTGTTAAAAAACAATTGTTCACCGCGTTCGACAAGGCTTCATCGGTCAATAACGACTGGCGAACGTTGCCACTGTCTGAATCAACTAGAACCCGCAGCCGTTCCATTCCGTTTGGTGCATGGTCCAGCTGAATTTGAATCGGTTTGCCGACACTGTCCTGCAGCGCTGATGGCGAAATGAACTCTGTGCCTACCCGCAACAGCTTGCCGTGGCGCTGAAGCAATTCGAACCGCGGTGATTCAAGCCCGCAGGGGCAGGGCTCGGGCACCCAGCGACCGGTATCGCCTACGTCATACCGACGCACGTCCTGGCCTTGCCGCGCTCGGGATGTAAACAATAATCGTCCGACTTCATCGGCCTGAACCGGTACGTCCTGTTCGAGCTCCACGATTTCCAGATGCTGGGTGTCGCACATCAAATGAAACACCCCATTGGCCGTCACTGCGCAGGCATGCCCCAACGGGCCGGCATCGACCGAGCCATAAATCGCCGAGCGAATCTGCAACACCCCACAGCTTTCTATCAGGCGCAGGCTGGCCTCTGCCGGGTGTTCACCGCCGAGAAACACTTTGTTGATGCCGCCGTATGTGCGAAGGCGTTCCTGTTCGTTGAAAAACAGGCGGTGCAAGGTGCTCGGCATGCCGATCAGCACGGTAATGCGGTGGTCCGCGATCATTTGCGCTATTTCGCTGAAGTCGTCATTGGGCGGTGCCCCCATCGGGAAATGGGTCACCTCCATCTGCTCAAGGACCTTGGTAAAACTGGAAAACCCGCCGTACAAGCCGCCGCCGTAAAACAGGTTCATCACCCGGTCCGTTGTCGGGTCGAGGCCGGCGGCAAACATACCGTCGGCGGCCGCGCGCATTTGCCGCTCGAAGTCGCGATAGCTGTACCCGGCCAAAGCCGGTGTGCCACTGCTGCCCCCCGAACGAAAATACAGCTGAGCCGCAGTACTGATGGGCTGGGCCGTGAACGCGCTTTTATCCATGATCGGCGTTTGGTTTAAAGGGGGGGCTGGTGGTGGCGTGTCGAGTGTTGCCCGGCCAGTCGCTGTTTCGGGTGGCAAGCTCACCGAGAGGCGGCGACTCAGGCGCGACAACGCGTAGACACCGTCATGCGGCTCGCCGGCGTAACCGTCATGAATGGACCCGCAGGGCGCAATGCGCGTGACCCCCGCGTTGACCAACGTACGTACCAGCTGTGGCGTTTGTGCGGGCGAGCAGATCAGCGCGCAACTCTGCAGCACGTTACGCCACGGCAGCAGCGTCTCGGCGATCACGTGGTGCGGCACGGGTTTAAGCATCAGCGTGCGGAACAGGGGCGATGGGGCCAGTGTTTGATCATGCTCCCAGATGATCCGCCAACCTGAGCCGTTCCAGACCTGGCCGGTCTTGTTTGCAAAGCACAGATCCAGTCGTGCCATGGCGCAGCGTGTGGTGATTTCCGAGGCTTCCTGGTCAGTTGGCACCAGGGCCGGCCACTGCGGAGCGCGGCGTTCGAACGCTTCAACCAGTTGCTGCCCCAGCCCCAGCAAAACCACCGGATCGTCACTGTCGACCAACAGCCATTGCGGGCTGGAACAGGCCTGTTGATCCAGGCTGCATACCTCATCCACCAGGATATCCAGCGCTGATGCAGTGGCCGCGTCTGGCGACAAGTAAGCGAAACTGATTCTGTGCCCCCAATCGATCCAGCGACACCCGGCGCGGAGGTGCTGGCGAATGGCTTTGAGGGACGCCTCGCCACCCCAGGCCGACACGCCGTCGGCGTGGGTACAGAGTTGAGGGATCTGTGCCGTGCTGACCGGCAGCACCGCCACGTAATCCGCCATCCTGTCGCTGGTGTCACACCGCACCAGCGCCGCCAGTAACCGGGCGGTCAATCCATCATCGCTGGAGCTGGGGCGGAGCCAGTTGATATTGCCGGCCAGCAGGCTCTCGACGATGGCGCAGAACGCCAGCAACGGCGCGTTGCCCGGCGTCACATGCACCACCAGCCCCAGCGGATGCCAGCTTTCAAAGCTTGCTTGTTGGTAATCGATACGCCTCAGCGAGCGCGGTTGCACGCCCAGTTCACGCTCAAGTTTTGTGCTGAGGGCACTGCGCTGGCAGAAGTCGATCAGCCCTTGGCGTTGCTCGTCGTCGAGGGGTAAATCAACTGTGCGTGCCTGCAATTGCAGGGCAAAACGAGTGGCGGTTTCGATCACGGTATCGCTGTCGATCGGCGAATCAAGCAGCCGCGGCAGTTGCTGGTGCAGCCGCTCAAGGGTTGCCTCAAGGGTGACAACGTCACGCAGTTGGCCATTGATCAAGTACATGTCATGCCTCTCCAATCAGTTCGGACGCGGCCATTGCACAGCTTCGGCTGGCGGTGGTTCCGGCGCGTCCATGCAGTTCAAACCAGTCGGTTGCCAGGCCGCACCCGCAGTTTGCGCCGGGGTGCAGTGTCGCCAGATCGCCCATCACCACGGCATGCGCCGGACTTGAAGAAATGTACGGCGACACGAATTCCAGCAAGCCGCGTTTGCCATAGGGCTGGACGCTGAAGTCGGCGGGATTGCGCACGAAAACCTTCGAATAAACCGGCACATGAAAATGCTGGTGAGCACATTGGACGTAAGGCACGGCGTGCTCTACGGCGCCGTAACCATCCCGACAGCGAGTCAGGTCGATACCCAGTTGGCGGTTGATCCGTTGATACAACCGGGACAGAGGAATTTCCTGCGCCGCCTGGGTTTTCCAGCCGCCCCCGAGAATCACCAATGACTCGGCCGGCAGTTTGAGGTCCGCCAGGCCGGTGTCTTCCATGTGTTGCAGCGTTTGGGAAAGGAACGCCGGAAATCCGAGAATGCGTACGGGCAAGCCTTCTTCGGCAAATTCCCGCAATGCGCGGACAACCCCGAACGGGTCGAACGCGTGCCCATTGCCAGTCAGGCGCAATCCGTAAACCACTCGATTGACCGGCGCATAGCTGCACAAGAACTGATCGGTGAAAGCAGTCCCAAGGGTAATGGCTGCTTCGGGTTCATAGCTCAGCAGCAAGTAGTTGCAGGGACTGCCTGGAGTGTCCCAGCCGTAGTGCCGGAAAATGTGGTTCACCATGCCTTGGGCGGCGGCCATGCTGCGCGTGTCATAACGCATGCGACTTTTTTGGCCGCTGGTGCCTGATGAAGTCAGCTCGAGCGCGTCCTCTCCCAAAGAACCCAGCAATAAATGGCGCTTGAAGTAGTTGGCAAAAATCGGCGGCAGTCTTGACCAGTCATTCATCGACTCCAACGCCTTGGTATCAATGCCATTCGCCTTGAGCCAGCGCTCATAGCCCGGCGTGTGTTGGCAATGCAACAGGCTGATTTCGCTCATCGCCCGATCAAACAGACCGTCTGGCACTGAATCCAGGCAATAGGGTTTCGTTAATGCGCAAAGCGCATCGGTATGGGGTAACTGGATCATCAGTAAACCTGTGCTTGGGGATCAGACGGGAAGTGCGACAGCGTTGCGGCGTAGAAAAAACCGCAAGGGCAACAGGCATAGGAGCCCTGCGATGCCCGCCATCAGGGCAAAGGATTCATGGCTATTACCGGCGCCGACTGCCGCGAGAATTGAGCCGCCGGCCCCCATGACAACGATCGAGATCATGCCGATCATGGCCGAGACCAGTCCTTTGCTGTCGTCGCTTGTAAACAACGCGAGGCGGTAGAGTGCGGCATTGCTCATGCCAAGGCCGACGGCGTAAAGCCCAAGGCAGCTGATCAGCAAGGGCGTCGAGACGCCGTAGGCACTGAGGATGACCAATGCGACGAGCCCGCCGCACAGCGGCCACAGTGCGTATCGAATCAGTTGGGGAATCTCGGTCTTGGCGATCAATCGATTGAGTATCAGATTGCCAAGAATGACTGCAGCAAACACCGGGATTTGCCACAGGCCGTACATAAGCGACGACAGCCCCAGATTATGCATCAGCAACAGCGGCGACAGCCCGATCCAGGCAATCAAGGGCAAACTCATGATGCCCAGCGCGACAGTGGCACTGAGTAATCGCGGATTACCGAGCAGTGCGGCATAACGGCGTACAGTGCCGCCCCATTCAAACGGTACGGCCATCAGGCGTTGGCCGTCGTGGCGCAACGTGCCCACGGTTTCCGGCATGTACACGTAAAGTGCCAGCCAGACCAGCAAGCCGCTCATGCCCAGCAATAAAAACAGTTCCCTCCAGGTCAGCCACTCCAGCAACAGGCTGCCCAACAGCGGGCCGAGCAGGGGAGAAAGCAGGGCGACATTTCCCAGCAGTGCCATGATTTTTACTGCGTCCGCTTCGCAGAATATTTCTTGCAATTCCGGGTAGCTGACGGCGATTACAAACCCCAATCCCATGCCCTGTATCAGGCGTAATCCATTGAACGCATAAATGCTTTGCGCACTGAATGCAGCAGCGCAGGCGAGGGCAAATAGTGCGCAACCGATGAGTAACATTTTGCGGCGGCCGAAGTGATCGGACAGTGGCCCGATAAGCCATTGCAAAAGAACGCCCCCCGCCAGATACAGGTTGAAAGCGAAAGGGATATGTTGCGCGCTGGCATTCAAGTCATGAGTGACGGTCAACATGGCGGGCATGATCATGTCGCTGGCCATGTAGGTCAGTAGTTCGAATAGTGTTATTGCGAAGCAAAAGCCAAGTAAATGATACGGGCTTATGTTTATCAAAGGCCTGTCCATGGGTTTCCTGTTTTTCGTTGCAAGTTGAATGACGGGCTTTGTTGTTTCGCGATAAGAATATTCATCGGGCAGGGGAAGCCCTAATGAACGATTGAGACTTTAAGTTTCAGTGTCTTGCATGATGTTTCGGCGTGTATTGAAGGGTGGGAGGAGTGAATAAGCGTGTGCGAAAATGCCCGCAACAGGGCGGGCATTAGTTAAGGGGTTATGAGATTTTTCCTACGAGCTAAAGTAAATAATGTATAGAGCTCGTGCCCATAAAAAGTTATCGATGCTCGTAATAGCCGGGCCCGCCACGGTCGTAGTGGTGGTCCCCATGCCAACCGCCGTGGGGGAAAATAATGCAGCCACTCAAGGCCAAAATTGCGATCAGGGGAATCAGCTGTGTGATTCGACGAAACATTTCGAAATCCTCATGGTTAACGCCGCTATGAAGCCAAATCTCTTCATCGGCTGTAACATGAGACCCCGTTTTCAGCGCGCCATCCCCGCAGAAAGGTAGGGGATTGGCATGCGTTCGGATACAAAGCGGATACATTTTCAGGTTCAGGAACTCGCAATGACTCAATCGCAACGTTTGAAATACTCGATTCTGATCTCCCTGGTCGTGCTGGGGATCATGTTCGGCCTTTCGTATCTGCAAAACGAAGGTGTCATCAGCGAGAAGCTGTTTCAGTACATCGCTATTGGCGTGGCGGTGATCGTGGTGGTGATCAACGGCGTGATGCGTCGCAAGGTCAAGCCTTGAGCGACGCATCCTGAACGGATGAATCGCGATGGAGCATGGCTACGGCGTGCGGATGCAGGCTGTAGCTTTTGTCCGGATTGAGCGTGATCACGCCTTCGCTGCACAAGCGTTTCAACACTTCCCGCACGCTGAGAAAGGACAACGGAATATCCAGGTCCAGCAAGTGGCTGTGCACGCCGCGCACGCCGAGGCTGCGTTCGCTTTCGGCGGCGACCAGCAAGGCATCAATGACTTTGAGGCGAATCAGGCTGGTGCGCAGGCCAAAGCTCTTGAGCAGCAATCGGATGCGCTCATTGCCATTGCGCTCGCCGCGCTCGAAAACACCGGAGCCCATGGCAGGGCCCGTTGGTGCATTGCTACCGTCCATTGGCAGTTGCGAGTTGTACATGCAAAAACTCCTTTTCCGAGCCGGCCAGAAAATGTGAAGGGGGCTCTTCAGTCATTTAGACGAACGAGCACGACAAATAATGAAGGCCCAAATGTAGAAAATTTGTCGGCAGCATGTGAGCAGCATGTGAGAAGGCCATTTGGAATGGCTTTGCGAGCCTAAATTTTTGTTTTTTGTTTCGTTCTTGAGAAAGGCGGGGTGTTTGTCTTTTCGATCAGGAGCGAGTGTGATTATTTCCAGGCAGTTAACCAGGCTAAGCCTTGCGGGTTTGTTAGTGACGCTGAGTCTTGCGGCAAACGCCCGCAGTCAGCCAGAACAGGCGAGCGCTGACATTCGCCGCACCAGTTTCGGCGTGCCGCACATTCGTGCCGACAATGAGCGGGGGCTCGGTTATGGCATCGGGTACGCCTACGCTCAGGACAATCTGTGTTTGCTGGCCAACGAAATTGTCACCGTCAATGGTGAGCGTTCACGCTACTTCGGTCCGCAACAGCTGACCGTCGAAGAGCGCGAGAATCTGGTCAGCGACCTGTTTTTCACCTGGTTGAATACTCCTGAAGCCGTCGCCGGTTTCTGGCAGGCGCAAACGCCCGAAGTGCAGCAACTCATTGATGGATATGTCAGCGGCTACAACCGTTCGCTGGCAGAACACCGTGCTCAGGGTTTGCCGACGCAGTGTCAGGGGGCGTGGGTACGAGAGATTACCGCCCAGGATCTGGTCAAGCTGACCCGTCGACTGTTGGTCGAAGGCGGAATAGGGCAGTTCGCCGAAGCGCTGGCCGGCGCTACACCGCCCAAAGCCGTCGCGCAGGTCCCTGCTGAGCCGCGGTCATTCCAGGTGGCTGACTCGAGAATGCAGCGGTTTGCTTTGGATCGCGGCAGTAATGCCGTGGCCGTCGGTAGCGAACGCTCGTTCAACGGTCGCGGGATGTTGCTGGCCAATCCGCATTTCCCATGGGTTGGCGGAATGCGCTTCTATCAGATGCACCTGACGATTCCCGGCAAACTGGATGTGATGGGCGCTGCGCTGCCGGGATTACCGATGATCAATATCGGATTCAACCAGCACCTGGCCTGGACCCACACCGTGGATTCGTCCAAACATTTCACGCTGTATCGATTGCAGCTTGATCCGAAGGATCCGACCCGCTACCTGCTGGACGGCAAGTCCAAACCACTGCACAAACAAACCCTGACGGTGAAGGTGAAGCAACCTGATGGTCAGACCACACAGGTCGAGCACGTGGTGTACAGCTCGGAGTTTGGCCCGGTCGTGCAATGGCCCGGAAAACTCGATTGGGACGCTGAGTACGCGTACAGCCTGCGCGACGCCAACCTGGATAACGACCGGGTCTTGCAGCAGTGGTATGCGATGAACCAGGCAACCAGTCTCAAGGATTTGCAAGCCTCGGTGCACACCCTTCAAGGCATCCCGTGGGTCAACACCCTGGCCGTGGATGACCAGGGGCTAACGCTGTACATGAACTTGTCGGTGGTGCCAAACGTGAGCGCCGAGAAACTGGCCAAGTGCAGCGATCCACGGGCCGGGTTGCAAATGATCATGCTCGACGGCTCCAACAGTGCCTGCGCCTGGGACATTGACCCGCAAGCGGCGCAAAAAGGCATTTATGCATCCGCCAAACTGCCGCAGTTGTCGCGCAAGGATTTTGTGCAGCACTCCAATGATTCAGCCTGGATGGCCAACCCGGCGCAACCGCTCACCGGGTTCTCGCCGCTGATCAGCCAGGAAGGCCAGCCGTTGGGCTTGCGTTCGCGCTTTGCACTGGATCGATTGGCCACGCTGAACAAGGCCGGACCTTTGACGGCGGCGGATTTGCAACGGATGGTGATGGACGATCAGGTGTACCTGGCCGCGCAGGTGATGCCGGATCTACTGCAATTCTGTGCCGGTGACCTGGGTGACGATGCTGCGGCACTGAAGCCGTTGTGTGCCAGCCTAAAGGCGTGGGACCGCCGTGCGAATCTGGACAGCGGGCTGGGTTTTGTCCACTTCCAGAATGTCATGGAACCCTTGCAGCAAAATCCCGATATCTGGCGTGTGGCATTTCATCCCGAAAGTCCGCAAGACACTCCGCGAGGCCTGGCCATTGACCGGGCGGATGTCGCCAAGGCGCTTCGCGAGGCCATGCTCGCTTCGGTTGAACAGGTGAAAGCCCAGGGATTGAAGTCCGACGCACGTTGGGGTGATGTTCAGGTGGTCAGCAGCGGCGGCCAGCAAACGCCGATCCATGGCGGCCCCGGCTCCTTGGGCATCTACAACGCCATTCAAAGCGTGCCGAGAACAGACGGCAAACTTGAAGTGGTCAGCGGCACGAGCTACCTGCAGGTAGTGACTTTCGATGACAAGGGGCCGCACGCTCAGGGTTTGCTGGCGTTCTCGTTGTCCAGCGATCCGGGCTCGAAGTATGCGCGGGACCAGACGCTGGCGTTTTCGAAGAAGCAGTTGAGTGTGCTGCCGTTTACCGAGCAGCAGATCACGTCAGACCCGCACTACCAGGCGCAGACGATTCGCGAGCAGGATGGAAAAGCCGGCACAGTGGCTGCGCAATAACAGCAAAGGTACCTGGAGCAACAAACGAAGGCCGCACCCCACAAGGGTCGCGGCCTTCAGCTTTTCGGGGTTTGTAGCGGAATGGAGTTGAGGACCGGATTGCCGTCCTTGTTGCGGGTCAGGTAAACCGGCAGCACTTTGGGCAAGGACGCCACCAGGTTGTTGAGTTCCTTGATGTTGTAGATACCACCGAGACGGATCTGGCCGGTGCTGTGATCGGCCACCATCACCGGTTTGCTCAGGTAACGATTGATCAACGGCAGGGCATCGGTGAGTGCCAGGTTATCAAGCACCAGTTTGCCACTGCGCCAGGCCAGCGAATTATCGTTGGTGTAGGTCTGACTGATTTGTGGCGCGTAGTCGCCCTGTTTAAAGCGCGCCTGCATGGCCGGACCGAGACGTAGACCATCGCCGGGGAGGTCGTCGTTGCTGGTGACCAGCACCGACCCTTCAATCAGGTTCACGCGGACCTGGTCCTCATACATCCAGACGTTGAATCGGGTCCCGGTGACGCGGATCCTGCCACTGGCGGCCTTGACGACAAAAGGGTGAGTCGTGTCATGGCTGACGCTGAAGAAAGCTTCGCCTTTTTTCAGCGTCACCCGCCGCTGATCCTTATAGTTGCCGAACGTCAGCTCACTGCCAAGATTCAGTTCAACCTGGCTGCCGTCGCTCAGGGTGACCTGACGGACCGTATCACTGGCTTCAAAGTGTTGGTATGAGTTGGGCAACCAACCCATGCTCCATCCACTGTACGCCGCCAACGGCAACGCCAGGGCGCACACCGCGGCGGCAATACCGACACTGCGCCAAGGCGTAGCGGATTTGAGGCGCGGACCGTGCTTGACGGCTTCAGGACGCGGCAGATCCCCGGCAACCTCCCAGATCTCCAGCATGGCCTCATATTCGAATGCATGCAGCGGATTGGCGTCATGCCATCGTTCGAACGCTACCCGTTCTTCAGCCGTGCAGTCGACGGCATGCAAGCGCATGCACCAATGCGCGGCGGCATCGGTGATCGCGTCATAGTCGTCTGGCGATAGAGAGTTGTCGGTCATTGACTCATCCTGATTTCCGGCATTCTAACCTTGCGAGCAAGTCTGCGAGAACAGTCGTCATGGCAATTAACCATCAAATCCGCGTTTTTTTCAGTTCAGGGCGTGCTGACGTGGAGTTGTCGTCCCAGATGACCAATGAGCCAAGCGATGCTGTCGGCGTTACCCAGCTGTACTTTCAGCCTGATCAGCGGGTCTTTCTTGAAGGTGTGGCGGGCCCCGCTCAGGTTTTCTGCGCCAGTCAACTCCAAAACACGATCTTTCACTCGTTCAGTGTCCTCATGAATGGAATGGCCCAATTCCTGCCATTCGCCGGTATCAGGGTCCAACGCCATGAATAGTTGGGTATAGGGCGTCTGTAGCGAAAGTGCGGTGCTTTGTATCGTCGACAACTCGTTTTTGAGGACATTGGCCACCGGGTTTGACGTGTTGAACAGATCAGTGAATGGGCGGCCGGGGTCGAGGTAGGAAATGTCTTCGGCGTTACACGCGATGTGTCCAAGCTCATGAATAATCGTCATCGCTCGGCTATGGGCGCCTATAGGGAATTGCGCATCGCTAAGGTACTGGCGGTAGTGGTCGAAGGTGGATGCGAAGAACTTTTCGGCAAGGTGGATTTTTTTCTTGGCATCGCTGGGAACGATGAAGGCGAATGTATGCTCCGCGCCTGCAATCAACCTGCCGATCACAAAACGATTGGAATCAGGTTTTCTGAGAGTTGGGTCCAGCAAGGCCGATAAAATCGCAGTCACGACTTTTTCAAGCAGCTCCACATGCGTGGGCAGTACTTGCGATACGCCCATAAAGTCGGCAACGAGCCGATGCACCGGGGTTTGTGTGCCGTCGGAAGTCTTGAGCAATTGCAGGTTTCGGAAACTGTTCCAGGCATAGGTGGTTGCCTGGTCCAGCGCTTCGTCGATCTGACGGGCCTTGTGCGGAAAAAGTTGTCGGATCCGTGGCATTCCACTGGCGTCGATGTTCATGCCTCCCCATACCGCCATAGCGGTATCCAACCGGTTTAAGAGGCTGAAGTGGGGCGGTTGAATTTCCCGGTCCAGGCTCCATTGTTTCGCCAGGTTCTGGCGCAGAACCGGACCACGGTTTTGGGGGGCTGCAATGCGCCAGCGAGTGCCATGCCTGGCAACGGGATACACTTTTCCTTCGATGGGGGCGTACAGTTTTCGGGTTTTTGGATGGGTATAGAGCCCAAGCGACGAGTCTGGTGTCAGTGAACCCAGATCGACATCGACGCCTTCATGGCGGCTAACCTGCGTGCGTTCGGCAGCGGTGATGTCGACGTCATGCCAGTTGAATCGGCGGGCGGGTGCTGCCGGCACAGGCGCCAGGGGCGTTGAAGGCACTGGAGTCTGATTCCCCAGCGATTGCCGTAACGTTGCCAGTTGAGCAATGCCGCTGATGAATGCCCCTATCGCCGCTCCCCACTTATGCGTCTGCAGGTCTTCAGCGGATTGCTTGATGTCACGATAACTGCGCCAAACCGTTATGGGGTAGGTGAGTTTTCCCATGAAAAACGACAGGGCCTGGTGCAGATCTTCGCCCAGCACGTGCTTGATGGTCGCCCATTCCGTGTGTCTTTTGTCGTCGGACTGACAACCGAGCAATCGACCCAACAGCGCCGCGTTGTCATTGAACAGCTGGCTGAACAGGTGCCCCCTGATCGGATTGGACGCCAGTGTCACCTCGCTGGCGTGATTCCCGGACGACGCAGATGTAGCTCGTGTGCCGCGGTTGAGAGGGATGGCCATCCGCTGCTCCAGCAGAGTCCGGTCGGGCTGCGGCAGGTGGGTGAGAATCCAGTCGAGCAGCGGCCCTCGCGTTTTCAACTCTGCCAGCAGTTGCGCTTCGCTTGCATATTCCTTGACCCCGTGATGCGGGCTGTGTGGCGCGACCAGGACTTGGGGCGCCGTGCTATCCGTGGCCGAGCCGATCAGGTAAACCCCCACAACCTTGATGGCCTGTGCCGGTTTGATTCCCAGGAACTCAAGCGGGCGAATGAGGGCGTGGGCACCGTCGACTGCCGCGCGAGCGATGGCGTCCGGCATGTCCATGATTTGCCGGACCAGATCAAACCCGGTTTCGCTCAGGCGTTCCTGCAATTTTTCGGTGTGGGCGTAATGCATCAGTTGCCAGGGCAATTGTCGGTAGAAGCGTTTGCGGCGGGCTGTATTGGCCGGGGTATCGGCAAGGGCCTCACTCAGTATTTTTTGCTGTTGCTCGCCTGTTTTCAGGTTTCGTATCAGGTCTTTGATGTAGCGTTCGTCCATCTCATCGGGAATCACGGTGCTATCAAGCGATTCCAGTGTGAATCGGGCCTGGTCCAGCGCCTTGAAAGGCGTCAATGCGAAATCGGTGAGGGTTTGCACACTGGGCGGTGCCGTTGGGCGCGCGCTGAGCAGGATCAGCACCTTGTCCGGGTCGATGTCGAAGGTGCCTGCCTTGAGTTGTTTTCCCAGTTCCACGTGAGCCGTCCGGTGCAGAGACCGCAGGCCCGTCAGGTAGTCCTCGTCGTCTTTGACGTTATCGAGGTATTGCTGCAGCAGTTCCCCGTGCAGCACCAGGTCTTTAATCGAGGCGTTGGCCAACCATGTCGGAAGTTTTTGTTGAGTCGTCAGGGACAAGGCAATGTCCGTCGCTCGGCGTAATCCTGTCAGCGGCTGCCGTAACGCCACCAGGTTCAGCAGGTCGGCCAGTGGCGCGGTGGGGAGTGGCGTGGCCAATGCGCGAGTGATGCATGTCTGGTCGAGCTGGACATAGGGCTTTTGAAGGTGATCGAGAAAATGCCCGTGGATCTGTTGCAGCGCCGCCAACGTGTAACTTCTGTCGGGTAATCGCTCGCTACGGCCGAGGTTCTCCAGCAGTGTTAAACGCAACGTGTGGTCCTTCAGGCGATGATCCAGCGCGGCGCGTAATCGTGACAGTGACTCGAAGGCCTCAAATCCCAAGGCCGGCGTCCACAAGATGGTCTTGCCCGAATGCTTCGGGTCCAGGCCTCCTCGTTCAGTCACTACAAAACAACTGGCCAGTTGTAACGGGTCTGTAAGTCCGCTTGGCTGCAGCGCCAGGGAAAATACGCCCGGCAAGAAACCGTTCAGCGCGGCTCGTTGCAAGTGAATCGGGCTGTCGAGCACGGTTTTGATGATGGCCTGTTCCGTCGCCCCCAGGGTCCGTGTGACCGTGCGCAGCTTCAGTTCTGTGCGCAATGCCGTTGACAGGGTGTGGGTGAAACTCGATTGCAGGTTCGCCACCGATGAACTGACCAGGCTTTGTGCCTGGGCAAGGGTGCGCAGCCCTGGGGGAATGGCCGGGTGTGTGTCCAGGAGTTGATCGAGCGCCTGTTTAACCGAATCAAGGCGCAGCAGACCTTCCTTGGCCGAATCGGCACGTACGGTCACCGGTTGCGCACTCCAGCGCAGGTCAACCCGAGTACTCCAGCGGCCGGCGGCATCGCAAGCCAGCAGCCGGTCGTCAAGCAGACCACGGACATCCAGCGCGTTATCAATCAAGGCATGAGGGGACAACGTGCCTTCGCTTTCACGGTAACGGCTCAAGGCATGACTGAGGTTGTCCCGTTGCTTGCCGAGGATGCTGGCAATGACTTCTTCAAATACCGGCCCGGTGACGGAGCGGCCTTCAATCAAGCACTCATCGGGCGCCAAGGCCAGAAAGGTACTGCGTTCCTCCAGCGACATGAAGTTGAGCAACGTGTCCTCATGCCCTTCGCTTTTGAGCATTTGCAGCACGATTGTCTTCACTGCGGACAGCGTGTCGGTGGCTTCGATGCCGCGAGACGGGGTGTACAAAAAACCCAGCGTATCGGCGGCGCCAATTATCAGCGCCGACGCCAGTTCCGCGTAGTGCTTGAAGGGGGCGGTGACCCGCACTTTTTCGACGCGCAACGAAGCGTCGGTTGAGGCGCTGCTGACTTTCTTCAGTTGCAGGTATTCCTGCGTCGTTAACGTGCCGTCCTGGCGCTGAAGTAGAAGCTTGAGGTGAAACGTATCGCGCAAGCCCTCGCTGAAAAACGCCCGGCGTGACCGTCCAATACTCATATCCGTGTTCCAGAACACGTCGAGCTGGCTGTGCAAGTGCGGTGTGAAGCTTTGGGCGATCTCTTTTACCGCGCTTTCCCAGGCGAGGTTATCGGCGTCGCTGCTCACACCGTGCCCTGGGTGGGCGAACACTCTGGAGTCGCCCACGGGCCACTCGTTGGCCAGGTAAAAGTGGAGGAGGGCATCACTGAGTGAGCGCTCGGCAATTGTGTGATGGTATTCACCTTCGTTGAAGGGGGACGCCGTCCTGACAAAACTCTTCAGTCGAGTCAGGCGCTGGTCCAAACCGGGAAACGGCTTGTGCAATGCGTTTTTCAGCGAGTCATCCAGCATTGATTGCAACGTCGGCATCTTGAGCAGTTCGCCCATCATCGTGCTGATATTCAGCGCCTGATTGTGTTCAAGCCGGGTTTGCTGATCCTGGAACACTGCACCGGCGATTTCTGTTGTGGACAGGTCAGGTGTCGCGGTGGCGGATAGCGCGTTGCGTTGTTCGATAGAGAGAAAGCGCAACAACTCCTGTTTGCCCGTGTCCGACGCCAGCCATTCCTTGAGTTTGCTTTTGAGATCGTCCATGTCAGCAAACTTGATCAAGCCTTTCCATGGTGTGTAAAGCGTGACCTCGCCATCGTCCGGGCGGCTCATGGCAAACGCGCCGGCCAATGGAATATCCGGCGTGCCTGGACTGTTCAGTAGCAGCAGGTAAACGTACATCGGTTCTTTTTGCGCGGTGCGGGCGACTTCGGTCGCCAGATACACGTTCTTTAACCATTTCAGGTCGGCAAGGGTAAAGCTCAGGGCTTTTTCCCGGGCACCGGGCTGCCGCAGATTGGAGGCGCGTTCTGCCTCGTCGAAAAAATAGGGCGTTGAGGGATCGGTCATGGTTTTCCTCGATGTATGGGGTGGAGGAAAAACGGTACGGTCATCAGAAGGCTGGCGTGCGGTACATATTGCTTGAGCCGATCGGGTGGCTCAGGCTTGACAGGACGCCGGTAGAGCAGCGCTTAATCGGCGACTCTTTTGGGTTGCCCTGCAACCTTGTTTCACCCTGTTGCCCGTACTCAATAATAAAACTGGAGCTTCAGATGACCGCATCGCCCGAAATGGCCGTCAGTTCGAACACCCAAACGCTCGATTTCGACGCGCTCGTTCAATTGCTCGAACAGATTTTCCTGCGTCATGGCACCTCTGCCGACGTCGCCAGAACCCTGGCCCTCAACTGTGCCGGCGCCGAGCGCGACGGCGCTCACAGCCATGGCGTGTTCCGCGTTCCCGGTTATGTCTCGACGCTGAACAGCGGCTGGGTCAATGGCCAGGCTGTGCCGGTGGTCGAAGACGTGGCCTCAGGGTTCGTCCGGGTCGACGCTGGCAATGGTTTCGCCCAGCCCGCCCTGGCGGCCGCACGTTCCCTGTTGGTGGAAAAGGCGCGCAGCGCCGGCATCGCGGTGCTGGCGATTCGCAACTCGCACCATTTCGCCGCTTTGTGGCCGGACGTCGAGCCCTTTGCCTACGAAGGGCTGGTGGCGCTGAGCGTGGTCAACAGCATGACCTGCGTGGTGCCGCACGGCGCTGATCGTCCGTTGTTCGGCACCAACCCGATCGCGTTCGCCGCCCCGCGCGCGGATGGCGAGCCGATTGTCTTTGACCTGGCTACCAGCGCCATTGCCCATGGCGATGTGCAGATCGCGGCTCGCAAGGGCGAACGCTTGCCGGCAGGCATGGGCGTGGACAGCCTTGGCCAGCCGACGCAGGACCCGAAAGCGATTCTCGAAGGCGGTGCACTGCTGCCGTTTGGCGGGCACAAGGGTTCCGCCTTGTCGATGATGGTGGAACTGTTGGCGGCGGCGCTGACCGGCGGCAACTTTTCCTTTGAGTTTGACTGGTCGAACCATCCGGGCGCGAAAACCCCATGGACCGGTCAACTGTTGATCGTCATCGACCCAAGCAAGGCCGCCGGGCAAAACTTTGCCGAGCGCAGTCAGGAGCTGGTGCGGCAGATGCACGGCGTGGGGCTCAAGCGTTTGCCGGGTGATCGGCGCCATTCGCAACGGGCCAAGTCCGCTACTCAAGGCATTGCGCTGGACGCCGAGACTCTGGCGAACTTGCGGGCTCTCGCGCAGTAATCAGCCACCTTGTAGCAGGCATGAAAAAGGCGAGCCAAATGGCTCGCCTTTTTGCTGTGCGAAGCGGGGGAGGCTTAACGCCGACCCAGCAACAACCCGACCACCAGACCGAAACCGGCAGAGATGGCCACGGTTTGCCATGGATGACCGCCGATGTAGGTTTCGGTGGCTTCGACGGCGGGTTTTGTCCGGTCACGCACGCTGTTGACCGAGTCCCGTGCCTGCTGGAGTTTCAAGGCGATTTGCTCACGCAGGGTTTCTGCTTCCTCGCCGACCAGGGCGGCGCTGCTGTTCAGCAGTTTTTCCGATTCTTCAATCAGCGTGGTCAGCTCGCTGAATGCCAGATCCTTGATTTGGTCTTCGGCGACTTGTGCAGCGGTTTTCCGAGCCATTGAGGTACTCCTTGCAGGTAAGTAGGCAGTGAACAATGGAGTCTGGCGCGGGTGAAAAAGTTGCAGTGGATTTTCCCGTCGACCCTGCCGGGCAGAAAATTCCTGAGTCGGACATTTCGTCCTACAGTGTAAGATGTCGCCTATTTTACGCAGCAGGAAATTCCCATGAGCTTCAATCTGGCCGACAAACCCCTCGCCGAGCGCGCGGCGCTGGAAGATGAAAAATCCCGTCTGTTCGACCTCTGGCAAAGCAACCTGGGCAAATCCAAGGGTGAGGCCGCGCGATTGTTCGGCGAGCGCGCCAAGCGCAAAGGCAAGTGGGCTGAATGGGTCCGCGCCGAACTCGACGCGATGTCGCCGCCGGAATACGCCAACATGGTGCGCAGTGAAGTCAATCGCCTCATGGCGGCCAACAAGTAAGACCGGCCTTCAGGCGAAACACGCAACAATCGCCTCGCGCACTTTCAACACCACCGGGTCGAGTTGGGTGCTGGTACGCCAGCCCAATTCGATCGGGTATCGCGGCAAGTCCAGAGGGCAGGGCAGCAACGCCAGTCCACTGAGCGTCGCGATGCTTTGCGCGGCATGCGCCGGAATGGTCGCCACCGCCTGACTGCCCTTGAGCAGATACGGCAGCGCGGCAAAGTGGGTAGTCGACGCACACACCCGACGACTCAGCCCCAACGCCGCCAATCCTTCATCGGTGATGCCGATAAATCCGCCTGAAGACACCAAAATGTGCTCGCGAGCGACGAACGCTTCAAGGCTGATGGTTTGTTGGCCTTCGGCCAGGCTGGCGCGATCCACCAGGCACAGGTATCCGCCTTCTCCCAACACCTGACGGCTGAGCAAACGCTCGGCAAATCCGCCGGCGGTAATCGCCAGATCAATGCTGCGCTCCATCAAGGCGTGGGCGACGATCTGGCTGTGGGTTTGCCGGAAGATCAGCCGCAACTTCGGTGCAGTCCGCGCAATTTCTTCGATCAATTGCCGGCCGTAGGCGATCTCGAAATCGTCCGACATGCCCACCGACACTGAGCGGCCGTCGTACTGATGAGCCGCCGGATCGACCATCGCCAGGCTCTGGCGGCATTTGTTCAGTGCATCGCTGACCACCGTTTTCAATTGATTGGCCTTCAGCGTCGGTGCCAGTCCACGGCCGGTGCGCACGAACAGCTGATCGCCATACACTTCGCGCAGCCTGCGCAACGCGGCACTGACCGCCGATTGCGTTACACCCAGGCGCAGGGCCGCACGGCTGGCGCTGGACTCTTCATGCAGGGCTTCGAAGACTTTGAGCAGGTTGAGGTCGACGGTGGCGATATTCATAGTGTTCATATCATTCAGCAGTGAATCGGGCTTTATTCATGATCCCGTGGCGCCGGAGAATGAGCAATACCTGATGCCAATGGAGTCACCGCGATGCCCAAGTCAATCGTTGCCGCGCTGCAAATCGGCGCCTTGCCCGGTGGCAAGGCCGACACCCTGGAACAGATTCTGTCCTGGGAAAACGCCATAACCGAATCCGGCGCCCAATTAGTAGTGATGCCCGAAGCGTTACTCGGCGGTTACCCCAAGGGCGAAGGGTTTGGCACGCAACTGGGTTATCGCCTGCCGGAGGGGCGTGAAGCGTTTGCCCGATATTTCGCCAATGCCATCGATGTGCCAGGCGCCGAGACGCAAGCCCTGGCCGGGTTGTCGGCGCGTACCGGGGCCAACCTGGTGATCGGCGTCATCGAGCGCGCTGGCAGTACGCTGCATTGCACGGCGCTTGTTTTCGACCCGCAGGCCGGTTTGATCGCCAAGCACCGCAAGCTGATGCCCACCGGCACCGAGCGGTTGATCTGGGGCAAGGGCGATGGCTCGACGTTGCCGGTGATCGACAGCCAGGTCGGGCGGATCGGCGCGGTGATTTGCTGGGAAAACATGATGCCGCTGTTGCGCACGGCGATGTACGCCAAGGGCATTGAAGTTTGGTGTGCGCCGACCGTGGACGAGCGCGAGATGTGGCAGGTCAGCATGCGTCACATCGCCCACGAAGGACGCTGCTTTGTGGTCAGCGCCTGCCAGGTCCAGGACTCACCGCAGGCCTTGGGTGTGGAGATTGCCAATTGGCCGGCGGAGCGGCCGTTGATTGCGGGGGGCAGTGTGATTGTCGGGCCGATGGGTGACATTCTGGCCGGGCCGTTGCGCGATGGCGTGGGGCTGCTTACGGCGGAAATCGACACGGACGATTTGATTCGTGCGCGGTATGACTACGACGTGGTCGGGCACTATGCGCGGCCGGATGTGTTTGAGCTGACGGTGGATGAACGCGCCAAACCCGGCGTCCGCTTCAACACATAACCCTGTGGTGATTATGATTGCGGGGGCTGCCTAGGGACTGCGATCGCTCCCGGCAGGCTGAGTTTGCCGGTATCGGTGAAACGCATCGTGCCAAACAACCCGCCAGCCAGTTTGCCGCGCAGCACATACGGCAAATCATTCAGCGATTGCGTCTGGCTCAGGCCAAGGGTTTGGCGCAGTACCGAAAATGCCGAAACGCTGACCGGCACCGTCAGCACTGTTTCAGAGAAGCGCGCAATCGATCCCGACTGATCGCTCACCCCTGAAGCCAGCGGCTGTCCATTGACCTCCAGGTCCAGCGCCACGCCGTTGTAGTCGATGGAGCTGTCATTTGGGTTCTGCACGCGGATTTTCACCGCAAAACGAATTTCCATGCCCTGGCTTTGCAGCGGCTCGATGCCGACCACATTGATGTTCAACGGATCACGATTCGGAAACAGGGCGCAGGCGCTCAACGACAGTAAAAGTACAGAAAGCAGGACGGCGTGGACGCTGCGCATGAAAAGACTCTCGAAAAGAAAAGGGCTGAACCGCTCAAGGCTCAGCCTTTAAGCCTTACGGACGGTTCAACTGTGCGACAGCCCCAGGCGTTGCGGGTTCAGCCTTGGCCGGCACATCGGGGTTTTCCATGACCTGCAGGATCGAGGCTTCCGGATCGAAATCGTCTTCTTCCAGCGCCATGAACTCCTCCGGCAGGAAGATGTTCAGCACGATAGCGCACAACGCCCCGACGGTAATCGGCGATTCGAAAATGTTGTGCAGCGCCAGCGGCAATTCGCGCAACACCTCAGGCACCGCCGCGACGCCCAGGCCCAGGCCGAGGGAAATCGCCACGATCAGCATGTTGCGTCGATGCAGGCCGGCTTCGGCGAGGATCTTGATCCCGGCCACCGCCACGGTGCCGAACATCACCAGTTCGGCGCCGCCAAGCACCGGTTTTGGCATCAGTTGCAGCACCGCGCCGATCATCGGGAACAACCCCAGCAGCACCAGCAGACCGGCGATGAAGAACGCCACGTAGCGACTGGCCACGCCGGTGAGCTGGATCACGCCGTTGTTCTGCGCAAACGTGACCATCGGCATGCTGTTGAACACGGCCGCCATGGCGGAGTTGAGGCCGTCGGCGAGCAGGCCGGATTTGATTCGGCGAATGTAGATCGGGCCTTTGACCGGTTGCCGGGAAATCATCGAGTTGGCGGTCAGGTCGCCAGCCGCTTCCAGTGGCGACACGAGGAAAATCACCGCGATCGGCACAAACGCGACCCAGTCGAAGTTGAAACCGTACTTGAACGGGACCGGCACGCTCATCAGCGGGACTTCGGGCAGGCTGGCGAAATTGACGTCGCCCATCAGCCAGGCCACGACATAACCCAGGGTCAGGCCGATGACGATGGCCCCGAGACGCAGAAAGGGCACGTCGACCCGGTTCAGCAGCACAATCGTGCCGAGCACCAACGCCGCCAGCGCCAGATGACTGGCCGCGCCGAGGTCCGCCGCACCGAAGCCGCCGGCGATGTCGGTCATGGCGACTTTGATCAGCGACAAGCCCATTAACGTGATGATCGTGCCGGTGACCACCGGGGTGATCAGCATCCGCAGTTTGCCGATGAACTGGCTCAACGCGACTTCAATAAACGCCGCAAAAAAGCACACGCCAAAGATCGTCGAGAGGATTTCATCGGTGCCGCCACCCCGAGCCTTGACCATGAACCCGGCGCTGAGAATCACACTGATGAACGAAAAACTGGTGCCTTGCAGACACAGCAAACCAGAGCCGACCGGGCCAAAGCGCCGGGCTTGAACAAAGGTGCCCAGGCCGGAAACGAACAACGCCATGCTGATCAGGTACGGTATTTCGCTTTGCAGGCCGAGGGCGCCGCCCATGATCAGGGTCGGGGTGATGATGCCGACAAAACTCGCCAATACATGCTGCAGGGCGGCGAAGACGGTGGCGGTCAGGTGAGGGCGGTCGTTGAGGCCGTAAATCAGGTCGTTGTTGCGCAAAACGGGGGCTTTTTCAGAGGCGGTCATGGTGGGTTGCAAGCCAAACGGCGGGCCGGGTCAGAAAATGGAGGCGCAGGATGCCAGCAGTGGGCAGCCAGGGCAAACGATACAGCGGTCATGTATACAGACCTGTGGCGAGGGGGCAAGCCCCCTCGCCACATTTGACTTCAGGCGAATGCCGCGAGCAGATCCTCTTCAAACGCTTTCTGCGCATCCCCCGGCACCTGAGCGCGATGCCGCGCCAAATGAAACGCCACCTCAAAACTCATCTCGCCCTCACGCACGGCACGTAACAAGCCTTTGTCTTCCCAGCTGCGGGCAAAGTGATTGGGCAAGTAGCCGACATGCTTGCCAGACAGAATGAAGGCGAGGGTGCCCTCGACCTGCTCCGAGCGCGCCGAACATAATTTGCCCTGGAACGGCTCGTCACTGCGCAGGAAACGGTAAGGGTGATCGACCCGGTCGCAGGCTTGCAGCGCTTCGTCGTTCGGCGTGTCGTCGGTGAACAATGGGTGACCGGGGGCGCAATACAGGTGCTGGGTTTCAGTGAACAGCTCACGATAGTCAAACGCGTTTTGCACCTGGGAGAAATACCCGATGGCCAGGTCCAGCCGTTGTTGCAGCAGCAAGCGTTCCATTTCACCGGGCATGGCACTGATGAGTTCGATGCGCACTGACTCGTCCCGTTCGCGAAAACGCCGGATCGCGTCCGCCACCTGTTGCAGCACCGATTGATCAAGGGCTTCGGACAAACCAAGGCGTACTTCGCCAATCAATCTGCCCGCCACACCGTTGGATTGATGTCGAAATGCTTCGATGGACTCAAACAGTCCGCGCGTCGCGGTCAACAGCTGCTCGCCCTTGGGCGTGATCTTGAATCCGCCCTTGCCGCGACTGCACAGGCGATAACCGAGCCGGGTTTCCAGCTTGGCCATTTGCTGGCTGATGCTGGACTGGCTCAGGCCCAACTCACCCTGGGCCGCGCTGAAGCCGCCGCACTCGACCACGCGAACAAACAGGCGCAGCAGTTGCAGGTCGAGGTCGTGAAGTTGCCCGAGCATCAAACATTACTCCGCCATAAAGTCAGGTTAATAAACTTGATATTTCGTCAATGTAACCGAGCGCGCAACCTGCAACCACTTCCTCTGGTCAGGTGTTCGTCATGGCTCCCATGTTCAAGCTGTGTTTCCCCGCGTTGTTCCTCGCCATGGCGGTTTCGGCTCAGGCGCAGGAAAAGACCGTCAACCTCTACAGTTGGGCCGACTACGTGGCGCCCGAAACCTTGCAGGCGTTCGAAAAGGAAACCGGGATTCACGTGCGCTACGACACGTTCGACTCTTCGGAAGTGCTGGAAACCAAACTGCTGACGGGCGGCAGCGGATATGACGTGGTGGTGCCGTCGTCCAGCGTGCTCGCCCGTGGTCTCGCGGCGGGTGCGCTGAAGGAAATTTCCCACGAGGGACTCAAGGGTTACGCCAATCTCGATCCGGACCTGTTGGAAAAACTGGCTGCCGTCGATCCAGGCAATCGCTATGGCGTGCCGTATACCTGGGGCACGCTGGGTTTGGGGATGAACGTCGAAGCGGTGCAGAAACGTCTGCCGAATGTGCCGCTCAACAGCCTCGACCTGCTGTTCAAACCGGAATACGCCAGCAAACTGAAAGACTGCGGCATCGCGATTCTCGATTCGCCGCAGGAAGTGATTGGCCTGGCGCTGCACTATCTGGGTAAAGATCCCTACAGCACCGACAAGGCTGATCTGACAGCCGCCGAGGCCATGTTGCATCAGTTGCAGCCGAATGTGCTGTACGTCGCCACCGGCCGGCAGATCAACGATCTGGCCAATGGCAGCGTGTGCCTGGCGCTGACCTACAACGGTGACGCGAGCATGGCCGCTGATCAGGCGCGCAAGGCCAACAAGCCGTTTGAGGTTGCCTACCGGATTCCCAAGGAAGGCACGCTGGTCTGGCAGGACAACCTGGCGATCCCCAAGGACGCGCCGCACCCCGAAGAAGCCCGGGCCTTCATCGAGTTCATGTTGCGTCCCGAATCCGTAGCGGCGCTGACCAACACGTTGTTTTTCGCAACGGCCAACCAGGCGGCAACCCCGCTGGTGGATGAAGCCGTGCGCACCGACCCGGACATCTTTCCACTGCCCGACATGCGCGCACGCCTGTACGCCGACCAAAGCATGAGCCTCAAGGACCTGCGTTCGCGCACGCGCCTGTGGACCACCTTCCGTAGCCGCCAATAATTAAAAAGGAGATCACCATGGACGTCCCGATGCAAAACGATCAGGCCATGACCCGCGACAGCCTCTACGGGACTGCCGCCGAAAGTACCTACGCCGGTATCACCAGTTTCATGCGCCGTCGCTACAGCCGCGACTTGCGCGGTGTTGATGTCGCGGTCAGCGGTGTGCCGTTCGACACCGCCACCAGCAACCGTCCCGGCGCACGTTTCGGGCCACGGGGGATTCGCGCCGCGTCCACCGGCATTGCCTGGGAACGCCACTGGCCGTGGACGTTTGATCCGTTCGATCATTTGGCCGTAATCGACTATGGCGATTGCGACTTCGATTACGGTTCGCCGCACACGATTCCGGAAAGCATCGAAGCCCATGCCGAGCACATCCTGAACAGCGGCAGCGCGATGCTGACCTTCGGCGGCGACCACTTTATTACCTATCCGCTGCTCAAGGCTCATGCGCGTAAACATGGAGCGTTGTCGCTGATCCATTTTGACGCCCACAGCGACACCTGGCCGGACGAAGGGGGCAAGCGGGTCGACCACGGCACCATGTTCTGGCACGCGGCGAAGGAAGGGCTGGTGGATCCGTCGCGTTCGGTGCAAATCGGTTTGCGCACCACCAATGACGATCACCAGGGTTTCCAGGTGCTGGATGCGCGGCAGGTGCATCGCCAGGGTTGCGAGGCGATTGTCGAAGCGATCCGGGCGAGGGTAGGGGATAACCCGGTTTACCTGACGTTCGACATCGATTGCCTCGACCCGGCTTTTGCACCCGGCACCGGGACACCGGTTTGCGGGGGCTTGAGCACCGTGCAGGCGCTGGAGATTCTGGGTGGGTTGCGCGGGATCAATCTGGTGGGCATGGACGTGGTGGAAGTCGCGCCGGCCTATGACCACGCGGACATCACCTCACTGGCGGCGGCGACCTTGGCCATGGAAATGCTGTGCCTCTATGCCGCCCGCCACAAGGTCGATCGGTAAACACCGTAAACCTGTAGGAGCGAGCCTGCTCGCGAAGAGGCCATCACATTCAATATTGATGTTGAATGTCAGTCCGCCTTCGCGAGCAGGCTCGCTCCCACAGTTTTGATAGGTGTCAGGCGACGGGAATGATCGGCTGGTCGAGGGTCTGGTCACCGCTAAACCGTGAGAAAGAGCCAGCAAGCGTTTCGTGCGGCACGCCTTTGCCCACATCGCTGGCGCCATCGAGTCGCGACAATTGATCCGCGCTCAGTTGCACGTTCAGTGCCCCCAGCGTCGCATCCAGTTGCTCACGGGTGCGCGAGCCCAGAATCGGAATCAGCGCGGTGGTCGAGCGCTGGGCTTTTGCCCGCAACCAGGCAATGGCTACGTGCGTCGCGCTCGCCTCCAGTTCGGCTGCAACGGCGAGCAACGTGTCAAGAATGGCGGTTTCCCGGGCGCCTTTTTCCGCATGAATCAACATGCCGAGTTTGGACGCGCGATTGTCGCCATCGTTGGAGCGGTACTTGCCAGTGAGAAAGCCGCCACCCAATGGCGACCATAATGTCGCGGCCAGGCCCAAGGCTTCGGCCATCGGCAGTTGTTCACGTTCGGCAGTGCGTTCAGCCAGGCTGTATTCCACTTGAAGCGCTGCAATCGGCGAAAAACCACGCACCTCGGCCAACAGGTCGGCACGGGCGATACGCCACGCGGGGAAGTTCGACAGCCCCGCGTAATGGATCTTGCCGGCGCGCACCAGATCATCGAAGCCGCGCAGGATTTCTTCCATTGGCGTCACGCCATCGCTCATGTGCGCCCAGAACAGGTCAAGGTGATCGGTCTTGAGCCGGGTCAGGCTTTCTTCCACGGCGCGAACCATGTTTTTGCGGTTGTTACCGGTGTGAGAAATGCTCGCGGACGGCGTCGTCCCCAAGGTGTACTTGGTGGCGATGACCAGGCGATCGCGCTCTGTCGCGATAAATTCGCTGAGCATGACTTCCGACTGACCGGCCTGATAACCGTTGGCGGTGTCGATGAAATTACCACCGGCCTCCAGGTAGCCATCGAAAATACGCTTGGCTTCGTCACGCTCGGCGCCATGTCCCCAACCCGTGCCGAAATTGCCGGCGCCCAGCGCCAGTTCCGAAACCCGCAAGCCGGTTTTGCGGCCGAACACTTTGTAATGCATGGAGTGACTCCTGAGAAAAGACGCCGAAATTGAATATAGATGTCTAGCAACATGTATTAAATATGATGCCGATAATCTATGCCGTCAATCCGCTTTTTCTGAAGTGGCAAAACAGGCGACCACCGGACCCTTCGCTGCTGCCACTTTCTGACAGGGGCCTCTGCTAAGCTCCGACAACTAAGCTCCGACAACTTTTTCAGACAGGACCGGCCCATCGTGTCGCGTACCACTCGTTTACTCACATTGTTGCAAGTGCTGCGGGGCAAGAGTCGTCCGGTGACGGCCGCAACGCTTGCCACTGAACTGGAGATTTCCGAGCGCACGCTGTACCGCGACATCGCCGAACTGACCGCGCTCGGCGCACCGATCTTCGGTGAAGCGGGGGTTGGTTATGTGCTGCGCAGCGGTCTGTTTCTGCCGCCCTTGATGCTCAATGCCGACGAGACCGAAGCCATCGTCTTGGGGTTGCGCTACGTCGATCAGCGCGGCGACGAAGTGTTGAGCAAAGCGGCAACCAACGCTTTGGCCAAGATTGCCGCCGTGTTGGCCCCTGAAGCCCAGGACGCGTTGCGCAACCCGACAGTGCTGCCGGGGCCGCCCGGTTATGGTTATCCGGAAAATGTGGTGCCTTTGAGCGTGATTCGCCAAGCCATCCGCGACCAGTCCAGGTTGAGCATAGACTACGCAGACGCCAACAAGGTGCCCAGCCAGCGGCTGATCTGGCCATTGGCGCTGGGCTTTCTCAACGAGGTGCGGATAGTTGTCGCCTGGTGCGAATTGCGCAGTGCCTATCGCACTTTCCGCACCGACCGGATTTTGGCCGCCAATGAGCAGGGTGAGCGTTATCCGGGGCGGCGCAGCGACTTGTTACGGGTCTGGCGCAAACAGATGCAACTGGATGAAGCGGGGCGTTTCACTCCTGACAAGAATTGACACAGGCTTGTCATAGCATGGTTGCAGAATCAATAAACAAGGAGCCGCAACCATGTCCAGTCCCGCCTCTTCACTGGCCCCCGCCATTGCCGCCTACATTGCCGCTGCCAATGCTCGCGACACCTCCAGGGTCGCCAGTTTTTTCGCCGAGGATGCCAATGTGTTCGATGAAGGCCAGCACCAGATTGGCACCCGCGCAATCGCCCAATGGATGGAAGACACCGCACAGCGCTATCAGCCCCGGGTCGAGGTGCTGGATGTTCAACAGCGCACCGGCAAGGTGCTGGTGCACAACCTGATCTCCGGCACCTTTCCCGGCAGCCCGCTGGAACTGCGCTACATGTTCCGCCTCAACGAACAAGGCAAGATCGCCCGCCTGGACATCTCGCTCTGAGCCGAGGGCATGGCATACTCCCGCGCATGAATCTCGACTCTCCGTTAAGCGCCTGGCAACACGCCATTGAAACCAAGGGCTTCGTCCAGGACGAAGCTCAGGAGCACGCCGTGTGGGCGCTGCAAAAATGCCACGAGGCCTTGCATGAAGGGCGAACGCCGGTCACCGGCGTTTACCTGTGGGGACCGGTCGGGCGGGGCAAGACCTGGTTGATGGATCAGTTCTATCAAACCCTGCGCGTGCCGGCCCGGCGTCAGCATTTCCACCACTTCATGGGCTGGGTGCACCAGCGCTCGTTTCAACTGACCGGCACCGCCGACCCCTTGAAGGCGTTGGCTCGGGAGTTGAGTGAGGAAGTGCGCGTCCTGTGTTTCGACGAGTTGTTCGTCAACGATATCGGTGACGCAATCATTCTCGGGCGCTTGTTTCAGGTGATGTTCGAGCAAGGCGTGGTGGTGGTGTGTACTTCCAACCTGCCACCGGATCAGCTCTACGCCGAGGGCTTCAATCGCGACCGCTTCATGCCCGCGATCGAGGCGATCAAGCGGCACATGCAGGTGATCGCGGTGGAGGGTGGCGAAGACCATCGCCTGCATCCGGGTACCGCGTTGCAGCGCTATTGGGTGAGCGATGCCGCGCATCCCGATGCACTGGGCGACGTGTTCAAGGCCCTGACCGTGGGCCAGTCCGTGTCCAGCGACCCGGTGACCGTCGGCTACCGTCACGTCAATGTCCTGCAGGCCAGCGCCGGCGTGCTGTGGTGCCGTTATGCCGACCTGTGCGAGCAACCTTTTTCGGCCATGGACTTCATGGCCCTGTGCGACACCTACAGCGCTATTCTGTTGAGTGAGGTGCCGAACCTCAGCGCGCAAAAACGCGAAGGGCGCATCGCTCGAGGCACCGAAGACGCCGCCGAGCACGTCGTAGCGGGAGACCGCGAGCTGCCGCAACTGTCGGTACACGACGATGGCGTACGGCGTTTCATCGCGCTGGTGGACGAGTGTTACGACCGCAAAGTGCCGCTGTACCTCGAAGCGCAGGTGCCGATGGAGGCCTTGTACACCGAGGGTTATCTGGAATTCCCGTTCCGCCGCACGTTAAGCCGTTTGAAGGAAATGCAGCTGCAACGCTTTGCTGAAGCCTGATTTAGGGAGCCGCGAACATGAATCAGCCTCTGTCTCACCATTTGCTGACCATGGCTTATCAAAACGCCTGGGCCAATTACCGGCTCGCCAAGGCCTGGAACCAGTTGACCCCAGCCGAGCTGGCGGCCCCGCGAGTCAGTTTCTTCCCCAGCCTCGTTGCCACCCTCAATCACATCCTGACCTGCGACTGGTTCTACGTGGACGCACTGGAGCGCGAGTTGCGCGGTGATGATCCGCACCCCGATTGCTACGTTTTTTTCAAGGATGACGAGCCGTTCAGCGTCGGCGCAGACCTCAAGCGCGAGCAATCGCTGGTGGACAATCGGTTGATCGCCTACTGCGAGCAATTGCGCGATGCCGACCTTGGGCGAATTGTCACCATCGCCCGGGACACGCCACAACATGACAGCCGTTTGCGTCTGCTGTCCCATTTGTTCGAACACCAGCTTCATCACCGCGGCCAGGTCCATGCCATGCTCAGCGGCACCTCGGTCGCACCGCCGCAGCTGGATGAGTTTTTCTGCTCTGGCGAGTCGGGTTTGCGCGCGGCAGATTTTGCCGAGTTGGGCTGGACCGAGACGCTGATCTGGGGTGTTTGAGGCAGGATCAGGTTGTCGGCGATGGCGACTCAGGCTAATGTCCTTCGACTTTGCGGCGCGAGTGACGCGCCGGGACAACTCGACGGGATAGCAACGATGGAAATGGAATCCGCAGATTTTCTGGTGCTTCAGGCCAGCTACACCAACCCGGTGCACGCCGAGGCAATTGGCGTGGTGCTCAATGCCTATGCCCAGGACCCGATGGGCGGCGGGCAGGCATTGCCCGAAGATATTCTGCAGCAATTGCCGGGAGAGCTGGCCAAGCGTCCCCACGCGTTCAGTGTGTTGGCGTTTGTCGATGGCGCGCCGGCGGGTCTGGTCAATTGCTTCGAAGGTTTCTCGACCTTTGCCTGCCGACCACTGGTCAACGTGCACGATGTTTGCGTGGTGCCACAGTTTCGCGGTATGGGGCTGAGCCAGAAGATGCTGCAAAAGGTTGAAGACATTGCCCGTCAGCGCGGTTGCTGCAAGATCACCCTGGAAGTCCTCGAGGGCAATGCGGTCGCACAGGCGTCTTATGGCAAGTTCGGGTTTGCCGCCGGCATGTTCGACCCGGCCTATGGCCGCATGCTGTTCTGGACCAAGAACCTTTAACCGGGGCACTTGCGCGCTGTGGATCAGGCATAAAAAAGGGCGTCCATCAGGACGCCCGGCTGGCTTCGATTACTTCGGTTTGTAGTTTTGGGTCACTTGTGCGGTTTGATCGCTTGGAACACGCAGTTCAATATTTTTGATCTCGAAGCCATTTGCCTTTTGCTGGGCGAGATGCAACGTCTCGTAGTAATACCGCATGCGTTCGGAGCCGTATTCTGCAAAGGCAGAGACTGAGCCGAACATCATCAGGCCAGCAACGATCAGGGTCGTATATTTCATGGGTGCCTCCCATTACGGGTTCAGGGCCTTTCGTCCATGAAGCAATGTCGCAGGGACATTATCTGCCGATTCCGTCAAATGGGAATGAGCACGCTAGAGCTTCCAGTCCAGGCTCAATGTAACGGTACGCGGGTCGCCCCAAAACACGCCGTTATAGAACCCGACGTTGTCGTAATACTTGGTGTCGAACAGGTTATCGACGTTCAGCGATGCCGAGAGGTGCCGGTCGAATTCATACCGCGACATCAACTTCACCACGCTGTAGGCCTCCTGGCGGATGTTCGCGCTGGCGGTGATCACCTCGCCATCGGTGCCACGTCCGACCGGGCGCCTGGCCGCGCGGTAGACGTCGCTTTGCCAGTTCACCGCGCCACCGACGGTCAGGGCCTGCCACTCGCCGGGCAGGCGGTACGCTGTGGACAGCCGCAGCATGTTCAGCGGTTGCGGCGTGTTGGTGCGTTGCTTTTCACCATTGACCGAGTGGGTGTAGGTGTAACCGGCCGTCATGTTCCAGCCTGCCATGACCTCGCCGGAGACTTCGGCTTCAAAGCCCTGGACCTTGTTGCCTTTGCCGCCCGATTTGAAAAACTCCTCACCGGTGACCGGGTCCGGCGGCACCGAGTCATCAAGTTCGGCAACGTTGTCTTGCTTGCTCCAGAACAGTGCCGTGGCGAGATTGAGGCGTTCTTCCAGCAGGCTGCCCTTGAGCCCCAGTTCATAGTTGCTGCCCACCACCGGTTCGAGGTACTTGCGGTTACTGTCGCGGGCGTCTTGTGGCTTGAAGATGTCGGTGTAGCTGACGTAGGCGGTGTACTCGGGCGTGATGTCGTAGAGGAGGCCGGCGTAGGGCGTCCACATGTCGTTGTGCTGCTGGCGGGTGGTTTCGACGCCGGTCAGTTGCAGGTTGTTGTCGTAACTGTTGGACTTTTTCGAGATTTCCCACGTGCCATAGCGACTGCCCAGTACTGCGTGCAGGTCGTCGGCCAGGGGCAGGCGCGTGGCCAGGTAACCGGCCTTTTGTCGGGTGCTTTCATCAGCACCTTGCAAGCTGGTGACGGTGTCGGGGAATTTCGGAATGCCGCCCATGTATTTCCAGTCGGGGACATTCTCGTAATCCGACGGCCGTGCGCCATCCACCGTGTAAGGATTTTCCTCGCTGCGTTGCGACTCGCCATAGCCAATCATCATTTCGTGCTCGCGCCCGAACAACGAATACGGACCGGCCACGTTGAAGTCATACACGTCCATCTTTTGCGTGCCGATCATGTGGCTGACGTTGGCGACCATGCCGCTGCGATCCGCCTCGGGGAAACCGCCGCCGGCATAGTAAATCTTACCGTCGGTGTCACTCTCGCGATGGGTGTAGGCCGCCTTGAAGTGCCATCCCGCGCCGAGTTGCTGCTCCAGCGTGGCGAACGCTGTCTTGTCCTTCAGTGGCCAGGAACTCCACGGCGTGGCCATGTTGGTGGAGCGGCCCAGATTGGCCTTGCTGCCGTCTGCGTTCCAGTACGGGACTGTGCCCCAGGAGGTGCCTTGTACCTGTTTGTCCTGATAGTCGTAACCCACTGCCAGCAGGGTGTCGTCGGTCAGGTCGGCTTCAAGAATGCCGTAGCCGACTTCCCGTTGCAGTTGGTACTTGTCGCGGTAGGAATGGCTGTCGCGATACGCCAGCACGCCGCGCCCGCGCAAGCGGCCATCGAAGGCCAGCGGTCCGCCGACGTCCACGTAACTGTAGTAATCGTCATAGCTGCCAGCGCTGACCCCGCTCTGCGCTTCCCATTGCGCGGTCGGTCGTTTGCGCACCATGTTGATCGTCGCCGACGGATCACCGGCACCCGTGGTCAGGCCGGTCGCGCCGCGAACCACTTCGATGCGATCGTAGATGATGGTGTCCGAATCCGACTTCATGTAGCTGAAGGTATTGAGCATCCCGTCGATCTGGAAATTTGTGATCGGATAACCACGGGACGAATAGCTGACCCGATCCGAATCGTTGTGCTGGACCACGATGCCGGTGGTCTGGCTCATGGCTTCGGACAGCGTGTCGAGTTTGAAATCGTTCATTTGCTGGCGGGTGACCACGGACACCGATTGCGGGGTGTCCTTGATCGACAGGTTCAGGCGCGTCGCAGTGCTCATGGCGCCGGTGGTGTAGGACTCGGTGTTTTCGGTGGTGCTGCCCAGGCTGTCGGCGGACACGCTGGTGGCGGCCAGTTCAAGGGTGGCGGGCTGTTTGTCGGGATCAGTCTCGGCTAGCACATCGGGGCTGAGTGCGGCACTGCACAGGCCGAAGGTCAAAGTCATGGAACGGGTGATAGGCGCGAACATCGCAGCCGACTCCTTGTCGTCAATGGAAAATTTCCGTTTGTTCAAAGACGAAGAGAGGAGAGGGGATTTAGCGACAAACGAGAATTAATCTCGTTTTAAGATGTTTCCGAGAGGAGATGTCTTGCGCAGGGCACAACAAAAGGGGCCGGAATCGGCCCCTGAATGGATCTACTGTTGAACGACTTTCGGATCAACTTTCGGCTTCATCAGGCTGAAGTCGATCAGTGGGCGCACCTGGCGCTCATAAGGGTTGCCGATCAGCAATGGGCGCGGCTTGAAGCTTGGGCTGACCAGACTCTTGCTGCGGTCCAGTTCATCAAAGCTCAAACCGGCGAGGTCAGCCCAGGTGTGAATCAGCTGCGAGCTGCTGTAAGGCCGGCTCAGGTCCGCGGCGAAGCTCCAGTCATGGTTTTCACGCCATTTTGGCGAAGCCCAGGCCATGAACGGGATGGTGTACATCGGCGCGGTCGGCTTGTTCTCGTTACGGCCGAGGGTGGTGTGGCCGACGGAGTCGAACACGTCTTCGCCGTGGTCGGAGAGGTACAGCAGGAAGCCGTTCGGATCGGACTTGGCGTAGTCCTTGATCAGGCTCGATACCACGAAGTCGTTGTACAGGACTGCGTTGTCATAGCTGTTGTACGTCGGCACCTGGTCGTCGCGCACGCCGTCCGGCACGCCTTTACGGTCAGTGAACTTGTCGAATGTCGGCGGGTAGCGGTACTGGTAGCTCATGTGTGTGCCGAGCAAATGCACAACGATCAACTTGCGCGGCGCGGCATCGGCCAGTGCCTTGTTGAACGGCTCGATCACGTCGCCATCGTACTGGGCGGCGTTCTGGTTACGGTTGTTGTTCAGGTACACCTGCTCGTCGGCCTGTTCGGAGAAGGTCGTCAGCATGGTGTTGCGCTTGGTCATGGTCTGCTGGTTGGTGATCCAGAACGTCTTGTAGCCCGCCTGTTTCATCATGCTGACCAGCGACGGCGTGGACAGGTAAAGGTCCGGGTTTTCTTCGTCCGCGAAGGTCAGCACCTGTTGCAACGCCTCGATGGTGTAAGGGCGCGGGGTGATGACGTTGTCGAAGACCGTCAGTTGATCCTTGAGCTTGTCCAGTTCCGGCGTGGTTTCACGCGGGTAGCCGTAGAGGCTCATGCGCTGACGGTTGGTGGACTCGCCGATCACCAGCACCAGGGTCGCCGGCTGGTTGGCCATGGTGTCCGTCAGGTTTTTCAGCGGTGGAATCTTGCTCGCGCTGTGCAGCATGTCCTGCATGCCCGCCAGGGTTTCCAGATAGCGGTGATAAGCCACGGCCATCTGCCAAGGCACGGCAGGCTCGATGCGGGTTTCGAATTTCTCGAAACCTTCAGCGAAACTGCCGGTGCGCGCGGTCTGTTTGACCAGCGGGTAACCGACCACGGCGACGACAATGGCGGTCGCGGCGACCAGCGCCTGCCAGCGCGGCAATACGACCGGGCGCAAGCGAGTCCACAGGAAATAGGCGAACAGCGTGTGGGCGAGGAACGCCGCGACCATCCACCAGGCGAAATACTGGGTCATGTACTCGCCAGCTTCAGAGATGTTCGACTCGAACATGATGAAGATGACGCTCTGGGAAAACTCCTGCTGGTAGATAAAGAAGTAACCCAGGCTGGCCATCGAGCAGGCCCACAGCACGACGCCGATCACCGCCGCCATCACGCGCGTCTGTTTAGGGAACAACAGCATCGGCGCAAGCCAGATGGCGCTCATCACAAACGCCTGGCGGAACCCGGTAAAACCCGAGGTGCCCGTCAGTTGAATGAGTAATTGGGTAATGCCGGAGAAATACCAGAAGAACAGGAATAACCAGAGAAATCCTGCCCAATCGAAACCTTTCGCAGACGTAGTGCTGCGTTTAAGCAATGCCATTCAACGCTCCAGCCAAAATCACTTCGACCGTCGTGCCATCCCTTGCCGACGAACGGAAACCACACGAGAACCGGGCGGCCATAATGAACGGAATTATCAGTCAGTATTTGTGAAAAATTTGTGAAACGTCGGAGATCGCGGGGGCAAAACGAGGTCGGAAACAGCGCCAGGCTGTCTCCGATTCACCTGAAAGATCAGGCGTGAGGTGCGCGTTGGGTAACGGGCAAGGAGGGCGATTGAGTGCCTTGAGTCAGTTGGCGCAGTTGCGCGAGTTCCTGCTTCAAGAGGTCGCGCTCTTCTTTCAATTGACGCAATTCATCCCGACGAATCGTAACGTAAAGGGTCTGTGCTGGCCGTGCTGCGTGTACTGTGCCCATTGCTCACCTCGCAAATGGTTGACTCAACTGTAGATCCGCCCCTTGCAAGCGGGTGCTGATCTACTATCGGCGCTGATTTTGATTTCTTTTGCCTCACAAGGGAACTTTTTTATTTTTCACGGTCGTTGTGTCTTCGGCGCGATTACCGACGTTATCAATCAGGATCGGGCACAATGCCCGGAAACTATGTGCCAACGCTCTGGACTAAACCCCATGACTCACGTTGGGCTATAACCTTTGACACACATTATTTGTAGTAGGGAGCATCAGCACATGCAACTCGGGATCATTGGACTGGGCCGCATGGGCGGCAATATTGCGCGGCGCCTGATGCTCAATGGGCATACCACTGTCGTTTACGACCGCAATACCGCCTTCATCGATACCCTGTCTGCCGAGGGCGCCACGGGCGTCGCAGACTTGCCGGCCCTGGTCGCCGGCCTGGCCAAACCGCGAGCGGTCTGGGTCATGCTGCCGGCCGGCGCACCGACCGAAGACACCATCGAGACCCTGAGCACCTTGCTCGAAGCCGGCGATACCATCATCGACGGCGGCAACACCTTCTATAAGGACGACATTCGCCGGGCCAAGACCTTGTCGGAAAAAGGCCTGCACTACATCGACGTCGGCACCTCCGGCGGCGTGTGGGGCCTGGAGCGCGGCTATTGCATGATGATTGGCGGCGATGCCGAAGAGGTTCAACGCCTTGACCCGCTGTTCGCCAGCCTGGCACCAGGCATGGGTGACATCCCGCGCACCAAGGACCGCAAGTCCGATGACGATCGCGCCGAACGTGGCTACATCCACGCCGGCCCTGCAGGTTCGGGGCATTTTGTGAAGATGATTCACAACGGCATCGAATACGGAATGATGCAGGCCTTCGCCGAAGGTTTCGACATCCTCAAGACCAAGGCCAGCACTAACCTGCCGGAAGACCAGCGCTTTGACCTGAACGTTGCTGATATCGCCGAAGTCTGGCGTCGTGGCAGCGTGGTCTCGTCCTGGCTGCTCGACCTGACCGCCGACGCACTGGCCAGTGATCCGAAACTCGACGGCTATTCCGGCTCGGTGGCTGACAGCGGTGAAGGTCGCTGGACCATCGAAGCCGCCATGGAGCAATCGGTGCCGGTACCGGTACTGTCGAACTCGCTGTTCTCGCGCTACCGTTCGCGCGGTCAAGGCACCTTTGGCGACAAGATTCTCTCTGCCCAGCGCTTCGGCTTCGGCGGCCACGTGGAGACTTCGAAAAAATGACCCGTCTGATCCGCAATAAATCCAAGGCAGAACCCGCACCACCGACCACGCTGTTCCTGTTCGGTGCCCACGGTGACCTGGTCAAGCGCCTGCTGATGCCGGCGCTGTACAACCTGAGTCGCGACGGTCTGCTGGGGGATGGATTGCGGATCATCGGCGTTGACCACAACGCCATCACTGACGATGCCTTTGCCCGCAAGCTCGAAGACTTCATTCGAACCGAAGTGGCCGCCAAGGTCGGCAAGGGCGATCAAGCCCTTGATCCGCAGGTGTGGGCCAAACTGGCCCAAGGCATCAGCTACGTCCAGGGCGACTTCCTGGACGACAGCACTTATCAAGCGCTGGCGGCAAAAATCGCCGACAGCGGCACGGGCAACGCGGTCTTCTACCTGGCGACCGCGCCACGTTTCTTCAGCGAAGTGGTGCGTCGGCTCGGCGCGGCGGGTTTGCTGCAAGAAACGCCTGAATCGTTCCGAAGGGTGGTCATCGAGAAACCGTTCGGCTCCGACCTGCAAACCGCCGAAGCCTTGAATGCGTGTTTGCTCAAGGTGATGACGGAAAACCAGATCTACCGGATCGATCACTACCTGGGCAAGGAGACCGTGCAAAACATTTTGATCAGCCGGTTTTCCAACAGTCTGTTCGAAGCCTTCTGGAACAACCATTACATCGACCACGTGCAGATTACCGCCGCCGAAACCGTCGGCGTCGAAACCCGTGGCAGTTTTTATGAACACACCGGCGCCCTGCGGGACATGGTGCCCAATCACCTGTTCCAGTTGCTGGCGATGGTGGCAATGGAGCCGCCGGCCGCGTTTGGCGCCGATGCGGTGCGTGGCGAGAAGGCCAAGGTAGTGGGGGCCATTCGCCCCTGGTCCACCGAAGAGGCTCGGGCCAACTCGGTCCGCGGGCAATATGCCGCCGGCGAAGTCGACGGCAACCCGCTGCCCGGTTATCGCCAGGAAAACAACGTGGCACCCGACAGCACGACCGAAACCTACGTGGCGCTCAAAGTCATGATCGACAACTGGCGTTGGGTCGGCGTGCCGTTTTACTTGCGCACCGGCAAACGCATGAGCGTGCGCGATACCGAGATTGTGATCTGCTTCAAACCGGCGCCGTATGCGCAGTTCCGCGACACCGAGGTCGACGAGTTGCAACCGACCTACCTGCGGATCCAGATCCAGCCCAACGAAGGCATGTGGTTCGACCTGTTGGCCAAACGGCCCGGCCCGGCGTTGAAGATGGCCAATATCGAGCTGGGTTTTGCCTACAAGGATTTCTTTGAAATGCAGCCGTCCACCGGCTACGAAACGCTGATCTATGACTGCCTGACCGGCGACCAGACGCTGTTCCAGCGCGCCGACAACATCGAGAACGGCTGGCGCGCCGTCCAGCCGTTCCTCGACGCCTGGCAGCAGGACGCAACGGTTCAGCCTTACGCGGCAGGCGAGGACGGCCCGGTCGATGCTGATGAACTGCTGACCCGTGACGGTCGCGTCTGGCACGGCCTCGGATGACCGGCGCAACGCAACAACCCATCCGTTTTCTGCTCAGTGACATGGACGGCACGTTGCTGCTGCCTGATCACACCCTCAGCCAGCGCACCGTTGCCGCGGTCCGTTCGTTGCGCGAGGCGGGCGTGTTGTTCAGCCTGGCCACGGGGCGCCCGCCCAAAGCGATGTTGCAGCAGATCGAAGCGTTAGGCGTCGATGTGCCGACGGCGGCGTTCAATGGCGGCACGATCGTCAACCCGGACGGCAGTTTGCTGGTGGCTCATTACTTGCCAGCGACTGCTGCGCTCACCACTCTGACGCAGTTCGCCGATCTGCCGGACATTGAAGTCTGGGTGTTCAGCGGGGGCGACTGGCTGTTGAAGGACGCCGAGGGTCCGATGGTTCCCCGGGAGCAGCATGGCCTGGGGTATCCGCCGGTGGTGGTGGAGAGTTTCGAACCGTACCTGGAACGCATCGACAAGATCGTCGCGGCCAGCAATAACACCGGGTTGCTGATCGAGCTGGAAGCGCAATTGCTGCCCAAGGTCGAAGGCCAGGCCCAAGTCTCGCGTTCACAGCCGGTGTACCTGGACGTGACAGCGATGCAGGCGAACAAGGGCGCGGCGTTGGCGACACTGGCCGAGTACCTCGGGGTTGCGCTGGAGCAGACCGCCGCGTTGGGCGATGGCGGCAATGACCCGGCGATGTTTCATCGCGCCGGGCTGTCGATTGCCATGGGGCAGGCGGAAGAGGCCGTAAAGCGTCAGGCCGACCTGGTGACCGGGCCAAACACCGAAGATGGCGCGGCCCAGGCGATCGAGCGCTACATCCTCCCTCGCCAACCCACCTAGATCCCTCTGTGGGAGCGAGCCTGCTCGCGAAGGGGCCGTGTCAGTCAATATTAATTCTGAATGACACACCGCTTTCGCGAGCAGGCTCGCTCCCACCTTTGATCCGGGTTACAGCCAGAAACTCACGGCGTACCACCCAAGCACACCCATCACCACCGTATACGGCAACGCCATCCACACCATCCGCCCATACGACAGCCGAATCAGCGGTGCAATCGCCGAGGTCAGCAGAAACAGAAACGCAGCCTGGCCGTTGGGTGTCGCCACGCTGGGCAGGTTCGTCCCGGTGTTGATCGCAATGGCCAGCGTCTCGAAGTGCTCGCGGGACATATGACCGGCAACGAACGCCCGTTTCACTTCGGTGATGTAAATGGTCGCGACAAACACGTTGTCGCTGATGGCCGACAGCAAGCCGTTGGCGATATACAACATGCCCGGTTGCTGCTCGGCCGGCAGCGCCAGGACCCATTGGATCAGCGGGGTGAACAGTTGCTGATCATGAATCACCGCCACCACCGCAAAAAACACCACCAGCAAAGCGGTGAACGGCATGGCGTCCTTGAACGCATTGCCGATCCGGTGCTCGTCAGTGATGCCGGTGAACGCGGTGATCAAGATGATCACCATCAGCCCGATCAGGCCGACTTCCGCAATGTGAAACGCCAGCCCTGCAATCAGGATCAACGCGGCAGCACCTTGCACCAACAGGGCGGCGCGCTGGCGTGCGGTGCGTTCGGCGTTGTCTTCGTCGGCATAGTTGGCCAGCACGGCGCGCACGTTATCCGGCAAAAGGGTGCCGTACCCGAACCAGCGCAATTTCTCCAGCAGCACGCAGGTCACCAGGCCAGCGACCAGCACTGGCAGCGAAACCGGGGCAACTTTCAAAAAGAATTCGGCGAAGTGCCAGCCCATTTCATGGCCGATCAGCAGGTTCTGCGGCTCACCCACCAGCGTGCACACACCGCCCAATGCCGTGCCCACGGCGCCGTGCATCAACAGGCTGCGCAGGAAGGCGCGGAACTGCTCGAGGTCTTCATGGTGGAGTTGCGGCAAGTGCTGGTCATCGCTGAACTCGCTGTCCTGGCGTGGATCATTGCCCGAGGCAACGCGGTGGTACACCGAATAAAACCCCACGGCCGCACTGATGATCACCGCGGTCACGGTCAAGGCATCGAGGAATGCCGACAGGAACGCCGAGAGGAAGCAGAACATCAACGCCAACAGCGCCTTGGAGCGAACCCCGAGCAGCAAGCGCGAAAACAGGAACAGCAGCAGGTCTTTCATGAAATAGATGCCGGCCACCATGAACATCAGCAGCAGGATCACCGGAAAGTTGTGCACCAGTTCGTCATACAGTGCCTGCGGCGTGGTCATTTTCAGCAGCAGGGCTTCAATCAGCAGCAGCCCGCCGGGCATCAGCGGATAACACTTGAGCGCCATGGCCAGGGTGAAGATGAACTCCAGCACCAGCAACCAACCGGCCACGACCGGACCTACGGTCCACAGCACCAGTGCGTTGAGAATCAGGAAACCGAGAATGCTCGCCTTGTACCAGCGAGGTGAGTGGCCGAGAAAGTTATGCGCGAACGCCTGGGCCATTGAACCGGACATCGGCTACTCCTTGTATTAAGAAGCGCGCAACTTGCCGTAACAGGATGGGAATATCAAGTGCGGGGAATGCAGGCCTAACCGAGGTATCGCACGACAACGGCCTTATAGTTGCCATCCAGTGAATAACCGCCGACGACGATTCTTCCGTCTGCCTGAGCGGCCACCGACGTGGCCGTGTCCAGGCTGCGGCCCAGACGCGTACGAACCCAGCAGCTGCCTTCGGCAAACCCCGGGTCCAGCTGACCGCCGGGTAAATAGCGGGCCAACAGGAAATCGGCTTCGACGCCGCCAATCGTCGCGCCAACCGCCATCACACGACCGTCACCCAGACGCCGGGCGGCTGTCCATTGGCAACCGCTGCGGCCGATTTTCAATAGTTGAGGCTGGCCGCTGTTGCAATGGGCGTCCGGGCGGCCGTTGCTGTGTACTTTGAAAGCGAGGCAATGCATCGGGTTGCGGCTGCTGCCAAAACACTGCAAGTCGCCATTGTCCTGTTCGATGATCTGGCTGACCTGAGCGCCGCGCTCCTCGGCCCTGAACGTCATGAAACCATCCACGGCGAACGTGTCATCCAGGCGGCCATCGGGGTGGTAACGGGCGAGCAGGGCTTCTTCAGGGAAATTGATCGAACCCCCCACCATGATCCGGCCGTCGTGTTGCACCATCAGGCAGCTGAGCCAGGAGTTCATCAGTAAATGCCGGACGATGACAAAACCTCGGCCGTTGAAGGACGTGTCCAGTTCTCCCTGGCGGGTCAGGCGTATCAGCAGGCCGACGTGATCAGCCAATTCAAAATGGTGGTTGGCCAGCAGCAGGATCCGGCCGTCTGCCTGGACCTGGACGTCGCAGGCTTCGGCCCCCGGAACACCCGGAGGCAGCCAGAGGTCGCGCATGCCCAGGGACAGGTTTCCTGGCAGGCGGACGACGCACCGCCCGTTGTCACCGAAATGTTCGACCGGGTGACCTTGCGAATCGAACAACGCCAGCGCTGGCAGCGTTCGGTGAGCGTTTTCATAGTGCAGGCCGGCCACCAGCAGGTGTCCGTTGGCGAGCACGTGGACTTTGCCCGCCATGGCCTCGTGACCGCGCTGGAACTGCCCGATAACGCTGCCGTTAAGGCCGAATGCGAGGTCTGCCGAGCCGTCTTCCAGCAACCGGGCCAGGCCAAAGCAATTGCCATCGCGCATGCCGACGGTGGCCGCTACCAGCACACGACCATTCGAGTCTATTTCCACGCTGTTGGCGATGCTTGACGTGCTGCCCGCGAAATACACTTGGGTTTTACCATTGGCGGCAAAACGTTTATCGAGGTCGCCAGCGATGTGCCGCGATTCGGGTTGGGCAAAAGCAGTCTGGTGTGGCATGCGCGCATCTCCTTGCGAGCTGACCGAAACCCGGGTGCGGGAGGGCAACTGCCTGCGAAACATTCAATCCCTGAATGAGCGATCGCACAACTGTCATAACTAACAGGCGGAGGGTCACTGTGTGCCAGAACAGTGTCTTTTCGAACCACTGACAAGGCAGCCAAGTAATACGAGGCGGGGAAGTTGGAGTATCGAATGCGCTGTTAATGTCGCAAACAGCCAGGCAAAGAGGGGGGCGGATTACCTTGAAGTAATCCGCAAACACCCTTAATGCGGCATGGACCACGATTGCAGTTTATAACCTTCCTGGCTCAACTCGGCTCGGGCCTGCTGCAACAGGTGTTCGAGTTGTGCGGGGTCGGAGTAGGCGCTGCTTGGGATTTGGGTCCGGCCGATATGGGTATTGGTGCGGTCGATGACGGTGATGCAGAGCTCACCATTGCCGTCTTGTTGAGCCCAGGCGACGCATTCGAAAGGTTGGAACGCGCTGTCGGCAATCAAAAGAGCTTCGTTGAAACGGAGCGGGGCGGTCATGGGGTCTTCTCTCTGTATGCCCAATCAAGTCACGTGCCGTCGGTTGGGCTTACCGTTCGGCTGGTTACTTGTACTGATGCCCCCAATAGGGGGTCAGGTCACACACAAACAAAAGAAATTTCAACTTTCTTTCATATACTCAATAGCAGGGACTTCTTTTGAAAGCTGAATGAAAGGTTCAACTCGTTAGGTAACTAACCAAGTCGCGCTTATAACTTATTAAGTGGCTGCTCTATAGTCAATCGATACAAGGCTGTGTCAAATTCTTGCTAATGTTACAGCCAGGTCCGCCAAATGACTGTTTTTACTAATATTTCCTATAATTTGGCGCCAAGGAACAGTCATGATCGAAGCGCCCGCGTTACGACGTCTGTTAGTAGTAGATCCCTGTGACGACTGCCATCGCCTGTTACCGGGTTTACGCTCTGTGGGTTGGGATGTTGATAGCTGTTCTCTGGAAAACGCCGCCGATAGAACCTGCGACGTTGGCCTGTTGCGATTGCAACCTTTCCACCTGGAACGCCCGGAAGCCGTCAAAGAGCTGATCAGCCGCAGCGGCACCGAGTGGATTGCCGTACTCAATCAGGAAGTCCTGCGCTTGCAGAATGTCGGGGACTTCGTTTGCGAATGGTTTTTCGACTTTCACACTTTGCCTTTTGACGTCTCCCGGGTTCAGGTCACGCTGGGGCGGGCGTTCGGCATGGCGCGCCTGCGTGGGCAAGGCACGATCCACATCGACCAGCCCGAACACGAACTACTGGGCGACAGCAAGCCGATTCGCGAACTGCGCAAGTTGTTGAGCAAACTGGCGCCCACCGAATCCCCGGTCTTGATCCGCGGCGAAAGCGGCACCGGTAAAGAGCTGGTCGCCCGCACCCTGCACCGACAATCCCAGCGCCACAACAAACCTTTTGTGGCGATCAATTGCGGCGCGATCCCTGAACACCTGATCCAGTCCGAGTTGTTTGGCCATGAGAAGGGCGCGTTCACCGGCGCTCATCAACGCAAGGTCGGGCGGATCGAGGCAGCCAATGGCGGCACGTTGTTCCTTGATGAAATCGGCGATTTACCGCTGGAACTGCAAGCCAATCTGTTGCGCTTCCTACAGGAAAAACACATTGAACGCGTAGGCGGCAGTCAGCCGATTCCGGTGGACGTGCGGGTGCTGGCGGCAACACACGTCGACCTTGAGGCCGCCATCGAAAAGAAACGCTTTCGCGAAGATTTGTACTACCGCCTGAACGTCCTTCAGGTGGTGACCGCCCCGCTGCGTGAACGCCACGGCGATCTGTCGATGCTGGCCAACCACTTTTCCCACTTCTATAGCCACGAAACCGGGCGCCGTCCACGCAGTTTCAGTGAGGACGCGCTGATTGCCATGGGCAAGCATGACTGGCCGGGCAATGTTCGCGAGTTGGCCAACCGGGTACGGCGTGGTCTGGTGTTGGCCGAAGGGCGGCAAATCGAAGCGCGGGACCTTGGGCTGATCAGCCAGCAAGCCTTCGCCACGCCCATGGGCACGCTGGAGGACTACAAGACGCGCGCCGAACGCCAGGCGCTGTGCGACGTACTGAATCGGCACAGCGACAACCTCAGTGTCGCCGCCAGAGTGCTGGGGGTTTCACGCCCGACGTTTTATCGATTGCTGCACAAGCACCAGATCCGCTAGGGCGGTGTAACGAAAAGGCCCGCTGCGACTTGCATCGCAGCGGGCCTTTTCCATTCCTCGTCAGGAGTTAGAAGTAGTAAGGGAATTTCAGGCTGAACTGGAAGTCCGGGGCATCGTCCGTCATACCGATGGACAAGTTGGGAACGATCGTCAGGTTGTCGGTGGCCGCAATGGTCATGCCGATGTTGAAGTAACCGGCGTTTGCATCGCTGGCGACCACGGATTCCCAGTCTCCGCCATCCTGTTTCAGCTTGCTTCTGCGTTGCACCAGGTCAGACACCGAGAACGACATACTCATCTTTTCGTTCAACGCAAACGCAATACCTGCGCCGATCTGGAAGCTGTCGCCGATCTCCACCTTGCCTGGGGTTTTCTGGTTGACCGTTGCGCTGATGTCGTCGAAGGATTCTTCGAAGTTGTGGGTGTAGGACAAGCTGCCGAACAGTACCGCCGGGTCAAAGGTTTTGACCAGCGAGATACCTGGGGTGACGGACCATACGCCGTTACCGGTCGGCAGGGTGTCAGGCACGAACAGGTTGGAGTTGGCATCGGTCTGACGCAGTTTGATCCCGAACGGATCCTTGCCCGTAGGTGCCTTGACCCGCAAGGTGACCACGGCATCCGGGGTGTTCACCGATTCGTCGAGGAATTTGTAGGCAATCCCGAAGTTGACGTCGCCAATGGTCGGGTCTCGGGTGACGGTTTCCTCTGTCGTGACGTTGGCCGCGCCCTGATTGCCACCACCCGACTGATAAGTCGACTCGCGGTAAATCACCGGCACGTTCAGGTCGAACTGCCAGCGGTTGTTGAAGTTGTAGCGACCGGTGAGGTCGAGCGTCCAGGTATCAGCCTTGATCCGATCGAGGTTGATGTTGCCAAGGAAGATCGAATCCAGTGCGAGAAAGCCGTTGAGGATCAGCTGGCGGGTGTCGTATCGGGAGTAAGTGATCCCGGTTTCGACGCTGAATTTGCCGCCGCCGAAGAACCCGCTGGCTTCGTCGTACAGGTTGGAAACGCTTTGTGCCGGTTGTGAGTCGTCAGCCAGCGATTGGCCGTAAGAACTGCCGCTGCCCCCTGCGGCTCCCCCCGATGCTGCTGCGGCGCCAGTCCCTGTGGCTACCGCGGTTCCCGCGTTCCCCTTCATGTCGGCTGGCGACTTGGCCAGTCTTTTTGGTGGGGGAGCTGCGGGTTGGTCCTCTACCTGGCGGACCCGTTGTTCGAGTACCGCCAAGGCTTTTTGTTGTACTTCGTATCGTTGCTTTAGCTCCAGAAGTTCCTGTTTCAGGGCCTCTACATCGGCGTTGGGTGCTGCTTGCAACATCGCCGCCGGAAATAGAGTGCTCAAACAAACTACTGCACGCAGTGATACTGATCGATACATGAATAAGCCGTCCCTTAAAGCCCAATGATCGAGAGTCAGCGTAGTTCAATATCCTAAGGTGCGCAGGGCGTTAAGTTGGGTCAGGTTACAGTCCAATGCGCCAGCACTCGGGCCATTATTATTGAGCACCACGTTGAGTTGGGTGAGGTTATTGACCATGTTGCTGTTGCCCAGCAATCGGGTGTTCTGCAGCAATCCGCCCTGGGCGACTTGTTGCAGTGCCGTGCCTTGGTTGCCGTTGGCCTGAATAGCCATTTGTATGCCACCCCCGGTGGCTGACACGGCGACGCTGCCGGCGGCATTGGAGCCGGTGATGGTTTGCCCGGCCATCAGGGCTTGTCCCTGACCCGGTACAAGCGCCGGAGCCTGGTTGGCTTCTTTCACGTCGATCGCGACGTTGTTGTAGGCGGTGTTGCCGTCCCCGGCCGCTCGAACGCTTTGGGTAACGCCCTGGCTGGTCGCCAGGCCTGCTCCACCAATCACACTGCCGGCGCCTTGGTCAGGCGTAGTGCCATTGCCGTCGATCTTGATGGTTGATACATAGAATTCGGGTTTGATCGTTGCTGCCTGGATTTGCATGGACGAAGCCGCCCCGATGACGTCACCGCTGGCATTGCGCCAGGTACTGCTCATAACCACGCCGAAGCTGATAATCCGGCCCGGCATTACATAACGGCCGCGCAACTGGGCGAGTTCCTGATCCTTGATTTCGATGGGTTTGAATCCATTGGCATAGCCTGATGCGCTCGCTGCCAGACAGGCAACGGCCAGCCAGTATGAAGTTTTCATCTGCTGCTCCCGGAGCATCCTGCCCCAATATCATCTTTTGGCGATTAAAAGAAGTCGCTCTGTATGAAACCAAAATCCATCAATTCAGCGTCTCTGACAGGGTTGAAGGTATCCAGTTTGTTCTTGGCCGTCAGCGGTACCGGTGGACTGCGCAATGCATTGGTTTTGTCGTAACCGGGACCTACGATAGCGAAGACGATGCCGTTCCAACCTTTGACAAAGTCATCATGGGAGTAGCGTTTGTGTCCAAGTACCGGGTCGCCGATATAGACCCATTGCTTGTCCGCACGCTGCAACACCACGAAATGCTTGTAGCCGCGAATTTCCATCAGTACCACCACCGGAATCGTCACAGCATCCAGCTTTTCAGGTGGGATCTTGTAGCCCCTGGCGCGCATGCCGATGCTTTCTATGTAGCGCTTCATGTCCAGCATGGAGAAACCTTGAGTACGAACAAGGTTCTGGTCAGCGTTGACCAGCATGCCTTTGATGATGTGCTCCTCATCGACGTCGAGCCAATAAGCCTGGCGTAACACCGTCGCCAGTGCGGCTGCACCGCAACTGAAGTCGGTTTTCTGTTCGACGATGTCGGAAAACTTGCGCTCACGCAGACTCTGCACATGCTTATAGACCAGCACGCCGCCAGGCAGGGCGGCAACCGGCATCTGAGCGGCCTGAGTCAGGCCAGACAGGCAGAGGAGGGCGAAAAGGGCAGTCTTGCGCATGATCGATGACGCCTTTGCGGACTGTGGAAAAGCCCCGTTGCCGGGGCTTTCATTTCGATCGCGATTACAGGCAGGCTTTGCAACCTGCGGCGATGGACAGCGAGTTGCTTTGTTGGTTGCCTACACCAGACGATACGTTGGCTCCGCCGTTGCCGGAGAAGTTGTTCATCGAGTTTTGCATTACAGCAGTGTTGGTTACAGGGTTTTTCCAGCCATCTGGAGTCAGGTATTGCTGAGTGGTTACACCAGCCAGACCGAAGACGCCCACTGCGACGAAGTCGGAATTGACTTTGCCATCATCATGGCCGCCGCCATGACCGCCACCTTTGTTGTCGTTGCCATAGCCACCGTGGCCATGATCATCGTCAGCAGGTGTAGACACCGCTTTACCCGCTGCTACAAATGCGCCAGCAGCAGTGAAGGTGCCTCTGAGGGTGTCGGTTTTGTAGGTCTGAGTGCCGTTGTTGGCCACTTGCAGACCACTGGAGCTTTGGTCAGCTGATGCAGCGGCTGCGGCTACACGGCCACCCGACACAGCAATCGCCAGGTTGTTTTTCTGTTGGTTGAAGTTGCCAGCGGTCACGTTCATCCCAATGTTGCCGGAACCATTGTTGCCTGCGTTGGTGAGCGTAGCAGTGTTGGTATTAGAGTAGTTGGCAACGGTGTTGTTGGTGTTGTTTTGTGTGGCGCTGGAAGCTGCCACTGCGGAACCGAAAATGAAGCTTTCGTCAGCAGTAGCCAGTGCCGCGGCGTTGTCTTGTTGGTTGCCGTCGCCGGCTGCCACGTTGGCGCCCATGTTGCCGTTGGAACCATTGAGCGAGTTGTCGATCGCAGCACCATTTTTGGTGCCTTGGTTCAGCACGGTATTGCCACTGCTGTCCTGTTCATCCAGCACAGTAGCGCCGGCGCCGGCAGTAATTGAAAGAATTTGATCCAGGGTTGGGCCTTTTGGCTGATGACTGCCATGCCCATTGCCGTGACCATTGCCATGACCGTGATCATCATCACGACCGCCTGCTTGTGCTGCGATTGCCATCACTGCTGCCAGAGCGAAAACCAGTGGTTTTAAAGCCATTGTAGGTTTCATGGTGTTTCTCCGTGCTTATTAGTTGGTTAAGTGTTGGTACTTTCTAATCGCACTGCGTTTGGGTCAGTCAGCGACCCGGATGCTCAGGGTGTTAGCCATTCGGTTCCCCACCCCGGCACTCTGGTTCACCTGGATAATCCCTCGGCTGCCGGTGAAGGCCTGGTCGCTGGTAACGACCTGGCGACTGCCGGTTTGGGACCCAGTTGCTCCTGAGTTTGGAAGCAACGCCACGTTCTGTTGAGAAAGGGCGCTATCGTCGACGCTCTGCGGCCCAGCACTGATGCTGATCCGTGCAGCGTTGGCCATCTGGTTGTTGGCCCCGGCGCTCTGGTTCACGCCCAGTACACCGTTGCCATTACTGAAAGAGGTGCCGCCGATGGTGGCCGTCGCGTTCATTGACGGATTGGCGGGGGTATTGATTTTTTGCTGGACGCTGGTGGTCGCCGAAGCATTGGTGCCGATAGCGATGGCGCGAACGTTGGTTTGTTGTTGCTGATCGCCAGCCGCCTGGTTGACGTTCAAGTTGCCTTTGTACTGGACGCCGGCATCCTGGATGTTGGCGTTGTTCACGGTTGAAACACCGGAGTCAGCCATGGCGCTGGCACTGGCGAACACCGCGAGAAAGATCAGGCTGCGATTCATGTCATTGACCTCCGGCCATTCTGGTCAGTGGAGCCATGCCGGAACTCATGGCCCGATTGATGGTTCCGGAAATCGCGGCACCACTGCCACCGCCGTGGCCGGCGCTCATGCCTGGCATGCCGTTTGGATTGGTCACGACGTTGAGGCCTGGCATGCTGCCACCGTTGGTGTTCGGGTTGATGTTGCCGGTGATGGTCGAGCCGCTGGCAATGTTGGCGAAATCACCGTCAGTCAACTCGGTGTTGCTCATGGTCGAGACGATGCGCGCCGATGGGTTGGCATTGACGGTGGTCGGGTAGGGGTCTTTGCCGCCGGTGCGGCCGATAGGGATGGGCTGGACGTCGCGTGTAAGAACGATGACGCCATTGCCATCAGCCTTCGCACTAAGGCTGAGTACCGAAGTGGCGGCACATCCGATCAGCAGTAGGCAGGTCATGCCTTTATTGAAAGTCCCCACGGCAGCAATTCCTTCTTTTGTGGGCTGGCCCTAGTCAGCGTTGGGAAGGAGAGAGCGAAAGCTGTGCCGCTTTTGAATTATTGTTTTAATTCAAAAGGTTAGCCTTTTGTGAGAAGTGGACGATACGTCAGCTGTTTCATCACTGAGACAGCCCCGGCAAGGTTTTGCTGAACAATCGCGACGCAAAGCTCTAGATCAAGGGTTTGCGCTGATGTGTTTCAAGCGCTTAACAAGAGCCATGACAAGATGATGAAGGGCGCTGAAACGGCCTGTTTGCGGGTAGATGAGTGTTTCACGGATGGACACTGTTGCCCCAAAACAGGGGGAATCACTGGGGAAATCGACCCAAAACCGGCTCAGGAAACCAGCAGGCGGGTGACCGCTTCAAAGGCCTGCCCCCGGCGGTTTTCCCAGCTTCCCTGCAATACCTGAAACGGTTGGCGGTGCTGTTCAAGCCAGGTGTGGGTCGCCTGGAAAAATGCCAGGCGTTCACTCAATTCGGGCTGACAGCGCTGGCCATCATCCGTCCAGTCGACATGCTCCGGTGACAACAGCAGGTGCAAGTCGTAATCGCGAGCCAATAATGCCGGTTCAAGCCATTCAGGGCAGTCGCCAAACAAGGTCTGGCTCCAGAGGATATTGCTCAGCAAGTGAGTGTCGAGAATCAACAGACGGGGCCGCCGGGCGCGGGCTTCATCTTCCCATTGCAACTGGCCTCGGGCGATCTCGGTAATATCACCCAGGCACGTGTCGCGAGGGTTTTGTTCGATGAACCAACGCACGTACTCATCGACCCGCACACCGCCGAAATGCCCCTGCAACTCGGCCGCTAGCCAGCTCTTGCCACTGGATTCGGGGCCCGTGAGCACCAGCACCTTCATGCGCGCAATGCCGGATCGGCACGCCATTCACGCCAGCCTTGCACGGCCAGCAGCAGGAACAGTGCATAGAGAGCAGAGGTGAGGTACATGCCTTTGTAAATGAACAGCCCGACAAAAATCACATCAACGGCGATCCACAGCGGCCAGCATTGCACGCGTTTTTGCGCCATCCACATCTGCGCAACCAGGCTGAACCCCGTGAGCGCGGCGTCGAGCCACGGCTGGGCGGCATCGGTCCAGTGCGCCATGGCCGCGCCCAACAGCACACTGCCCAGCGCGCCGACCGCCAGGCCCAGCGCCACTGACCTGCTGTCGAGACGGCTGACCTGCCGGCCGGTATTCGCTTCGCCTGCGCGGGTCCATTGCCACCAGCCATAGAGTTGCAGCGCGGCGTAGATCACTTGCAGGAGCATGTCCGAATACAGCTTTACCTCAAAAAAGATCCAGCTATACAGCAGCACCATGACCAGGCCGATTGGCCAGCACCAGGGGTTCTGTTTGACCGTCAACCAGACGGCAATCACACCGAGGGCGGCGGCAAACAGTTCAAGCCCGGACATGGAGGTTCCTTGGGGAAAGCGAAGTGGGGGCGAGATTGTACCTAGACAGCAGGAAAGGGCGATAGCGACACGGGACTGAAATCAGAAACACAACTGTGGCGAGGGAGCTTGCTCCCGCTGGGCTGCGTAGCAGCCCCGAATACTGCAACCGGATTTCTACAGGAGAAACTCAGTCAGCTGATTTTTGCGACTGCTGCGCAGTCGAGCGGGAGCAAGCTCCCTCGCCACAGGGTTTATCGTGTGTGCTGTTAAACGCGAAATTGCTTGAGCAAGCCGTTCAGCTGCTCGCTCAGGTCTTTGAGTCGAACACTGGCCACACTCGATTGCTGCGCCGCCAGTGCAGTGCTGTGGGACAAGCCCGCAGCCTGGGTCACGTTCTGATTGATGTCTTCCACCACATGGGCCTGCTGCAATGTCGCGCTGGCGATCGACGCGTTCAATCCGTTGAGGTTGCGTAACGCCTGGCCAATTGCATTCAGGCTCGCACCGGCCAGGCCGGCCTGTTCGATGGTCAGTTGTGACGCGCGACTGCTGTCGCCGATGACCTTGACCGCGGCTTCCGAATGGCTTTGCAGGCGTTCGATCATCGACTGGATCTCTGCTGTGGACTTCTGCGTGCGCTGGGCCAGCAGGCGCACCTCATCGGCCACCACCGCGAATCCTCGACCCTGTTCACCCGCCCGGGCGGCTTCAATGGCGGCGTTGAGGGCGAGCAGGTTGGTTTGCTCGGCGATGGAGCGGATCACCTCCAGGACGCTGCCGATCTGCGTGCTTTCCGTTGCCAGGGTGCGTATCACCTCTACGGCTTGATCGATGGTGCCGGACAGTTTGTCTATCTGTTGCAAGCTGCCGTCGATGTTGATCTGGCCTTGCTGCGCCTGGGATTCGGCATCGCGCATTTCGCTGGCAGCATGCTCGGCGTTCTTGGCCACATCCTGCACGCCATAGGTCACTTCATTAATGGCCGTGGCCACCAGTTCCATCTGTTGGGACTGTTGCTGGCTGCGTTGTTGGGCCTGGGCGGCGTCATTGCCCAATTCACTGGACGACTGACCCAACGCGCTGGCGGACACCTGCAGCTCGGTGACCACCAGGCGCAGCTTGGTGGTAAACGCGTTGAAGTGCCGAGCCAGTTGCGCCACTTCGTCCTGACCGTGGGTATCGAGGCTGCGGGTCAGGTCACTTTCACCGCTGGCGATGTTGGCCATGGCGTTCACGGTGTCCTGGAGCGGGCGCACAATACTGCGCGCAATCAGGATGACCAACAGCGCCATCACCAGCGCAATCACCACGCCGACGAAAGTGGCCTTCCACACCTGGCCATTGAATTCGGCCTGCATGTCATCGATGTACACGCCCGAGCCGATCACCCAGCCCCAAGGCTCGAAGAGTTTGACGTAAGAAGTCTTTTCGACCGGGGCACTGGCGCCCGGTTTCGGCCAGCGGTAGTTGACCATGCCGGCGCCCTTGGCCTTGGCCACGGCAACCATTTCGTTAAACACCGCAAAGCCGTCCGGGTCGCGGATGGCCGACAAGTTCTGGCCGTCCAGCTTGGGGTTGGCCGGGTGCATGATCATCACCGGCGTCAGATCGTTGATCCAGAAATAGTCGTTCTGGTCATAGCGCAGTCCACGGACCGCGGTCAGTGCCTGCTTCTGCGCGGCATCGCGGGTGAGGGTGCCGGCCGTTTCCAGGTCATGGTAGTAATTCAGAATACCGCTGGCGGTCTGTACGACGTGCTGGGTTTTCTGCGCCTTGGCCTGATAAAGGTCGTCGTGAATCTGCTTGAGCATCAACACGCCCAACGTCAGCAACATCACCACCGACACGATCAAGATGAGCCACAAGCGTCGGCTGATCGACACACTGCGCAAGCTGTTCATAACGCTGTTACTCCGATTTTCTTTTTATTGTCATAAACCATTGCCAGCATCCAACCACGCTTTGCCGGTCGGGCATATGCGACCCAAGTCCTATTCCGCGGCAGCGTTTTAGAGGCTTGTCTGATAGGATTTCGGCCCCGCGCGGAAAAACCTGAATCACGCTCGATTTTCACGGAATTTTTACGGTTTCGTCTGGATCCTGTGCGCGCGGAACTTCAACTACGCTCAGCGCAATGAACGTTTAAACAAAACTGACGGGGCATGCCTGGGGGCATTGCTTCTTGGGGGATTGATGGATCTTTGGACCGCCTTTCAGGCATTGATACTTGGGGTAGTAGAAGGGCTGACGGAGTTTCTGCCGATTTCCAGTACCGGGCACCAGATCATCGTCGCCGACTTGCTCAACTTCGGTGGGGAGCGGGCAATCGCGTTCAATATCATTATCCAGTTGGGTGCAATCCTGGCGGTGGTGTGGGAGTTTCGTCGCAAGATTCTCGATGTGGTTACCGGTTTGCCGACGCAACCGAGCGCGCGTCGTTTCACCGCCAACCTGCTGATCGCCTTCATGCCGGCGGTGGTGCTGGGGGTGATTTTCTCCGACCTGATTCACCATTACCTGTTCAACCCGATTACCGTTGCGACGGCGTTGGTGGTGGGCGGTGTGATTATGTTGTGGGCCGAGAAACGCCAACATCAGGTGCATGCCGAAACTGTCGACGAGATTACCTGGCAAGACGCGCTGAAAGTCGGTTTCGCCCAGTGCCTGGCCATGATTCCAGGAACATCGCGTTCCGGGTCGACCATCATTGGCGGGTTGCTGTTTGGCCTGTCGCGCAAGACCGCTACCGAGTTCTCGTTCTTCCTGGCGATGCCGACCATGGTCGCGGCGGCGGTGTATTCGGGTTTCAAATACCGCCACCTGTTCGTGCCGGCGGATTTTCCGGTGTTCGCGATCGGTTTCGTGACGGCCTTCATCTTCGCGATGATCGCGGTTCGCGGCCTGCTCAAGTTCATTGCCAGCCACAGCTACGCGGCGTTTGCCTGGTATCGGATCGTGTTCGGCCTGGTCATTCTGGCCACCTGGCAGTTCGGCTGGGTTGACTGGTCTGCGGCCAAGCCATGAGTGACGCCGGCAGGCGCCACGACCCCGGTCGCAGGTCCGGGGGAGAGCGCATCCAGCATCCACGGTTGAAACTGCTGGTTTTTGCCGCGCTGTGTGCGCTGCCGCTGTTTGGGTCGGTGTCGCTCTGGCTGCGCGGGGTGTCACTGATTCCGCTGGCGGCGTACGGGATCGTCAGTGTGCTGGCGTTTTTCCTGTACTGGAGCGACAAGCGCAAGGCCCGCGCCGACGCCTGGCGCACGCCGGAAAATGTCTTGCACGCGGTCGAACTGGCCGGTGGCTGGCCTGGCGCCTTGTTGGCCCAGCAAGTGTTTCGGCACAAGACCCGCAAAGTCTCCTATCAGCTGCTGTTCTGGCTGATTGTGTTGCTGCACCAGGTGTTCTGGATCGACCAGATGTTTCTCGGCGCGAACCTGCTGGCCTTGTTTTAAAGCAGCAGTCCCACCTGGGTGCGCTTGGGCAGCTTGCTCACCACCAGTTGGTGGGATCGTTGCAACAAGGCTTGTAGTTCTACGGCGCCCAGCGGGTAGGGCGTTTGCATGATGATCCACTGGGCTCTCGCCAGATAGGGAGCCGGGTGGATGCCCGGCCGGTCGCAATGTCCCAGGAACAGGTCCTTGTCGACCTTGAAGGCAAGGGAGTCGCCGCGCAGGTTCTGCAGCGCGAACATTTTATTCCCGGCAATCGAAAACACCCGCACACCGCCCCATTTATAGTCTTCCCGCGCACCCGGCAGCGCGAGACAGAACTGCGCGACATCCTCTTCGCTCATACGTCCAGCCTTCATATCAATCGGTCCCCACACGCATTGAATGTTTCGATCAAATGGTCGAGCCAAGCGCGAACCGCTGGCATCACCCCGCGCCGGTGAGGGTAGACCGCTTGCAACCAGCCGCCAGGCAATGACCACTCGGGCAGCAGTTGCACCAGCGAGCCGTCTTCCAGCTCCGGCTCGCAATACATCATTGGCAACAGGGTAAAACCCTGGCCGGCCAGAGTGCAGGCCTTGCGCACGATGAAGTCATCAATGCCCAGCCGCGCCTCCATGCTGAGATCGACACTTTTGCCCTGTTGATCCAGCAGGCGGATATGCACCATGCGATCGGCTTCAAGGGCGCCGAGCACGGGCAAGGTTTTCAGGTCTTCGGGGTGATTGATTTCACGCCCGTGCAAAAACGCCGGGGTGGCGACCATGGCCATTTGTGCCTGGCGCAGGCGTCGGGTCACCAGTAGCGGATCTTCGTCGCCCAGCTCACGCACGCGCAAGGCGACATCAACGCCTTCAGTCACCAGGTCGACCCGGCGGTTGAGCAGCATCACTTCCAGTTGCACCTGCGGGTATTTTTCAAGAAATCGGGCGATGACCGTGGGCAACATCTCGTGCGCGAGGCCGACGGGGCAGGACACCCGCAAGCGCCCACGCGGTTCGCTGGACATGCTGGCCACCGCTTCATCGGCCATTTCCGCTTCCAATAGCATCGCCTGACAGTGCCGCAGGTAGCGCTCGCCGACGGCGGTCAGCTTGAGTTGGCGGGTGGTGCGTTGCAGCAGACGTGCACCGAGGCGCTCTTCCAGCTCGGCGATACGCCGTGACAGGCGCGACTTGGGAATCCCGAGCAAACGCCCGGCGGCCGCAAAACCGCCAGCTTCCACCACCTTGGCGAAATAGTAGAGATCATTGAGGTCTTGCATGACGGCAGTCCGATTGTTCTATCAGTGGGACGAACTATCGCATTGTTGCGGTCTAATCAGCCATTGGTTTCGTCTGTAGGATTCACTCCATCAGATCGCCCCGTGGCGGTCCTCACCTGGAGATCCCACATGAAACTGTTGCATATCGATTCGAGCATTCTTGGTGACAACTCGGCTTCCCGTCTGCTGAGCAGCGAAGTCGTCAAAGCCTGGCAAACCGCAGAGCCGAACGCCGTGGTCACTTACCGCGACCTGGCCGCCGACGCCATCAGCCATTTCTCCGCCACGACGCTGGTTGCTGCTGGCACTACCGCTGAACTGCGCAACGCCGCCCAACAGCACGAAGCCGAGCTGAGCGCCACTACCCTGGCTGAATTCCTCGCCGCCGATGCCGTGGTGATTGCCGCACCGATGTACAACTTCACCATCCCGACCCAACTCAAGGCCTGGATCGATCGCATCGCCGTTGCCGGTCAGACCTTCCGTTACACCGAAGCCGGCCCTGAAGGCCTGTGCGGTGGCAAGAAAGTCGTGATCGTTTCGACTTCCGGTGGCCTGCACGCCGGTCAAGCCACAGGTGTGGCTCACGAAGAGTACTTGAAAGTGCTGTTCGGCTTCATCGGCATCACCGACATCGAGTTCGTCCGTGCCCATGGCCTGGCCTACGGTGATGAAGTGCGCACTAAAGCCATGAGCGACGCTCAAGCGCAAATCAGCGAGCAATTGTTCGCCGCCGCGTAAGGCTTGCGTAAAAACGCAAAACTGCTCAGGCAACACCCCAAAAAACTCTGTATTCTGGTCACGCAAGTGCCAGATACGGAGTTTTTTGTTTCTGGCCGTTTCAGGTTGTGGCCCAGGTTATGCAACAGGGGGTTAACGCTCCCGTTCTGCAACGACCTTGGTGGCCGCGATTGCTGGTACAAGGCCGCTGCCTCGATCATCCGAGGAGAACGGGCTTTCCGGTCAAGTAACAACTGGTGGGGCATCCTTATGGTGCGTCTTTGTGCAACGTTACTGTTTTGCCTGCTCAGCAGCCTGAATTCAGTGCACGCCGCCCCTGCGCCGCATCCTCACTGGAGCGTCGGCTTCCATGAGATGAGTTTTCTCGACCCGCTCGATCTGCAACCGATGCACGCCATCGCGTTCTATCCCTCCAGTGACCGCGAACACACCAGTAAAATCGAGGGTTACACGGTCGAGGCCGGTGAAGACATCCCGGTGGCTATCGGCCGTTTCCCGATGCTGATGCTGTCCCATGGCAACACCGGAACCCCGCTGGCCCTGCATGACCTCGCCACCTCGCTGGCGCGCAAAGGTTTTGTGGTGGTGGCGGTGATCCATCCCGGCGACAACTCCAAAGACCACAGCCGCCTCGGTACGTTGAGCAACCTTTACGGCCGTCCCATCCAGATTTCCGAAGCCATTACCGCCACCCTCGGCGATCGCATGCTCGCGCCGTTCGTCAACGCCAATCAGGTCGGGGTGATTGGCTACTCGGCGGGCGGTGAGACGGCGTTGATCCTGTCCGGCGCCACGCCTGACCTGGATCGTCTGCGTCGGTATTGCGAGGAGCGCCCGGACGACCGCGATGCCTGCAACACCAAGGGTGAATTGATTGTGGATCGTGACGACCTGCAACCCGTGGCTGACCCGCGTGTACGCGCGTTGCTGTTGATGGCGCCGTTGAGTTTGAAGTTCGGCCGTCACACCTTGGCCGATGTGCATGTGCCGGTGCTGCTGTACAGCGGCGACGGCGACAAACTGGTGGCCTTCGACAAGAACGCGGCTGCACTCGCACGTAAATTGCCGATTGCCCCGGATTTCAAATTGCTGGCGGGGGCAGGGCACTTCGTGTTCATGGCGCCGTGCAACGAAGAGCAGATCGCAGCCATGCCGGCGTTGTGTACCGACGCCGACGGTGTCGACCGCGAAGGCATCCATCGCGACATGATTTCCGAGGCCGGGCGTTTCTTCTCTCGCACCCTGGGCATCGCAACCCGCGCAGGCCTGCAAACCGCGGATCAGTGACTCGCCGGATCCCACTGTAGGAGTGGCGTGTCAGGCCATTGCGCGGCGCTTGAGTAGCAGTGTCAATGCCAATCCGGTCACCGACAACAACGCCGCGCTAAAGAAAATCCACGTATACCCCAGGTTCAACGCCACCGCGCCCATCAATGGCCCGGCGATGGCCAGTGCCAGATCAAAAAACACCGCATAAGCACTCAAACCCGCGCCGCGGCTGGAGTTGGGCACCTGTTTGATCGCTTCAACCCCCAGCGCCGGATAGACCAGCGACAAGCCAAAACCGGTCAGGCCCGCGCCGATCAGCGCATAACCCGTCGAAGGTGCCAGCCACAGCAGCACCAGGCCCACGGTTTCAATGCTCATGCAGGCAATGGCCGAGGTGAATCCGCCGAAACGGCTGATGCTGGAGATGAACAACAGCCGCGCCAAAATAAAGCAGACACCGAACACGGTGAGGCAATACGCGGCACCGGCCCAACCACGGCTGACGTAATACAGGGTAATAAAGGTGGTCAGCGTGCCATAACCGATGGACGCCAGACTCAGGCTCGCCCCAAACGGTGCGATGCGCCCGAACACCGCCCAAAAGGGCAGCCGCTCGCCACGAATCACCGGCACCGACGGTTTGTTGCGGATCAGCAGCAGCGCGGCAAGCGCCAACAGCGACAGCGCGATCCCCAAACTGGCGAAACCATACTCGGCGACCATCACCACCCCCAACGGCGCGCCTATGGCGATTGCACCGTAAGAGGCGATGCCGTTCCAGGAGATGGAGCGGGCGGTGTGCTCCGCCCCGATCTGGCCCATGCACCAACTGATGGTGCCGACGCCGATCAAGCCTTGGGCGATCCCGAGCAGCAAGCGACCGGCGATCAGGATCAACAGACTCACCAGCGGCATGCTCTGCAGCAACGTCGAAATCAGCGTCAATACGCCGCTCAGCACAATCCCCGACAACCCATAGACAATCGCCCGCTTGGTGCCAATGCTGTCCGACATGCGCCCGGCCATCGGCCGGCTGAGCAGGGTGGCCAGGTACTGCGAGCCAATGGTCAGCCCCGCGATGATCGCGCTGAAACCCAGTTGCTCATGGACATAACCCGGCAACACCGCTATCGGCAGGCCGATGCAGAGGAAGGCAATAAAGGTATAAAAAACGATGGAGACGATCTGCAGGGTGATCGCCAGGGAGCTTTGCGGGGGTTGTTGCTGCGCAGACATGTGGGCTCGTTCGCGGGCGGCGGTGGGAGAGCTGCATCATGGCGTGGGCGGCGAATAAAAGGAAGCAGGCTAACTATATTCGTTGTGTCTGATGGCCCCTTCGCGAGCACAGGGGAATGCGGTCAACTGTGGGAGCGAGCCTGCTCGCGAAGGTCTCAGCACCACCAAAATCCTCGAACCTGAAATGCAAAAAGCCCCGTCACAAGGACAGGGCTTTCAGTTGCAGCTTGAAACCAATATTTAGAACACTACACCCTGGCTACGCAGGTAATCGTCATAAGTACCGCTGAAGTCGATCACGCCACTAGGGCTCAACTCGATGATGCGGGTCGCCAACGACGATACAAACTCACGGTCGTGGCTGACGAAGATCAGCGTGCCCGGGTAGTTCTCCAGCGCCAGGTTCAGCGCCTCGATGGATTCCATGTCCAAGTGGTTGGTCGGTTCGTCCATGATCAGCACGTTCGGCTTTTGCAGGATCAGCTTGCCGAACAGCATGCGACCTTGCTCACCACCGGAGATGACCTTGACCGACTTGAGGATCTCGTCGTTGGAGAACAGCATGCGACCGAGGGTGCCGCGAACGATTTGCTCGCCGCCCTGAGTCCACTGGCCCATCCAGTCGAACAGGTTGCAGTCGTCTTCGAAGTCGTGCGCGTGGTCCTGGGCGTAGTAGCCCAGTTCAGCAGCGTCGGTCCACTTCACAGTACCGGCATCCGGGGTCAGTTCGTTGACCAGGGTGCGCAGCAGGGTGGTTTTACCGATACCGTTCGGGCCGATGATCGCCACGCGCTCGCCAGCTTCAACCTGGAAGCTGAAGTCCTTGAACAGGGTCTTGCCGTCGAAGCCTTTGGCCATGCGCTCGACGATGACCGCCTGACGGTGCAGCTTCTTGGTTTGTTCGAAACGGATGAACGGGCTCACACGGCTCGAAGGCTTGACCTCGGCCAGCTGGATCTTGTCGATCGCCTTGGCGCGAGACGTGGCCTGCTTGGCTTTCGAGGCGTTGGCCGAGAAGCGGCTGACGAACGATTGCAGTTCCGAGATCTGCGCCTTCTTCTTGGCGTTGTCCGACAGCAGCTGCTCGCGGGACTGGGTCGCCACGGTCATGTACTCGTCGTAGTTGCCCGGGAACAGACGCAGTTCGCCGTAATCCAGGTCAGCCATGTGGGTGCACACGCTGTTCAGGAAGTGACGGTCGTGAGAGATGATGATCATCAGGCTGGAGCGCTGGGTCAGAATGTTTTCCAGCCAGCGAATGGTGTTGATGTCCAGGTGGTTGGTTGGTTCGTCGAGCAACAGCACTTCAGGATCGGAGAACAGCGCCTGAGCCAGCAATACGCGCAGTTTCCAACCTGGGGAAACTTCGCTCATCGGGCCAAAGTGTTGCTCGATGCCGATACCCAGGCCCAGCAACAGCTCGCCGGCACGGGATTCGGCAGTGTAGCCGTCCATTTCGGCGAACTCGGTTTCCAGCTCGGCCACGGCCATGCCGTCTTCTTCGGTCATTTCCGGCAGCGAGTAGATGCGATCGCGCTCGGCCTTGACCTTCCACAGCTCTTCGTGACCCATGATCACGGTATCGATCACGGTGAATTCTTCGTAGGCGAACTGGTCCTGGCGCAATTTACCCAGACGCACGTTCGGCTCGAGCATGACCTGGCCGCCGGACGGCTCGAGGTCGTCGCCGAGGATTTTCATGAAAGTCGACTTGCCGCAACCGTTGGCGCCGATCAGGCCGTAGCGGTTGCCCGCGGCGAATTTGACCGAAACGTTTTCGAATAGCGGCTTGGCGCCGAACTGCATCGTGATGTTAGCTGTAGAGATCAAAGGTTTTTCCTGCGAAGCATTCAGAGTAGCTAGGGTTGCGGCAGTACCGATTCAGTACCCGTTTCCGGTATTCAAACCACGGGAAATGCATCCCGGTCAGAAGCGGAAGGTCCATCTGGCAATAAGTGGACAGCAGCATATGGAGCGCTTGGCCCGAGTCGAAGTGCGCTGAGACGGGGTTCATTCCCGTCATCAACCAAGGGGGGCGCGTAATGTTTGGCGGCGATTGTACTGGTCTGGCTCTCTAAACGATAGGGCGTTGAGGCCGCTCGGGCGCATTGACAGTACCAGCGGACAGATTTTCACATTTGTAAGCTAACTATTTGTTACAGAGAGTGGCTAAAATGCGATTTTCCACCCGATGCCGACCACCGGCACAGGCTCAAGGATGCGCTATCGGGTTCGCTGTTTCGTTTTCAGACGCTGCTCAAGACCCTTGGCCAATGGGTTGGCCGGGAAGGCAGTTTGTTCACTTATGACGTGTGACGATTTCTGTGAAACTGACCATTGCCCTTGTTTACATAGCCTCCATTGCGTTCGTCCACCTGCGCGGTCGCGTGCGCCACAAGCTGGGCCGCCAGTTGAGTGATCACTCTTCATTTCTGGCGCCGCTCAATTGCTTCCTTTATCTGTTCTCGAAAAACCCGAACAAGCCTTATCTCAATCCTGCGGATTTCCCTGATCTGAGCCCGTTGCAGGCGCATTGGCAAGAAATCCGTGCTGAAGGCCAGAACCTGCTGAAGGCTGGGGAGATCAAGCGCTCGGATCAATACAACGATGTCGGTTTCAACTCGTTCTTCAAGACCGGGTGGAAGCGCTTTTACCTGAAGTGGTACGGCGACAGCCATCCTTCGGCAATGAAACTCTGCCCGCGTACTACAGAACTGGTCCAGGGCATCGGCTCGATCAAGGCCGCGATGTTCGCCGAGTTGCCGCCGGGCTCGAAATTGGTTCGTCACCGTGATCCTTATGCTGGTTCCTACCGTTATCACTTGGGTCTGGAAACGCCGAATGATGCCGGTTGCTACATCAATGTCGACGGCGAGAACTACCACTGGCATGACGGCGAAGCGGTGATGTTCGACGAAACGTTCATTCACTACGCCGAGAACACCACGCAACAGAACCGGATCATTCTGTTCTGTGACGTCGAGCGTCCGATGAAGTACCGCTGGGCGGCGGCGTTTAATGGGTGGTTCAGCCGTTACGTGATGTCGGCGGCCGGTGCGCCGAATGACGAAGGTGACAGGACGGGGGGGATTAACCGTTTGTTCACCAAGGTCTACAAGATTCGTTTGCGGGCTAAAGCGCTGAAGAAGCGTAATCGCAAGCTCTACTATGCTCAGAAGTGGGCGATTTTCGGCGGGTTGCTGGCGGTGTTTGTGTTGATCTGAATGATATGTTGTGGCGGATTGAGCCTTCGCGAGCAGGCTCGCTCCCACAGTTAACCGCGATCACCTGTGGGAGCGAGCCTGCTCGCGAAGAGGCCCTGGCATCCACCGCAAAACCCTCAATCAGCCCCGCGAAGTCTTCGTGGCTTTTTTCTGCGCCGCCGGCTTGGCCTTCCCGGCACCTTTACTTCCCAAACTACGCTTAAGCAACTCAGTCAAATCAATCACATCCGCCGTTTTGCGTTCCTCTTCACCCGTCGCGGTCTCGACATCCTCGATCTTGCCCTCATTGGCCTTTTTCTCCACCAGCGCCATGATCTTGTCTTCGAAACTGTCGCGGTAGTCTTCAGGTTTCCAGTCGGCACTCATGTCCTGTACCAGCCGCTTGGCCATATCAAGCTCACCCTTGGCCAGTTCGGGTTTGGTCACTTCGCTGCCCAGTTCAAGGGTATCGAGGCTGCGCACTTCCGCCGGCCAACGCAACATCACCAGCACCATCGCCGACTCCAGCGGCATCAACGCCGCCAAGTGCTGGCGTGTGTGCAACACCACATGGGCAAGCGCGACTTTATTGGTTTTGCTCAACGTTTCGCGTAACAACGCGTACACCTTGCCGCCGCGTTTATCCGGGGCGAGGTAGTAGGGCGTGTCGATGTTTTGCAGCGGAATCTGTTCACTGTCGACGAAGGAAAAGATGTCGATGGTTTGCGTGGACAGCGGGTGCGCCGACTTGATTTCCTCTTCACTGAGGACCACGTACCGACCCTTTTCGTACTGCACGCCTTTGACGATGTGCTCCTTGGTGACTTCCTTGCCGGTGACCTTGTTCACACGTTTATACCCGACCGGCTCCATGCTGCGGCTGTCGAGCCAGTCGAAATCCACCCCTTGGGAAGACGTCGCCGAGACCAGCGCCACAGGGATATGCACCAGCCCGAAACTGATAGCGCCTTTCCAGATTGCCCGTGCCATGGTCGTCTTCTCCCGAGTGATGTTCAGGTGACCCGTGGCCTGAGGCAAAAGTTTCAGCTGGTTGTGGGCCCCGGGCGGGCGGGGTGGTCGTCTCGTGTTACATCTTGTGAAGGAGGTTTTAGTTAACAAATCCGAACCTCGGGCGTAGCGTGCTATCGAAGACCCTATCCACGTCGAGAGGCTCGCCCCATGAACAGATATGTACTCGGCTGCTGCACCGTGCTGGCGCTGAGTGGTTTGCTGAGCGGCATGGCCCAGGCTTCGCCGCCCTCATCATTGCTGCTGGCCCAAAGCCCGACCGGGGTTTCGAGCAATCCTTACAACAGCCCGATTCGCCGCGCCAATCCGAACAGCATGCAAGGTTCACAATCCAGCGCCCCGGCCATTCGCGGGCCCAACACCATGCCGGTGCCGCGCCCACCGACGCTGGACAACGGCGGCATCGGCAACCGCTATCCGCAAAGCCAACCGGCCCCTGCCAGCCCACCTAAATTCATTCCCAATCCCCCTCAGCGAGATGCAGGCACCAGCAACCGTTGAGTCGGAACGACAAAAGGAATCGTGCATGTTGCGTAAAACCCTCCTGGCCACCCTGTGTGCCAGCGCATTGATCACCGCTGCCGCGCCCGTCTTCGCAGCATCGACTCAGGAACTGGAAAGCGAGCAGGGCACCCTCGAAGTCACCACGATCACCAAGGGACTAGAACATCCCTGGTCGGTCGCGTTCCTGCCGGATCGCAAGGGCATGCTGGTTACCGAACGGCCCGGCAACCTGCGCGTCGTCAGCGTCGACGGCAAACTCTCTGGCCCGATCGATGGGGTGCCGAAGGTCTGGGCCAAGGGGCAGGGCGGCTTGCTGGATGTAGTGCTGTCCCCCGACTTCCGGCAGGACCGCACGGTTTATCTGTCGTATGCCGAAGGCGGTGGCGCGGGTGACAAGGCCGGCACGGCGGTCGGTCGAGGGCAATTGTCCGAAGACCTGAAAACCCTCAAGGACTTCAAAGTGATCTTCCGCCAGGAGCCGAAGCTCTCTGTCGGCAACCATTTCGGTTCGCGTCTGGTGTTCGATCGTGACGGCTATCTGTTCATCACCCTCGGCGAAAACAATGTCCGGCCCACCGCCCAGGACCTCGACAAGCTGCAAGGCAAAGTCGTGCGGATCTACCCGGACGGCAAGGTGCCGGACGACAACCCCTTTGTCGGTCAATCCGGCGTACGCCCGGAAATCTGGTCCTATGGCCAGCGCAACCCGCAAGGCGCGGCGCTCAATCCATGGACGGGTGTTCTGTGGGAGAACGAACACGGGCCACAAGGCGGCGACGAGTTGAACATCATCGAACGCGGCAAGAATTACGGCTGGCCGCTGGCAACCCACGGCATCAACTATTCGGGCAATCCGATCCCGGAAGCCAAGGGCAAGACCGCAGAAGGCACCGTGGCGCCGCACCATGTCTGGGAAAAATCCCCCGGTCTGAGCGGGATGGCGTTCTACGACGGGGATCGCTTCAAGCCTTGGCAGCACAATGTGTTTATCGGTGCGCTGGTGAGCCAGGAGTTGATTCGCTTGCAGTTCGATGGCGACAAAGTGGTTCACGAAGAGCGCTTGCTGGGTGAGCTCAAGGCGCGAATTCGCGATGTGCGGCAAGGCCCGGATGGGTATTTGTATGTATTGACCGATGAAGACGACGGCGCGTTGTACAAGGTTGGCCTGAAGTAACCCTTACTTGTGGCGAGGGGGCAAACCCTCTCGCCACAGTGTCGGTAGCGCGGCTTAGTTATCTCGCTGGGAGAGAATCACCGCCGCCCGCAATTTGCCCCGGCCAAAACTGCTCATTTTCTCGAACTCCCCGTGGCTCACCGGCAGATGCTGGCAGTCCATGGGCTGGCGATGCTGACTGTGGTCGACATCCGGATCATGCAGGTAAACAAACTCCTCATCGCAATCGGTGACAATGACCCAATGCGGTGATTTGGAGCGGGTCAGTCGATAGCTGCTGATCAACACCAGCGGCTGGCCGCCGTCATTGAGCAAGCGTGGCAAGTCCAGCGGGCCGCCGATGACCTGCTCGACATCGGTGGCCTGCAACTGCGCAGTGAATTCTTCGTGCACCAGGCGCATGACGTCTTTTTTATGCTCATCACGCACCCCGTCGAGAAACAACGGCCCCGTCATGCTCAGTTGCAGACGCACGCCAAATCCGCGATTCCATGCGGCCAACGCCAGGCCTTGCGGGCTGCAACCGCCGTGACCAGAGGTCATGAACACGGTCGTCGCCTCGCGCCAGAGTTGCAGCTCTTCGCGGCGTTCCAGCTTGCGGTCATTCTGCAGCGCGCCCATGGCCATCAGCAGGCAGGCCGGGCCGCAGGTGAAATCGGTGGTCTGCGGGTAGTACGGCACTTTGATGTTTCTTGAATCACGGTGCTGGAGAATGCGTTTCTCCAGGCGCAACGCATCGGCGTGGTCTTGGTAATAGTCATGAATCAGCGCGAAACGCCGGTAACCGTTGCGCTCGTAAAGCGCAATCGCCGCCGGATTGTCCGTGCGCACTTCCAGCCGCACGTAGGCACAGTCGTGTTCCAGCGCACAGGCCTCGATACGTTGCAGCAACTGCTTGCCCAGTCCGCTGCCACGCGCTTGGGCGGCAATCGCAATCGAATAGAGACGGGCCAGCGACGTGCCCCGATGAAACAACACCACCGCGTACCCGACCAACTGCTCGTCGCGCGAAGCCACCAGCAACTGTCCGTGAGCCCGTGTGATCATCCATTGAAAGCTGCGACTGGTGAGCCGGTCCGTGGTGAAACATTGCTGTTCAAGTGCCAACAACGCAGATAAGTCTTCAACTACCGCCAAGCGAAAGACAAGATTCATATGACCGCCGTAAAAGTTGCGTAACGAAACGGGACTTTCGAAAAAGTTCGTGCTTAATAGGAAAGGTCTTGTTCTCCAACGGATCAATCACTATGTCAGCGGTACAAGGTCATTGGCGCGAAGTATCCGAGCAAACTTCGCCGGCGGCAACTTTTTTAAATGAAGCAGTCAGCACTTCAAGCCAGTTGATTATCATCGTCGAACGCAAGGAAGACTGGGCCTCCTATTTTCCCAGTGAAGACATCGTCACCGCCCAGGAATACCTCGAAAAGGCCCACGACAACGGGCAAGGCAAACGGGTCCAGGTGATCAACCTGTGCCGCAGCTACAAGTACCTGGGGCACGGTTATTACTGCTCGTTGCTGGCGGAAGCGCGGGGGCACAAGGTCATTCCGTCGGTGCGCACCATCAGTGAACTGACCAAAAAATCTTTGTATGGGCTGTCGCTGGATGATCTGGAAAAGCCTCTGGAAAAAGCCCTCACGCACCATCTTTACAGCGACACTGAAGGCTTTACCCTGACTCTGTATTTCGGCAAAACCAATATCGAACCATTGCAGGATTTGGCGCGACAGTTATTTGAAGTCTTTCCATGCCCGATCTTGTTAGTTGAGTTTCGGCGAACTAACGGTTGGCACATTGAAGGCATAAAGTCCGGCGCGTTGCACAAGTTGCGAGAAGACCAGGAAGATCAATTTGCCCACTCGCTGGACAGTTTCAGTCGCAAGATCTGGCGCATGCCGCGTTCACGGCGTCTGGCACGTTATGACCTGGCCATCCTCCACGATCCCCAAGAAACATTGCCACCGTCCAACCCCAAGGCGCTGGATAATTTCATCCGCGTCGGCAAGACCTTGGGCATCGATGTGGAACTGATCGAGCGCAAGGACTACGCGCGCATTGCCGAATACGACGGCTTGCTGATCCGCGAGACCACCAGCGTCGATAACCATACCTACCGTTTTGCCAAGAAAGCCGAGAGTGAAGGGCTGGTGGTGATGGACGATCCGGCGTCGATCCTGCGCTGTACCAACAAGGTCTACCTGACCGATCTGCTCAAGAGTCATCAACTCGGCATGCCGGCCACGGAAATTCTCTACAAGGAGCGACCCGAAGATTTTGAACGGGTCGGCGAGCGCTTGGGCTTTCCATTGGTGCTGAAGATCCCCGACGGTTGTTTCTCTCGTGGCGTGATCAAGGTTGAAAGCCAACAGGCGCTGCTGGAAGCCACCGCCGAACTGTTCGAACACTCGGTGCTGTTGCTGGCGCAGGAATTCTTCTACACCGAGTACGACTGGCGCATCGGCGTACTGAATCGCAAACCGATCTTTGCCTGCCAATACTTCATGTCCAAGGGGCACTGGCAAATCTACAACCACAAGGCCAAGGGGCAGGACATCAACGGCGAATGCCGCACGCTGGCGGTCCACGAGGCCCCGCGCGCCGTGGTGGAACTGGCGGTAAAAACCGCGAACCTGATTGGCGATGGGCTGTATGGCGTCGACCTCAAACAGTCCGGCGACAAGGTGGTGGTGATCGAGGTCAACGACAACCCGAACATGGACGCCGGCATCGAAGACGCCTACCTGCAGGACGATTTGTATTCGTTGGTGCTGGAAGAGTTCGTGCGCCGGCTGGAGCTCAAGCGTCGCGGCCAGGCCTGGTGATCGCTCGATGATCAAGAGCTTTCAACTGACCCACGGCGCCCTGCAATCAGTCGAACGGCTGGACGCCGAAGTGATGCTGTTCAGTAACCCCGATGCCGCCGAGCGCGATCTGTTGCACAGCCACTTCAAGCTCGATGAGCACGCGTTAGCGTCGGCGCTGGACCCGGACGAGGTGTCGCGCATCGAGTTTCATCCCGACAATCTGTTCCTGATCTGGAAACGCCCGGAAAACTATTCCGGCGCCGACAGCCTGGCGTTTGAGGTGTCGTCCTGTGGCTTGTTGTTTTGCGAGCACCGGTTGTTGGTGATCGCCACCGACGATTCCCCGCTGCACGGGCTCGGCACCCGGCAGCGGTTGAACACGCCGCTGGATGTCTTGCTCGACCTGCTGTTCAACAACATCCATCACTATTTGGGTCACCTGAAGGTGATCAAACTGGTTGCCCGGGAGTTGCAGCAAAAATTCAACGCCTCGATGCAGAACCAGCACCTGATCCAGATGTTCAACCTCAGCGAGAGCCTGATCTATTACATCAACGCGATTCACAGCAACGGTGCGGTCCTGACGCGGCTGCGCAATCATGCGGCCAAGGAACACTTCAGCGCCGAAGCGATCAGCCTGATCGACGACCTGATCATCGAAAACAACCAGTGTTACAAACAGGCGGAAATCTACTCCACGGTGTTCTCCGGGCTGATCGACGCCCGGGGCAACCTGATGAACAACAGCATGAACAACCTGCTACGCAAACTGACGCTGATCAACGTGGTGTTCCTGCCCTTGAACCTGATTGCCAGCATTGGCGGCATGTCCGAGTTCAGCATGATGACCGCCGGCACGCCGTGGTGGGTGTCGTATCCGTTGTTTCTGAGCGCGATGATGCTGGGGGCGGGGGTGATGGTGTTGGGGCTCAGGCGGTTGGCGAAATGAATGGGGTGGCAGGTCCGGCCCCTTCGCGAGCAGGCTCGCTCCCACAAGTTTTGTGGCCAATGGAGATCCACTGTGTGCGAGCCTGCTCGCGAAGGCAATCTCAAGAACTCAACTTACGGTCCGGCAAACCACAGACCATAAGGTTCATCAGCCCCCAACTGAAGCCAACGAAAATTGACCATTGACTTGCCATCCGTCCACGGCTAATTTCCAGCCATGACTTCCACCGTATTGCGCTGCCAGCCAAGCATTATTACCGCCATTCCTTATCTGGCGGGCTAGCTCACGACTGCAGCACCCAACCCGCCCTAGAGGCGGGTTTTTACTTTCTGACTCCAGGGCCCCGAACACAGCCAGGAGACGACCATGACCAGCACGCTCGCCCAGCAGACCTTGCTTGAGCATTACGTAAAAAAGATCCTCGCCGCGCCCGTATATGAACTGGCGGTGCGCACGCCGTTGCAAGCGGCACCGGCGCTTTCCGAGGCGTTGGGCAATCAGGTGCTGCTCAAGCGCGAGGACTTGCAACCGACCTTTTCCTTCAAGATTCGCGGTGCCTATAACAAGTTGGTGCAACTTACTGATGAGCAAAAGGCCCGCGGCGTGATCACGGCGTCAGCGGGCAATCATGCCCAAGGCGTGGCGTTGGCAGCGAAAACCTTGGGCATTGTCGCGACCATCGTCATGCCGCTGACCACGCCGGAACTGAAAGTGCTCGGGGTTCGAAGTCGCGGGGCGGAGGCGGTGCTGCACGGTGAGAGTTTTCCGTTCGCCCTCGACTATGCGTTGAACCTGGCTGAACAAACCGGTCGCACCTTTGTGTCGCCCTTCGACGACCCGGACGTGATTGCCGGGCAGGGCACTGTGGCGATGGAGATCCTGCGTCAGCATCAAGGCCCGCTCGATGCGATCTTTGTGCCGGTGGGCGGTGGAGGTTTGATCGCCGGCATCGCCGCGTACGTGAAATACCTGCGACCTGAAGTGCGCATCATCGGCGTCGAGTCGGAACATTCAGCGTGTCTGGCGGCAGCGCTACAGGCGCACGAACGGGTTGTCCTGCCGAGCGTTGGCACGTTCGCCGATGGCGTGGCGGTGGCGCAGATCGGCGCTTATGGCTTCGAAGTCTGCCGGTTTTGCGTCGATGAGGTGTTGACGGTCAGTAATGACGAACTGTGTGCTGCGATCAAGAACATCTATGACGATACCCGCTCGATCACCGAGCCCTCGGGGGCGCTGGCCGTGGCCGGAATCAAGAAGTACGTCGCGCAAACCGGTGCCTCTGGTCAGACGTTTGTGGCGATCGATTCAGGGGCCAATATCAACTTTGACAGTCTGCGCCACGTGGCCGAGCGCGCCGCTATCAGCGGCGTCCCGGCGTGAGGCAGGAAGCTGTTATTCCTGAACGGCTTTCTCGACCTTGCTCGATGCAGACCAGATCCGATAGCGGACTTCGATGTCTTTAGGCACGTAAAGCACGATCGGCAGCTTGCTGTTGTAACGCAGCAAGAAGCCGTCGCCGACCACCGGTACGAAGTCTTTTTTGCTCTTGCCATCCGGACAGGCCATCAGCGTACTCATCGGGCCAATGACTTTATCCAGTCGGTAGAACGGGTAGCCCCAACCCTCGAGGTTTTTTTCCTCAAGCATCCCCCCTAGACGTTGGCGATTGCAGTCCACGGTCAGGGTTTTGCCGGCGAGGATTTCGACCTGGAAGTCGTCTTCTTTCGTTTGCGGGGCAAGATGAATGACCTGGCGGGTAAAACCGCTTTCAGGCTTGGGGAAGGGGGCGATGGTTTCGAGTGTTGCGGCGTGAGCGATGGTCGACAGCCCGGTAACCATTAGTCCGACAGTCGTGGTAAAGGTCAAAGAACCCATGATGCCTCCTTGCGTGTATTCAATTCGTGGCGCCATTCTTACTGCGCTCAGGCCCCAATGCAAACCCGGTGCTGTCAGACGGTAATTTGCAACGCCTTCCAGGGTCCTTCATGCAAATTGCACGGTAGTTTCATTAAGTCTTGCGGCTAAATCATTGATTTGCCGATGAACTGCACGGCGAAATTCAAGGCATGTTTTATGCTTCAGTTGTTCTTAATCTGGCCGGGACTGCACATGAGCCAGCGTTGATTGTTAATTGGCTGTCTCACAAAGGAGGGGTCGCCATGTTTCTTTCTGCCTTGGAACTTCGCAACATCATCGAAAACAGCTTTTTGCCCAAGCGTTGCCAATGCTCGCTGTCCCCGGATTTATTGATGACGATAAAAGTGTACGCGGACGACAAGACCGATCTGCTGGATCTGCACGTGACCGGGATTGATGCCAAAGGGCTGAATGGCTGTCGGGAAATCAACGAATTGATCGCCGGTCTGCGCACCAGAAAACATTCTGAGCTCTTTTCTCCGCATCGGGCGAGGGCGCTTTAACCTGCTGTTTCGAATTCCACCGACAGGCGCCGGGTCTGAAGAAATCCCAGGCCTAGCGCCAGCTCCACCAATACCGCCAGCAAAATGCCCGGCCCGGTATGGCCGTTGAGCCATTCGCCGAAACCCAGTGCCGCCAGACCGAAACAACCAACCATAAAACCGCTGCTTAATGCGCTGCGGATGACGGAGGGTGGTTCGTTTCGAACCCAATAAAAGATCAACCCCAACGCCGCGAACACCACCGCGATGCGCCGCGAAACAACGCCTGTCGCCGAGGAATATTCGATGCCCCAAATCGCCAGCAGCCAGTCGGGCATCAAACCCCAGACCAGCGCCAATACCAGACACAGGGCGGCGGTGAACATCGATAACGTACGAAACGACAACTGCATAGCGAATCCTTGCGGCAGTGAGGGAGGCGCTAAAGCATAACGCCAGAACCCTCACAGTAAAACCGCTTGGTTTCGAATCAGACTTTTCCGTCAGTTTTGATAACTGCAGACGTCAGAAAGCTTCTGGTAGCTGATTTCTTCAGGCTTGCCGGACGTATCGATGTACTTCATGTCGGCGGTAATCACTTTGCATTCATTGGTCGTCGGCTCTGTCAGCGCCACGACTTTGCCGATATTGAGCGGCATGCCGTAGTGATAGGGCGTGGCTTTGGACGTGTCATTGGCCTGGGCAAGCCCGGCAAACGCGGTGCAGGCGAGGGCGGAGGCAAGGAGCAGCATGCGAGTGTTCATGTGACGATCTCCAGTGCAGACGGAAGTCAGTTCGACGATCAACGTCAAACCTGCCGCACTGGGCATCAGAGGAGTCTGAGGGCGTGCGGTCCAGTAGAGTTTTGGACCGCGGCGTTAAGCGATGGTTAACCCACCTGAACGCCGCCTGTCGCGAAGGGCGGTGTCTGACGGATGTTTCGTTAGGAAAAAGGGTACGGAGTCTTCGGCCTGGTCCTACAGAGCTAGACGCCTTATCGACTTTCGCCTGATGGGGGGAGCGATTACTGTTTGGGCTCGCTGCAAAATCAGCGATCGGGTTTGGTCACCTGATGCCATCACACATATGTGTGCCATCATTCGCGCTGCGGACATCCAAGTCCTCGTAGTGTGTTGCAATGGCGGCTGTGTGCTGGACGCCTTCGGGCGAACCGATTTGATGGTATCGGTTGACCAAGCCTGTACACAGCCGCCTCCCATCGTTTGGTCACGGTGCTGGCGTTACTTATTAACCATCGAGTAATCACAATGCCAACGTTCAAACCGTTTCCAGATCGCTATCGCTCACTCAACAGCGGCGTTACCGATTCAAGTCCTTTGCTGATCGACACCGAAGCCAACCCCCAAGACATATTCGAAGCCGGGTTACAGCGCGTACGAGCCTCTACCCAGCTACTTGAAACGCTTCATTGCCTATGTTTCAAACACAGCGATGTTCAAGATATTCCGCACATTACTCACGCGCTCTACTTGCTGACCCAGGACGGGTTTGACCTGTTAGCGGTTGCGCAGCAGCGGATGATGGGGTGGAAGGCGCCGGTCTGACGACTGATCTTTAAAAAAATCCAGCGCTGCTAGGCGCTGGATTTTTGTATTGCGTCATGAATTACCAAGAGCCATACGGCACACCAAACTTTTCGACGTACGCTTTGGAAACGGCGGAAAGGGGGCGGTAATGACCTCCAGACTTACCTTCGTATGGGCCACGCGGATCAATCACGGCTTTTACCGTGGTCACCTCGATCGGCGTCATGCATGGACCGCCAACCCAGACTTTGGCAATACCTCCGGGGACCAGCCTTATACCGATTGACTGACGATAGCCAGTGATCCATTTCCCATCGGCAGCGCAGAAAACCTTTTCACCCTTAAGCATAATCTCCCGAGTAGCCTCAGGGATTTTAACCACCATCAGGTAGGTTTGCGGTTCGACCTGCGACTGCCAGCGGACATAAATCTGCTTGGGCAAGTCGGCCCCTGTCACATGCTTACCGCTGCCGATGCTAGCTCTTTTCGGCCAACCTCGCGGATCGCCAGAATTGTTGGGAGGCTTTAGCATGGAGGCGACTCCACTCATCGCACGTGGGTATACGTGATCCTGAATATCGACCACGTCGGCGGTTTCGATCCAAACTTCCATGTATGCGGGGGCCGAGAACCCCAAGTACCAGGATTTGTAAGGCATTGGCTCGCTGTTGGCGTATGTGCAACCACTGAGCAGAAATGCGCAAATCGTAGTTCGCGAGAAATTACCCATCAGGCTGCTTTGGCTCTGTCACTTCCAAGAATCATAGGGCACACCAAACTTTTCGATGTACGCTTTGGACTGGTCGGATAGCTTGTCGTACTTGCCGCCAGACTTACCTTCATAAGGTCCTCTTGGGTCAATTTCGGCTTTTACCTTAGCCACTTCTATCGCTGGCAGGCACGACCCCATTACCCACACTTTAGCCATCCCTCCGGGTGCCAGATTTATTACCAATACCTCGCGGTAGCCTGTTATCCATTTTCCATCAGCAGCACAAAAGGCTTTTTCACCCTTGCGCATAAGTTCCCTGGTCGACTCGGATATCTCGATAACCATTTTATAAGTTTGAGGTTCAACCAATGATTGCCATCGGACGTAGATTTTTTTGGGTAAGTTTGCTCCAGTTACACTCTTACCTTTGCCCGGCCCCGGCTTTTCCGGCCAGCCTCTAGGGTCGCCCGTGTTATTGGGAGGACTCTGTATCGCAGCTATGCCACTCATGGCACGTCTGTATACTTGGCCTTTTACATCAATCACATCAGCTGTTTCGATCCATACTTCCATATAGTTAGGCGCTGAAAAACCCAAACGCCAAGCTTTGTAAGGCATTGACTCGCCATTGGCGAATGCGCAGCCACTGAGCAATAACGCGCAGAAGGTAGGTCGTAAATAACTAATCATTAGAGTGTCACGGCTCTGTCACTTCCAAGAATCATAGGGCACACCAAATTTTTCTACGTAGGCTTTGGATTGGTCGGACAGCTTGTCGTACTTGCCGCCAGACTTTCCTTCATATGGGCCGCGTGGATCAATAACGGCTTTTACCTTGATCACTTCTATCGCTGGCAGGCACGACCCCATCACCCACATTTTGGCTATCCCGCCTGGCGCCAAATTGATAACCAACGCGTTGCGGTAGTCTGTAATCCACTTACCATCAAATGCGCAAAAAGCTTTTTCTTCCTTGCGCATTATCGCCCTTGTCGTCTCGGGGACGTCGATCACCATTTGGTAAATTTGCGGTTCGACAAGAGACTGCCAGCGTACGTAAATCTTTTTCGGCAAGTCCGCCCCAGTTACATTCTTACCTTTGCCGATTCCTGGCTTTTCGGGCCACCCTCTAGGGTCGCCTGTGTTGTTAGGAGGCGTCTGTATGGCAGCAGTGCCACTCATCGCTCGCGGGTAAACCTGCTCTTTGATATCGACTACGTCAGCCGATTCAATCCACACTTCCATGTAATTCGGCGCTGAAAAGCCCAGGCGCCAGGATTTGTAAGGCATTGACTGGCTGTTGGCGTATGTGCAACCAATGAGCAAAAATGCGCAAATTGTAGTTCTCAAATAGCTATTCATTGGACCGCTCTGGATCTATTGCTACCAAGAACCAAATGGAACACCAAATTTTTCAACATAAGCTTGTGATACCGCTGATAGAGGGCGGTGTTTCCCCCCTGATTCCCCTTCATATGGTCCACGTGGATCAACTTCGGCCTGTACTCTGGTCACTTCAATTGGTGTCAAGCAGGGGCCGAGTACCCAGACTTTGGCGATGCCGCCAGGGGCCAGACCGATCACAATTGCCTTGCGATAACCCGTAATCCATTTTCCATCGGCAGCACAGAACGTCTTTTCACCTTTTTGCATGATCGCTCGGGTTGACTCGGGAATGTCGATCGCCATTTTGTATGTTTGGGGCTCAACCAGTGATTGCCAGCGGACATAGATTTTTTTCGGCAGATCTGCCCCCTTTACGTACTTACCTTTACCCCAGCCGGGCCTTGCGGGCCAACCTTTAGGATTTCCAGAATTATTGGGGGGTGTCTGCATGGCCGCGATGCCACTCATGGCACGTCTATAGACGTTGCCCTGCATATCTATCACATCAGCTGTTTCGATCCAGACCTCCATATAGTTAGGTGCGGAAAAGCCCAGTCGCCACGCGTCATAAGGTAATGGCCCACTATGGGCAGATGTGCAGCCACTCAGTAACAGCGTGATAGCGACGAGGCGTAAAAAATTATTCATTAGGGTGCACCGTGCGCACAGGACCATCGTTGGGGCGGTTGATAAAGACCACGTCTAGATCACTGTTGTTCAGGTTCTTGGCGGCATTCCAATTATCCGACAGATGAACATACCGCTGAAAAAGAAGTTCTTCTTCTTGGGGATTCAGGCCTGTTGTCGGATTCTTTCCCAAAGCGTAAGCCATTAATTTTTCGGAAATCGGGATTAATTCAGCGGGCAGAGCCAGTCTCTTTTCTTGCTCATCAATTTCGACAAAAGGAACGCCATTTTCTACTGCCAGCTTTCGCATAATCCGCAAATATATCAACGACAAATCACTGCGGACTTCACGCTGGCTACTCACCGCCGCATAAACGTGTTTCATATTGGTTGGGGTTTCTTTGCCGGTGGTGCGATACGGCACTTCCCACGTCCGCACTTCCAGAGGAAGGTTATATTGGGCCAGTTGATCCTGAAGCCTTCTCAAGTCTTGCTGCGCAAGCTTATAGCTATTGGTTTCTGTAAAAGCGGTTCTTTCTCCGACACTGCTGCTCCATGGTTTACTCACCAATACTCGTTCTGTCGCTTTCGGCAGATACCCACCGCCGAGGTCGGAATGCACGCCGGGTAAGACAATATCTGCCGCGCCCGCACTGTTCAGAGAGAAGTTATAACGCCGCTCATTTCGGGCAACTAGATGGACAATTTTTTTAGCTGCATCTGGAGTCAAAACAATATTAATGCCGGGGTTGTCGGCGTTATGGCCATTGAAGTCCAGCAATAACGGGTTGGCAACTGCCGCTACGGTGTCGTAGATGCCTATAAAATCTATCGCTATATCTTTTTTGGCATGCCATTTAAAGCCATCGGCTAATACTGGGGAGCCAGCAGGCAGTGCTTTGGCGAGGATACTTTTTTCACCCTTAAGGACTTCATTGGCAAAGTCCCGTGCGGCGGCTGCACCGCGACTGAATCCGAAAATATCAAACTCTATCCGTTCAACACGTTTGTCTGGGTTGCTGTCTTGAAACGCTTGGATAGCCTCAAGAAGAAGTGCAGGTGTTTCTTCAACACGAGCCCTGACTCCCTGAGAGCCCAATCCGGTGCCCTGTGAGTAGAGGGAATCCTCTCCGGTGCTACTGGTACCAATACCCTCCACATATATCGCTAAATTCGCTGTTTTTGCGTCAATTGGTAGAGCTTTGTCTTGATCATCTTTGTAAAGGTCGTACAGCTTTGCCACATTACTGGTGTCATTGCCGTAACTGTTATCCGGCGAACTCCCTTTGCCGTCATAACCATGTGCCGCGCAGAACTGACGAATATCCTCAGCCGACTCCTCCAGATTCACATCCGGCGCAAAGCAGCCAAACACTCGTTCACTATTACTGCGGTTATTCCCCGTACCATCAAAGAACATCCCAATCCGCAACGTAATATCTTCCAGCTCAACCTCTTCTTCCTCTTCCTCCAGCTCTTCCTCCTCAGCCGGACGTGCTGCCTTAGGCTCCGAATCAGCCACCGCATTAAACTTGCCAACCGGCGGAGCACTCAGCATTTTCCCTGCTGCGGCAGCCGCTGCTGCACCCGGAATAATCGGCGGAAGAATCTTAATCCCACTCCCCGAACCCGGCGCCCCACCCGAATTGGTCTTCACCTCAGCCCCACTTATCGTCACGCCCCCGGCATCCACCTTGACGAAACTCCCGCCAGCCTTGGCCGTCAGTTCCATCCCGCCTTCAACGACCACCTTGTCGCCAGCGTTGTAGTGAATCTCTTCACCCGCCTCGACAAACTGCGCAGTGCCGACCTTCACATGCTGGGTCGTCGCCACCGTCAGGTGATCATCGGCCCGCGCTTCAGTTTTGCGGTCCAGATGGGTAATGCGGTGTTCTTCAACCTTGAACTCGCTGAAGGCATTGGCCTCGACCGTGTCGTGCCGCTCATTGCCGATGCGGATTTTCTGGTCGTGTTCGATGTTTTCATCCCAGTCGCGCTGGGCGTGGAGGTAGATCTGTTCGGCGCCTTTTTTGTCTTCGATGCGAAATTCGTTGTAGCCCTTGCCGCCCGGTGAGCTGAGGGTCTTGAAGGTGCTGCGGGTTTTGTTCGCCGGCAGGTCGTAGGGGACGACGTTTTCCTTGTGGTACAGGCAGCCGGTGACCAGTGGCTGGTCGGGGTCGCCTTCGAGGAAGGTGACGAGGACTTCCATGCCGACGCGCGGGATGGCGATGCCGCCGTAGGCACTGCCGGCCCAGCCAGTGGCGACGCGCAGCCAGCAGCTGGTTTTGTCGTTGGCCTGGCCGTCGCGGTCCCAGAAGAATTGCACTTTGACGCGACCGTACTGGTCGCAATGGATTTCTTCGCCCGGCGGGCCGGTGACGATGGCGGTCTGGCTGCCGAGGACTTGTGGTTTCGGGTGTTCGAGGGCAGGGCGGTAGTGCGCGTCCCACGGCGTGGCGAGGAAGCGGTTGCGGTAGCCCTGGTGGAAATCGTCTTTGTTGTGGGTGACGTCGCTGGTGATGTTCTCGCCGAGCACTTGCGGCTGTTTGCCTTCGTGAACCACTTCCAGCAGCAGCCAGAGGTCGTTCCACTCGGCGCGCGGGTGTTCGCTCAGGGTCATGAAGTGGCCGCTGACCAAGGTCGGTTCATCACCTTTGCCTTCGGCGAGTTTGTAGTCGCTGCGATGGCGTTCCAGCGCACGGGTTGCCAGTTGTTTGCCGCGTTCGCGAGTCAGGAAGAGGCCGGGGTAATCGTAGTCTTCGAGGTCCGGGGCGACTCCGCTCTTGGCGGCGCCTTCGGGCAGGATGCGTGGCTTCTCGAAGTCGTAGTCGCGGCGGCTGACGCGGCTGGTGCGGGTTTCCAGACGCAGGTTGAAGCGCTTGATCACCGGGTTCTCGGCGGCCATGCCGGAGTCTTGCTGGTAGGCCACGGGCGCGAGTTTGCGGAAAACGGTCTGATCATCGCCGAACACCAGCTTGTGGCCGCTGGCGCTGTGCTGGAAGTGGAAGTGAATGCCTTCTTCTTCGCACAGGCGCTGGATGAAATGCAGGTCGGATTCGTCGTACTGCACGCAATAGTCGCGGTCCGGGTAAACCGCACCGAGCTGGAAACTGTAGGCGTCAGCGAGGATGCCGCGCGCTTCCAGGACCTGCGCGATGATCTTCGGCACGCTTAACTGCTGGAAGATTTGCTGGTCGTGGTTGTGGCGCAGGTAGGCCAGTTGCGGGCACAGGCTGATGCTGTAGCGGGTCAGTTTTTTACCCGAGTCGCCTTGCTCGATGCGATAGACCAGACCGTGGATGATGCCTTTGCCGGTTGCGCCGAAGGTCAGGCAGCCCGGTTTGTGCAGGATCTCTTCGAGTTTCAGGTCGGGGCGGGCGCTGACCAGTTCTATGTCGAAACAGAACGGCTGGTTGAGGGCTTCACGGCCGACGAAACTGAGGACTTGCAGGTCGGCGGAAACGCCTTCCAGCGTGAGGGAAATATGGGTTGCGTTAGCGTCCAGCATGCCTTGAATTCCGTCCTTTGGATAAGCTGGGGCGGATGGTGCAGGATTAAACGGCCTCGTTCAAGGCGCAAATGGCGTAGGTGCGGGGGGCTTGAGGGATCGGGAAAACCCTTAGTGGCACGGTTTGAGCCAGTGAGTACAGGGGTACTACTTAATGTGCCGCTCTTGGAAGTGCTCAATAGCTGGAATTGGCGGTGTGAGTAATATCGCCTTCGCGAGCAGGCTCGCTCCCACACTGGATTTGTGAACGACACAAAACCCGTGTGGGAGCGAGCCTGCTCGCGAAGGGGCCATCAGCTTGAGCGAAGATCCAACTGATGCCGATACGGCAAATCCGGCCCGGTCTTGCTGCACGTCAACGCCGCCGCCTGCACCGCAAACTTCAACATCCCGTCAATCTGTTCACGGCCGAGCGATTGCACACCTTCCACTGAATCCAACTGCTGCTCGGTCAACCAGGTAATCAACGCCGCCTGAAACGTATCGCCAGCCCCCACCGTGTCGGCAATCTTCACCGAACTGGCCGGCACCGACCACGAACCATGAACCCGGCTGAACACCGTCGCACCTTCGCCACCCCGGGTCAGGAACACCAACTGACAGCGATGCTGCAGCCAGCCTTCAATCACGCGCTGCGGATCCTGCTCGGGATACAACAGGCTCAAATCTTCATCGCTGACTTTGATCAAGTCCGCATATTCGACCAGCGTCGCGATCCGCGAACGCCACAGGTCGATATTCGGCTCAGGATTGAGCCGCACATTCGGGTCGAGGCTGATCAGTCGTTTACCGCTTTCGCGTTGCACCAGCGCCAGCAACGTGTCGGCAATCGGTTGCACCACCAACGAGAACGAACCGACGTGCAAACCGCGCACTTCAGGCCCCAATTCCGGCAGGTGTTCCGGTTTCAGCTGACGATCCGCGCAGCCTTCACCGCGAAAGCTGTAATGCGGCGAGCCGTTGGCGCCCACCGCAACCATCGCCAATGTCGTTGGGGCGGCGGAGTCCACGAGGAAGTCCGGGCGCACGCCTTCGTCCTTTAACACTTGCTGCAAACGCCGGCCGAGGTAGTCGGTGGAGAGTCCGGCAAACAGCGCCGAGTCCACGCCCAAGCGGCGCAAACCGACCGCGACGTTGAACGGCGAGCCGCCGGCAATCGCCTTGAAATTCACTTTTGAAGCCAGGCCGCTGGCATCTTCTTCGCTGAAGAAATCGAACAGCGCTTCGCCACACACCAGATACATAATTGTTCACTCTTTAAAGGGTTGCGACATGCTGTTGATAGCGTTCGTAGGCCTGTTGACAGGCCGCTACGTTCTCTGCGATCGGCAGGGTTTCACTGGCCAGGTCGAGTTTGACGCAACGCTCGCACAAGTCCGCCAGACTGTCTTCCTGTCCGTTTGCCCAAGACCTGCACCACGCCGCCTGAATCGCCGCGCCGAGGGCGGCGGCTTCGCTTTGTTCGGTGCAGATCACGGGCGTATTCATGATGTCGGCGACGATCTGTCGCCATACCGAACTCTTGGAGCCGCCGCCGATAAGGCAGATGCTGCGGCTTTGTAAGCCATTCTGGCGCAGGAGGTCCAGCCCATAACGCAAACCGAAGGTCGTGCCTTCCACCACCGCGCGGCACAGGTTGGCCTGCGAGAGGTTAGTCATCGTCAGTCCCAGCAAGCTGCCAGAGGCATGGGGCAGGGCGGGCACGCGTTCACCGTTGAGGAACGGCAGCATGCAAACGCCATCGGCACCGATGGGGGCGTGCGCGACTAAATCGTTGAACTGCTGGATGTCCAGGTCGAACAACTCGCGAATGACCCCCGTCGCATTGGTCAGGTTCATGGTGCAGATCAGCGGCAGCCAGCCACCGCTGGAGGAGCAAAAAGTCGCGACCGAAGCATCCGCGCTGACTTTCGGTTGATCGGCATAGGCGTACACCGTGCCCGACGAACCGAGGCTCATGGTGATCGCGCCAGGCTTGATGTTGCCGGTGCCGATCGCGCCCATCATGTTGTCGCCGCCGCCGCTTGAAACCAGCGCTTGCGGGTTGATGCCCAAACGTTCGGCGATGCTTGGCAGGATCGTGCCGACGGCTTGATGGGCGTCGATCAACTCCGGCAAGGCGGCCTGCAGGCGTCCGCTGGGGTCGATGTCGCGTAGCAGTTGCAAGTCCCACTGGCGAGTGCGCACGTTGAAATAACCGGTGCCGGAGGCGTCGCCGTACTCGCTGCAACTGCGACCGGTGAGCCAGTAATTCAGGTAGTCGTGGGGCAGCAGGATGCGGGTGATTCGGGAAAAGACCTCGGGGTGCTGTTCTTTGGTCCAGAGTAGTTTTGACACGGTGTAGCCGGGTGCGATGACCACACCGAGGCGTTCAAGCGAGCCCTTTTCACCGCCGAGATGCGCCAGCAGGCGGTCGTTTTCGGGTGTTGATTCGGTGTCGCACCAGAGTTTGGCGGGGCGCAGGACCTGGCCCTGATCGTCGAGCAGAACCAAGCCGTGTTGCTGGCCGGAGACGCCGATGCCGAGGATGTGTTGGCCGTCGACGTTGGCGGCGAGCAGGGCGTTGCGGGTGGCGAGGGTGAAGGCTTCCAGCCACTGATGTGTGTCTTGTTCGCGGCGGCCATTGGCGCCGCTGATCAGGGTGTGGGCGGCGGCGCCCTGGCCCAGCACTTGGCCGCTGACTGCGTCGAGGACGATGGCTTTGGTGCCTTGGGTGCCGCAGTCGATGCCCAGGAATAGGTGTTGGTTTGCCATGTCAGGTCCTTGGTGTGTCAGGTCGATCTCGGTGAAGGCCATTCGCGAGCAAGCCCGCTCCCACATTCGATCGTTGTCGAACACAAACTCTGTGTCCACTGAGAATCTAATGTGGGAGCGGGCTTGCTCGCGAAGACGGCGGTCAGTTCACCGCAGTATTTAAGCCAGCACCCGCTCCAACGTCCGCGTCACCCCAACCTCCCGCAAGCTGTTGCAGCACCACTCAAACGCCGCCACAAACTCGGCCGAATGCGGGATAGCGGTGCCAAAAATCTCTTCGACCGCCAGCAACCGCTGGGTAATCAACACATCATCCACCACCAGCCCCTGACAAAACGCCGCCCGTGGGTCCGGAATCGAATAGGTGTCACCGTTCTCATCCACGCCCTTCAAATACAGCGCCCACGCCGCGACCACCAACGCCGCACGCTTGGTCTCGCGACCATCGGCAATCAAGCGGTTGATCGTCGGAATGGTGAACTTGGGAAATTTCGACGAGCCATCCGAACACACCCGCTCCAATTGATCGGCAATCGCCTGATTGGAGAAGCGTTCAACCAGCGTGTCTTTGTAATCGGTCAGGTCAATCCCCGGCACCGGCGACAGTTGTGGCGTGACGTCCAGGTCCATGTAAGCCCGCATGTAGCGCACGAACAGCGGGTCGTTCATGGTTTCGTGAACGAAGCGATACCCCTTCAAGAAACCAAGATACGTTAGCGCCAGATGGCTGCCATTGAGCAGTTTGATCTTCATCTCTTCATAAGGCGTGACGTCGTCGGTGAACTGCACGCCGACCTTTTCCCAGGCCGGGCGACCGTTGACGAATTTGTCTTCCAGCACCCATTGCACAAACGGTTCGCACACCACGGGCCAGGCATCGTCAACCGCATGTTTGTCGGCCAGTTGCAGGCGATGTTCGGTGCTGGTCATCGGCGTGATGCGGTCGACCATGGCGTTGGGGAAGCTCACGTTGCGGTCGATCCAGTCGCACAGATCGGCATCGCGCAACGCGGCGAAGGCCAATAGTGCTTTGCGGGTCACCGCGCCGTTGTGCGGCAGGTTATCGCAGGACATCAAGGTGAACGCCGGGGTACCGGCAGCGCGCCGTTTGGCCAGCGCGGCGCAGAGGAAACCGAACACGGTTTTCGGCTCCTCCGGGTGCGCCAGGTCGTGCTGGATTTGCGGCAAGTGCGCCATGAACTCGCCGTTGCTGTCATCGATGCAGTAACCGCCTTCGGTGATGGTCAGCGAAACGATGCGGATCTCGGGACCGGCGAGTTTGTCGATCAGCGCGGCCGCGCCGTCTTCTGCCAACAGCATGTCGCGAATCGCACCGATGACCCGGACTTCGGTGTCATCGGTATCGCCGAGTTCGAACAGCGTGAACAGGTAGTCCTGCTCTTTAAGATCGTCCCGGGCGCGGCGGTCTTCGGCGCGCAGGCCGACCCCGCAAATCGCCCAATCCAGGCCTTCGCCGGTGTTCATCAGCGCGTCGGTGTAATACGCCTGATGGGCACGGTGAAAACCACCGACGCCAATGTGCGCGATGCCTTGGCGCGTGTCGTTCAGGGCATAGGCGGGCAGGATCACCTCGGGCTTGAGGTGGTGGAGATTCTGTTTATTGAGTTTCATCACATAGTCTCGATATCAGGCCGCAACGCGCAACGGACGGGTCAACGCCACACCATCGGCATCGAATAAATGGCAGTGCTCCGCGTCCAGGTGCAGGCTCAGGGACTCGCCGTAACGGCTGGCGAGGTCGCCACGAACGCGCATGGTCAGGGCCTCGCCGGAGGAGGTCACAACGTGGCAGAAGGTGTCGCTGCCCAGGCGTTCGCTGACGTCGGCGGTGACTTGCAGCGTGCAGTCGCCGGGTTGTGCCAGTTCCAAATGCTCGGGACGAATGCCCAAGGTCACCGCGCCACCGACGCTGAGGTTGGCACCGGTCAGCGGCAGGGTAATGCGAGCACCGGCGTCGAGCTGTACTTCGCAGTTTTGGCTGTCGATGCGGGTGACGTTGCCCTTGAGGAAGCCCATTTTCGGCGTGCCCAGGAAGCCCGCGACAAACAGGTTGGCCGGTTGGTGATACAGGTCCAGCGGCGAGCCGACCTGTTCGATTTTGCCGCCATTGAGCACCACCACTTTGTCGGCCATGGTCATGGCTTCGACCTGATCGTGGGTCACGTAAATCATCGTCGCTTGCAGTTCTTTGTGCAGTCGCAGCAGTTCCAGGCGCATCTGCACCCGCAGGGCGGCGTCGAGGTTGGACAGCGGCTCGTCAAACAGGAAGATTTTCGGGTTGCGCACAATCGCCCGGCCGATGGCCACGCGCTGACGCTGGCCGCCAGACAGCTGTTTCGGTTTGCGTTCCAGCATCGGCCCCAGCTCAAGGATGCGCGCCGCTTCGCCGACTTTCTTCTCGACTTCCGCTTTCGGCACGCCCGCCAGATCGAGGGCAAACGACATGTTCTTTTTCACGGTCATGTGCGGGTACAGGGCGTAGGTCTGGAACACCATCGCCAGGTCGCGCTTGGCCGGGCTGACTTCGGTGATGTCGCGGCCATCGAGCTCAATGGTGCCGCCGCTGACTTCTTCCAGGCCGGCGATCAGGCGCAGCAGGGTGGATTTGCCGCAACCCGACGGGCCGACGAACACCACGAATTCCTTGTCGTTCACTTCCAGGTCGATGCCTTTAATGATGGAAAAGCCTTCGAAGCCTTTTTGCAGATTCTTGATTTTCAGGTTGGCCATGGTGGCGCTCCTTTTGTGCTTATTCTTTGAGGGCTATTTCACGGCGCCGAACGACAGGCCGCGGACCAATTGTTTCTGGCTGATCCAGCCGAAGATCAGGATCGGCGCGCAGGCCAGCGTCGAGACTGCCGACAACTTGGCCCAGAACAAGCCTTCAGGGCTTGAGTAGGAGGCAATCAACGCGGTCAGCGGCGCGGCTTTGGACGAGGTCAGGTTCAAGGACCAGAACGCCTCGTTCCAGCACAGGATCAGCGACAGCAAAACGGTAGATGCCAGGCCACCCTTGGCGATCGGCAACAGCACCCGGACCATTTCCTGCCACAGCGTGGCACCGTCGAGGCGCGCGGCTTCGAGGATGTCTTTGGGGATGTCCTTGAAGTAGGTGTAAATCATCCAGACCACAATCGGCAGGTTGATCAGCGTGTAGATCACGATCAGCGCGATGCGCGTGTCGAGCAGGCCGAAGGTCTTGGCCAGCAGGTAGATCGGCATCAACACGCCCACCGGCGGCAGCATTTTGGTGGAGAGCATCCAGAGCAGCGTGCCCTTGGTGCGTTGGGTTTCGTAGAACGCCATCGAGTAGGCCGCCGGCACGGCGATCAGCAGACACAACGCCGTGGCGCTGAAAGAAATCACCACCGAGTTCCAGGCGAAGCTGAAGTAATCGCTGCGTTCGTTGATGTGCAGGTAGTTCTCCAGCGTCGGCGTGAAGATGAACTGCGGCGGTGTGGCGAAGGCGTCGATTTCGGTTTTGAAACTGGTCAGCACCATCCAGAAGATCGGGAAGAAAATCAGGATGGCGATGGCCCAGGCCAGCGTGCCGAGCAGCAAGCTTTGCAGGCGACGGGATTGTTGAAGGGTCATGGCGCAGGCCTCAGGCTTTGTCTGTCAGGTTTTTGCCGATCATGCGCACCAGCACGATGGCCGCGATGTTGGCAATCACCACCGCGATCAAGCCGCCGGCGGATGCCATGCCGACGTCGAACTGCACCAGCGCCTGGTTGTAGATCAGGTAGGCGAGGTTGGTCGAGGCGTAGCCGGGGCCGCCGTTGGTGGTGGTGAAGATTTCGGCGAACACCGAGAGCAGGAAGATGGTTTCGATCATCACCACCACCGCAATCGGCCGCGCCAGGTGCGGCAAGGTCAGGTGCCAGAAGATGGCGACCGGCCCGGCGCCGTCGAGGCGTGCGGCTTCTTTCTGTTCCTGGTCGAGGGACTGCATGGCGGTCATCAGGATCAGGATCGCGAAGGGCAGCCATTGCCAGGACACAATGATGATGATCGACAGCAGCGGGTAGTGCGCCAGCCAGTCCACCGGTTGCGCGCCGAACAGTTTCCAGACGTAGGCGAGAATCCCCGACACCGGATGGAAAATCAGGTTCTTCCAGATCAACGCACCGACGGTGGGCATGATGAAGAACGGCGAGATCAACATCACCCGTACGATGCCGCGCCCCATGAATTCACTGGCTTCAAGCAGCGCACTGATCAGCACGCCGAACACCACGCTGATCAGCAGCACGCTGCCCACCAGCAATAAGGTGTTGGTGGCGCCGGGCAGGAAACCGGAGTCCGTCAGGAAGTAAGTGAAGTTCTCCAGCCCGATGAACTCGTTTTCACCTGGATTGAGCAGGTTGTAGCGAATCGTCGAGAAGTAGACGGTCATGCCCAGCGGCACGATCATCCACAGCAGCAACAGTGCCACCGAAGGACTGACCAGAAACCAGCCGGGGTTGGCCAACCGGCTTTTACGCACCGGTTGGGGAATGTCCATGTGAGCTTTGGCAGTTGAAATATTCATGGCATTAAACCGATTAGGAACAGACAGACGAAGATCGAAATGTGGGAGCGGGCTTGTGTGGCGAGGGAGCTTGCTCCCGCTCGGCTGCGCAGCAGTCGCAAAGCTATTGGGGCCGCTTCGCGACCCAGCGGGAGCAAGCTCCCTCGCCACAAAAGCCCTCCCTGAATCGGATGCGAGAGTTACTTCGGATAACCGGCGCGCTTCATCTCACGTTCGGTGGTTTGCTGAGCCGCAGTCAGCGCTTGATCGACGGTGGTCTGACCTATCAACGCCGCCGAGAAAGACTTGCCCACCTGGGTGCCAATGCCCTGGAACTCAGGAATGGTCACCAACTGAATGCCGATGTAAGGCACAGGCTTGAGCGTCGGCTTGCTTGGGTCCGCCGCTTTGAGCGACTCCAGCGTGACCTTGGCGAACGGCGCGGCATTCATGTAGGCCTCGCTGTAGGTGGAGGCGCGAGTGCCGGGTGGCACGTTGGCGATGCCGTCTTTTTCCGCGACCAGCGCGCCGTATTCCTTGGACGTGGCCCAGGCACTGAACGTTTTGGCGGCGTCTTTGGCCTTGGAGCTGGTCGGAATCGCCAGCGCCCAGGAATAGAGCCACGCCGAACCTTTGTCGGTGGTTTCGTGCGGGGCGTAGGTGAAGCCAACGTGGTCGGCCACCTTGCTTTGTGTTTTGTCGGTGACGAAAGAGCCGGCGACGCTGGCATCGACCCAGATCGCGCATTTGCCGCTGTTGAACAGCGCCAGGTTTTCGTTGAAACCGTTGCTGGAAGCACCCGGAGGACCGGATTGCTTCATGGTATCAACGTAGAAGTTCAGGGCGTTTTTCCACTCAGGACCGGTGAATTCCGGCTGCCACTTTTCATCAAACCAGCGCGCGCCATAGGCGTTGGCGACGGTGGTGATCAGTGCCATGTTCTCGCCCCAGCCGGCCTTGCCGCGCAGGCAGATACCGTACTGTTCTTTATCCTTGTTGGTGAGTTTGCTGGCGAATTCGCCGATCTGGGTCCAGGTCGGGCGCTCGGGCATGGTCAGCCCCGCCTCCTTGAACAGGTCGGTGCGGTAATAGGTGATCGAGCTTTCGGCGTAGAACGGCAGGGCGTACAGAGACCCCTTGACCGAAAGGCCTTCACGCACCGATGGGAAAACGTCATCGAGGGCATATGACGCCGGCAAATCCTTCATCGGCTCCAGCCAGCCCTTGGCACCCCAGAGTGCGGCTTCGTACATGCCGATAGTCAACACGTCGAACTGTCCGCCCTGGGTCGCGATGTCAGTGGTCAGGCGTTGGCGCAGGACGTTTTCTTCCAGTACCACCCAATTGAGCTTGATGTCCGGGTGCTCGGCCTCGAAGGTTTTCGAGAGCTTTTGCATACGGATCATGTCGCTATTGTTGACGGTGGCGATGGTCAGCGTTTGAGCGCCGAGGCTGACGCTGCTGAGGGTCATGCAGGTGAGGGCTAGCAGAGCTTTTACAGAAGGTTGCATCGTGCACTCCTTTTCTGCGACCCAAGGGTTACAGAAGGACAGTTATTGTTTTTGTGTCTTCCGTGGCCGGAAGAATGTGCACTGATTACAGCCCTCTATTGATGATGTGACAAATCATCCATCGCACTTGGATCGATACTATTTTGCACTGGACTTTAAAGCGGTAGACGTAGGGAAGGGCTTTTCAGCGAGGGAGAGGTATCGGATACGTACAGGTTTAAGACCGCAATTCAGCCCTGTGGGAGCGAGCCTGCTCGCGAAGGCGTCGTGCCAATCGACATCAATAGTGACTGATGCAGCGCTTTCGCGAGCAGGCTCGCTCCCACAAGGAATCTTGTGGGTTAGCCGAGATTTTGCTCAGTAAGGCGCTGCACCGCCAGCCGCCGGTAGTGCGACGGCGTCATGCCCTTGAGCTGCTGAAAACGCCGGTTGAAGTTGGAAATATTGTTGAAACCCGACTCGAAGCACACGTCGGTCACCGGTTTGTTGCCGTCGGCCAGCAACTCACAGGATTTGCTGATGCGCAGACGATTGACGAACTCGATGAAGCAGCGCCCGGTGGCCTGCTTGAAGACGCGACTGAAGTAAGTCGGCTTCATGCCCAGATGCTCGGCGACTTCCTCGAGCGGCAGCTCCCGGGCGTAGTGGGCGAAGATGTAGTCCACGGCGCGGTTGGTGCGATCGATATTGTGCTCGTCGGCCAGTTGCGGCGTCGTTGCACCTGACAGCAATTGAAAATCGTCGGAGGCCGCCAGCAGCTCCAGCAAAATGAAAAAATGCCCAAGGCGGGTCACGCCTTTGGTGTCGGCGATCCGTTGCATCAGCGTCATGGCCTGGCGGATCGTGCGCTTGCAGCGGAACTCGATGCCGTACTGCGCGCGCTCCAGCAGTGGCGCAAGAGTCTTGAGCTCGGCAAACACTTGATGGCCGCTTTCGAACAGCTCGTCGGTGAAGTTGACCAGCATGTCGCGCTTGGGCACCACTTCGTCTTCCTCGACCTGGCTGATCCAGTTGTGCGGCAGGTTGGGGCCAGTCAGGAACAGCGTCTCCGGATAGAAGTTGCCGATGTAGTCGCCAATGAACACTTTGCCGGAGCTGGCGACAATCAGGTGCAGTTCGTATTCCTTATGAAAATGCCAGCGCACCAAAGGGCAGGGGAACCCGTGCTGGCGGTAAATGATGGACAACCCGTTGTGGTCATCCATCAGTTCATAGGAGGGGTCTGTCACGCGGGCTGTTCGGGTCATGTCAGGACGCTTTTATTGTTATCGCTGCCGGATCATGCCCCTTTTGGCACCCGCGATGCCAGCCTGCAACGACTTTCACTTAGGCCCGCTCATGCAACCGGTGTCCGTAAACCGCCTTCATGCTGGTGGCACTCCAGCAATAGCGGACGATATCCGACTCATTAAAGAAATCGGTGCTGATGATGCTGCATCGGGTCACCCAATCGCGGGTGGTGTGGAACCAGTCGTTGATCTGGTCTTTGATGTGTTGCGGGCCTCCCAGCAACGAATAGCAGGTCGCTGGCAACGACCACAGAAAGGTCTCGTAAGGTGCTCCCGCGAGAGTGGTCTCGATGTGTGATTTCAGGTCGTCGGTATCAGTGAATGCGCGGCCGTTCCACTTATGAGGAATCTGCGGCCAGAAATAGTCACTGTCCAGTCCGGGTTTCGCCTGTGCCGCCAAGACGATGCGGCGCTGGGAGCTGGCGCGCTTGAGCTGTTCCACAGTGCTGTATGCATCGGTAGAGCGGATCAGGCGCGACCCCAGGCGTCGCATCAACACATCGTTGAATTGTTGGTAATCGAAAGGCCTGGACGCATCTCCCAATTGATGGAAGTCGAAGATGATGAACTCCTCCGGATTCTGAGTGAGGAATGTCGTCACCGCGTCGATCAGTTCATCCAGAATGCGGTGGGACTGAAAGCCGTTGTGATGAAAGTAGTAAACCGGTACTTCAGGGCCAGCGGTATAACCGAGCCGGATATCGAATGCCCGTGCGCCGTTGGCCAGTTGCCAGGCAAATGAGTCGTTCTGGCAGGTTGTCCAGTTGCCGATTACCACCTCGTAGTTGGGCGCCTGTTTGTCCATCCCGGCGTTGTGCGTGCCAGGCCACACAATATCGGTCAGCTTCAACCGACCTATATCGAGCACGGTGCTCATCCATTTCTGCTTGTCGAGCGTGACTGTTGTGTTACGGGTCATGACTGTTTCCTTGTCGTTGATTCGCCCCATCCGTGGGGTGACTTTCATGACCCAGCGTAGAAGTGACTGGCAGTATTGCCAGTCACGGAAACACCTGCACAAAAATAGCCATTTAATGGCATCGAAACTAAGGTTTTCGCTGACTGGCTTTTGTCAGATTGACCATTCGGCAATAAGAAACCAGTCGGGACTCGTCAATGAAGTCGACATTAATAATGCTGCACTGCTGCGCCCAGTTGCTTTTCGTTGGGTCAAACCAGGCATCAAGTTTTTCGTGAATATCGACCGGGCCGCCGAGCGCTGTATAACTGGTAGCGGAAAGCGACCAAGGCGCCCAAGTTCCCGGTGGGTATTTCAGTACATCAATAATGTGCTTTTCCAGCTCGGCGGTATTGGTAATGCCGTTGCCAGACCATTTATGTTCTATCTGTTCAAAAAACACGTTTTTATCCAGCGCTCTGTGCCAAGGGGCCGCGACCAGGATTCGCTGTAGCGGACTGATCTTTTTCAGCTGGGCCAGGCTCATGGACCGGTTTTGGGTAGGGATGATGCGCGCGCCGAGAAAGTGCACCACCATGTTGTTGAAGTAAACGAAATCAAACTCATCGCCCTGTAACTCATGAAAGTCGAGGATGACGAATTCGTTGGGGTTCTCTACAAGAAAACTCCTCACGTCAGTGACAAGGTGCCCCAGGGTACGGTCGTTGCGGTAGCCATTGTGATGAATGCGGAATTTCCCCAGGCCCGGTGCGTCGGCGTCGTACATCAAACGGATGTCGAGCGCTCGAGCGCCGTGTTTCAACTGGGTATGGAACGAATCGTGTTGGCAGGCCAGCCAGTGCGCCCCCGGAATCAGTGGCCATGAGGCTTTCCAGTCGCTGCCCGCATTATGGCTGCCTGGCAACGTTAATTGACTCATCGACAATGTATCAATCGCCGGCGTAGCGGACATCCAGTTATTAAGTGCGTAGCTGTTTTGAGCAATACTGTCCATTCAATGCATCCTTGCATTAGTTGGTGAGTTGAATGAGGTGTGCCGAACATAAACTAATCGAGTTGATGTTCGGCTGCGTATTTATAGAGAGCCTGTCTGGCGTGGTCAATACGCCCGGTTGTGCAAAATGTTTATTGTCGAGAAAGCTCTACACTGGGTTGCGGTTCTTCGCTTCAATCCATTGAGCCATATACTGCGTGCTTTTATGGTGGTGGTGACGCAACATGCTGCCTGTGAAGTTAGCCCTTCTAAGTTGCGTCAGATTTTTTTGGCAATACAACAACTTTTCGATCAGCGCCGGACCATGTTCCGACTGTCGATAACGATCGGCCAACAACGTCTGCCCCAGGGATTGGGCGTCTGTCCAAAGTGCCTCATCCTTGTACAGTCGAACCGCGCTGTCGGCGAACGCCTGAGCTGTTTGGGTCACTGCGCCGGGCCATAGATGTTCGCCATGCATCGCTTCAGCTCCGATGGGCGTCGTGACCGTGGGCGTGCCGCACAGCATGGCGTCAACGATCTTGCCTTTGATCCCTGCACCGAACCGCAGCGGCGCCAGGCAAATCCGCGCGGCGGACATGACTTGCAAGGCATCTTCAGCCCAGTTCATCACATGAAAGCCCTGCGCCGGGTTATGAAGCGCGGTGGCCTTGGGTGGCGTGTAAGCGCCATAGATGTGCAATTGTGCAGCGGGCAGTTGCTCGCGAATCAATGGCCAGAGCGTGGTTTTCATCCAGAGCACCGCATCCCAGTTCGGCGCATGGCGAAAGTTGCCGATACTCAAAAAATGCGCCCGGTCTGCAAACGGCGTTGGCGCAGCACTGGGCGGATCGACCATCAGCGGACACCAGTGCAGCAAGTTGCGCGGTAGTTTGAACTGCTCGACCAGCAACTCGATTTCCACTTCGGAGATCATCAGGTTCAGGTCGCAACGATACAGCGCGGCAATCTCGCGTTTGGCCAGGTCTGTATCGGCCATCAACTCGAACTCTTCACGCAATGCAGGGGCAAACAACTCGCGGAAGTCATTGGCGTCGTCACGGTCTTTCAGTCGGTCTTTCAGTCGTTGATGCCGGGCATGACGCAGACTTTGTAAATCCGAGGTTTCGAGCACGCGCAACGCGTCGGGGCAGTGTTTTTCGACGCGCCAGCCGAATTGTTCCTCGATCATGAATTGATCAAACAGCACGATATCCGGCACCAACTCAGTGATGAATTCATCGAAGCTGCTGTTGTTCAACTCGATGGCGACTTCACGGATACCCAGCGACGTCAGGTCCGCCCGGTGTTCACCGGTGCCGGCCGGGCTGCTGAACGTGATGTCCCAACCTTGCTGCAAGAACGTATCGAGGATTTGCATGACATGCCCGCTGGCCGCTGAAGAGCGGGGCTCGGGCCAAACGTAACCAATAACCAGAACTTTGGTTGCGCGGGGCTGACTCATTAACGGGTATTCCTTGGTGCGGGTAATGGAGAGGGGCAGTACTGAGAAGTAGTACGAAGAAGTCAGGCGAGCATGCCCTTGACCTTGTCCCGCAGCTGATCAATCGAGAACGGTTTGCCGATCACGTGCATGCCGGCAGGTACATCAATGCTTTCGGCATAACCGCTGGCGAACAGGATCGGTAGTTCAGGGCGCAGCATCCGCGCCTGGATGGCCAGTTCCCGGCCGTCCATCACGGGCAGACCGACATCGGTCATCATCAAATCGATGTATTGATCTTCATCGTTGAGAAATTCCAGTGCCTGTTCGCTGCCATCCGCCTCAAGAACTTTGAACTCCAGCTCCTCCAGCACGTCAACGATCAGCATGCGCACGATGGCATCGTCTTCGACTACTAAAATGATGGAGGCCTCGGTGGACATAGTGGTTACTCACAAAGATTGGATTCAGGGTGCCGGTCGATAGAAATCACCGGGCTCTTGCATGAGTAAGTGGCGGATCCCGACAAGTTCCCAGCGTTGTGCAAAAAAGAATAGCTGTACAAGACCGCAAGGATAACCGCTCCCTTCGCGCTCGCGCAGCTAAATGCGGGGATTTACCCTGATACGTGGCAGAAAATTGGATCAACACGCCCTGTTTGGGGCAAACTCCATCATTTCGAACAGTTCGACAAGGCCTCCACATGACCACTGCGTCTTCGGTTGATGAGCAACGATTCCGCAAACTCCTGAGCCGCAACGTCAGCCTTCCATTGGGCGTCGGTGTCATCAGCGCAGTATTTTTTGTTTCGCTGATCACTTATCTGTTGTCGGTAATCCAGTGGGTCGAGCACACCGACCGGGTGATCAATAACGCCAATGAAGCGGCCAAGCTGACCATCGATCTGGAAACCGGCATGCGCGGTTACCTGCTGACCGGCGACGACCACTTTCTTGAACCTTACGAAACAGCCAAGCCGAGAGTAGCGGTCGCGATCAGTACCTTACTCGAACTCACTGCGGACAACCCGACGCAGACCGATCGTTTGCGTCGCCTGCAGGCGTTGCAGACCGAGTGGGCGACTTATGCGCAATCGATGATCGATTTGCAGCGTAGCAGCGGCGATTACCGTGGCGCGGTCAAGGCCGGGCGTGGCAAGCGGCTGACGGATGAAATTCGCAAGCAGTTCGAAGACGTGATCGACATGGAGCAACAGTTGCGCGCCACGCGCAACGATGACGTGCGCCGTACCACGATCTGGAGCATCGCCCTGTACCTGCTGTTCGTCGCCGGCATCAGTGCCTTGCTGGCTTACATTGGCCGTCGCGATCTGCTCAACCTTTCGCAAAACTACAGCGCCAACCTTGCGGCGCAACAAGCCAGCGCCCGGCGCCTGGAGCAGCAGGCGTGGCTGCGTAATGGCCAGACAGAACTCGCCGAACAAGTGTTGGGGCAGTTGAGCCTCAATCTCCTGGGGCGCAACATTCTGCAGTTCTGCGCGCAGTACCTGGGCACCGCCGTCGCCGCCATTTATGTTCGAGAAGACCACGGCGGCCTCAAGCGCATTGCTTCTTATGGTTTCTCCCGTGAGCAGGAGGAGCGCGATCAGCAGATTTACAGCGATGAAGGCATTGTCGGCCAGGTCGCGAGCCAGGCTCGCCTGATTCGTCTGGATCACGTTCCGAGTGATTACTTCAAGGTCAGTTCCGGCCTCGGCGAAGGCCTGCCGCACAGCGTGCTCGTAGTGCCAACCAGTGACGACGACCGGGTCAACGGGGTGATCGAACTGGGCTTCCTGCGCCCGCTGAATGATCGTGACATCGAGTTGCTTGAGTTGATTGCCGGCAACATCGGCACCTCCATCGAAGCTGCGCGCTATCGCCAACGTTTGCAGGAAGTGCTCGGCGAAACCCAGCAGCTCAATGAAGAGCTGCAAGTTCAGCAAGAAGAACTCAAGACCGCCAACGAAGAACTCGAAGAACAGTCACGGATTCTCAAGGAGTCCCAGGCGCACCTGGAAACCCAGCAGGTGGAACTCGAGCAGACCAACGAGCAACTCGCCGAGCAGGCGCAGATCCTCGCAGACCAGCGCGATGCCATGGATCAGAAGAACACCGAGCTGAACCTGGCTCAGGTGCAGCTTGAGGACCGTGCCCTGGAGCTGCAGCGCTCCAGCAAGTACAAATCCGAGTTCCTCGCCAACATGTCTCACGAACTGCGCACGCCGCTGAACAGCTCGTTGATCCTGGCCAAATTGCTCGCCGAAAACCCTCAGGAAAACCTCAGCGCCGAGCAGGTGAAATTCGCCGAGTCGATTTATTCCGCCGGTAATGACTTGCTCAACCTGATCAACGACATCCTCGACATTTCCAAGGTCGAGGCCGGCAAGCTGGAGATGCGTCCGGAGAACGTCAGCGTCGAACGTCTGGTCGACGGCTTGCGCGGGATGTTCGAGCCGATGGCGGCGGACAAGCACCTCGACTTTCACCTTGAGTTGCAACCCGGTGCGCCGAAGATACTTTTCACCGACCGCCAGCGTCTGGAGCAGGTGATCAAGAATCTGCTGTCGAACGCGGTGAAATTCACCGAGAAGGGCTCGGTCAGCTTCACCGTGGCAGGGCAACCGAATGATGGCGTGGCCTTCATCATCCGCGACTCGGGCATCGGCATCGCCGAAGACCAGCAGGAAGGCATTTTCGAAGCGTTCCGCCAGGCTGACGGCACCACCAATCGCCGTTACGGCGGCACCGGCCTGGGCTTGTCGATTTCCCGGGACCTGGCCGCGTTGCTCGGTGGTTCGATCAGCGTCAGCAGTGAGCCGGGGCAGGGCAGTGTGTTCACGCTGGTGTTGCCTCAGCAATACGTCGAACCGGGCGACGAGCCTGTCGAGCCGATGAAGGCGTCACCCGTCGCAATCAGCCACCGCGCGGCACCGGCAGCGTTGGCGCCACTGGTTGCCCCGGTTGATATTCCTCGTTTCAACGACGACCGCGGTCAGGCGCCGTTCAAGACGCGCTGCATTCTGATCGTTGAGGATGAGCCGAATTTTGCGAACATTCTTTTCGACCTCGCGCATGAGCTGGGCTATCAGTGCCTGGTCGCCCACGGGGCCGACGAAGGCTATGACCTGGCCAAGGAATTCATTCCCGACGCCATTCTGCTGGATATGCGCCTTCCGGATCACTCCGGGCTGACCGTGTTGCAGCGCTTGAAAGAGCACGCCGAAACCCGACACATCCCGGTTCACGTGATTTCCGTTGAAGACCGGGTCGAGGCAGCCATGCACATGGGCGCCATCGGTTACGCGGTCAAGCCGACGACTCGCGAAGAACTCAAGGATGTGTTCGCCCGCCTCGAAGCCAAGCTGACCCAGAAGGTCAAGCGCGTGCTGCTGGTGGAAGACGACGATCTGCAGCGCGACAGCATTGCCCGGCTGATTGGCGACGAGGACATCGAAATCACCGCGGTAGGTCTGGCTCAGGACGCGTTGGACCTGCTGCGCACGACGATTTTCGATTGCATGATCATCGACCTGAAACTGCCGGACATGCTCGGCAATGACTTGCTCAAGCGCATGTCCACCGAAGACATCTGCTCGTTCCCGCCGGTGATTGTCTACACCGGGCGCAACCTGACCCGCGATGAAGAGACCGAACTGCGCAAGTATTCGCGCTCGATCATTATCAAAGGCGCGCGCTCGCCTGAGCGTTTGCTGGATGAGGTCACACTTTTTCTGCACAAAGTCGAATCGAAGTTGTCCCATGACCGGCAGAGGATGCTCAAGACCGCGCGCAGCCGCGACAAGGTCTTTGAGGGTCGCAAGGTGCTGCTGGTGGACGACGATGTACGCAACATCTTCGCCCTCACCAGTGCACTGGAGCAAAAGGGCGCAGTCGTGGTCATCGGCCGAAACGGTCGTGAAGCGATTGAAAGGTTGAATGAAGTCGAGGACATCGATCTGGTGTTGATGGACGTGATGATGCCGGAGATGGATGGCTTCGAAGCCACTATCGAGATCCGCAAGGACCCGCGCTGGCGCAAGCTGCCGATCATTGCGGTGACGGCCAAGGCCATGAAGGACGATCAGGAGCGCTGCCTGCAGGCCGGCTCCAATGATTACCTGGCCAAGCCCATCGACCTGGACCGCCTGTTCTCGCTGATTCGTGTGTGGTTACCGAAGATGGAACGCATTTAGTGGAAGGCATTTATTCCGTGGAGCGAAACAGCGACATCGAATTGCGCTTGTTGATCGAGGCGATTTACCTCAAGTACAGCTACGACTTTCGCGACTACTCCGGCGCTTCGATCAAGCGCCGGGTGAATCATGCGCTGGTTCAATTCGAGTGCAATACCATCTCGGCCTTGCAGGAAAAGGTGCTGCACGACCCGACGGCATTCATGCAGTTGCTGCAACTGCTGACGATCCCGGTCAGCGAGATGTTCCGCGACCCTTCGCACTTCCTCGCGATCCGCAACGAAGTGGTGCCGCTGCTCAAGACCTATCCATCGATCAAGATCTGGATTGCCGGGTGCAGTACCGGTGAGGAGGTCTATTCGATGGCGATTCTGCTGCGCGAAGAAGGCTTGCTGGACCGCACCATCATTTATGCCACCGACATCAACCCGCGCTCGCTGGACAAGGCCAGGCAAGGGATTTTCTCCATGGAGAATGTCCGCGCCTACACTGCTAATTACCAGCAGGCAGGTGGCCAGTGCTCTTTCGCCGATTACTACACAGCGGCCTATGGCTACGCCATTTTCGACAAGAGCCTTTGCGAGAACGTGACCTTCGCCGACCACAGTCTGGCGACGGATAGCGTCTTCTCAGAGACTCAATTAATTTCGTGTCGTAACGTTTTGATCTATTTCAATAAAAAACTTCAGGATCGTGCGTTTGGATTGTTTCATGAGTCCCTGTGCCATCGCGGATTCCTGGTGCTCGGCAGTAAGGAAACACCGGATTTTTCGGCCTTTGGCAACCAGTTCGAGCCACTGGTCAAACAAGAACGGATCTACCGTAAATCATGAACGACGCTGCAGCTGTTCCTTCAATTGAAGCCATCGTGATCGGCGCTTCGGCCGGCGGCGTAGAGGCGTTGCTCACGCTTCTCAGCCCTCTGCGCGAAGGCTTCGCGCTGCCGATCATTGTCGTGTTGCACCTGCCCGACGAGCGTCGCAGCCTGTTGGCCGAAGTGTTTGCACGCCGGGTCTCGATGCCTGTTCGGGAAGCGAGCGATAAAACCCGGATTGAAGCCGGCACTTTGTATTTCGCCACCCCCGGTTATCACTTGTCGGTGGAGCATGACCGCAGCTTCTCGTTGAGCCTGGAAGATCGCGTCCACCATTCGCGACCCGCCATCGATTACCTGTTCGAGTCCGCTGCCGATACCTACGGTTCATCCCTGGCCGCCGTATTGCTGACCGGGGCCAATCGTGACGGCGCCCGAGGTCTGTCTCACGTTAAAGGTCGCGGTGGAATGACCATCGTGCAGGACCCGAATGAGGCGCAGGTCGCGACCATGCCCCAGGCGGCGCTGGATATTCATGAGCCAGACCATATTCTCCCTATCTGCGGCATCGGCCGTCTGCTTGTCGAGCTGGAACGAATAGCATGCTAAGTAACATCCAAGCCAAACTGCTGATCGTCGACGATCTGCCGGAGAACCTGCTGGCGCTCGAAGCGCTGATCAAGCGTGAAGACCGCATGGTCTACAAAGCCTTGTCCGCCGATGAAGCCTTGTCGTTGCTGCTGCAGCACGAATTCGCCATGGCGATTCTCGACGTACAGATGCCCGGCATGAACGGCTTCGAGCTGGCCGAATTGATGCGCGGCACGGAAAAAACCAAAAACATCCCGATTGTGTTCGTCAGCGCTGCCGGCCGGGAGTTGAACTACGCGTTCAAAGGCTACGAAAGCGGCGCGGTGGACTTCCTGCACAAGCCGTTGGACATTCATGCGGTGAAGAGCAAGGTCAATGTGTTCGTCGACCTGTATCGCCAGAGCAAAGCGATGAAGCAGCAGGTTGAAGCGCTGGAGCAGAGCCGCCGCGAGCAGGAAGCGTTGCTCAAGCAATTGCAGAGCACTCAACTGGAGCTGGAGCAAGCGGTGCGCATGCGCGATGACTTCATGTCGATTGTCGCCCATGAAGTGCGCACGCCGCTTAATGGCCTGATCCTCGAAACCCAGTTGCGCAAGATGCACCTGGCCCGGGATAACGCCTCGGCGTTCACCCTGGACAAGATGCACGCCATGGTCGACCGTGACGAGCGGCAGATCAAAAGCCTGATCCGCCTGATCGAAGACATGCTCGATGTGTCGCGCATTCGCACCGGCAAGCTGTCGATCCGTCCGAGCCGATTTGACCTGGTGCAACTGGTCAGCAACCTGCTGGATAACTTCAAGCCACAAGTCGAGGCCGCCGAGTGTTCCACGCGCTTTACTGCCGAGCAGCCAGTGGTCGGCAACTGGGATGAATTTCGCATCGAGCAAGTGATTTCAAATCTGCTCACCAACGCCTTGCGTTATGGTGGCAAAAGCCAGATTGATGTGCGGGTTTACGTACAGGACGGTCAGGCGCGGGTCGAGGTGCAGGATCAAGGGATCGGCATCAGTGAAGAAAACCAGAAGCGTATTTTTCAACAGTTCGAGCGTGTTTCCGCCAAGACCGTGATCGCGGGGCTGGGCCTTGGGCTGTTTATTTCCGAGCAAATTATCGCCGCCCATGGCGGTTCCATCGCCGTCGAGAGCAAAATCAACGAAGGCGCTCTATTTCGCGTTTGTCTGCCGCTTTAGGAAATGAGCCAGATAAACGCAACCTCTGAGCGACCCCACGGTCGTATCAGCAGCTATTGACCGAACAAAGGCTTCCCATGAGTGAAGATGCGCAAGATGTAGTACTCATTGTCGAGGATGACCCCTCGATTCTGATGGTGTTGTCCGCTTACTTGTCGGGTGAAGGTTACCGGGTGCTGCAAGCCGAAAACGGCGAGCAGGCCTTTGAAATTCTGGCGAGCAAGCCGCACCTGGACATGATGATCACCGACTTTCGCCTGCCCGGCGGGATTTCCGGCGTGCAGATCGCCGAGCCCGCAGTGAAACTGCGACCGGAACTCAAAGTGATTTTTATCAGCGGCTATGCGCAGGAAGTCCGCGAGACGGACAGCCCTATCACCAAAAAAGCGCCGATTCTGGACAAACCGTTCGACCTGGATGAACTGCAAGAACTCATGCAGCAAATGCTGTCCTGAGCTCTTCGCCATAGGCCCTCGGGGCGCATCAGATACTGATCATCTCCCGCACCTTGGCCGTCAGCAGGTCAAAGGTGAAGGGCTTGGTGATCATCTGCATGCCGGGGTCCAGAAACCCTCCGCGCACAGCCGCGTGTTCGGCATAACCGGTGATGAACAGCACTTTCAGGTCAGGCCGATACTGCCGACCGATTTCCGCCAGTTGCCGGCCGTTCATTCCCGGCAGCCCGACATCGCTGATCAATAAATCAATCCGCTGTGCAGAGTCGAGAATCGGCACCGCGCTGTCAGCGTCTCCGGCCTCGACGAAGGCGTAACCCAGCTCACTCAATACGGCACTGACCAGCACGCGAACCGCCGGGTCGTCTTCGACGATCAACACGGTTTCACCGTCCTGCGCGTAAGGCGCCTGCTGGATGTCGATCAGGTTTTCCTCGGCCAGGTCGCCACTGTAACGCGGCAAATACACACTCACCGACGTCCCTTGACCCACTTCGCTGTCGATCGTGATGTGACCGTGGGACTGCTTGCTGAACCCGTAAATCATCGACAACCCCAACCCGGTGCCCTGACCAATCGGCTTCGTCGTAAAGAACGGGTCAAAGGCGCGGCTGATGGTGCTTTCCGGCATTCCGCAGCCGGTGTCGGTAACGCGCAGCACCACGTAATCACCGGGCAGTAGATTGCCTTGGGCCGCAACGAACCCCGAGTCGATTTTTTGATTGGACGTGTTGACCACCAGCGTGCCGCCTTCGGGCATGGCATCGCGGGCGTTGAGCACGAGGTTGAGCAGGGCGCTTTCGAGTTGATTGGGGTCGGCCTCGGCCACCCACAAGTCATCGCTCAACTGCATGTCCAGATGAATACTTTCATTGATGCTGCGTTGCAGCAGTTCGCCCATGGACACCACGAGGGTGTTCATTTCCACCGGTTTGGAATCGAGTGACTGACGGCGCGAAAACGCCAGCAGCCGATGAGTCAGGCCGGCGGCGCGGTTGGCCGAGGTCACGCCAAGGTCGATCAAGCCGTCGAGGTCCTCGGTGCGTCCTCTTGCGAGGCGCCGGCGCAGCAACTCAAGGCTGCCGATGATGCCGGTCAGCATGTTATTGAAGTCGTGGGCAATGCCGCCGGTAAGCTGGCCGACCGCTTCCATCTTCTGGGATTGTCTGAGGGCTTCTTCGTTGTGGCGCAACTGTGCGGTGCGTTCCTCGACTTGTTGTTCGAGGGTTTCCAGGGTGTTTTGCAGGCGCAGTTCACTTTGGCTCAGATCGATCAATCGGTCCCTGGCTTCGTACTGTCGTCGACGGCCGCGCAATGCGGTGGTGACGAGGCTGATCAAGGTTACCGGATGGAAAGGGCGCTCAAGGAAAGTGACGTTGCCTAATTGCGGACCCAGTCGCGATGCCGGGTTTTGCTCCGGGCCGCCGTGGTGGGTCAGCAAGACGATCGGCAGGTCGGACCAGGCGGGTTGCTGTTCGATCAGACCCCGTAGAGGGTCAAGATCACAGCCCATCAGGGCTTCCGAAGAAATCAGCAGCAGACCGGCACCTTTGACCAACTCGCCGCACAGTGCCACCAGATCCCGGGTGACAATGCCCTCGAATCCCGCCTCGTTGAGCATCATCAGCGCAATCTGGCTGTCGCGTCCCAAGGGCGCGAGGATGATCGCGCGCTCGGACATCGCCTCGACAATACTCACCGGACATCGTCCTGGAGCAGTGGCTGGCTGGCGCCGAGATAGGTCGGCACGCCGCGTAATACACCCTGGAACGCATCCAAAGGTTCACCGATGGTCATGCCCCGGCTGCCGATGCGGTATTCGCGAATGGTTGATTCATGGCTGCCGGTGCGTTTCTTGATGATCGAGATCGCCCGGCGAACCTTGCCCAGGGCTTCGAAGTAGCGCAACAAAATCACCGTGTCGGCCAGGTACGTGATGTCGACCGGCGCTTGCATGTCACCGACCAGTCCGTGTTGGGCGACCGTCATGAACGTCGCGGCGCCTCGGCGATTGAGGTACAGCAGCAATTCGTGCATGTGCAGCACCAGCGCGTTTTCCTCGGGCATCGCGGCCTGATAGCCATTGATGCTGTCGATCACCACGGTCTTGATTTGACGCTCATCGACACAGCGACGCACCCGGTGGGAGAACTCGCCGGGGGACAGTTCGGCTGCGTCGACTTGCTCGATCAGCAGGTTGCCGGTGTCTTGCAGGGCCTGCAGGTCGATGCCCATGTTTTTCATGCGTTCGAACAGCAGCCCCAGCTCTTCATCGAAAATGAACAGCGCGGCTTTTTCGCCACGGGCCACGGCGGCAGCGGCGAAGATCATCGAGATCAGCGATTTACCAGTACCGGCCGGCCCCAGGATCAGCGTGCTGGAACCGGTCTCGATACCGCCGCCGAGCAGAGCGTCCATTTCCCTGATGCCGCTGGTCAACTGTTGGCGGATATAGCCACCGCGGTGTTCGGCTGCAACCAGACGCGGGAATACATGCACGCCGTCGCCCATGATGGTGAAGTCGTGAAAGCCGCCGCGATACTTCTGGCCGCGGTATTTCACCACGCGGATGCGTCGGCGTTCGGCGCCATAGTTCGGTGTGAGTTCTTCGAGGCGAATTACGCCGTGCGCGACGCTGTGTACGGTTTTATCGAGGGATTCGGTGGTCAGGTCATCCAGCAACAGCACAGTGGCGTCGTAACGCACAAAGTAGTGTTTGATCGCCAGGATCTGCCGCCGATAACGCAGTGAGCTCTGGGCCAACAGGCGGATTTCGGACAGGCTGTCGAGCACCACGCGCGTCGGTTTGACCCGCTCGACCACTTCGAAAATCTGTTTGGTAGCTTCACCCAGTTCCAGGTCCGAGGAGTACAGCAGGCTTTGCTGGTGTTCGGCGTTGAGCAGGCTCTCTGGCGGGGTCAGCTCGAAGATGTGGATGTTCTCATCCAGCTCCCAGCCGTGGGACAGCGCGCCTTGACGCAGCTCACGCTCGGTTTCTGACAAGGTGATGTACAACGAGCGTTCGCCGGCTCGAGCGCCGGCCAACAGGAAATGCAAAGCAACGGTGGTTTTGCCGGTACCGGGTTCGCCCTCCAGCAAAAATACATGTCCACGAGACAAGCCTCCGGCCAGGATGTCATCCAGACCTTCGATGCCGGTGGCGGCTTTTGCACTGAACAGCTCGGTTGATGTAGACAAGAAAAACCCTCTCATGACCAGGGGAAGCGAGACAGCAGGCTTGAGGTGCCTGTTTGGACTGCCTTTTCTCTTGACCCTTGGCCGTGCCGACGGTTCAACGAAATTTCGTGGTGATTAAAGCCCTTGCTGCAACGCGGGGTCATCCGGGTTGAGCTGTTCCAGTTGCGCCAACAGGATCTGCACGTTCTGCAACTGTCCGCTTTCTTTCCAGTAATTGATCAGCAGCACGCGCGCCTTGCGGTCGGACGGGTGGCGCTGGACGATCTCTTGCAGCTGTTTCTGTGCGGCTTCCAGCTCCTGTTCAAGGTGCAGGGTGGTCGCCAGGTCGTAGCGATAATCCTTGTTGTCGGGCTCCAGCTCCACGGCTTTGGAAAGCCCGAGCACCGCAAACTCACTTTGCCCGTGGTGCAGCAACCAGAGCCCCAGGGCATGTTGCAGGTAGGCCGAGTCGGGTTGCGCTTTCAGCTGTTTCGCCAGCAATTGGCGGGCGGCATCGCTTTGACCTTGCCGGTCGAGCACATCGATCTGCATCACCAGCGCCGGCAGATTGTTGGGGTCCAGTTGCAATGTGCGCTCCAGCGCCGCCTGCGCCTCTTTCAATTCAGCGTTGTGCAGGTGCAGGCGCGCCAGTTGGTATTGGTTTTGCGCGCTCGGCGGCTGACTTTTCAGGGCCAGCTCCCAGGCGTCAATGGCTTGCTCCAGCGGCGCGAAATACAGGCCCAGGTCATCCGGCGACAGTCCCAGCAGTGCATTGACCGCTGCAAATCGCACGCTTTCTACGCTGTCGTCGAGCAACGGGCCGATCAACAGGCTGCGTTGCCCGGAGGCCACCAGGCCGCTGATGCTTTTGATCGCAGCGATTCGTACGTTTTCATCAGGATGTTGCAGGTCCGCGTCCGCCAGTTTCAGCGCCAGCGGGCTAGGGTAGTTGGGGAGTTCGGCATGCAGCCAGATGCGCCGCTTGGGCGACAGATCAGGGCGAGCCAATTGCTGGTACAGCACCCGTGCGGCCCCCGGCTGACCGGAGCGTGCCTGGGTCAACGCTTCGCTGTAACCGCGTTTGATCGCTTCGGGCACCTCAGGCGTTGTGCTGCGCAGGAGCAACCAGGCAATAACGAGGGCAAACAGCACACAGAGACTGATGAGCAAGTAGCGGCGGGACTGGGGCATGCAGGAATCCGGGAGCTGGCAAGCTTTTGCAAAGGTCGTCAGCTTCGGTCAGGTGGGGCTGTGAGTCAAATCCTGAGGTGGCTCGATGTCGACGATTTTGCCTACGGGCTCCGTCGACATTGAAACCTGTCGAGGCCTTGAAGCAGTGACTACGCTTGCTGAAGGTGAATCGAAGAGTGCTCCCATGCAACCGCTGCTTCAATACTTCAAGGCAATCCTGAACCCCGGGCCCGGTGTGCTGCTGTTTGCCTTGAGAACCATTGTGGCCGGGTTGCTGACCCTGTACCTGGCCTTCCTGTTCGACCTCGATCAACCCAAGTGGTCGATCATGGCGGTGGTCATCGTCAGCCAGCCGTTGGGCGGCATGGCACTGGCCCGCAGTCTCGGCCAAGTCATCGGCACCACCCTGGGCGCTGTCGCGGCGGTCGTGATCATGGCGATCTTCCCCCAGGCGCCGTTGCCTTTCATCATCACCCTGGCGCTGTGGCTGGCACTGTGCACCGCCGGTGGCACCCTGTTGCGCTACACCAGTTCCCAGGCGTTTGTGCTCAGCGGATACACGGCGGTGGTGATTGCACTATTGGCCGTGCCTGATCAGGACGGCACCTTCCTGCTGGCGGTGACGCGCTTGACCGAGACGCTGCTGGCAGTGGCATGTGTCTGCGTCGTCAGCCTGCTGACCGCACGCCCCGAGACCGTGGCCCGGAGCTACTTCGCCAAGATCGATCAGGTCATCAAGTTGCTGGCGACTCACGCCGCGGCGGTCATTCGAACCGAAGAGAGCGAGGCCGATTTTCATCGCCGACAAATGCAGCTGTTAGGCGAAATCAGCGTCCTTGAAGGATTGCGCCGGCATCTTTATTACGATGCCCCCCGATTACGTAGCGCCGATGACCTGGTGCAACTGCTGGGCAACCAACTGGTGTTGCTGACGTCCCGGCTGACGGCGCTGCGCCACCAGCGTGAGTTGCTGGCCGAGCGCTGGAAGGGTGATCTACCTCTGGAAATACAACATTTACGCGCCGAAGAACTTACGTTTTTGGATGAACTGGCCGAAAAGGGTCGCTCGCTGTCGGCCGATGCTCGTCATCATTTTTCGGCGTTGCAACAACGATTTGATGATCAGGCTTACAAGGCAGAACAACTGACCGAAACAATGCCGGCCACATTGCGCTCGCTGGCGTGGGCCCTGCGCTGGGAGCAGGCGCGGTTGTTACAGCAACTGGAACAGATTCTGGAACTGAGCGACGCCATTCAGGAGGAACGCCAGGCCAGCTGCGTCTACCGGGGGCAGGAGAATCCGCTGCATCTGGATTTCACCCTGGCGGGGATGAACGCCATCCGGGCTTTCACTGCGTTGCTGGTCGCCGGGCTGATCTGGGTCGAGACCGGCTGGGACGGAGCGCGAGCCGGGATGGTGCTGGTCGGGATTCTTTGTTCGCTGATGGCAACGTTCCCCAGACCGCTGCTGGCGGCGCAAAGCTATGCAAGGGGGCTATTCCTGGCGTTGATTGTGTCGGCGCTTTATCAATTCATGCTGGTGCCCATGATCAGCGATTTCGAGCTTATGGCGTTGCTGTTGGCGCCGTTGCTGTATGCGGTCGCGGTAGGTCTCTCCGCACCTGCGACCACCGGGACAGGCATCGGTCTTGGGTTGTCGACCTTTCTACTGTTGGGGCCACAGAACGTGGGTATCGGGCAGAACACCGCGTCTCAGTGGTTCGAATTTGCCGGTGGCTATATCAGCGCAACGGTCCTGGCATTGAGCGTCTTCGCCTTGATCTTCCCGTTCCGGCCCGTTCTGCGGATTCGCCGGCTGTTCAAGGAAAACGCTGAGCAGGTCTACGCCTTGATGAAGACGCCGGCCACCGATGAACAGCAATTTGCCTTCGAAAGCCGCATGGTCGATCGACTGACCATGATGCTGGGGTTACTGCCGGCGACCAGCGACAAGCAGTCCGGCGAATTATTTCAGGTCAGCCTCGGGTGCATGGCCCTGGGCGTTGCATTGAACCAGCTCAGGCAACAGGGGCAGGGCAATACCTTGTTGAGCTCGGAGCAACAGCAACGGTTGTTGGCTGCGGTCCGCGATTGCGCAAGATGGGTGGCCGGGCGGCCCGGGACAGACGCCGATCGGCTGCTGGGGGAATTGCGCGTCCTGGGCGACGAACTGGACGATTTGCACCTGATGGTTCACGAACACCTGTGGTCGGTGTTCCGAATGCGCGTGGCGCTGCTGATCGTGGAGTCGTTCGTGCGGCGATATCACGAGTACTTTCAACCCGTCGTCGCAACAGGAGTGCCGGCCCTTGCCCATTGATTTTGAACTGGGTGGCGTGTACTTGCCGCCCATCGCCCAGGCTCTGTTGTTGGCGCTGCCGATTTTTCTGGCACTGGACTGGGGGTTGCGCCGCCTCGGCGTGCTGCGTTTCGTCTGGCATGAAGCTTTATTCGAGGGCGCATTGTATGCCTGCGTGTGCGCGACGCTGATTCTGGTAATGGGAGCTTGATGCCTTGAAGAAATACCTTCCCCGACTCGCCACACTGGTCGTTGTGTTGCTGGCGTTCATTCTTGGCTGGTTTGCCTGGGAGCATTACACCCGGGCCCCATGGACCCGGGATGCGCGGGTTCGCGCTGACGTGGTGACGCTGTCTGCCGATGTCTCGGGGCGCATCGTCAAACTGGGTGTACAAGACAACCAGCATGTTGAGAAAGGCCAGTTGCTGCTGGAAATCGACCCGGCCCGCTACACCCTGGCAGTGGATCGTTCCAAACGCTCGGTGGAAGTGGCGAAAGCTTCACTCGGGCAGTCGCAGGCGTCGATTGTGGCCAGCGAAGCGTTGCTCAAACAGCGGCAGAGCGAGGAACAACGCCGGCGCACGCTGAAAGAACGCTCGGCCGTCTCTGGCGAGGAATGGGAAAAAGCCAGCACGGAGGTGTCTGTGGCTCAGGCCGATCTGCTGCGTAACCAGGCCATCCTGGTATTGGCCGAGGCCAACGTGCAACTGGCCATCGCGGCATTGACCCAATCCGAACTGGACTTGCAACGCACGCGCGTCGAATCGCCCGTCACCGGTTTTGTCACCAACCTGCTGACCCGTCAGGGCGACTACGCCACCGCCGGCGGCCCGTTGTTGGCACTGGTGGACAGCGATTCGTTTTATGTCAGCGGTTACTTTGAAGAGACCAAGTTGCCGCGAATCGCAGAAGGCGACCGGGTCGACATCGAATTGATGAGCGGCGAAAGCTTTGGCGGCACCGTGCAAAGCATCGCTTTCGCAATCGCCGACCGGGAAAACCTGCCCGGTGGCCGCTTGCTGGCCAACATCAACCCCAGCTACACCTGGGTCAAACTGGCGCAACGGGTGCCGGTACGGATAAAGATTGATGATGACTATGCCGGCAAAAACCTCTTGCGCGCCGGCACAACCGCCACCGTAACCGTCCGCGAAAACCGCAATGACAAGGCAACCCACTAAGCCATGTGTGAGCGAGCCTGCTCGCGAAAGCAGAGTCTCTGGCGACATTGATGTTGAATGTGCCGGCGTCTTCGCGAGCAGGCTCGCTCCCACAGGGGAATTGTGGTGGGTTGCAGGATCAGCAGGCGAAAAAAAGCCCCGCGACCGAATGAGACGCGGGGCTAAAAAACTGGTTGGTTGCGACCAACCAAAGGAGCTCTTTAACAACTTACTTGCTGGCGACTGTCTCCGGTTGCCAGCCACCGCCAAGGGCTTTGTAAATCGCGACAATGCCGCTATACAGCTCGGTTTCGGCCTGTGCCTGGGTGTCTTCCGCCGCCAGTCGCTCGCGCTGAGCGTCCAGCAGGACGAGGAAGTCGGTACCGCCTTCGCGATAGCGAATTTCGGCCAGGTCGGCGGCGGCGCGGCTCGACTCGCTCTGACGAATCAGTGAGATCAAGCGTTGCTGACGCTTGCCGTAATCGCTGAACGCGTTTTCCGACTCTTCCAGTGCCAACAGCACTTGCTGCTCGTAGCTGGCCAGCGCGCCTTCCGCATCCGCATCCGCACCGCGAATACGGGCCTTTACACTGCCCAGGTCAAACGCGGCCCAGGTGATGCTTGGGCCCAGTGCCCAGGCATTGGCGGCCGAGGAACCGATTTGCGAACCGCGTCCTGCCGTAAAACCGAGGAAGCCGCTGAGGCTGACCTGTGGGAACAAATCAGCCGTGGCCACGCCGACACGGGCGGTGGCAGACGCCAGTTTGCGCTCGGCGCTGAGGATGTCCGGACGACGTTGCAGCAGTTGACCGGGATCACCAATTGGCAGCGCTTTGGCGATTGCCGGCAGGTTCTTGGGACTCAAGTCGACCGTCAGCTTGTCCGGGCGCTCACCCAGCAGGGTGGCGATACGGTTTTTCTGCCGAACCTGTTCGGCCTGCAATTGCGGCACGCTGGCTTCGACGGACGCCAGGCGCGCGTCGGCGCGCTCCACATCCAGCTGATCGCCGACGCCGGCATCACGCAGGCTGATGGTGATCTTGCGCGACTCCTGTTGGTTCTCCAGGTTCGCCAGGGCGATTTTTTCGCGCAGTTGGGCACCGCGCAACTGACCGTAGGAATCCACCAGTTCGGCAATCATGGTGACTTGCAGTTGGTACAGGTCGGCCTCGATGGCTTGCTGTTCGGCGTTGGCCGATTCCAGGTTGCGCTGGATACGGCCAAACAGGTCGATTTCCCACGCCATGTCCAGGCCCAGGTCATAGCGTTCGCTGTTGACCCGTTTGGTGGTCTGGCCTGGGATTTGCCCCTTGCCCAGGTCGCTGCTGGCCCGGCTGGTGATGGTTGGCATGGCGTCATTGCTGATGTCGTCGCGAATCGCCCGAGCCGCTTTCCAGCGGGCGAAGGCCACGCGCAAATCACGGTTGCCTTGCAGGGATTGAGTCACCAACTGATTAAGGGTCGGGTCCTCGAACTGCTGCCACCAGATGCCTTCGAAGTGCGAACGGTCGAAGTTTTTCTGGCCGGCAGCGCCATCGGTAGCGGTGGTGATATGGGCCGGTTCAGTCGCAGGGGTCTTGTAGTCCGGGCCGACGGCACAGGCACTCAGGGCCAGTACCAGCAGGCTCGGAAGAAAGGCTTTCAAGCTCATTGTTGCGACTCCAGTTGCTTTTGAAGATTCAGCGCCTTGGCCGCTTTGCGCTTATCACCGCGCTCCACAAAGTTGCGAATCAATACGTAGAACACCGGCGTCAGCAACAGACCGAAGAAGGTTACCCCGAGCATCCCGGAGAACACCGCCACACCCATGGCATGACGCATTTCGGCACCGGCACCGCTGGAGAACACCAGAGGCACGACACCCATGATGAACGCGAAGGAGGTCATCAGGATCGGCCGCAGACGCAGTCGGCAAGCTTCCAGCACCGCAGCGAGCGGGCTCATGCCTTCGTCCTGCTGTTTGTCCTTGGCAAACTCGACGATCAGGATCGCGTTCTTACACGCAAGTCCCACCAGTACGATCAAGCCGATCTGGGTGAAGATGTTGTTGTCACCACCCGAAGCAATCACACCGGTAATGGCCGACAGCAAGGTCATCGGTACGATCAGGATCACCGCCAGTGGCAGGCTCCAGCTTTCGTACTGAGCCGCGAGTACCAGGAACGCCAGCAGCACGCAGAGCGGGAACACGAACAGCGCGGTGTTGCCGGACAGAATCTGCTGGTAGGTCAGGTCGGTCCATTCGTAGGTCATGCCGTTCGGAAGTTCATCCTTGAGCAGTTTCTCGATGGCTTTTTCGGCCTGGCCAGAGCTGTAGCCCGGGGCGGCGGCGCCGTTGATTTCAGCGGTGATGAAGCCGTTGTAGTGCATCACGCGGTCCGGCCCCGAGGTGTCGCTGACATTGATGAAGGTCGCCAGCGGGATCATCTCGCCTTTGTTGTTGCGCACTTTCAGCTGACCGATCTGGTCCGGTTCAAGACGGAACTGTTGTTCAGCCTGAACGTTGACCTGGTAGGTACGACCGAAGCGGTTGAAGTCGTTGGCATACAGCGAACCCAGGTAGATCTGCAGGGTGTCGAAGATGTCACTGACAGCCACGCCATGAGTCTTGGCTTTTTCCCGGTCGATGGCGGCATCGACCTGCGGCACGTTCACGGTGTAGCTGGTGAACAGGCCGGCCAGTTCCGGCACATTGTGGCTTTTGTTGATGATGTTAATGGTTTCTTTGTACAGCTCGTCGTAGCCGAGGTTGCCCTTGTCTTCGATCTGCAGGCGGAAACCACCGATGGTGCCCAGACCCTGTACTGGCGGCGGCGGGAAGATCGCCATGTAAGCTTCCTGAATCCCGGCGTACTGACCGTTCAAGGCACCGGCAATTGCACCGGCCGACATGCTCGGGTCTTTACGCTCGTCGAACGGCTTCAGGGTCACGAACACGATGCCGGCGTTAGGACTGTTGGTGAAGCCGTTGATCGACAGGCCCGGGAAGGCCACGGCGCTTTCCACGCCTGGCTGTTTCAGGGCCAGGTCGGACATGCGTTTGATCACGTCTTCGGTACGGTCCAGGCTCGAAGCGTCCGGCAGTTGCGCGAAGGCCACCAGGTATTGTTTGTCCTGGCCGGGTACGAAACCTGTCGGGGTGTGCGCGAAACCGAAGAAGGTCAGCACCATCAGGCCTGCGTACAACAGCAGGGCAATACCGCTGCTGCGGATAACCCGGGCTACGGTGCCGACATAGCCATGGCTGGCGCGTTCGAAGAACCGGTTGAACGGACGGAACAGCCAACCGCCCAATAGTTTATCAAGCACTTTGGTAAAGCGATCTTTCGGCGCATCGTGGCTCTTGAGCAGCACAGCGGCCAGGGCAGGGGACAGTGTCAGCGAGTTGAACGCCGAGATCACGGTCGAGATGGCAATGGTCAGGGCAAACTGTTTGTAGAACTGGCCGGTGAGTCCGGAAATGAACGCCGCCGGGATAAATACCGCACACAGCACCAGCGCCGTCGCGATGATCGGCCCGGTCACCTCTCGCATAGCTTTCTTGGTGGCTTCTACGGGCGTTTCTCCCAGCTCGATGTGCCTCTCAACGTTCTCCACCACCACAATGGCGTCGTCCACCACGATACCGATCGCCAGTACCAACCCGAACAACGACAGGGCGTTCAGCGAGAAGCCGAACAAGTGCATCACCGCAAACGTGCCGATCAGCGACACCGGCACGGCTACCAATGGAATGATCGAGGCGCGCCAGGTTTGCAGGAACAGAATCACCACCAACACAACGAGAATCAGTGCTTCGAAGAGGGTGTGAACAACGGCTTCGATGGAGCCGCGAACGAAGATCGTCGGGTCATAGACGATGCTGAAGTCCATGCCTTCCGGGAAGTTCTTCTTCAGCTCGGCCATCTTGTCGCGCACTTCGTTGGAGATTTCGATCGCGTTGGAACCAGGGCGCTGGAAGATCGGGATCGCCACCGCCGGTTGGTTGTTCAGCAACGAACGCAGGGCGTATTGGCTGGAACCCAGTTCAACGCGGGCAATGTCTTTCAGGCGAGTGATTTCACCGTTATCGCCGGAGCGAATGATGATGTTCTCGAACTCTTCTTCAGAAACCAGACGACCTTGAGTGTTGACCGACAGCTGGAAAGCGGTGGCGTTCGGCGCAGGTGGAGCACCCAGTGCACCGGCTGCCACTTGACGGTTCTGCTCACGAATCGCGCTCACCACGTCGGTGGCGGTCAGGTTGCGTGAAGCGGTCTTGTTCGGATCGAGCCAGACGCGCAGCGAATAATCGCCCATGCCGAACAACTGCACATCACCGACACCGCCCAGACGCGCCAGCTCATCCTTGATGTTGAGCAGGGCGTAGTTGGAGAGGTAGAGCATGTCGTAGCGTTTGTCCGGCGAGGTCAAGTGCACAACCATGGTCAGGTCGGGCGAAGCCTTGTCGACGGTGATACCGATGCGCGTCACTTCTTCTGGAAGTTTCGGCTCGGTACGGGTTACCCGGTTCTGTACCTGCACCTGCGCGTTGTCCAGGTCAGTGCCCAGTGCGAAGGTGATGGTCAGGGTGATCTTGCCGTCAGCGGTGGACTGCGAGGACATGTACAGCATGTTCTCGACGCCGGTGATGGCTTGCTCCAAAGGAGCGGCCACGGTTTCACCGATGACTTTAGGGTTGGCACCCGGGAAGTTGGCGCGGACCACAACGGTCGGCGGCACGACTTCCGGGTATTCGCTGATTGGCAACTGGAACAGTGAGATGGCGCCGGCGATCAGGATCAGCAGCGACAGCACCGCTGCGAAGATCGGCCGTGAAATGAAGAATTGGGAAAAATTCATCGGAGTCGTTGTCCCTTAACCGCGTGGAGTCGCAGCAGCCAGTTTCACAACCTCACCCGGCGCAACCTTGGCAGGTGCGACTTGGGGCAGGTTGCTGGCTTCCAGCGCTTGTCGTTGTTGAGCCAGGGCCGCGAGGGTTTGTTCGCTGGCCATCGGGATCACTTCAGGGGTAACCGGCGAGCCTGGGCGAACCCGTTGCAGACCCTTGACGATGACGGTGTCATCCTTGTTCAGGCCGTTGCGCACGATGCGCAAACCTTCGATCTTCGGTCCCAGTTCGACGGCGCGGTAGGCCGTCTTGTTGTCGGCGTCCATCACCAGTACGAATTTTTTACCCAGATCGGTACCGACGGCTTCATCGTTGATCAGCACGGCGGAGTAGGTGCCGCTGCCGACCAGTTTCAGGCGAGCATAAAGGCCCGGGGTGTAGCTGCCGTCGGCGTTGTCGAAGACTGCACGACCACGGATGGTGCCGGTTTTCGGATTGACCTGGTTGTCGACGAAGTTCATCACGCCCTGGTGCGGGTTGCCGTCTTCGTTGGACAGGCCCATGTAAACCGGGGTGGTGGCGCCGCGTTTGCCTTGGCGAGCGAGTTGGGTGTACTTGAGGAATACGCGTTCGTCAGCGTCGAAGTAAGCGTAGACCTTATCGGTGGACACGACGCTGGTCAGTGGGGTGGTGTCGGCGGTCACCAGGTTACCGGCGGTGATTTCCGCACGGCTGACACGACCACTGATGGGTGCGGTAACACGGGTGAAGCTCAGATTCAGTTTGGCCAGGTCCAGTTGCGCCTGCAGGGCTCCGACAGCGGCGCGGGCTTCTTGAGCGGCGCTGGTGCGCGAATCGGCCAGTTCGGCGGAGATCGCGTTGCTGGTGCGAAGACGTTCGCCACGCTGGGCTTCGTTTTCACTGCGAGTGGCGTTGGCGCGGGACTGGGCAACCAGGGCTTCGAGGCGGCGAACCTCAGCCTGGAACGGGCGTGGGTCGATCTGGAACAGCAAGTCGCCTTTCTTGACCAATGCGCCTTCAGTGAAGGCCACGTCATCAATCTGACCAGAGACCCGTGGACGAATTTCTACGGTTTCCGGCGCTTCAAGGCGCCCGGTGAATTCGTCCCACTCGTTGATCGGTTGTTCCAGCACCTTGGCGACGCTGACCTTCGCCGCGGGCATGGTCGCGGCAGACTCCGGCGCCTTGCCGCAGGCGCTCATCACCAGTACGGCCAACATGGCCAATGGGAAGCGCAAATGTTTGAGTGACTGTTCCATGGATGCATCCGCCAATGTATTGAGAATGGACGGATGATGAGCGGCGAGGGTGTATCTCACGAATCGAATGAAGCGAAGGTAACTATCATTCGGAATGATATGAGGCTCGGGCGAGCTCTCTAGCATGCACCTTTGGCTAATCTGTGATCAATTGAATTGATGACAATTCAGTGTTGCAGGGAATGCAAAGGACGGACTTGAAACTGTGTGATGGCTTTCGCGAGCAGGCTCGCTCCCACAGGGAAATGCATTCCAATGTGGGAGCGAGCCTGCTCGCGAAGAGGCCAGAAGCCTCAACTCAAACTCAGTATCAGTATCAGGCGAGACTATCCGGATCCCCAAAGAACATCTGAATCCGCGACCGCAACCAGCGCTCACCCGGATCATTATCCTGCGACCCGCGCCAGGCCATGTGCAGTTCAAAACTGCGCACCGGCAGCGGCGGGTCTTCAGCCCGGACTCCGCCAGCCGCGGTCAACGCTTCGGCGGTGTAGTCCGGCACGGTCGCCACAATGTCGGTCCCACTGATGAGCGTGCTCAACCCGTTGAACTGTGGCACCGCCAGCACGACATGCCGTTTGCGCCCGAGCTTTTCCAGTTCGTCATCTATAAAGCCGCTCAGGTCACCGGCGAACGACACCAATGCATGCGGCCGGGCACAGAAATCATCCAGGCTCAACGGCCCCGGCACGGTGTCGGCGCGCAATAGCTTCGGCATGCTGCGGCGCAGCACTTTGCGCTTGGCGTTGGCCGGCAGATCGGCGGTGTAGCTGACGCCGATGGAAATCTCGCCCGACGCCAGCAGGCTCGGCATGAGGATGTAGTTGGCGCGACGCACCACCAGCACGATCCCGGGCGATTCGGCACGCAGGCGCTTGAGCAGCATCGGCAGCAGGGCGAACTCGACATCGTCCGACAGGCCAATGCGGAATACCGCCGTGCTGGTGGCCGGATCGAATTCCGCCGCACGGCTGACGGCCGTGGAAATGGAGTCCAGCGCGGGAGAGAGCAGGGCAAAGATTTCAATCGCCCGGGCGGACGGCTCCATGCTGCGACCGGTGCGCACGAACAGCGGATCATCAAACAGCCCGCGCAGGCGTGAAAGCGCCGCACTGATGGCCGGCTGGCCGAGAAACAGCTTCTCTGCAGCGCGGGTCACGCTGCGTTCGTGCATCAATGTTTCGAAAACGATTAACAGGTTCAGGTCGACACGACGCAGGTCATTACGATTCATCTGGAGTCCTGGCAGAGTCATCAAGCTTGACGAGAGCGGCCATATGAGAACAATGGCCGGCATGAATCTTACGGGGAAAGGCTGCTACTCTGCACCGTGTAATTCAGTTTTCCTTAAAGACCGCTTCGATTTTCACGACATTTGATGATGTCGCCGGTGCTGCGGAATCAATGACAGGCATGTCGACTATTAATAGCCACTGATAGTCTTGGGTAGAAAGCCCAGATAGAGTTCATGGCATTAGAGGTTACTTTGACGAGGTTTGCGATGTCCCGCACGATCCGTTTTCACAAGTTTGGTCCAGCCGAGGTGCTCAAATGCGAAGAGCATGCGGCCGCACTTCCTGCTCCGGGCGAAGTGCAGGTGCGCGTCGAGGCGATTGGCATCAGCTGGTATGACACGCTTTGGCGCCAGAACCTGGCGTCGTCTCACGCTCGTCTGCCTGCCGGCCTTGGCCAGGAAATGTCCGGCGTCGTGACGGCGCTCGGCGAGGGTGTCGATGACCTGGCAGTCGGTGACAAGGTCGCCAGCTTCCCGTCCCAAAGCCCGAACGACTATCCCGTGTACGGCGAGCAGATTGTTCTGCCGCGCTCGGCACTGACCCGGTATCCGGACGTGCTGAATCCGATCGAAGCGGCCGTGCATTACACGCCGTTGTTGATCGCTTACTTTGCTTATGTCGATCTGGCACGGATCAAACCCGGGCAGTTCGTACTGGTGACTGACGCCAGCCATTGTGCCGGACCTTCGTTCGTACAACTGGGCAAAGCCTTGGGTGTACGTGTGATTGCCGCCACCAAAACGGCGGAAGAACGCGACAACCTGTTGGCACTGGGTGCCGAGAAAGTCATCGTCACCGAAGAAGAAGATCTGCTGATGCGGATCAACAAAATCACCGATAACCGCGGTGTGGATGTGGTGTTCGACGGGTTGGGCGGGCCACAGATGTCACTGCTGGGCGATGTGCTCGCGCCACGTGGCAGCCTGGTGTTGTACGGCCTGCAAGGCGGCAACCAGACGCCGTTCCCGGCCTGTGCAGCGTTCCAGAAGAACATTCAGTTCTTTGTGCACTGTATCGGCAACTTCACCGGCAAGCCGGAATTGGGCATCATCCAGGACGAGGTCGCATTGCAACGTGCGTTGCGTGACATCAACCAGATGACCGCTGACCGCGTCCTGCTGCCGCTCAAGACTCGGGTCTTCCCGTTTTCCGAGTTTGTCGAAGCACACCGCTACATGGACGAATGTCCATGCCGCGAACGGGTGGCCCTCCAGGTCGAACCTGTGTAAAACGCCCCAAAAAAAGTCCGTGCCTGCACGGACTTTTTCGTTTTCCCTCCGAAAATATGAGGCTCCCGTCAATTCGTGACGGGTCAGTTCAGCAACTGAACTGGTTTTTGCCCTCAATCTGTATCTTCTAATCATCATATAAGCCCCGATAATTGAATGATTACTTTCATCTCAAGGAATGAGCTATGGCCAGGTATCGGGCAGATACTTTTCAATGCGCTCCAGCAATACAAACTCAACAATTAATGAGTTATCGGTCAGTTGCCGAAAAAACACAGGTAACTTCTTTCTTTATTTGTCGTGCTACTTGTCTGTGGGACGCTGTCAGATATTTCCTAGGACGCCTCGAGCCAGCGCCAGGCGCCCGCGCTGCTTGGGCTGGCGGGCTATGGCTGACAGAAGGATTAACGGTCAGTTCGAATCATTTCAAATAATGACTAAAAACTAAGTGTTAGCATTTGATATCAGGCACAACACTTTCATCATGACAGCAACCGATTGCGCAATGCATAGCGTTGTTTGCGTGACATCGAACCTATGAGTAACAGGTAAACAATGATGACCAATACCCATGATCAGGCAATGAACTATGTTTATCAGCAAGTACTGCAGCGACTACTGAGTTTCTTTTCACGAGCCGAGCGAACGGCGTTGCAGCTGATGATTCAGCGCGTGGTGGTCGCCGCCGGGGGCATGGAACGTATTGGCGAGTTCAAGGTGCTGACGATCCAGTCCGGGACCCGCGACAGTTGTTACACCCTTGCGCTGCTGCGTGCCGCGCAGTTGAGCATTGCCGGCCGGGCGCCGGCGACATTCCAGCTGCGGGTGGCGACCTTGCGCTCGAACGGCGCCTCTTCGGCGGCGCTTGAAAACATCCATCGCAGCTGCAGTGCGTTATTTCTCTATGATGATCCTCGGGTTGAGGTACTGATGGTCGATAACCGCGAGGTCTTGCCGTTCAATCATGCGGCGGCGGTCTCTGAAGCCGGTCACGAGTCAAATCGCCTGAACCTGTTGATGGTCGGCCACCGCCGAACCTGGGACGACCCCCTCGACCTGTGGGATGACGGCTACCTGACATCCGGCGAATTCCATGGCCAGATTGCCCGTTGGGACCGCGGCGTCGATGCCTTGCTCAGCAGCGATTCACCGCGCCAGCAAAAACAGTTCATGGATGGATTGAACCGTGCAGCGGTCAAGGCCGGTTTCACCCTGCCGGATCAGCCTCAAACCGGCTATGAGCAGCTCTTCGCGCGGCTCGATGAACTGGGCAGCGATTGCTTTCGTGAGTTTTATGTCGGTCATGAACAGCCGGCGTGGCGTCCCGCAGAACGTTTTGAGGCGTGTCGCCGCGCGACATTCATCGACATTCACGACATGCTGGTGAGCAACCTGGAGGAGCGCTGGCCGCTGCTCACGGAGTTCCTCAAGTTTCAACCGGATGGGTGGGCGCCCCAGCTCAGCGATAACGAATACGTGAGCCCGGCGATTTGCGCCCACCTGCGGGGGTTGCAAGCCAGCTTCGTACAGGGTCGGACCTATGAAGCCGGCATTGCCGATTACCTGCAGCGGGTTTTGGTGATGATGCGCCGCAAGCAACTCCCGGAGCATGTGTGCGAGTTGGCGTTGCAGACGTTCGGCGCTCCGGCAACCCCGTCAGACCAACGCGAACTGGCGGCAGCCGAGGCGCAAAAGAAACTCGGCCTGAACGAAGCTCAACTGGTGTGCTTGCTGTTCGCGCCCTTTGTCGAGAACGGCGCATCGCTTGAACGTTTTCTGCGCCAGTGCCATCCCGGGATGCTCGTGGCGCTACCCGAACTGCATCGCGCAATGCAGGGCAAGCCTGCGCCCGAACAGGTGTTGCAATGGATGGTCGACGTCAGCGGATTGCCTGTCAGCCTGATCGGTACGCTGTATCGCATGGGGCCGGTGGCCGGCGGCGTGACAATGGACGCGGGGCTGCAAGCCAATGCAATGGCCATTGACGCCGTGACGGGCGAACGGTCAATGGGGCGTTGAAAGTGCGTCATTTTATAACGCCCACCCGAATGCATCGGGCTGCGCCCAGCGTGTTCGGTCCTTGCCCATGAAAGGCCCCCGAGAAACCGACTTCGCTTATCAGGCGGTGTACCGCTACCTGACCCATCTGATCAGCGAACCGGTCAGCGACACCCGCGTGCGACTCCCTTCGTTACGGCAGTTGGCGGAGCGCCTGAGCGTGTCGATCTCGACGATTCAGTACGCGTATTCGCTTCTGGAAAAAGAAGGGCGCGTCTATTCGGTGGCCAAATCCGGTTATTACGCATTGCCCGTGTCGTTTATACGGCCAGCGTGCATCGGCAATGACTTGCTGGAGACGGTCTATGTGAACGCCAGGCGTCCGGGAATGCTGGTGTTGAGCGCCGATGAGCCCGCGCTGCTGCAGCCGTTGGACAGCCCGCTGTTGCTGCTTGAGAGAGAACTGTTGCGCCAGTATCCGCGCCAGCCGCAACCGGCGTCTCAACCCTGTGGCGAAAGGGAGCTGCGCGCAGCCCTGGCGGCTCGCTATACCTCATCCCCGGCACGCTGTTGGCATGCCGACGACGTCTACATTGGCGCCGACCTGCGTGGCGTGCTGGAAATATTGATCGCGGTGCTTTGCCTCAAAGACGCCGTGGTCGTGGTGGAGTCGCCCTGCGACTGGACTATTTTGCGGTTGTTTCAGGATAGCGACGTGCAGGTCATCGAGTTGTCTTTGCAAGCGGATGGCGGCCTGGACCTCGACCATCTGCAAGCGCTGCTGGAAACCGAACCCGTGAGGCTGGTGATGCTGTCATCCGGCCTGAACATGCCGCGCGGCAGTGTGGCCGGTGCAAGCAACAGGCTTTCAACCGCGCAGTTGCTGGCACGGCACGGCTGTTGGGTGCTGGAGAACGACTGTTACGGCGAACTCGAATTTGAACCCGATGGCCCACGGTTCCGCGATTTGCTAGACCCGGACCGGCTGATCGTATTTTCCACATTCGAGAAGGTCATCGGGCCTGAAGCGCCTTACGGCTACCTGCTTTCGCGGCAACTGCGGGGCGAACTTCAGCGGCACTTTCTGCTGCGCTCGTTCCGTTTGTCGCCGATCCGCCAGAAAGCCATCGCACGCCTGTACAACAATGGGCGCATCGATCAGCACTTGTTGGTGCTGCGCCGGCTGCTCAAGGAGCGCAAAGTGCAGATGACCCAATTGCTGGAGGAGCGACTGGCAGACGCGTTGCACTTCGTCGATCCCCAGGGCGGCGCAACGGTCTGGGTGCGCTCGTTGCGTCCGGTCAATGTACGCGGCGTGTTCCACCGTCTGCTAAAGCAGCAGGTGGTGGTGGCGCCCGGGGAATTATTCAGCTTGCGCGGGCTGCATGCGCAACATTTGCGGCTGAGCCATACCTTCGGTGGCGAGCATGACCTCGGCGGTGCACTGGGCTTGCTGGGGGATGCCTTGCGTCTGGAAGCGATCGATTGAGCGACGCGGGACAACATCCTCGGCCCTCATGGATCTATAACATCGCGTTGCGGTCGAACTGCCAGTAAACTGCCTTCAATTCCTGAACCACTCAATTTCAGAGGTTTTGCATGACACTCAGTCCTTTTGCGGGCAAACCGGCACCGGCAGAATTGTTGGTCGATATCCCGCGACTGGTAACGGCCTATTACACTGGGCAGCCTGACGCCGCCATCTCAACCCAGCGTGTAGCCTTTGGCACTTCCGGTCACCGGGGCAGCTCGTTCGACCTGAGTTTCAACGAGTGGCACGTCCTGGCGATCAGCCAGGCGATCTGCCTGTACCGAGAAGCCCAAGGCATTGACGGACCGCTGTTCGTCGGGATCGACACTCACGCCTTGTCTACGCCAGCGGGTGCCAGCGCCCTGGAAGTGTTGGCTGCCAACGGCGTCACCGTGATGATTGCCGAAGGGGACGAATACACGCCGACCCCGGCCATTTCCCACGCGATCCTTTGCTACAACCGTGGCCGTACTTCCGGTCTGGCGGACGGTATCGTCATCACGCCGTCGCACAACCCGCCGCAAAGCGGTGGTTACAAGTACAACCCTACCAACGGTGGTCCGGCCGATACCCACATCACCAAGTGGATCGAAGCCAAGGCCAACGAATTGCTGGCCGCCAAACTCGCTGGCGTCAAACGCATCAGCTATGAGCAGGCGCTGAAAGCCAGCACGACCCATCGTCACGATTACCTCAACACCTACGTGGCCGATTTGATCAACGTGATCGACTTCGACGCCATCCGTGATGCCAAGCTGCGTCTGGGCGTTGATCCATTGGGCGGAGCAGGGGTGCGCTACTGGTCGGCGATTGCCGAGCATTACCGTCTGGACCTCGACGTGGTCAACACACAGGTCGATCCGACCTTCCGCTTCATGACCGTCGACTGGGACGGTCAGATCCGCATGGACCCATCGTCCACCCACGCGATGCAAGGCTTGATCGGTCTGAAAGATCGCTACGACGTTGCGTTTGGCTGCGACCCGGATCACGACCGCCACGGCATCGTTACGCCGTCCGGTGGTTTGTTGGCACCTAACAACTACCTCGCGGTATCGATCGATTACCTGTTTCAGAACCGTCCGCAATGGCGCGCCGACGCTGCCGTGGGCAAAACCGTGGTCAGCAGCGGCTTGATTGATCGCGTGGCCAAGCGTCTGGGCCGTCGTTTGTATGAAGTGCCGGTGGGTTTCAAATGGTTTGCCGACGGTTTGTTCGACGGTTCCCTGGGCTTTGGCGGTGAAGAAAGCGCCGGTGCCTCGTTCCTGCGCAAGGACGGCGGCGTCTGGAGCACTGACAAGGATGGCTTGATCCCGGCATTGTTGGCCGCAGAAATGACCGCTCGCACCGGCCGCGATCCAAGCCAGGCCTATCGCGCGTTGACCGATGAACTCGGCGAGCCGTTCTCGGTGCGTGTGGATGCCAAGGCCAACCCTGAGCAGAAAGCCTTGCTGAGCAAGCTGTCGCCGGATCAGGTCACCTCGACTCAACTGGCGGGCGAAGCAATCCAGAGCATCCTCAGCCATGCGCCGGGCAATGACCAGGCGATTGGCGGCTTGAAGGTCATGACCGAAAATGGCTGGTTCGCGGCACGTCCGTCGGGCACTGAAGACATCTACAAGATCTACGCTGAAAGCTTTGTGAGCGATGACCACCTCAAGCAGTTGGTGGCCGAAGCTCAAACGCTGGTGGATGGCGCAATCGCCGCCAAGTAATCCAGGCAGTAAAAAGGGGCGACCATTATGGTCGCCCCTTTTTTTGCCCGGTGTTTACCGAATCACGCGAGGTCAACCAGGACGATTTCACTGTCCTCGATTGCCGTCACTCGCAACACCTGCTCATCGACCACCGCAACTCCGTCTCGAGCTTGTGCGCGTAAGCCATTGACTTCAATCACACCCGTGGCCGGAACCAGGTAGGCGCGACGACCGCTGTCCAGAGGATACTCGGCCGTTTCGCCGGCCTTCAGGTTCGCCGCCACCAACCGCGCGTCAGCACGGATGCGCAGGCTCTGATCATCGCCGGACTTGCCGCTGGCCAACGTCACGAAGCCTTCACGATCGCCTTTGGGGAACGGTTTGGCGCCCCAGGACGGAGCAAGTCCGGATTCGTTGGGGATGATCCAGATCTGGAAGATCTTGGTCGGCGTCGCTTCCAGGTTGTACTCGCTGTGGGCGATGCCGGTGCCGGCACTCATGACCTGAACGTCGCCAGCTTCGGTGCGGCCCTTGTTGCCCAGGTTGTCTTCGTGAGTAATCGCGCCTTCACGGACGTAGGTAATGATTTCCATGTCCCGGTGCGGGTGTTTTGGAAACCCGGTGCCGGAAGCAATCACGTCATCGTTCCAGACCCGCAGATTGCCCCAGTTCATGCGCTTGGGGTCATGGTACTCGGCGAACGAAAAGTGGTGATGAGCATCCAACCAGCCATGATGGGCGCCGCCCAGGGAGTTGAAGGGTCTGAGTTCGAGCATGATCGTCTCCTGAAAGGGGTTAATGGCGAGCATCATCTATCAGGCACTGATCGATAAAAAGCGTAAAAAATGCTGCATTACCATCGAAATTCTCGATGTTATATAACCTCGAAACGTTCTCATCCAGCCTTCACTTCATCGCATAAGCCAATGACCTGTAAGCATTTCACTAGAACTCATGGGCAAATGCAGACACCATAGCCGCAACAGCCTCACACCCTGGAGTCAGCCCGCGTGCCGCAACACACCCCCGATCTTCCGCCCGAACTTCGTCCCCTGGCCGAGATGCCGTTACTCAAGCGCCTGGCCGCCCGGTTCTTCGGTCATGGCTTGACCCGACTGCGTGCGCAACACCGAGCTTCCTGGCTGCACGGGCAAGCTGACGGTTTTCGCAGCGGTCACAGCGCGGGGTTTGAGTACGGCTTTAAGGAAGGCAAGGACGAAGGGCTGGAGCAAGGCCGGCAAGTGCTGCTGATCCGTGATTCGCGATCGACCGAGCATCGGCCGCCCAATGTCGATGACAATCTGTTTGACGATTGGCGCCTGCCATTGAGCGCTGAACTGAAGAAGCGCATGAAGGCCGATGTGGCCCGGCTGCTGCCACCCCATGCCCAGCCAAGCGTTGCGCAGTGGAAGATGATCTTCAGCGACACGCCGTCGACGTCGGTGATTGCCGGGGCGGGCGCCGGCAAGTCGACTACGCTGGTGCTGCGTATCTTGTTGCTGACCCACTACCTGGGCTTCGAACTGGATTCGATGACCGTCGTGACCTTTACCCGAGAATCACGCAAGGACTTCATTAACAAGCTGATCGAACTGTTCGCCGTGTGGGGCCGGCCGCTGAGCCTCAAGGATGCGCGTGATCTGGTGCGCACCTTCCACTCACGAATTCTGCCGATGGTTCGCAGCCTTCCGGGGTTCGAGCGCCTGCAGGCTTTCGAAAACCTCAGCAACCGCGTACAAAACGCCGACGAAGACATCGACAGCAATCCTTTCGACCTGCGAATCAATGACGCTCAGCGACAGCAGCTCAACGCCTGTTATCACCAACTGCATACCCGCGATGAACGCTTTCGCGAGCTGATCAAGCCATTGTCCCGGCATGCCTTGCAGCTCAAGGAGCTGGAGCGCGACCATCCCGATGTACAAAAACGCGTGGCGGTGACCGAGCTGGCTGCCAAGCGCGATGAAGAACTCTGCGACGCCATTGAAGACCTGTGGTTTCGCGCGGGTGCCTGGCCGATCAAGGGCATCGAACCCAATCGGCAATCCTTCGATATCAATGGCGCTACGTTCCATTGCCACGGCTACATCCCAAGCCTCGATGCGTGGGTCGTACTGGGGTTTGATCCGCGGGAAAACCCGCAGGTCTGCCGTCCGAATGCGAAGCTGAGCGTGCGGGCGGAATGGGCGGTAAAGCGCACCCTGTTTCAAGCTTTCTGTCGTAAGCCATTGATATGGCTGGATAGTTACGAGTCGTCAAAGCGCGTTTTGGCTTCGCTGGCAGGTGATGCCAGCGCCGGGCCGGGCTTTGATTACAAGGTCAAAGGTGAACTGGCTTCCGCGCCGTTGCTCGACTGTTTTGTCGCAGCAGCCGGATTTATAGAAAACCTCGGCCTGGATGTTCCGAACGCCGTTGGCCAGATGAGTTTCGCCAAGGACGACCCCGACCGGTTCTTCTTCGAAGCCTTGAGCCTGTTCTGGCGAGCGCTGGAAGATCATCTGCTCGATCAGAAGCCACCGGTGATGACCTACAATCGGATGTTCGCCTTGTTCAGCGAGCACTCCCCGGAAAACCTCAAGCTGCTCAGCGATGAACTGCTGCGGCCACTTTCACACCTGATGATCGACGAATTTCAGGACGTGTCGCCACAAATCGTCTCCTGGATTCGCGCCAGCCTGACCGAGATCCGCAGTCGAGGCCCGGCGATGCACGTTGGGCGAGGGGCGCAATGCTCATCTCTGCTGTGTGTGGGGGATGACTGGCAGTCCATTTACGGCTGGCGCGGCAGTTCGCCGTCGTACTTCATGGAATTCAACAAGGAGTTCCCGTCGCCAAGCGCCACCAAAGTGATGCTCAGCGACAACTATCGCAGTCATCAGCACATCATCGACGCCGCCGAGCATATCGTCCGCGCGGCTCCGGCCATTGCCGGCAAGAAAGCCAAAGCCAGCGGCGAGCCTAAAACGCTGTTGCCGGTGAACGTTCTGGACCGGGACGATCAGGGCATGGCCCAGCGTCTGATAGAGCATTACCGAAAGGGTGATTCAATCTTGATGCTTTATCGAAAAAGCAGCGATAAGTTATTGATTGAGCAGCATATTCAGCCTGTAATTAATGTTGATTCGAGCTTGCCTTATGAAGCGCGACGACTGAAACAACTGACCTATCACAGCGCTAAAGGCTTGCAGGCTGACGCGGTGTTCCTGCTCGGCGATTGTCAGCATCTGACCAGCTCACCGTACAAGAACCAGGTGTACCGGATGGCGGGACTCGGCAAGGCCGGCGACAGCGAGCCCTATGACAGCGCGCAAAAGGACGAGATCCTGCGATTGGCTTACGTCGGCATTACCCGGGCGGTCAGTCATTGCTACTGGTATGTCGACGGTCAGGATAAATCGGCGGCGAACATGCCCAAGGCGTCAGACCGGATCGGCAGCGACAAAGCGTTTTTCGCCGATCATCGGGCCGGGCAGAAACTGGCGTAACCCTGTTCAACGCCCACTAAAAAGCCCACATCAAGTGGGCTTTTTAGTGGGTGACCAGCCTTCAGGCATAGCTTCTGAGGGCCTCAGGTGGAACGAATGCCTCAAGTTCATCCTCGACGGCTTCAATGATTCGCTCGACATCCGCCGCATTCATGACGGTTGCACAAGGGATACCGGCAATGGCAATCATGGTCTCGCCACTGGCGCGATCAAACAGCCGGGCGATCATGCTGCCCGGTGCGTCCATGCTCGCCTCAAATCCCATGGGATGAAAATGCCAGCGCATCAGCTGGCAGGCGTTTGGAAACGTGACTTTGCTGAAAGACCCTTTATTCATATGTTGCCCGCCTTCTTCATCGAGCGCTTCCTTTAGCTCATGTTAGGAGGGAAGAGCCTTCAATGGCTCAACCGGTGACTGCCTTTAAAAGTAGCATCGGTATGTGAAAACCATGTGATTTTTTTCAGGCCGTTGGGCGGTTAGTCGGGTTTTCATGATCGAGGTCATGTCCTCGCACGCACGGGGGCTTGCCGGGCCAGTATTTCAGCCATTGAACCCGCTGCAGAACTTCGGCAAGCTCGGTGTTTTCCCGTCGAGACCTTTATGCACCCCGATGATGATGGGCCGCAGCAAACCCGGGCCACGGGCGAGACGGTCATGCGCTACCACTTGTGCTGGAAGCACCGCGACCTGGACGGTGTCATGGCGCTTTATCACCCTGACATCCAGTACCACGATTTCTTCCAGAACCGCGTGATGGGGCTCGACGAGCTGCGCGAGTACGTGCGCGTCAGCATGCCGCGCAACCCAGACGAAGCGCTGGAACACTCGGACCGTATTCGCCTGGACGGCAATACCGCGTTTATCCAGTACCGAATGACGTTGCGTGGCGGCGAAGGGTTGGTGTCTTTCCATACCAGCGAGGCGATCACGGTTCGTGACGGGCTGATCTGGCGGGTCAACGAGTACGCCACGCTGGTCCACGAGCAACCGTCCAGTACCGCGACTAAAACCCTGCGCCCAGCCGTCAGTCGACTCGGGCTGTCCCCGCGCCAGTTGAGTTTCATGGCCGATGACTTACAGCAGTATTTCCAGCGCCAGCAGCCCTATCTGGACCCCGAACTCGACCTGCAACGGGTGGCGAAGGAGTGCGGTTACAGTCGCAATCAAATTTCCTATCTGTTGAATCAAGTGCTGGGCCAGAGTTTCTACCGCTACGTGAACCAGGCGCGCCTGCAACATCTGCTCGGCACGCTGGACACCGCGACGCCACCGCTGCGTATCGACGAACTGGCGTTTGCCGCGGGATTCAATTCGCTGTCGGCGTTTTACAACTGTTTTCGCCAGCACACCGGACTGTCGCCCAAGGCCTATGCCAAACAAATTTCCTTGCGTGCCCGCGCGCAAGACAGCCGCTGAGTCCACGCACTAGGATCGACGCCATCGAAGTTTGAGTGGCGGAGTCTTGCATGTCGGCGTGGCGCACTATCAGTTTATGGATGGATCAACTCGACGAGCCGTTAGCGGCGCGTGCGGCGCTGGAACACGATCTGGACGTCGATGTGGCCATCATCGGCGCCGGGTATACCGGGCTTTGGACCGCGTATTACCTCAAGCGCCTGGCGCCGGGCCTGAACATTGCCATTGTCGAAGCGCAAACCGCCGGTTTTGGCGCCTCGGGCCGTAACGGCGGCTGGCTGATGGGCAATATCCTCGGTGAGGACCGTCTACTCGCTGGCCTGTCCCCCGAACAACGTCGAGCTTCATTCGACCTGCTGCACAGCATCCCTGATGAAGTAGAACTTGTCATCGAACGTGAAGGCATCGCCTGCGATTACCGCAAAGGCGGGGTGCTTTACTGCGCCGCTCGCTATCCCGAGCAGGAAGCCAGCCTGCGGCGCTATCTGGACGATCTCTACCGTCAGGGCCTGACTGAAAGTGACTACCGCTGGCTCAGCCCCGAACAACTGGCGCAACAGATCAGAGTTGCGAAGCCTTATGGCGGTATCTATGCACCGCACGTCGCGACCATTCACCCGGCAAAGTTGGTGCGAGGTTTGGCACGCACGGTGGAGAACATGGGGGTCAAGATCTATGAAAACAGCCCGGTCACGCAGTGGCAGTCGGGTAGTTTGCGTACAGCCAAGGCGTCGGTTCGCTGTCGCTGGATCGTCCCGGCGGTAGAAGGTTACGCAACGACGTTGCCGCCGCTGGGTCGCTATCAACTGCCGGTGCAAAGCCTGATCGTTGCTACCGAGCCGCTGTCCGCTGCGACCTGGGACGAAATCGGCCTGAATCGCGGCCAGGCCTTCAGCGAAAGCAGTCGTCAGGTGACCTACGGCCAGCGTACCGCCGACAACCGTTTGGTTTTCGGTGCGCGGGGCGGCTACCAGTTTGCCGGCAAGCTGCGCCATGACTTCGACCTGACCACCAACGAAGTGGAGCTACGGCGCTATCTGTTCGGCGAGCTCTTCCCGCAGCTGAAGAATGTGCGGATCACCCACGCCTGGGGCGGCAACCTGGGCATGTCGCGACGCTTCAAGCCGCACATGCTCTGTGATCACACCAGCGGCATCGCCTTGTCCGGCGGTTATGGCGGGGAGGGTGTCGGGGCCAGCAACCTGGGTGGCAGAACCCTCGCCGATCTGATTCTCGAGCGCGATACCGAATTGGTCCACCAGCCATGGGTCATGCCGCAGGGCGGGCTCGACTCGCTCAAGGCCTGGGAGCCTGAACCCTGCCGTTGGCTCGGTTACAACGCGATCATTCGCAGCTTCGTCCACGAGGACCAGACCCTGGCCAACCCGGCCACCTCGCCTTGGCGCCGAAAACTGGCCAGCGGGGTCGCGGGGTTCATGGAAGGTTTCATGCATTAAACAGCGATTTATCCATCGACAGGTACGCCCATGAGCATCACGCAATTCAAGAACACCGTCACCCTGAAACTCGAAGAGTCCAACCCGGTGGCCGTGCCACTGGGAGCACCGGTGGCCGTGACCTCGACCACCAGCGTCGAACGCGACGATGGCGTCGAAACCGGTGTCTGGGAATGCACGCCCGGACGCTGGCGGCGGCAGATCGTCGCCCAGGAATTTTGCCACTTCATCCAGGGCCGCTGCACCTTCACCCCGGACGACGGTGAAACCCTCCACATAGAAGCCGGCGATGCACTGATGTTGCCGGCCAACAGCCTCGGCATCTGGGATATCCAGGAAACCGTGCGCAAGACCTACGTTTTGATTTTTTGATCTTCTGATTGCCTGCCAATAACAAAAGCCCCTACAGGAATCGACTCATGATCCGAAAGACTCTGACACTGGCGCCACTCGCACTCGTCGCAACCCTTGGCCACGCGGCCGAGACGGTCAAAATCTACAACTGGTCGGACTACATCGCCCCGGACACCACGAAAAATTTCCAGAAAGAAACCGGTATCGCCTTTACCTACGACGTCTACGACAGTAACGAAACCCTCGACGGCAAGTTGATGACTGGCAAATCCGGCTACGACGTGGTGTTCCCGTCCAACCACTTCATGGCGCGGCAGATTGAAGGGGGTGCGCTGAAGAAACTCGACAAGGCTCAATTGCCAAACTGGAAGAACCTCAACCCGGTGTTGCTCACGGCGTTGCAAGCCAACGATCCGGGCAACGAACATGGCTTTCCGTACCTGTGGGGCAGCACCGGCATCGGCTACAACATCGCCAAGGTCAAGGCCGTACTGGGCGACAACGCGCCCGTGGATTCCTGGGACCTGATCTTCAAACCCGAGAACATGCAAAAGCTGCAGAAGTGCGGCGTTGCCATCCTCGACAACGGCCCGGAATTGTTGCCCGCCGCCCTGAACTACCTGGGTCTGCCGCACCACAGTAAAAACCCGGAAGACTACAAAAAGGCCGAAGCGCTGCTGCTCAAGGTCCGGCCGTATGTCAGCTACTTCCATTCATCCAAGTACACCAGCGACCTGGCCAACGGTGATATCTGCGTGGCCGTCGGCTTCTCCGGCGACATCCTGCAAGCCGAGAACCGCGCCAAGGAAGCCAACAATGGCATCGACATCGGCTACTCGATTCCCAAGGAAGGCGCCGCCATCTGGTTCGACATGGTTGCCATGCCCGCCGACGCACCGGACGAGAAGGCCGGCTACGCCTTCATGAACTACCTGCTGCGCCCGGACGTCATGGCCGGTGTCAGCAACTACGTGCACTACGCCAACGGCAACCAACAGGCCGACAGCCTGGTCGACCCAACGATCAAGAACGACACCAAGATTTATCCGAGCGCCGAGATGATGGGCAAACTGTTCGCGCTGGAAGCGATGCCACTGAACATTGACCGGGTGCGTACGCGGGTTTGGAACAAGATTCGGACGGGGAGTTGATCGCCCTTTGCTGACTCATACCTGTAATTTCTGACAGTAGATGACGGTCGAAGCAGATCGTAGAGTGAAGCCCGTAGGCATGGAGCCTGCAGGAGAGCACCCAATGAAAAAGTCAGCATTCAAAGCGTTTATCGAAGATGAAATTAACGTCGCAGCCGGAAAAATTATCGTAAAAGACACCACTTCCGATGACGTAGCGTTAGGGCGACTGAATGTGTTGCAGAGCCTTCGTCGTACGCTGGACAACAAGTCGACAGCCGAAGACGTCGGAACGTGGGGGGCTATCAACGATATTCTCCAGCAGTTGGGGGTGCTCGATAGCAGGGAGACGATTTTCTCCGGAATTGAAGCTTGACGGCTGATTTGCCGTGCAATGGCGGGGAAGGCAAGCTTCCTCGTCACTGTTATTTGCGTTCACGCCTGGATTGATATCAATGCGCTGGCACTCATATTAATAAGTCCAATAAATTGAGACGCTGTAGACAAAAAACAAACTTACCCCTATTTAATATTTAAATATCAAATCGTCAGACAATTTGCGCAAACGCACATACGCAAAAACAAACTTTCGACACCTCAGGCATTGTTTCCGGGCATTTGCTGGAACAGCACAATTTGACGTCAAAAAAACACTAGACGTTTCATTTCGAATTGTGTCAGTTTTCTTTCGCCTTCATTGGGCGAGTGATAGGACGATCTCGCCAGAGATTGTCGTTATCTGACAAAAACTGTTCCATAGCTAAACAAGGAAGTGTGTTTATGTCGAAAGTAGAAAAAAGCGCTATTGATCAAGCATTGGCTGCACCGAGTTCGGCCTACAGCCAGATCGACAGCTTCAGCCATCAATATGACCGCGGCGGCAATCTCACGGTCAATGGCAAACCTTCATACTCCGTCGACCAGGCAGCGACCCAATTGCTGCGCGACGGTGCTGCCTACCAGGACAAGGACGGCAGCGGCAAAATCGAACTGACCTACACGTTCCTGACCTCGGCGTCGTCGAGCACCATGAACAAACACGGGATTACCGGCTTCAGTCAGTTCAGCACTCAGCAAAAAGCCCAGGCAGTGCTTGCCATGCAATCCTGGGCCGATGTTGCCAACGTCACCTTCACCGAGAAGTCCACGGGCGGCGACGGTCACATGACCTTCGGCAACTACAGCGGTGGCCAGGACGGTGCAGCGGCATTCGCTTATCTGCCGGGCACGGGCGCGGGTTACGACGGGACTTCCTGGTACCTGACCAACAGCAGCTACACGCCGAACAAGACCCCGGACCTGAACAACTACGGTCGTCAAACCCTGACCCATGAAATCGGCCACACTCTGGGCCTGGCCCATCCTGGCGACTACAACGCCGGTGAAGGCGCGCCGACTTACAACGACGCCACCTACGGGCAAGACACCCGCGGTTACAGCGTCATGAGCTACTGGAGTGAAAGCAATACCAACCAGAACTTCAGCAAGGGTGGTGTCGAAGCGTATTCGTCCGGCCCGCTGATGGACGACATTGCCGCCATCCAGAAACTCTACGGTGCCAACACCACCACACGTACCGGTGATACCACCTACGGCTTCAACTCCAACGCCGGTCGCGACTTCCTGAGCGCGTCTTCGTCGTCGGACAAGGTCGTGTTTTCGGTGTGGGATGCGGGCGGCAAGGACACCCTGGACTTCTCCGGCTTCACCCAGAACCAGAAGATCAACCTCAATGAGGCCTCGTTCTCCGATGTTGGCGGCCTGGTGGGCAACGTTTCCATTGCCAAGGGCGCGATCATCGAGAACGCGATCGGCGGTTCGGGCAACGACCTGCTGATCGGCAATGGCGTGTCCAACGAGCTGAAGGGCGGTGCCGGCAACGACATCCTCTACGGTGCCGGCGGTGCGGACAAACTGTGGGGCGGTGCCGGCTCGGACACGTTTGTGTTCGCCGCCAGCAGTGACTCCAAACCTGGTGTTGCCGATCAGATCCTCGACTTTGTCAGCGGCCTGGACAAGATCGACCTGACCGGTATCACCAAAGGCGCGGGCCTGCACTTCGTGAGTTCGTTCACCGGTACGGTCGGCGATGCCGTGTTGACCACTTCGGGCGGCAGCAGCCTGTTGTCGGTGGACTTCTCCGGGCATGGCGTGGCGGATTTCCTCGTCAGCACCGTAGGCCAGGCGGCGTTCTCGGACGTCGTAGCCTGATACAAGGCTGAAAAGGAGCGCGGTGCACGTTGCGCCGCGCTCTGTCCTTGCATCGATGCGCGCAGTGCGTAAGGCTACGCGCCGGAGTGAAACGCCCTATGGCCCCTGACGCCTTTACCTACAGAATGACCGCGTGGCTATTGGCGACGCTGATGATGTTTCTCGGAGATGTAGCCATGGCAAGCAGCCTGAAATTAGCCGACCCCTCAGAACTCGCCGGACAATGGCAAGCGACTTTGATGGCCAAAGAGGATGCGTCCGAGTCCCGCACTTTGCAGGACAAACCATCGAACGTTTGCCTGATTGACCTTCAACCCAATCAGACCCTGGGCGAGGGCGCCGAGTGCCTTGGGGCCTGGCTCCAAGCGTCGGCCATTGGCTGGTTCACAGAGCCGGACGGGATTGCGATCACCGGCAAGGAAGGCTCAAGAATTTTCTTTTTCAGCCGACAGCATGATGGGCTTTATCAAGGCAATTTGAAGTCAGGTCTGATCATCACGCTTGAGCGCGCTGCGCGTTAGAGCAAATAGTTGGCGGAACTGTGCAGATTTAAATATAGAGCTCGCTGTTGTAGTCATAAGTAGCAAAACAAAACGCCAACTCTTTATCGAGCATGGAAGTGGGTTGTTAATGTGTAAGCGATTGCCGATAAAGAATGCCTGGAACCGCGCGCACACAGTTAATTAAAGCCTCGCCAGATCAGGGCGGGGAATATCATCTCGGGAAAAATCAATGAAGATGGCTAAGGCCCCAGCCACCGCTCCGTTATTCAAAGCACTGGGCGACTATAAAAGTATCTTGATCAGCGTCGGTTGTTTTACCGCATTGATCAACGTACTGATGCTGGTCCCGTCGATTTATATGCTGCAAGTCTATGACCGTGTGTTGTCTTCGCAGAACGAAACGACCTTGGCCATGTTGTCGCTGATGGTGGTCGGCTTCTTTGCCTTCATCGGTTTGCTTGAGATCGTGCGCAGCTTCATCGTGATCCGTATCGGCAGCCAACTGGAACGACGCTTCAACCTGCGGGTGTATCAAGCCGCGTTCGAGCGCAACCTGCTCAAAGGCGAGGGCAATGCCGGGCAGTCGCTGGGGGACCTGACGCACATCCGCCAGTTTGTCACCGGCCCCGCGCTGTTTGCCTTCTTCGACGCGCCGTGGTTTCCGGTCTATCTGTTCGTGATCTATTTGTTCAACGTCTGGCTGGGTGTTTTCGCGACGGTGGGCGCTGTGGTCCTGATCGGCCTCGCGTTCCTCAACGAAACGATGACCAAAAAGCCCTTGGGCGAAGCCGCCGGTTTTTCCCAGAAGTCCAGCCAGTTGGCCACCAGCCACTTGCACAACGCCGAGACCATCCAGGCGATGGGCATGCTGGGTGTGTTGCGCAAACGCTGGTTTCAAGTGCATTCGCGCTTTCTCAGTTTGCAGAATCAGGCCAGCGACACCGGTGCAGTCATCAGTTCCGTGAGCAAGACCTTGCGTCTGTGCTTGCAATCCCTGGTCCTGGGACTGGGTGCGTTGCTGGTGATCAAGGGCGAGATGACTGCAGGGATGATGATCGCCGGTTCGATCCTGATGGGCCGCGTCCTGAGTCCCATCGATCAGCTGATAGCGGTCTGGAAACAGTGGAGCGGCGCAAAGCTGGCCTACCGTCGCCTGGATGCGTTGCTGCAAGCCTTTCCACCGACTGACGAAGCCATGGCGTTGCCGGCACCGAAAGGGCAGATCACTTTCGAACAAGTCAGCGCCGGCCCGCCTGGCCAACGCACTGCGACACTGCACATGGTCAACTTCAACCTCGGTGCAGGTGAGGTGATGGGCGTGCTCGGTGCCTCTGGCTCAGGCAAATCGACACTGGCCCGGGTACTCGTTGGCGTCTGGCCGACCCTCGGCGGCACGGTTCGGCTCGACGGCGCGGACATTCATCGCTGGAACCGCGACGACCTCGGGCCCTACATCGGGTATCTGCCGCAAGACATCGAATTGTTCAGCGGCAGCATCGCCGAAAACATCGCCCGGTTTCGCGAAACAGATCCGCAGAAAGTCGTCGAGGCTGCGCAACAGGCTGGCGTGCATGAACTGATCCTGCGCATGCCGCAAGGCTACGACACGGTGCTCGGCGAAGACGGCAGCGGCTTGTCCGGTGGCCAGAAACAACGCGTGGCATTGGCCCGTGCGTTGTACGGCAACCCGAGCCTGGTGGTGCTGGACGAACCCAACTCCAACCTCGACACCGTGGGCGAAGCCGCGCTGGCCAGTGCCATCGCGCACATGAAAGCCCAAGGCACCAGCGTGATCCTGGTCACCCATCGGTCTTCGGCCTTGGCCCAGGCCGATAAATTGCTGGTGCTCAACGAAGGGCGCTTGCAGGCCTTCGGCCCGAGCCAGGACGTGCTCAAGGCACTGTCCGGCGCTCAGGAACAACACCGTGAAAAAGCCGCGCAGGCACCGGGCGGGCTCAGCATGAGCCGGCAGTATCAGCCCACGACAAGGAATTCGGGTGTATGAGCAGCGCACGCATGAACTCTGAAAGCGAAGCCACGATGGAACACGATTACATCGCCGAACGCCCCGAACGCGATGCGCGATTCTTCGCGCGCATGGGCTGGATTCTGGCCATCGTCGGCGCCGGCAGTTTCTTCACCTGGGCCAGCCTCGCGCCGCTCGATCAAGGCATTCCGGTGCAAGGTACGGTCGTGGTGTCGGGTAAACGCAAAGCCGTGCAATCGATGAGCCCCGGCGTGGTCAGCCGGATTCTGGTCCGTGAGGGTCAAGTGGTGAAGCTCGGCCAGCCGCTGTTCCAGCTCGACCAGACTCAGGTCGCGGCCGACGTCGATTCGCTGCAGGCGCAGTACCGCATGGCCTGGGCCAGTGTCGCGCGCTGGGAAAGTGAACGGGACAACCTCAAACAAGTGAATTTCCCGGCCGAGTTGAGCAAGGATGCCGACCCGCGACTGGCGTTGGTGCTTGAAGGCCAGCGGCAATTGTTCAGTAGCCGTCGCGAGGCGTTCTTCCGCGAACAGGGCGGGCTGCGCGCCAACATGGAAGGCGCCAGCGCGCAATTGGCCGGCATGCGTCGTGCGCGCACCGACCTGACGGCCCAGGCCAACTCGTTGCAACAACAACTGAGCAACCTTCAGCCCTTGGCGGACAACGGCTACATTCCGCGCAACCGCTTGATGGAATACCAGCGTCAACTGTCGCAAGTGCAGCAGCAATTGGCCGAGAACACCGGCGAAAGTGGGCGGGTGGAGCAGGGCATCCTCGAAGCGAAGCTCAAGCTGCAACAGCACATCGAGGAATATCAAAAAGAGGTCCGTACCCAACTGGCCGACGCGCAACTCAAGAGCGTGACCCTCAAGGAACAACTGACTTCCGCCGGTTTCAACCTGCAACACAGTGAAATCGTCGCCACGGCTGATGGCATCGCGGTCAACCTCGGAGTGCATACCGAAGGCGCGGTGGTGCGCCAAGGCGATACTTTGCTGGAAATCGTGCCGCAGGGCACTCGCCTGGAAGTGGAAGGGCATCTGCCGATCAACCTGATCGACAAAGTCGGCACTCACTTGCCGGTGGACATCCTGTTCACCGCGTTCAACCAGAGCCGCACGCCGCGTGTGCCCGGCGAAGTCAGCCTGATTTCCGCCGACCAGATGGTCGACGAGAAAACCGGCGCTCCGTACTACGTGCTGCGCAGCAGCGTCAGCGATCAGGCCATGGAAAAGCTCAATGGCCTGGTGATCAAGCCGGGCATGCCGGCGGAAATGTTCGTGCGTACCGGTGAACGTTCACTCCTCAACTATTTGTTCAAACCGCTGCTCGACCGGGCAGGCTCCGCGTTGACCGAGGAATAAGGATGTTCGGCTGTATGAATAAGCTTTCCCTGCTCGCAGCGACCCTGGCGTTGCTGACGTGCAACAGTGTGATGGCCATGGGGCCGTTCGACATTTACGAGCAAGCGTTGCGCAATGATCCGGTGTTCCTCGGTGCGCTCAAGGAACGCGATGCGGGCATGGAAAACCGCATCATTGGCCGGGCCGGCTTGCTGCCGAAGGTGGGTTACAACTACAACAAGGGGCGTAACTCATCCAAGGCCACGTACCTCAATGACCGCGGCCAAAACCAGACCGATGACCGCAACTACAGCAGTTACGGCTCGACCCTGACCCTGCAACAGCCTTTGATCGATTACGAAGCCTACGCGGCGTACCGCAAAGGCGTGGCGCAGTCGTTGTTTGCCGATGAAGCCTTTCGCGGCAAAAGTCAGGAACTGCTGGTGCGGGTGCTGGAGAACTACACCAAGGCGCTGTTCGCTCAGGATCAGATCGACATCGCGCTGGCCAAGAAGAAAGCCTTCGAGCAACAGTTCCAGCAGAACGAGCAGATGTTTCGCCAAGGCGAGGGCACGCGCACCGATACCCTTGAGTCCGAGTCCCGTTACGAGCTGGCGACCGCCGAGGAAATCGAGGCTCGCAACGAGCAGGACGCGTCCTTGCGTGAACTGGGCGCGCTGATTGGCGTACCGACGATCGACATCGCCGACCTGGCGCCGCTGGACCAGAACTTCCAGACCTTCAGCCTGCAACCGGCCAATTACGACACCTGGCACGAGATGGCCGTAGCCAATAACCCGAACCTGGCCTCTCAGCGCCATGCGGTGGACGTCGCGCGTTACGAAGTTGAACGCAACCGTGCCGGGCATCTGCCGAAAGTCAGTGCCTACGCCTCGGTGCGCCAGAACGAATCGGAAAGCGGCAACACCTATAACCAGCGTTACGACACCAACACCATCGGTATCGAAGTCAACGTGCCGCTGTATGCCGGTGGCGGGGTGTCGGCGTCCACCCGTCAGGCCAGCCGCACCATGGAACAGGCCGAGTACGAACTGGACGGCAAGACCCGCGAAACCATGATCGAGCTGCGCCGACAGTTCAGCGCCTGCCTGTCGGGCGTGAACAAGTTGCGCGCCTATCAAAAAGCCCTGGTGTCAGCCGAAGCGCTGGTGGTGTCGACCAAGCAAAGCATTTTGGGCGGTGAACGCGTCAACCTGGACGCACTGAACGCAGAACAACAACTATTTACCACCCGCCGTGATCTGGCACAGGCACGCTATGACTACTTGATGGCCTGGACCAAGCTGCACTTCTACGCCGGAACCTTGAGCGAGCAGGACCTTGCCAAGGTAGACGAAGCGTTCGGCCAGGGCCCAAAGACTCAGTAAGTTGAACGTGTTGCAGCTGCCGAAGGTGCGCCAGCTACTACACAGGAACAGGACGTGTGAATTTGTAGAGGCCTTTCGAGGCAAAAAGGGATTTTGGCAACACAACTAAGGACGGTAGCTGGATGAATAACAAGCACAACATATTGGCCGTGCTCTGCGCGCTGGCGACACTCGGTCAGGCGTACGCCGCGCCCTACGTGGAAAGCGGCCGCACCGGCGACCCCAACAGCTGGCGCAGCGCCGAATTCAATGCCGATTGGGGCGTGGGCGCGATCAATGCCCAAGACGCCTACGCCGCCGGCTATAGCGGCAAAGGTGTGAAACTGGGGATCTTCGACCAACCGGTCTACGCCCAACACCCGGAGTTCTCCGGCGCCAATAAAGTCGTCACTCTGGTCACCAGCGGAATCCGCGAATACACCGACCCGTACATCCCGGTCAAAGCCGGGGATGCGTTTCGCTATGACGGCGCGCCCACGGTTGGCTACGACGGCAAGCTCGGTTCCCACGGCACCCACGTTGGCGGGATCGCTGCCGGCAGCCGCGATGGCGGATCTATGCACGGCGTGGCGTACAACGCGCAAATCATCAGCGCCGATAACGGCGACCCGGGCCCGGAGGACGGCATCATTCGTGGCAACGACGGCGCGGTGTACAAGGCCGGTTGGGATGCCTTGATCGCCAGCGGCGCGCGGATCATCAACAACAGCTGGGGCATCGGCATCACCGATCGCTTCGACCTCGGCGGACGCAACCCGGCGTACCCACACTTCACCGTGCAGGATGCGCAGTTGCAGTTCAACGAGATCCAGCCACTGCTCGGGACCAAACCGGGCGGTGCCTATGACGGCGCAATCGCCGCCGCCCGCAGCGGCATCGTCACGATCTTCGCGGCCGGCAACGACTACAACCTGAACAACCCGGACGCCATCGCTGGCCTCGGCTATTTCGTCCCGGATATCGCGCCGAACTGGGTGACCGTCGCGGCGTTGCAGAAGAACCCGGACCTCACCAGCCCGGACCTCTACAACATCAGTACCTTCTCGTCGCGCTGCGGCTACACCGCCAGTTTTTGCGTGTCGGCGCCCGGTAGCAAAATCTACAGCTCGATCATCGGCGGCACCAGCGCCGATAACCTCACCACCGGTTACGCCAACTACAACGGCACTTCAATGGCCGCGCCGCATGTTGCAGGCTCCATGGCGGTGCTGATGGAACGCTTCCCGTACATGACCGGCGCACAGGTCGCCAGCGTACTGCGCACCACGGCCACCGACCTCGGGGCACCGGGTGTCGACGCGTTGTACGGCTGGGGCATGATCAACCTGCGCAAAGGCATCGATGGCCCGGGGATGTTCGTCACCGAGCAGGACATTCCCGAAGAGTTCCGCATTCAGGGCGCCTACGGCTCCAGCCAGTTTGTGGCCGATTTGCCAGGCATCGGCGCGATCATCGACGCCGGTAAACCGACCGAACGTGTGTGCACGGACGTGCACTGCGGACTCGACATCTGGCGCAACGACATTTCTGGCCATGGAGGCCTGACCAAGCAGGGCATCGGCACGCTGGTCCTGACCGGCGCCAATACCTACGCCGGCCCGACGCTGGTCAACCAGGGCCGGTTGGCCATCAACGGTTCGCTGGCGTCGACGGTCACCGTCAATGACAGCGGGATTCTCGGCGGTAACGGTCGCATCGGCGGGTTGAGCGCCAAAAGCGGCGGCACCGTGGCGCCGGGCAATTCCATCGGGACCTTGCAAGTGGCGGGCGACGTGACATTCGAGCGCGGCTCGACGTACGCCGTGGAATTGTCACCGACTAGCAGTGACGAGATCGTCGCCGGCGGCAAAGCCGTCATCGACAACGCCACGGTCAGCCTGTCCCTGGAAAACAGCCCGACGTTGCTGACCACCCGCGAAGTGAAATCCCTGCTCGGCCATCAATACAACATTCTGCAAGCGGCCGGCGGGATAGAAGGGCGCTTCGGGGCGGTGGTGCCGAACTACCTGTTCCTCGGGGGCACCCTTGATTACTCGGCCACTGGCATTCAACTGGCGGTAGAACGCAACGCCACCTCGTTCAGCAGCGTCGGCCAGACGCCGAACCAACGTGCGGTCGCCGCGGCTGCCGAGCAGCTCGGCGCAGGCAACGCACTGTACGAAACCTTGCTGCTGTCGCCCACCGCCGCCGTGGCTCAGCAAGCCTTCCAGCAATTGTCCGGCGAGATTCATCCGGCCATCGGCACGCTGCTGATCAACGACAGCCGTTACCTGCGCGATGCCGTTGGCGAACGCCTGCGTGAGCGTGACCTGTTCAACGCCGCCGCACCCACCGATGACCGCAGCAACGCCTGGCTCAAAGTGCTCGGCGCCTGGGGCAAGAGCGATGGCGGGCATGACAACGCCAGTTCCAATAGCTCCATCGGCGGTTTGCTGGCCGGGGTCGACGGTCTGATCACTGACAACACGCGACTGGGTTTCGTCACCGGTTACAGCGACAGCTCGTTGAGCATGGGCGATGGCACACATTCGTCGGCCTCGGTCGACAGCTATCACCTGGGCGCGTACCTGGGCCATGAAATCGACGCCCTGCGCTTGAGCGTCGGCGGCGCCTACAGCTGGCATCGCATCGATGTGAAACGTGACCTGCAATTCGGCGACGTCAGCGGCAAACAGAAATCCAAACGCGATGCGACCACCGCGCAACTGTTCACCGAAGCGGCGTATCGCCTGGACGTGCAACCGTTGGCGCTGGAGCCGTTCGCCAACCTGGCCTACGTGCACCTGAACAGCGACAGCTTTACCGAAAAAGGCGATGCCGCTGCGCTAAAGGGTGGTGAAGACAACCGTGATGCCGTGCTTTCAACCCTGGGCCTGCGGGCGAGCAAAGTGCTTGCGCTGTCGGACAAACAGCAGCTGGAGCTCTCCGGCACGCTGGGCTGGCAACACAACCTGAGCAGCACTCAGTCTGAGGATCACCTGGCGTTTGCCAACGGCAATACCGCGTTCAGCGTGCAAAGCGTGTCGCTGGATCGCAACGCCGCCGTGATCGGCGCCCGTGCCGGTTTGGCGGTGGCGCAGGATGTTCGCGTGAGCCTGGATTACAACGGGCTGATCGGTTCCAACGAGAAAGACCACGGTGTGGGCCTGAGGCTGGACTGGCAGTTCTGATCAAGCACTAAAGGCTCCGGGGCGCTTCGTGATCGAGGCGTCCTGGTTGTGAGCCATCTCTGACAATTCCAACAAAAGAGAGGCAATACCAATGGGTGTGTACGACTACAAAAACCTCAGTACAACGGATTCCAAAGCGTTGTTTACCGACGCCATGGCGATCACGCTGTATTCCTATCACAACCTCGACAACGGCTTTGCCACCGGCTATCAACACAACGGTTTTGGCCTGGGCTTGCCCGCGACACTGGTCACCACGCTGCTCGGTGGCACCGATTCCCAGGGCGTCATTCCCGGCATCCCCTGGAATCCCGATTCGGAAAAAGCCGCACTGGATGCCGTGCAAAAAGCCGGCTGGACACCCATCACTGCCTCGCAACTGGGCTATGACGGCAAGGTCGATGCGCACGGAACCTTCTTCGGCGAGAAGGCCGGCTACACCACGGCGCAAGTCGAGATCCTCGGCAAGTACGACGCCCAGGGACACCTGACCGAAATCGGCATCGCCTTTCGCGGCACCAGCGGTCCGCGGGAAACCCTGATCGGCGACTCGATTGGCGACGTGATCAACGATCTGTTGGCAGCACTGGGCCCCAAGGATTACGCGAAAAACTACGTCGGCGAAGCTTTCGGCAACCTGCTCGGCGACGTTGTGGCGTTTGCCCAGGCGAATGGCCTGTCGGGTCAAAACGTCCTGGTCAGCGGCCATAGCCTCGGTGGGTTGGCGGTCAACAGCCTGGCCGACTTGAGCACGAACAAGTGGGGCGGCTTCTTCAAGGATTCCAATTACATCGCCTACGCGTCGCCCACTCAAAGCACCACCGACAAAGTGCTCAACGTCGGCTATGAAAACGATCCGGTGTTTCGTGCGCTCGACGGTTCATCGTTCAACCTGTCGTCGGTGGGCGTGCACGATGCGCCAAAGGAGTCGGCGACCGATAACATCGTCAGCTTCAACGATCACTACGCGTCGACGGCGTGGAATGTGCTGCCGTATTCCATCCTCAACATTCCGACCTGGATCTCGCATCTGCCCACGGCGTACGGCGACGGCATGAACCGGGTGATCGAATCGAAATTCTACGACCTCACCAGCAAGGACTCGACGATCATCGTCGCCAATCTGTCCGACCCGGCACGGGCCAACACCTGGGTGCAGGACCTTAACCGCAACGCTGAAACCCACAAGGGCAGCACGTTCATCATCGGCAGCGACGCCAACGACCTGATTCAGGGCGGCAAAGGCAACGACTACCTGGAGGGGCGTGACGGTAACGATACGTTCCGTGATGGCGGTGGCTACAACATCCTGTTGGGCGGCAAGGGCAACAATGTGCTGGAGTTGCAGCAGTCGGTGAAAGCCGTCGAGTTTGCCAATGACGGCGCTGGCACCCTGTACCTTCGCGACGCCAATGGCGGCATCAGCATTACCCGTGACATCGGCAGCATTGTCAGCAAGGAACCGGGATTTCTCTGGGGGCTGTTCAAGGATGACGTGACGCACAGCGTGACGGCGAATGGCCTGACGGTCGGCAACAATTTGACCGCGTACGCCTCATCGGTGAAGGGTGGTGCCGGGGCGGATACGCTCAAGGCTCAAGCGACGGGCGACTGGTTGTTTGGCCTGGACGGCAATGACCATTTGATCGGCGGAAAGGGCAACGATGTGTTTGTTGGCGGGGCCGGGAATGACGTGATGGAATCGGGTGGCGGGGTCGATACGTTCCTGTTCAGCGGTTCGTTTGGTCAGGATCGGGTGCTGGGGTATCAGGCGCAGGACAAACTGGTGTTTCTCGGGGTTCAGGGGAGTGATGACTTTCGCGCGCATGCCACCATGGTCGGGCATGACACCGTGCTGACGTTTGGTGGGGATTCGGTGACGTTGGTGGGGGTTGGGCTGGACAGTCTGGCTGGAACAGGGATTGTGATTGCCTGATGGTTTTGGGGCGCCGGTTAGGGCCCCTTCGCGAGCAGGCTCGCTCCCACAGGGGATTTGTGAACGGCGCAAATCCAGTGTGGGAGCGAGCAGGCTCCGGGCGGCGTTCCGACGAAGAACGATAACGCGGTCCTCAGTCTTCCTCGCGTACCGTGGCCACATCCTTGGCATTGACCTTCACTTTCGTCCCGGAAATATCCTCGAACTCATAGAAACCGTCCTTGGTCTTGGTTTTCGGCATGTCTTTGGTCAAGTACTGGGTGCCGTTCTGCAGGGTTACCACCGTTGGCGTCGAGCAACCGGCCAGCACCAACAAGGCCGCTGCGGCCAGCGGTAAACCCAGGGATTTGATGTTCATGTCCACCTCTCTCAATGCTGAAAAAAACCTCTATGCCGGTTGGTGCCATCGTTTGGCAGAAAGTTCGATGGCCACCCGAAAATGACCGAATAACGCCGCCGCTTATCTTTTTCCGTTTGCACCGCACGGCGGGTAGCTGTTATCTGTACGCATAACCAGTACTCGCTTGCCATGGCGCTTTTCCCTGTGACTGCAAATCCCCTCGACGACCCGTTCTATTACCTCAACAACTTCATGCAAGTGCTTGACTGGCTTGAACATCGTTATGCCGATGTATTAAGTGTAGAAGAACAAGCGTTCATCCGTGCCTTCACCCGCCTGCCCAAGGAGTCGCGGGCGCTGCTGGTCAGGATGGTGATGCGCAAGGGCGTGCATTTCAGGGCTGGCAAACTGAGTTACGTCGAAATGGGTGACATCGTCAGCGCAGCCGAACCTTTGCTGGCGGCAGGCTGGATCTCTGATGTGTCGCCGTTGCACATCGAGGAACTGTTCGACGTGTTGCTCAAGGCCGAGATTGTTCACTGCCTTGGGGCTGCGATTGATCAGCCAAAAGGCAAGAAAAGTGATTGGCTGCCGCTGCTGAGCGAGCAGTTTCCAGAACCAAAATGCTTTGCCCAATGGTGCCCGGCATTGAACGACCGGCTGTTCACCCTGACGATCATGGACCTGTGTGACCGGTTTCGACTGATGTTCTTCGGCAACCTTTATCAGGACTGGTCCGAGTTCGTGCTGGCCGACCTCGGGATCTTTACCTATGAAAAAGTCGAATTCAGTGCCGAATCCCGGGGCTTGCGCAGCCGTGAGGACGTGGACGCCTGCCTGTTCCTCCATCAGTGCCAGCAGCATTTCGAAGCAGGTGAGCCACTGGCGCCCATCGTCGAGCAGGTCAACGGGCTGACACTTGGCAATCCGTGGTTGCAGCGTCGTCGTGGCAAGTTGCTGTTCCAGATCGGCCAGCACTGTGAGCGTATCGCCGACTTCTCCAGTGCGCTGACGATTTACCGCGACTGCGCCTATCCCGGCGCACGGGTGCGGCTGATTCGTGTGCTGGAGCGCTGTGGTGAGTATCAGCTCGCCCTGGACCTGGCGAACCATGCGCAGCAGTTGCCGGAAAGTGCCACCGAGCATCAGCATTTACTGCGTGTGCTGCCCAGGCTGCGGCGCAAACTCGGCGGTCCGGCGCTCAAGCGAGCCGCCCCAAGGCCCATGCAACGCCTGGACCTGCATTTGCCCAGAACCGATCTGGCGCTGTCGGTGGAATATTACGTACAGGCGCATCTGGAGGAGGAACAGGCACCGGTGCATTACGTCGAGAACAGCCTGATCAATTCGCTGTTCGGGTTGTTGTGCTGGCCGGCCATTTTCGCGCCGCTGCCGGGGGCGTTCTTTCACCCGTTCCAGCGTGGGCCGGTCGACCTGTTGAATGAAGACTTTTGCGCGCGTCGTGCCGAGCTGTTCGAGGCATGCCTGACCGAGCTCGATGACGGTCGCTACCGGCAGACGATTCGAGAGCGTTTTGCCGCCAAGTGGGGCGTGCAGTCACCGTTCGTGTTTTGGGGCGTCCTGAATGAAACGTTGCTGGATCAGGCGCTCGATTGCCTGCCGGCGGAACACCTCAAGCACTGGTTCAGCCGCTTGCTGCTGGACATCAAGGCCAACCGCGCCGGCATGCCCGACCTGATCCAGTTCTGGCCGCAGCAGAAAACCTACCGCATGATCGAAGTCAAAGGCCCGGGCGATCGCCTGCAAGATAACCAATTGCGCTGGCTGGAATTCTGTCATGAGCATCAGATGCCCATCGCGGTCTGCTACGTGCAATGGGCGGAGCAGAGCGCTTGAGCTACAGCATTGCGGTACGGGCCCTGTGTGAATTCACCGCCAAGGTCGGCGACCTGGACCTGCGGTTCACCCCCTCACCGACGGCGCTGGAAGGCATCGTCGGGCACAGCACGGTCGCGTCCCGGCGCAGTGACGGTTATCAAAGTGAAGTGGCCCTCGAAGGCGAGTACAAAACCTTGCGGGTCAAGGGCAGGGCGGATGGCTATGACCCCGCGCAAAACTGCCTGGAAGAAGTAAAAACCTATCGCGGCGACCTGAGCAAGCAACCAGCCAACCACCGTCAGCTGCACTGGGCGCAGGCGAAGATCTATGGCTGGTTGATGTGTCGCAAGCTGGACCTGGCGCAGATCAACCTGGCGCTGGTGTATTTCGACATCGTCAGCGAAAAGGAAACCTGTCTGGTCGAGGCGTTCAGTGCGGCGCAACTGCAGCAGTTCTTCGAACATCATTGCGCGCTGTTTCTGCACTGGGCCGAGCAGGAAATGGCCCACCGTGACGCACGCAATCAGGCGGCGCAGCAACTGGCGTTTCCCCATGCGGGCTTTCGCCCGGGTCAGCGTCATTTGGCCGAATCAGTGTTCAAAGCCGTCAGTACCGGGCGTTGCCTGATGGCGCAGGCACCGACCGGCATTGGTAAAACCGTGGGCACGCTGTTTCCGATGCTCAAGGCTCTGGTGCCGCAGAAACTCGACAAGGTGTTCTTTCTCACCGCCAAGACGCCGGGGCGAAAGCTCGCGCTGGATGCGGCGCAGGTGATCCTGCAAAGCGCCGATGCGCCGCCACTTCGGGTGTTGGAGATGATCGCCCGGGACAAGGCCTGCGAGCATCCGGACAAAGCCTGTCACGGTGATTCCTGCCCGTTGGCGCGGGGGTTCTATGATCGTTTGCCCGCCGCTCGGCAGGCCGCCAGCACACTGAGCCTGTTGAATCAGGCGGCCTTGCGCGAGGTGGCGCTGGCACATGAGATCTGCCCTTATTACCTGAGCCAGGAAATGGCCCGTTGGGCCGATGTGGTGGTCGCTGACTACAACTATTACTTCGATTTCAGTGCGCTGCTGTTCGGGCTCGCCCAAGCCAACAACTGGACCGTCGCGGTGCTGGTCGACGAGGCCCACAACCTGGTGGAACGCGGCCGGCAGATGTACAGCGCCAGTCTCGACCAGTCGACGCTCAACGGTGTGCGCAAAACCGCGCCTGAAGCGCTTAAAAAGTCCTTGCAGCGGGTCAACCGCGAATGGAACGCCCTGCATAACCAGCAACCCGGTGCTTATCAGGCGTACGACAAGGCGCCGGAAAAACTGCTCCAGGCCTTGTTTTCGTGCAGCGCGAGCATCGGTGACTACCTGAACGATCACCCGCAGGGGCTGGACAGCACACTGCAAAGTTTCTACTTCGAGATGCTGCAATTCTGTCGGGTCGCCGAGCTTTTTGATGAACAGTTCCTGTTCGACATCAGCAAGCGCGACCTCGACCGCCAGCGCCCGCTGTCGCAACTGTGCTTGCGCAACGTGGTGCCGGCCGGTTTTGTCCGTCCACGCCTGACCGCCGCGCGCAGCACCGTGCTGTTTTCGGCGACGCTGAGCCCGCGGCGTTACTACGCGGACCTGCTGGGCACCCCGGCGAACACGGTCTGGATCGACGTGGAATCACCGTTTCACGCCGACCAGTTGCAGGTGCACATCGTCAGCCAGATCTCCACACGCTTCGTCCACCGGCAGGCATCGCTTGAGCCGATTGTCGAACTCATCGCCCGGCAGTTCGGCGAACGCCCCGGCAACTACCTGGCGTTCTTCAGCAGCTTCGATTACTTGCAGCAAGTCTTGCAGGTGCTGGCCGAGCGTCATCCGCATATCACGCTGTGGTCACAATCCCGGGGAATGGGTGAAGCGCAGCGCCAGGACTTTCTCGACCAGTTCACCGCGCACAGCCAGGGCATCGGCTTCGCGGTGTTGGGCGGCGCGTTTGGTGAGGGCATCGATTTGCCGGGCGCACGCTTGATCGGCGCGTTCATCGCCACACTGGGTCTGGCACAACTCAACCCGGTCAACGAACAGATTAAACACCGTATGGCCGCCATTTTCGGTGCCGGTTATGACTACACCTACCTGTTTCCAGGCGTGCAGAAAGTGGTGCAGGCCGCCGGGCGGGTGATCCGTACCCAGCAAGACCAAGGGGTGGTGATGCTCATCGATGACCGGTTTGGCGAGAGCAAGGTTAAACAGTTATTGCCACGTTGGTGGTCGGTTGAACCGACGCATTTTCGCGTTAGCAAGTAGGAATATTCGCCTTTAAAAACAGTGACATATCCTGAAAGACACGCTGATTTGAACAAACACCGAATCAGCGCTTTATTCAAAGGGCAGGCAATCACTTCCCAGCGAATCTTTGATAAGGAAATCAAGGTATGTCAGTCACGCCGCAATACGCCTACACCCCGGAGCAGGTCACTGCCGCATTCAATGAAATCAAAGCGACGTTGTTTCGTGGCATCACCGCCCAGGCCATTCCAAAAGTCCTCATCGTTGCCGGGCTCCAAGGCTCGGGAAAAACCTATCTGCTGGAAAAAACCCTACTGCCCTCCAAGCGCTATGAGCAGTATGTTCGCCTTTACTTACCCGAATACCGACAAAAACACCCCCAGTACGCCGAGATGATCAAGCGTGGAGTCCTGCATGCGTATAAGCATACGGAAGCCTTTGTCCGGGAAGTCAGCACCAAGATTTTCACCGAAGCCTTCACCCTCAAATACAACATCATCATGGAATGTGCGTTCGACAGCCTCGATTTCGCGGCTTTTCCACCCCTGGCAACCGCCGCCGGTTATCAGTTCGAGACGCATATCGTGGGCTGCAATCAAGCGTTCGCTCACCTGTCGAGCATCAAAAGAGCCCTGAACAGCCTGGAAAATAGAGAACTGGAAAGGTTTGTCACGTGCACAGCGCTGCAAGCCAGCATGAGTAACGCGCAGGCGATCATCCTGGCCTTTGAAACAGCCTCCAAAGCGGTCAGCGGCTCACAGATCACGGTGTATGAACGGGGTCTCGGCGGGTTGAAAGAGCGGGTATCGCGTTTCCAGAAGACCTACGCAACGATCGCCAACGAAGTCATTCCCCCAGAGGCACCGACCGCGTGCAGCGCCTATGCCTGCATCATCAGTAACCATATCTACACCATGAGGGAGCGCGACGAGATGCTGAAGGAGTGTCATCTGGCGCTGCTCAAAACCCAGGCACACCCCACGCTGGTGCCTGATTTCGTCTACAACGACCTGCATGCCTATATCGTCAAATACGTGAACCGATAAGGCGCACCCATTCGGCGGCAAAGCGATGGCAGTCTCCCGGCCAGCGTGCGGTCAGTAACTGGCCATCGCGCACGGCAAAGCCTCGTTGTGGCTGGTCCGCCGAATCACGTACGGCGAGCAAGGGGCCCCGCAGGAAATCTGCGGGGCTGGAAAGCGCCGCGGTGACTTCTGCCTCGACCGTCTGCGGGTAGGTTCGGTAGTAACGCCCAAGCCAGGGCGCGGTGATTGCCCAGGCAGGCAGTTCCATGGTGTTGGCCACCAGCGCGGTGACCTTGCGACCCCGTAATACGGAAAGCCCGGTATCGGGGTTGACGGTACGGGCCAGCAATAGAACGCCGTGACACACCGCCGCCACCGGTTTGTCTGCGTTAAAAAAGTGCAGGGCGATCCGCTGTGCCTCAGCAGATTCCAGCAAGTTGCGCATGCCTTTGGCATGGCCGCCTGGAATCAACAATCCATCGAACTCGCTCGGGTCGACAGCGTCATAGGACGAGGGTTGGCGAAATGAGGCGTCTTCCGTCATCTGTCTGTAGCTGGCCAGGTCGGGCTTGCGTGTCATCAGCAGCGGGTTGAGCGGACCAAAGCCAATGTCCACCAGACGCGAATCGGCGTAGGCGGGCAAACCCTGTGGTGTGGCAAAACGCACTTCGATGCCGGCACTGCGCATCGCTTGCCAGGGCACGCTGCTCTCGGTCGGGTCGTAGTCGCAGGTCGGCAATAGCATCAGAATCATGGAAGCGCCTTTTATCTGCCGGAAATGGCAGTTGGCGTCGAGCATAGGTGGTCTGTTGCCTGGACTCCACTGAACAAGCGAGTTGCGGCTTTCCAAACCCACGGTTTGCCTCATACTCCATAAAAATGAAAGTCGCGGGTGTGATTGATGAGTGATGTGCCGTCCAAAACCAATTCCATCGAGGAGATGCGCTTTCGCCTGCTGATTGATGCTGTGGTGGACTACGCGATCTACATGATCGATCCCGACGGCATCATCACCAGCTGGAACTCCGGCGCCCGGCGTTTCAAAGGCTACGAGGAAGCGGAGATTCTCGGCCAGCACTTCTCGCGGTTCTATACAGAAGAAGATCGACGTGCCGGTTTGCCCCAGCGCGCACTGGACACGGCCATTAATGAAGGCCGTTTCGAAGGCGAAGGCTGGCGTGTGCGCAAGGACGGCACGCATTTCTGGTCGCACGTGGTGATCGACCCGATTATCGATCCGACCGGCAAGTTGCTGGGGTTCGCCAAAATTACCCGGGATCTCACCGACCGTAAAATGGCCGAGGAAACCCTCAAGCAAAGCGAGCAGCAGTTCCGGTTACTGGTGCAAAGCGTCACGGATTACGCCATCTACATGCTGGCCCCGGACGGGCGTTTGACCAACTGGAATCCGGGCGCCCAGCGCATAAAGGGTTACCGTCCCGAAGAAGTCATCGGCCAGCACTTCTCTATCTTTTATACCCCTGAAGACCGCGAAGCCGGTGAACCGCAACGGGCCTTGGAAACCGCCACGCGAGAGGGACGCTTCGAGAACAAGGCCTGGCGCGTACGCAAGGACGGTACACGGTTTTACGCTCACGTCGTGGTGGACCCGATCTGGGGTGAAACCGGCACGCTGCTGGGGTTTGCCAAGATAACCCGCGATATCACAGAGGCGACCCTCGCCCAACAAGACCTTGAGCGAACCCGCGAGGCGTTGTTCCAGGCGCAGAAAATGCAGGCCATCGGCCAACTCAGCGGCGGGATAGCCCACGACTTCAACAACCTGTTGACGGTGATCCTCGGCAACCTCGAAATCGTGCGCAAGCGCGTCGCGAATGATCCGAAGGTCATGCGGCTGATCGACAACGCCACTCAAGGGGCCTTGCGCGGTGTGTCGTTGACCCAGCGGATGCTGGCGTTTGCCAGACGCCAGGAGCTCAAATCCGAATCCGTGGAAATTCCCGGATTGATTGAAGGCATCAGCGGTTTGTTGCGCAGTTCTTTAGGGCCGTCGGTACAACTCGAAACCCGTTTTTCGCCGGGACTGGTGCCGGTCATGGCGGACAATAACCAGCTCGAACTGGCTGTCCTAAACCTTGCCACCAACGCCCGCGATGCCATGCCCCATGGCGGCAAAATCGTGATCAGCGCCCAGACGGAAGAGGTTCACGATCATTCGGCGTTGTCCCTGGCGCCGGGCCAATATGTTTGCATGAGCGTCTCCGATACCGGCGAAGGCATGGATGCAATCACCCTGGCGTCAGCGATGGACCCGTTCTTCACCACCAAAGGCGTCGGCAAAGGCACCGGCCTGGGGTTGTCGATGGTTCATGGATTTATCGAACAACTGGGCGGGCGATTCATTCTCAAGAGCCAGGCGGGCAGTGGCACCCGGGCCGAACTGTGGATACCCGCTGCCACGATGGCTTCGGTCATTCCCAAAGTTGCCGAAGACGAGGCAGTGGCCCCCGAGTACAGGTTGTGCGTCCTGGTCGTGGACGACGACAGCCTGGTGCTGACGAGCACCGGCCTGTTGCTCGAAGACCTCGGCCACCGGGTGATCAGTGCGACATCCGGTGCCCAAGCGTTGGAGCTGTTCGCGAGCACGCCGGGTATCGATCTGGTCATTACCGACATGGCCATGCCGCAAATGAATGGCGCACAACTGGCACATGCGATCCGGGTCATGCAGCCGGAACTGCCGATAGTCCTTGCCACGGGGTATGCCGAGCGCCTGGAGGGGTTTGCGGTCGAACTGCCGCGGTTGTCCAAACCGTTCACTCAGCTCAACCTGATTGAAATCATTGCCCAGGCGATGAAATGACAAAGGCTAACGTGTGGCGAGGGAGCAAGCTCCCTCGCCACAGATACAGCGTCAAGTTTAAGTGAATGTTCAAGCGGCGAGATTGCCGTCACTCAGTTCTTTTTTGTACTGAGCCTTCAGCGTCTCCATTTGCGCGCCCAACTCTTCCAGCGTCGCTTTGCCCAGCAGCTTTTTCGCCTGCGGGAACATCTCGGTTTCTTCCTCTTCGATGTGGTGTTCCAACAGCTCCTTGACCACTTTGACCCGACCGGCAAACTCCGGAGTGGACGGGTCGGTGACTTTCAGATCCGGCAGCACCAGCGAGTCCACGGTGCGGTGCTCTTCCTTGGCTTCGTAATACATCACGTCCTGCTCCTTGCCGCCGGCCTTTTTATACGCCGGGTACAGGACTTCCTCCTCAAGTCGCGTATGAATGCTGATTTCCATCTCCAGCTTGGCCAGCAACTCTGTGCGCTTTTTAACGCCGCGCTCAGTGGATTCGCTCAATTGGCTCAGGATGCCTTTCACACGTTCATGGTCAGCTTTCAACAGATCGATGGCGTTCATGGTCAAGTCTCTCAAGTCGTCACGGGGATGAGCGCGCACGGTCTCAATGGCCGATAGTCGCTTGAGGGGATAGAGCAGGAGTCGTGCCGATTTTTGACTGGGCTATATCACTCGTAATATCAAATAGTTACATGCCTTGATGGCTAACTGCGCTCATGCAGGCTGCATGAGTCCGTCATTTGGCTCATGCAGTTCGCAGTGCCACGCCAGCAACTTTGTGAACGCGACACCACAGCGTTTTACCGTCGATCAGATTCGCCACTCATGCAACTGAACTCGCCTCTGAAGCCAGCTCCCTTAATACAGACAGCCGAGACTTTTCAATCACCCGCGAGGATGTAGCCATGCGAGCAATGACGTACCACGGTGCCCACGACGTCAAGGTAGAAACCGTTCCAGATCCCGTCATCGAAGCCGCTGACGACATCATCTTGCGGGTGACCGCCACAGCCATCTGTGGATCGGATCTGCACCTGTATCGCGGCAAGATTCCGACCGTGGAGCATGGCGATATCTTCGGCCACGAATTCATGGGCATCGTCGAGGAAACCGGCTCCGCCGTCACGGCCGTACAGCGTGGCGATCGGGTAGTTATCCCGTTCGTGATCGCCTGCGGTGACTGCTTCTTCTGCCAGATGGAGTTGTACGCCAGCTGCGAAACCACCAATGCGGGCAGAGGCGCAATCATCAATAAAAAGGCAATCCCTCCAGCGGCGGCGTTGTTTGGCTTCAGTCGTTTGTACGGTGGGATTCCCGGTGGCCAGGCTGAACTGGTCAGAGTACCTAAAGCCAATGTCGGGCCGTTCAAAGTGCCGGGAACACTGGCGGACGAGAAGGTGTTGTTTCTTTCGGACATTCTGCCCACGGCGTGGCAGGCCGTGCTCAATGCCGGTATTGGGCCAGGTTCGAGCCTTGCGATTTATGGCGCAGGCCCCGTGGGGTTATTGAGCGCGGCGTGCGCCAAAATGCTCGGCGCCGAGCAGATTTTCATGGTCGATCACCACGACTACCGGTTGGCCTACGCGCAACGCACCTATGGCGTGATTCCGATCAACTTTGATGACGATGATGACCCGGCCGATACGATCATTCGGCAAACAGCGGGCAGTCGCGGGGTGGATGCGGTGATCGATGCGGTGGGGTTTGAAGCCAAGGGCAGTACCACCGAAACTGTGCTCGCCACCCTGAAACTCGAGGGCAGCAGCGGCAAGGCGCTACGCCAGTGTATTGCCGCGGTACGGCGCGGAGGTGTGGTCAGCGTTCCGGGTGTTTATTCAGGGTTTATCCATGGGTTTCTGTTCGGAGATGCCTTCGACAAGGGCCTGACGTTCAAGATGGGCCAGACTCACGTGCAGCGCTATTTGCCGGAACTGCTCGGGCACATTGAGACCGGACGCTTGCAACCGGAGGCGATCATCACCCATCGGATGTCCCTGGAGCAGGCGGCGGAGGGCTACAAGCTTTTCGACAAGAAACAGGAACAGTGCCGCAAGGTGATTTTGACGCCGGGTTCCAGCGATGTCCCGTTGACCGAAAATTTTGAAAGCGAGGCGGTGCCGGTGATGTAGCGGCGGCCAGCAGGCAAAAAGAAACCCGGCAATCGCCGGGCTTCTTTTTTACGCTCAGGCTCGGTGTTCAAGCTGCTGGCGCAGATGATGAGAATTGCTGACGGACAGTGGAATCGGCGGGAAATCCTCGTTGAGCAAGCGCAGATGCTCGATCGCTTCCTGAAACTTCAGATCAGCTTTGCGGCGCAATGCGCGATAGCGATCAAACAGCTCCACATCCAGATCGCCGCCATCGAGCATTTCGAATGCACATCGGCTCAAGTCCTGGGCCTCTTCGAACATCTGACGGTTACGTTCCAGGGCAAATGCCCGGCAGGCTTTGATTTCATCGGGGGAGGAACATTCGATCATGACCGGCACCTTTTTCTTTTCCAGGGTTCCTTTGAATAGGCGTCGTTGCCACAGTGGAACCGAACCTGTCGGATCCCGCGACACAAACACAGCGGGATTGAATATGTGACTGCCGGGAGAAAAAGGGATTTCAATTTTTTGCAGGCGAAAATTCGATAAATCCATTGATGAGATGCAGAGAAAAAATCAAATAATCTGTTTTTTCAGTCGTTCGTAACGGGCGAGGGTCGGCTGGGTGGTGATCCCGTGAATCAGGATACTCAACGCCACCACCGACAAGGTCAGATCAGTGCACAGCGACGCAACCGACTGACCGAGCCCGTGGTTCAACGCATAAAACAGGTAATAAAGGCTGCCGATGCCGCGAATGCCGAACCAACCGATCAAGGCTCGCTGCCGCCAGTCAAGCAAACGGCCCCAAGGCATGGCGGCCACACTCAGCGGCCGGATCAGGCAAAACAGCACGCCGCCGATGGGCAGGGCACGCCAATCCCAATGGGCAATCAGCACCACGCCCAGCAGCGTCACCAGAAACACTTCCATGGCCCGCTCCACGAGGCTACCGAAGGCGAGCATGTCACTCATCATGATGCCCGCCGCAACCTGGCCGTCTTCCAGGTGCTCAGTGTTGCCACGCATCGCATGTTGCGGCTCGACATTCTGATGACCCACTACGGGCTGGACCAGATGCTCGGCGGGCTCCTGCGATTCGCCCGTGGTGCTGACCTCTGCCTGACGCAAGCCGAGACCGGCGGCGAACACCGAGAGAAAACCATAGGCATGAATAGCTTCGGCCCCGACATAGGCCAGGGCAATCAAGGCAAGGGCGAGGTAATCATTTGGGGACAGCGTACTGTCATCATTCTGGATTCGCAGCGTCAGCGTCACACGCCCGATGCCGCGTCCCATCCAGTAACCCGTGAGCAAACCGGCGGGGACGGCCCAGAGCAGGCTTTTCAGCGCCCAGTGACCCAGCCAGCCGGGATCGCCGTCGTGTTGCAACAACAGCAATCCAAGGATCACGAACGGAAACGCGATGCCATCGTTGAGCCCTGCCTCACCCGACAGGCCGAAGCGCACCCGGTCGTCATCACGTGCGTCGTTGACCTGTACCAGGGCAGCCAGCACCGGGTCGGTCGGTGCCAGAATCGAGCCAATCAGGACCGAGGCGCCCCACGACACGCCGAAGCCGTAGTGCAACAGCAAGCACACGCCGCCAATGGTCAAGACCATGACCGGCCCGGCCAGCCCGAAAGCGATTCGCCAGGTCTTGTCCTTGAGCGGCAGGCGCAGTTTCAGACCGCAGACAAACAACGAAAAGAGCACCGCGACTTCCGTCAGGTGCTCCATCCAGTCAGCGGCGTCATTGGTGTTGAGCTTCAACAAACCCAGTGCGCCCGGGCCGATGGCCGCGCCCAGCACCAGGCAAACCGCCGATGTGGTCACCGGCATCCAGCGCAGGTACGACGACGTCAGCGCCAGTGTCAGCAGCACGGCACCCAGCACCGCCACCCATAGAATGAAGCTCATGTCTTAACCCGCAGGGAAGGAAGTGCGATGCCGGGGCTGATGCAATCAACCAACCGTCGCGCGCAGTATTCAGGCGACAGCAGGTTGAACCACACCAGAATCATTTCCACCAGAATAGTCACTAAAACCAGCAAGCCCACACCCCGCCGACCCATGTAGCAGCCGTCGAAGGCTGCTGCTACAGGTTCACAGGATCGGCTTGCCGCCCGTGATGCCATAGCGTTGGCCGGTGATGTAACTGGCCTCGTCCGACGCCAGCAACACGTAAATCGGCGCGACTTCAACCGGTTGCCCTGGCCGCCCCAATGGGGTCTCTGAACCAAAGTTCTGCACTTCGTCATCGGGCATGGTCGAGACAATCAGCGGCGTCCAGATCGGCCCCGGTGCCACGCTGTTCACCCGGATGTTTTTCGGCCCGAGCATCTGCGCCAGTCCACCGGTGAAATTGGCAATTGCGCCCTTGGTGGTGGCGTAGGCGAGAAGAGTGGGTTTGGGCAGGTCTGAGTTGACCGAACTGGTGTTGATGATCGAACTGCCGGCCTTCATGTGCTTCAACGCCGCCTTGCAGATTCTGAACATGGCGGTGATGTTCACATCGAAAGTCATCACCCATTCTTCGTCCGTGATGTCCTCGATGCTGTCGTGGCTCATCTGGAACGCAGCGTTGTTGACCAGAATATCGATGCGCCCGAAGCGCTCGACGGTCTTGTCGACCAAGGCCTGGCATTCGGTTTTGTGCGCGATGTCGCCGGGCAGCAGCAGGGTTTGCCGACCAGCCTGTTCCACCCAGTTGGCAGTTTCCTGAGCGTCTTCGTGTTCATTCAGGTAGGCAATGGCGACATCCGCGCCTTCACGGGCGAAGGCAATGGCCACCGCGCGACCGATGCCGCTGTCGGCGCCAGTGATCAAGGCGATCTTGCCCTGCAACCGGCCCGAGCCTTTATAGGACTGCTCGCCACAGTCAGGGACGGGGTCCATCTTGCGCTGGGAACCGGGGACGGCTTGGGCTTGTTTGGGGAAGGGTGGTTTTGGATAGTCAGTCATCTTCAATCTCCGGGTTCAAGGCAATCGGGTCAAAGGGTTGACCGTTGGGTTTTGTCTTGAGTTCGGTTGGATTTCAGGTACCGATAATTCCAAATGCCCCACAAATCCCTGTGGGAGCGAGCCTGCTCGCGAAGACGGTATGTCAGCCAACATCAATGTCGACTGGAATGACGCTTTCGCGAGCAGGCTCGCTCCCACAGGGGGATGTGGTGAAGTTGAGAGAGGATCAGGCCTTGCGATTGCGCAAGCTGCGCTCCATCCGCGCAATGCCTTCTTCGAGCAACGCCCGTGGGCAGCCGAAGTTCAGACGTACGAACTGCCCGGCGTCATCACCGAAATCCAGGCCAGGGCTCAAACCGACTTTGGCTTCCTCGAGGAAGAACTGCTGCGGGTTGTCCAGTCCCAGCATCGAGCAATCGAGCCACGCCAGATAGGTGCTTTGCGGCACGTTCATGGTGACGCCAGGCAGGCGCGTGCGAACGGCGTCGACCAGGTAATCGCGGTTGCTTTGCAGGTACGCGCTCAGCTCCGCCAGCCACGGCCCGGCTTCGCTGTAGGCGACGCGGGTGGCTTCCAGGCCCAGCGGGTTGACGCTGTCGACCATGCCGCAACGGGCGTGGTTGACCTTCTCGCGCAGGGCACGGTCCTGAATGATCATGAACGAGGTTTTCAGGCCGGCGATGTTGTAGGCCTTGCTCGCCGACATCAGTGTGATCGTGCGCCGGGCGATGTCCGCGCTCAGGGTCGCCATCGGTACATGCTTGCGCCCGTCGAAGCACAGCTCGGCGTGGATTTCATCCGAGATGATCCAGGCACCCTGTTCCAGGCATATGTCGGCAATCGCTTGCAGCTCTTCGCGCGGGAAGGCTTTGCCCAGCGGGTTGTGCGGGTTGCTCAGCAGCAGCGCGCCGCCACCTTGTAGCGACTGACTGAGGGTGGCGAGCGGTGTGGTGTAAGTGCCGTCAGCCTGCTCATCGAAATTCAGCTCGACCTTGTTCAGGCCCCAATGACCCGGCGCGTGGCGCAGTGGCGGATAGTTGGGCACCTGCACCACGACGTTCTGTGGCGGCTGGACCAGCGCTTTCAGGGCCATGTTGAAACCCGATTCAACCCCCGGCAGAAAGATCAGCTCTTGCGGCTCGACGCGCCAGGCGTATTTGTTCCAGAGGTCGGCGACGATGGCGTCGCGCAGGTCATCCGGGGCCACGCTGTAGCCGACCATCGGGTGTTCCAGGCGTTTTTGCAGGGCCCGGATGATCATCGGCGGCGCGGCAAAATCCATGTCGGCCACCCACATCGGCAGCACGTCGGCCGGGTAGCGGCTCCATTTGGTGCTACCGGTGTTATGGCGGTCGAACACCTGATCAAAATCGAAAGTCATGCGCGGTCTCGTGAAAGCAGGATTGGAATGGCGACCATGATAATCGCCAAGCCCTGTGGGAGCGAGCCTGCTCGCGAAAGCGCCGTGTCAGGCACCCACGATGTCGACTGATACGTCGTCTTCGCGAGCAGGCTCGCTCCCACAGGTTTTGTGGTTTGGTTGATATCCCGGCGTGCCCGACGGTCGGTTTTCACACCGGGCGCGTCGGGGTTGTCTAGAGTTTCAAGTGTCGGCAGCCCGGCTGCCGCCACCGTGATTGATTGAAAAGTCCGGCAAAGTCCCGGATTTCCACCTGATCAGGAGTGCACGATGGACCTCAGCCGTCGTCAGTTCTTCAAGGTCGCTGGTATCGGCCTTGCGGGCTCGAGCCTGGGCGCGTTGGGCATGGCTCCCACGCTGGCCTTTGCCGAGCAGGTGCGCCACTTCAAGCTTGCCGCCACTCATGAAACCCGCAACACCTGCCCGTATTGCTCGGTCGGTTGCGGCTTGATCATGTACAGCCAGGGCGATACAGCCAAGAATGTCGCGCAAAGCATCATCCACATCGAAGGTGACGCCGACCACCCGGTCAACCGCGGCACCCTTTGCCCCAAAGGCGCGGGCCTGCTGGACTTCATTCACAGCCCCGGCCGCCTGCAATACCCGCAGGTACGCAAGCCCGGCAGCAGCGAGTGGACGCGCATCTCCTGGGATGAAGCGCTGGATCGTGTCGCCGACCTGATGAAGGCCGACCGCGATGCCAACTTCATCGAGAAGAACGCGCAAGGCCAAACGGTGAATCGCTGGCTGACCACCGGTTTCCTCGCCGCCTCGGCAGCGTCCAACGAAGCGGGCTACATCACCCACAAGGTCATTCGCAGTCTCGGCATGCTGGGGTTTGATAACCAGGCGCGTGTCTGACACGGCCCGACGGTGGCAAGTCTTGCCCCGACGTACGGCCGTGGTGCCATGACCAATACCTGGACCGATATCGCCAACGCGAATCTGGTTCTGGTGATGGGCGGCAACGCAGCAGAAGCGCACCCGTGCGGTTTCAAATGGGTGACGGAAGCCAAGGCGCACAACAAGGCGCGGCTGATCGTGGTCGACCCGCGATTCACCCGCACAGCCTCGGTGGCCGACTATTACGCGCCGATTCGCACCGGCACCGACATCGCCTTCATGGGCGGGCTGATCAACTACCTGCTGACCGAGGACAAGATCCAGCACGAATACGTGCGCAACTACACCGACGTGTCGTTCATCGTCAAAGCCGGTTATGGCTTCGAGGACGGGATTTTCAGCGGTTACGACGTGGCCAAGCGCAGCTACACCGATAAATCCGGCTGGGGTTACGAACTCGGTGAAGACGGCTTCGTCAAGGTCGACCCGACCCTGCAAGATCCGCGCTGCGTCTATCAACTGATGAAGCAGCATTACAGCCGCTACAACATCGACCTGGCGAGCCAGATTTGCGGGATGCCGGTCGATGCCATGCAGAAGATCTGGGATGAGATCGCGACCTGCTCGGTGCCAGGCAAGACCATGACCATCCTCTATGCATTGGGCTGGACCCAGCACTCGATCGGCTCGCAGATCATCCGCAGCGCGGCAATGGTGCAATTGCTGCTGGGCAACGTCGGCATGCCCGGCGGGGGCGTGAACGCCTTGCGCGGGCACTCCAACATTCAGGGCCTGACCGACCTTGGGTTGCTGTCCAACTCGCTGCCGGGTTACCTCACCTTGCCGACCGACGCCGAGCAGGACTACGCCGCCTACATCACTAAACGCACGCAAAAACCGTTGCGTCCGGGGCAGTTGTCCTACTGGCAGAACTACAGCAAGTTCCACGTCAGCCTGATGAAAGCCTGGTACGGCGGTAACGCCACGGTCGAGAACAATTGGGCCTACGACTACCTGCCGAAACTGGACATTCCCAACTACGACATCCTCAAAGTGTTCGACCTGATGGGCCAGGGCAAGGTCAATGGCTACATGTGCCAGGGCTTCAACCCCATCGCGGCGTTGCCTGACAAGAATCGGGTGATGGCGGCGCTGGCCAAGTTGAAATGGCTGGTGGTGATGGACCCGCTGTCCACCGAGACCTCGGAATTCTGGCGCAATGTCGGGCCGTACAACGATGTGAAAAGTGCCGACATCCAGACCGAAGTGATCCGCCTGCCCACCACCTGTTTTGCCGAGGAAGACGGCTCGCTGGTCAACAGCAGCCGCTGGCTGCAATGGCACTGGAAGGGTGCGGACGGGCCGGGCGAAGCGCAAACCGACATTCGGATCATGGCCGAACTGTTCCTGCGCCTGCGTCAGCGCTATGAAGCGAAGGGTGGCGCCTATCCCGATCCGATCCTCAAATTGTCGTGGCAGTACAAGATTCCCGACGAGCCCTCGCCGGAGGAACTGGCCAAGGAAATAAACGGCTACGCCACCACCGACTTCACCGACGCCACGGGCGCAGCGATCAAGGGCAATGTGCAACTGGCCGCGTTCAGTCAGCTCAAGGACGACGGCAGCACCGCGTCCGGCTGCTGGATTTTCTGTGGCAGCTGGACCGAAACCGGCAACCAGATGGCCCGGCGCGACAACAGCGATCCGTATGGCATGCACCAGCACCAAGGCTGGGCCTGGGCGTGGCCGGCGAACCGGCGGATTCTCTACAACCGCGCCTCGGCCGATCCGCAAGGCAAGCCTTGGGACCCGAAAAAACGCCTGGTGTGGTGGAACGGCAAGGCCTGGGGCGGCACCGATGTGCCCGACTACAAGGCCGACGTGCCACCGGAAGCGGGGATGAATCCGTTCATCATGAACCCCGAAGGCGTGGCACGGTTCTTCGCCGTCGACAAGATGAACGAAGGCCCGTTCCCCGAGCACTACGAGCCGTTCGAAACGCCGATCGGTATCAACCCGCTGCACCCGACCAACAAACAAGCCACCAGCAACCCGGCGGCGCGGATCTTCGATTCGGTGTGGGATTCCCTCGGTGTGGCCAAGGACTACCCGTACGCGGCCACCAGTTACCGCTTGACCGAGCATTTCCACTTCTGGAGCAAGCACTGCAAGCTCAACGCCATTGCCCAACCGGAGCAGTTCGTCGAAATTGGCGAAGTGCTGGCCAAGGAAAAAGGCATCGTCGCCGGCGACCGTGTGCGGGTCAGCAGCAAGCGCGGGCATATTGAAGCGGTGGCGGTGGTGACCAAGCGGATTCGTCCGCTGCAGGTCAACAATCAAGTGGTGCACCAGATCGGCATCCCGCTGCACTGGGGTTTTACCGGACTTACGCGTCACGGATACCTAACCAACACCCTGGTGCCGTTCCTCGGCGATGGCAACACACAGACCCCGGAATCCAAGTCATTCCTGGTCAACGTGGAGAAAGTCTAAATGGCCAGCCAAGACATCATTGCCCGTTCGGCCACCACGACTGTCCCGCCTTCGGTGCGCAATCAGGAGGAAGTGGCCAAGCTGATCGACACCACCAAGTGCATCGGCTGCAAGGCGTGTCAGGTGGCTTGTTCGGAATGGAACGAGCTGCGCGACGACGTCGGTCACAACCTCGGCACCTACGACAACCCGCAGGACCTCAGCGCAGAAACCTGGACCCTGATGCGTTTCACCGAGCACGAAACCGACGCCGGCAATCTCGAATGGCTGATCCGCAAGGACGGCTGCATGCACTGCGCCGAACCGGGTTGCCTGGCGGCATGCCCCAGCCCCGGCGCGATCATCAAGCACGCCAACGGCATTGTCGATTTCAACCAGGACCATTGCATCGGCTGCGGCTATTGCATCACCGGTTGCCCGTTCAACATTCCACGGATCTCGCAAAAGGATCACAAGGCGTACAAATGCACCTTGTGTTCGGACCGGGTTGAAGTCGGACTGGAACCGGCCTGCGTGAAAACCTGCCCAACGGGCGCCATCGTCTTCGGCACCAAGGAAGACATGAAGGAACACGCGGCCGAACGGATCGTCGATCTGAAAAGCCGTGGCTTCGAAAACGCCGGCCTGTACGACCCGGCCGGTGTTGGCGGCACCCACGTGATGTACGTGCTGCACCACGCCGACACGCCGCTGCTGTACGCCGGGCTGGCGAAAGACCCGGAGATCAGCCCATTGGTGGGCTTGTGGAAAGGCATGAGCAAACCCTTGGGCTTGCTCGCGATGGGCCTGGCGGTGCTGGCCGGGTTCTTCCACTACGTGCGCATCGGCCCGCAGGTGGTGGAAGAGGATGAGTTGCCGCCGCTCAAGGACAACGCGGTGCACGAAGTCGACCCATCGGTGCATACCTTTGATCCGCGCGGGGAGGACAGACCATGATCCGCAAACAGATCCTGCGCTACACCGCTGGCCAGCGCACCAATCACTGGCTGGTGGCGATCCTGTTTTTCATGGCGGCACTGTCCGGGCTGGCGTTGTTTCATCCGGCGCTGTTCTGGCTCAGCAATCTGTTTGGCGGTGGCCCGTGGACGCGAATCCTGCATCCGTTTATGGGCGTGGTGATGTTCGTGCTGTTCCTCGGGCTGGTGTTTCGCTTCTGGCGGGCCAACTTTTTCATCCGCAATGACGGCTTGTGGCTCAAGCGGATCGACAGGGTGATTCAAAACGAGGAGGAGGGCGTGCCGCCCATTGGCAAATACAACCCCGGACAGAAGCTGCTGTTCTGGACCTTGTTGGCCTGCATGCTTGCGCTGTTGTTGACCGGGCTGGTGATCTGGCGCGCGTATTTCAGCGTTTATTTCGGCATCACGGCGATTCGCTGGGCCATGCTGCTGCATGCGTTGGCCGGATTTGTACTGGTGCTCAGTATCATCATCCACATCTACGCCGGTATCTGGATCAAGGGCTCGATCAGCGCCATGGTGCATGGCTGGGTCAGCCGCGCCTGGGCGAAAAAACACCATGAACTCTGGTACCGCGAAGTGACCCGCGACGAACATCCCGACCCGCCGATCAGCAAAAAAGGATAAGCACTTGGCGACGATTCTTGAACCTGGAGAGATTGAAGCGGCGGCGAGTTCACCGCCGTTTCTGTACCTGCCGCCGCACAACCTGTTCACCTTGCGCGCCTTACGGCTGGAGCATTTGGCCGAGGGCCATCCGCTGGCCGATTACCTGCGCCTGATCGCCGGTTTGTGTCATGTGCAGCAGCGTTTGATCGACGATCCGCCGGTGACCACCTTGCCTGATCCCGAACGAATCAAAGTCTGCCAGGCGCACGGGCTGCCACCGTTGGCCGCCGATACGCTGGTGCGCGAAGGTCATTGGTTGCCGTACCTCGACGCCTTGTTGCAGCACTACCCGCCAGCGCCGCAACCGGCGGTAGCAAAAGCCCTGGCGACGTTGCGCAGTACCGACGCCGGACAACGCAAAGCCTGGGCGGTGGCGTTGGTCAGCGGTCAGTTCACGCTGCTGCCCGCCGCGCTGGTGCCGTTTCTCGGTGCCGCGTTGCAAGCAGCCTGGAGTCACTGGCTGCTGAGCACCCCGGACCTCGCGCTGAAACCCGGCGACAGCCTCAATCAATGCCCGGCCTGCGGTTCGCCGGCGATGGCCGGGGTGATTCGCCACCGTGGCAAGCACAACGGGTTGCGTTATTTGGTCTGTTCCCTGTGTGCCTGCGAATGGCATGTGGTGCGGGTCAAATGCGTGTATTGCGAACAGAGCAAAGGCCTGGAATACGTCAGCCTCGATGACGATCGCTACGCCGCCAATCAGGCGCCGCTACGCGCCGAGACCTGTCCGGGTTGTCGCAGTTACCTAAAACAGCTGTACCTGGAAAACGACGCCGAGGCCGAAGCGCTGTCGGCGGACTTGAGCAGCCTGATGCTCGACATGCGCCTGGAACAGGAGGGCTACCTGCGTCCGGCGCCGAATCTGCTGCTGGCACCCGGCGGCGACTAAACACTCAACGGCTACACTCAGGCGCGACGGTCAATCGTTTCCAGGAGCGCCTGATGCCTTCACCTTCCGCCGGTCAAACCTTGCGGCTGCCTTCCATCGACAGTCTGCTGCGCCATCCCGCATGCCAGCCGTTGGCCGAACGCTATGGACGGGACGCGCTGCTGGCGAGCTTGCGGCAATTGCTCGATGACTTGCGCGAACCGGTCCTGAACGGGCAATTCGATGCCGTGGAAATCAGCCCGCAGGTTTTGGCAGGGCGGGCGGGTGAGCGTCTGGCCCGGCAGCACCAAAGCCATGTGCGCCGGGTGTTCAACCTCACTGGCACGGTGCTGCACACCAACCTCGGCCGGGCGTTGCTCCCGGAAGTCGCCATCGAAGCCGTACAAATGGCCGCGCGTTATCCGCTCAATCTTGAATTTGACCTGCACAGCGGCATGCGGGGTGACCGTGATGACCTGATCGAAGGCCTGATCCGCGAACTCACCGGCGCCGAAGCGGTGACCGTGGTCAACAACAACGCGGCGGCCGTATTGCTGACGCTCAACAGTCTGGGCGCACGCAAGGAAGGGATCATTTCCCGGGGCGAGCTGATTGAAATCGGCGGCGCGTTCCGCATTCCCGACATCATGGCGCGGGCCGGGGTGCGGCTGCATGAAGTCGGCACCACCAACCGCACCCATGCCCGTGATTACGAGGCAGCCATCGGCCCGCGCAGTGGCCTGGTGATGCGCGTGCATGCGAGCAATTACGCCATCGAAGGATTCACCGCACGGGTGCCGACCGCCGAGCTCGCGCAATTGGCGCACAACCATGGTTTGCCGCTGCTCGAAGACCTCGGCAGCGGCAGTCTTCTGGACCTGACTCGCTGGGGCCTGCCCGCCGAGCCGACGGTGCGCCAGGCGCTGCTCGATGGCGCGGACATCGTCACCTTCAGTGGCGACAAATTGTTGGGTGGCCCGCAGGCGGGGTTGATTGTCGGGCGCAAGGACTTGATTGCGAAGATCAAGAAAAACCCACTCAAGCGTGCGCTGCGGGTCGACAAACTGACCCTGGCCGCGCTCGAAGCGGTGCTGGGTTTGTACCGCGATCCAGATCGTCTGGCCGAACGTCTGCCGAGCCTGCGTCTGCTGACTCGCCCGCAAGCCGATATCCTCGCCCAGGCCGAACGGTTGCAACCTTCGCTGGCCCACGCCGTAGGTGACGGCTGGAGCGTCAGTGCGCTGCCGGCGCTGGGCATGATCGGCAGCGGCAGCCAACCGGTGGCGCGCTTGCCGAGCGCTGCGTTATGCCTGCGGCCTAACGTCTCCAAACGTCTGCGCGGTCGGCAACTGCTGGGGCTGGAAGCCGCGTTCCGTCAGTTGGCCATTCCGGTGTTGGGCCGTCTCGATGACGACGCGCTGTGGCTGGATCTGCGCCAACTTGACGACGAAACCGCATGGCTGCAACAACTCGATCAGTTGGCCGTCGAGGGGCGGGCAGGGTGATCGTCGGCACCGCAGGGCACATCGATCACGGCAAGACTGCGCTGTTGCAGGCGTTGACCGGGCAGGCCGGTGACCGTCGCCGGGAAGAGCGCGAACGCGGCATGACCATCGACCTCGGCTACCTGTATGCCGCGCTGGAACCGGGCGCCGAATTGACCGGGTTCATCGACGTGCCCGGTCACGAACGTTTCACCCACAACATGCTGGCCGGGGCGCAGGGCATTGATCTGGTGTTGCTGGTGGTCGCGGCGGATGACGGCGTCATGCCGCAGACCCGCGAACACCTGGCGATTGTTGAACTGCTGGGCATTCCCCGGGCGCTGGTGGCGATCACCAAGTGCGACCGGGTCGAGCCGGACAGGGTGCATGCCGTCCATGAACAAATGACCACGTTGCTGGCGCCCGGACCTTTTGCCGATGCGCCGCAACTCGCGCTGTCGAGTGTGACCGGGGAAGGTGTCGAGACACTGCGCCAGGCATTGCTCGACGCACAGCGTGACGTGCATCAACGCAGTACCGACGGTGGTTTTCGACTGGCGATTGATCGCGCCTTCAGCGTCGCCGGTGCCGGTATCGTGGTGACGGGTACGGCGCTGTCCGGGCAAGTAACGGTGGGCGACACGCTGGTGTTGAGCCCATTGGGCAAACCTGTGCGTGTGCGCGGTTTGCACGCGCAAAACCAGGCGGCGGACACGGCGTTTGCCGGCCAACGCGTCGCACTGAACCTGAGTGCCGAACGCTTGGCTCTGGAGCACATCCACCGTGGTCAATGGTTGCTCGCCGAGTGGCTGTATGCCCCGACCCAACGACTGGACATCGAGTTGCGTTTGTTGCCCAGCGAAGCCAAAGCCTTCGAGCACTTTCAACCAGTGCATGTTCACCTCGGCACTCAGGACGTGACGGGGCGAGTGGCGTTGTTGGAAGGTACGAGCCTGGCACCGGGCGGGCGGATGTTCGCGCAGATCCTGCTGAATGCCCCAGTCCATGCGGTGAAGGACGATCCGTTGATCCTGCGGGATCAGAGCGCACAACGCACCCTTGGCGGCGGTCGGGTGCTTGATCCGTTTGCCCCGACCCGACACCGTCGCAGCCCCGAACGACTGGCGCAGCTTCAGGCGCTCGCCACCCGCCATTCGCTGGAAGAACTCCTGCCGGCCTTGTTGGCCAACAGCGACAGCGGCCTCGATCCACGGCTACTGGAGCGCCAGTTCAACCGACCGCGCGCGACCTGGGTTTTGCCCGATGACGTGCGTTTGATCGAGACCCGCCAGGGGCCACTGCTGTTTAGTTCGGCCCGTTGGGAAGCCCTGAAGGCCCCGTTGCTGGAGCACCTCGCACGCTTTCACGCACTCGAGCCGGATCAAATGGGCCCTGACCGTGATCGCCTGCGTCGTTTCACCGCCACCACGCTGGAGCGCCCGACCTTCCTCCGCCTGCTCGACGATTTACTCGCCAGCGGCGCCATCGCCACCAGCGGACCCTGGCTGCATTTACCCGGTCATCAAGTACGCTTGAGCGAAGAGGACGAAGCCCAGTGGCAGCGCTTGCAACCGCTATTCGAACAGGCCGGTTTCGATCCGCCATGGGTGCGAAAACTGGGCGGTGACGAGGCAAGCGTGCGCCTGCTGCTGCGCAAAATGGCGCGGCTGGGGTTGCTGCATCAAGTGGTCCGGGACCTGTTCTACACCGACGCGATGATCCGGCGATTGGCGGCTATGCTGTTGCAGTTGGCCGAGCACGACCCGGTGATTCAAGTCGCGGCGTTTCGCGATACGGTCGGCCTGGGCCGCAAGCGCAGCATTCAGATCATGGAGTACTTTGACCGCATCGGCCTGACCCGACGCATGGGCGACAAACGCCAGATCCGTCTCGACAGTGCCTTGGCCCAGACAGACAAACACTGAGTTCAAGGAAGGCAATCGCGCCCGGTGGCGCGGCCGGGCTTCAAACCCGGTTGGGGACGGCATCCGTTCCCGGGCAGGTTCGACTCCGGCTGCCTTCCGCCAATTTCCCGATCAGAAAGGCCCGAAGTTCAATGGGTACTGGATCACCACATACACCCGGTCAATGTCATCGCCGGCCTGAGCCGCGTTGGCGCGGTGCGATACATGGGACAGTTGCAGCGACAAGTCCTTGGCCGCCCCCGATTGCACGATGTAGCGCAAATCGATGTCGCGCTCCCAATGCCGTCCGCCGTCGCCTTGTTGCGGTACGAAAGTGCCGGTCGCCTCATCGAACGGGTTGTAGGCGCCGCCCTGGGGCGCATGGGTGCCGTCGATCTGTGTGCCTTTGACGTAACGCGTCATGAAGGCCAGGCCGGGGACGCCGAAGGTGCTCAGGTCGAGGTCGTAGCGCACTTGCCAGGATTGTTCGTGGGCGCCGTTGAAGTCAGCGTACTTGATCGAGTTGGCCAGGTAGATGGAGTCACCACCGACGAAATCGAACGGGGTGTCACCGTTGACTTTCTGATAGGCCAGGGTAAAGCCGTGGGCATCGACGGAGTATTTGCCTGAGAGGCTGAACGCGGTGTTGTCGATGGCGCCGGCCAATGCCTCTCCCGTGTCCCGCGTGTGGTAGAGGTTGGCGTCGACGAACACGCCCGGCTGCTTGAAGTGAAGATTGCCGTAGTACTGGTGCCAGGTATCGGTCAGCGTTGAGGCATAGACTGCGCCGCCGACAGGGCTTTGGGTGAACAGGTCGGCGCCGACAAACGAAATGCCGCCGGCGTCGGTGTTGGCGCCGTAACCGGAAAAATTGCCTTTGCTTGATGAACTGTCCTGATTCTTGAACGCCGTGAAGTGACCGGCCTGCACATTCATGCCATCGATTTCGCGGCTGTTCAGCAGAAAACCGGTGGCGTATTCCGGTTGCAGGCGTTTGTCGGCGGTGTCGAACACCGGTGTTTCAACCATCATTTCACCGTAGGCCACGGTGGTTTTGGAGGCCTTGATTTTCAGCGCGCCGCCAGCGCTGGAATAGTCGTCCTCACTGCGGCCATCACTGTCCACCGGCAGCAACCCGGTGCCGGAACGGCCTTTGCCACTGTCGAGTTTCACGCCCAGGAAGGCGTGGCTGTCGAGGCCGAATCCCAGGATGCCGGGGGTAAATCCAGACTCGAAAGCGCCAATGAACCCTTGCGCCCATTCCGCCTTGTAGCTTTTGCCGGACGGCGAAGGGGAGCGGTAATCACTGTTGAGGTAGAAGTTGCGGTTGAGCACATTCAGCGTCGCACCGTCGAGGAACCCTTGCCCGGTTTGCGCCGTGTCATCCGCCTGCGCCGTTGCGGTCGTGCCGGCGACTATCACCGATAACCAGAAGGGCAGGCCGGGTTTGCGCTTGGAAAACGTCATCGATCAATCACCACCGGGCAGCGACTCCGCGAGGACGGAGTCGCTGATTTTAGCTTAGTGAGCTTCAGAGGCACCGAACATGCTCTTGGCATAGATCAGGCCCAGACCGTAGGCACCGCCGTTGGCGATCGAGGTTTTTACGGTTTCGTCATAAGTTTCGCTGCGCGCCCAGTCACGCTGCAATTCGAGCAGGTATTGCAGAGAGGTCATGGGGCGAGCGCCGATCTGGATCATGCGTTGCATGGCCATTTCGTGGGCTTCGGTGGTGACGTCGCCGCAGGCATCGGCGATCACGTACACCTCGAAACCCTGGTCGATGGCCGACAGCGCCGGGCCGACGATGCACACGGACGTCCAGAGGCCGGCCAGGACGATTTTCTGCTTGCCGAATTTGTTGACTTCAACGGCGATGCGCTCGTCTTCCCAGGTGTTCATGCTGGTACGGTCGATCACGTTGTGTTCCGGAAACACCGATTTGATTTCGTCGAAGATCGGCCCGGAAAAGCTCTTCTCGGCCACGGTGGTGAGAATGGTCGAGACCTTGAACCCACGGGCCGCCTTGGCCACGAGCGCGGCGTTGTTGCGCAGGGTCACGGCGTCGATCGACTTGGTCGCAAAGGACATCTGCGATTGGTGGTCAATCATGATCAGCGTGTGGTCGGTCGGGGTCAGCAGGGTTTTGCCGGGGACTGCTTTTGCAATGGCCATGGTGAGGTCCTTACGGGGTGAGTGAGGAGGCCATGGTTACGTGGATTGAGCAGCGAATATTGAGTCCATGTGCTGTTTTTGCGGTTTTTTTTGCAGCACAGCGATACAGAGCACAATGTGGATGTCGCACTGTGAAATCACCGTCTATGCTGCCCTAACCGCTCCCCAACCGTTCTTTGTAGCTATCAGCAAGGAGGCATCCATGGTGCCCACACCTCTGTCCGAGAAATCGTTGACCCGCAGCATGCTCGATGTCCTGATTCGTGCCGGGTTGATTGTCGTTCTGGTGCTGTTCTGCTTCGAGATTTTCCGACCGTTTCGCGACCTGATGCTGTGGTCGGTCATCCTCGCGATCACCCTCTATCCATTGCAACTGCGACTCATGGGGTCGATGGGGCGTAGCGAAGGACGCGCTGCAACCGTACTGGTGGTGATTGCCATCGCGATTCTGGTGGTGCCGGTCTATCTGTTGGGCACCTCGATTGCAGAGTCGGTGGCCAAGGTCGTCGATCTGGTGAAGGAGGGCAGCTTCCAGATCCCGCCTCCGCCCGATACGGTCGCCGGTTGGCCGCTGGTGGGTAAATCCATCTCGGCGGTATGGCTGCAGGCCTCGACCGATCTGCCCGATCTGATGGTGAAATACCTGCCGCAAATAAAAGGCGTCACGCTGGGCTTGTTGGCCAAAATCGCTGGCGTCGGGGCAGGTTTGCTGATGTTCATCGTCGCCTTGATCATCGCCGGTATTTTCATGGCTCATGGTGAAGCCGGCGGCCGTTGCGCAGTGGATATCGCGTCGCGTGTTAGCGGTCCGGACAAGGGGGCGCAGATTGCCGAGTTGTGCACGGCGACCATTCGCGCCGTTGCGCTCGGGGTGGTCGGTATCGCGTTCATCCAGATGCTGCTGGTGGGTATCGGCTTCGTACTCAAAGGCATCCCCGGCGCCGGTCTGCTGGCCATCGGCGTGTTGCTGCTGGGCATCATGCAGTTACCGGCCACGCTGATTACGCTGCCGGTGATCGTCTATGTCATGGCCACCGAAGGACCCAACACGCGGACCATTATCTTCTCGGTCTTTGTGTTCGTGGCGGGCCTGGTGGACAACGTCCTCAAACCACTGTTGCTGGGACGGGGGGTGGATGTGCCGATGCCGGTCGTGTTGATTGGCGCATTGGGCGGCATGGTCACCAGCGGCATCCTCGGGCTGTTCATCGGGCCGGTCGTGCTGGCGGTGGGTTACCAATTATTCTGGCAGTGGGTTCAGGATCGACCGGAGGGTGCCTGACGTCCTCAGGTCATGAGGAGGCGTGTTGAAACCATTCCAGCCCGGACCTGGTGGGTCAACGTGGAACATGTTGCGCCAGGCGTGTCTGCAACGCCGGGATGCCGTGCCGCCGAGCTTGACGGAACTGGCGGTCGTCCCCGGCATTCCCGAGGCACGTTACTGGCTGGACCGGGACCTCGCGCCGCTGATTCGGGATGTGCACCAGTCCAATCTGCGAGAGGCCGAAGCGCTGGCCAGGGCAGGGGAGCCGAATGACACCCTGCCACTGGCCAACATGCTGGCGATTTCCGGGGGTGGGGACGCCGGCACTTTTGCGGCGGGGATCATCGCGGGATGGACGCTGCATGGTTCGCGTCCCTCTTTCAAAGTCGTCACGGGCATCAGCGCCGGGGCCCTGGTGGCCCCGTTCGCGTACCTGGGGCCTCAGTACGACGACATCATCCTGCGCATTTGCAGCGCCATCGGACCCAAGGACGTTTTCCATTCACGCAGTGTGCTGACCCGGCTTGCCAGCGACGGCATTGCCGACAGTAAGCCATTGGCGCGGCTGGTCGCGCAGTGCATTTCTGCGGACATACTGGCGGCGATTGCGGCGCAATACGCCAACGGGCGGCTGCTGATGATCGGCACCACCGATCTCGATGCGGGCCGGCCTGTGACCTGGAACATGGGCGCCATTGCCGCCAGCGGCGCACCGGGAGCGCTCGACCTGTTCCGGCGGATCCTGATCGCGTCGATGAGCATTCCGGGGGCCGTTTCTCCCGTCATGATCGACGTGGAGGTAAACGGCCAACCGTTCCAGGAAATGCACGTCGATGGCGGCGTCATCACACAGGTATTCCTTTATCCCCCGGGCACCGTCATGGCACTGAACAGTGTGACCGGCGCGCGTTTGCGCCGCGATCGGCATTTCTACGTGATTCGCAACGGCAAAATGGAGCCGCAGTGGTCGGGGACCAAACGTCGCACGTTGAGCATTGGCGGTCGCGCCATCAGCGCGTTGATCCAGATGCAAGGCATCAGCGACCTGGAGCGGATTTACCGAATCGCCCAGCAGGACGGGGCGGATTTCAATCTGGCGTACATCGGGGCGGATTTTCTTCACCTGCGCAATCGTCAGTTCGATGGCGAGTACATGAAGCGGTTGTTTGATTACGCGTTTGAGCTCAGTGCCAAGGGGTATCCGTGGCATAAGTCGCCCGATACCTGAGGATTTCTGTTGGTCTGGAATGGCCCCTTCGCGAGCAGGCTCGCTCCCACAGGTGATCTGTGTCATCCACAAAATAGGCGACTAAAGGAAATCCAATGTGGGAGCGAGCCTGCTCGCGAAGGGGCCAGCCAAGGCACTGAAAGACTTGCTGGTTGCCCATATGAAATTAATCCTGTAGTTTTTCATGAAATTATAAAAACATAATTTCATGAGGGCTTGTATGTTCCAGCAGTCCACGCAGCATGTCGCCAGCTACTACGCCCACAGTTGCGCTGATCGCCTGACCACCCGGCCCGCACTTTCCGGTGAACACGATACCGACATCCTGATCATCGGCGCCGGGTTCAGTGGGCTGCACACGGCGTTGCGCCTGGCGCTGGCCGGCAAACGCGTGACACTGCTGGAAGCCAGTCGCGTGGCGTGGGCCGCCTCGGGGCGCAATGGTGGTCAGGCCATTCTCGGTTGGTCGTGTGACATGCCGCCGCTGGAAGCCGCGCTGGGTTATGAGCGCGCACGGCGGTTGTGGGACGGCATGCGCTGGGCGGCGCAGGAACTGCGTGAATTACCCGCTCGCCACGGCTTCGATTGTGATTATCGCGCCGGCCATTTGTGGACCTCGGTCATGCCACGACGTGTCGGCCTGCTGACCGAGTGGCAGCGCGAGGCCAGTCACAAGTGGGGCCACCACGGTTTGCAGCTCATCAGCCGTGAACAGTTACCGGAATGGATCGCCAGCGAGCGCTATCAGGCAGGGTTGTACGACCCTGAAGGCGCTCATTTGAACCCGCTGAAACTGGCCATCGGCCTGGCCGCCGCCATCGAACGTGCGGGCGGGCGCATTCATGAACAAAGCAAAGCATTGAGTTATCGAGAGGAGGCTGGCCGTTTCGTGGTGAACACTGAGCGCGGGTCGATTCGCGCCGATGTGCTGGTGCTGGCCTGTAACGCCTATCTGGACCGGCTCGACCCGCAACTGGCCAGTTGCGTGTTGCCCGTCGGGACGTATCAAGTGGCGACCGCGCCCCTGACGCCCGAGCAAGCCACTGCGCTGCTGCCGAGCAATGTCTGCGTTACCGACAATCAGTTTGTCCTCGACTATTTCCGTCGCACCCCCGACAACCGCCTGCTGTTCGGCGGTGGCTGCACCTATCTGGGTGGCATGCCCAAGGACATCGCCGGGGCCACACGACCGTACCTGGAACGGGTGTTTCCGCAGCTCAAAGGCGTGGAACTGGAGTTCGCCTGGGGCGGACACATCGACCTGACTCTTAAACGAACGCCCGACGTTGGCCGGTCGGGTGATCGCTACTGGCTGCAAGGCTATTCCGGGCATGGCGTGCTGCCGACACTGGCCGCCGCCCGTGCGGTGTCCGACGCCATTCTGGGCAAGGACGATGAATTGTCCTTGTATCAAGGTCTGGACAACGGCAGTTTTCCCGGCGGCAAATACCTCGCGGCACCGCTGGAAGCCATCGGCAAAGCCTGGTATCGACTGCGCGACAGTATCTGATGAGTCATCTAGCGGAATCCCAGGCATGAACAAGCAAGAAGAAATCGCTGCGTTGGCGATCCTGATTCACGATTTGCGCAAGCACAAGAAATACACCTTGAAGGAACTGGCCGACAAAATCGGCCGCTCCGTCGGTTTTCTTTCGCAGGTCGAACGCGGCCTGTCGCGACCCACCGTGGCCGACCTGACGGCGATCAGCGAAACCCTGGGCGTACCGACCACGTACTTCTACAGCCTGCCGAAACCCAAGGAGTTGCCCTGGGTCACGCGGCCTGACGAACGTCGCACGCTGTACTACGCCAACGGCATTACCGACATTCTGGTTTCACCAAAAATGCGCGCGTCATTTTCCATGCTCGAAAGTCATCTGGAAGCCGGAGCCAGCAGCGGCGACCGGCACATGAGTGACAGCTCGGAGCAGGGCGGCTACGTGCTCGAAGGCGAGCTGACGCTGTGGCTGGGCGACGACGAAGAACCTGTGACTTTGGTCGCTGGCGACAGTTTTCAGTTCGACAGCCATACCCGTTGCCGCTACGGCAACCTCACCGGGCAACTCACGCGAGTGCTCTGGGTTTACACCTGATAACAAGCAAAGGACCCACAATGATGGATGCTACCTGCTCTGACCTGCTGGCCGAGGTGCGTGCCTTTCGCCAACGCTACCCTGAGGTGCGTTATGTCGACCTGATTTCCCTCGATATTCCCGGGCATTTCTACGGCAAGCGCTACCCGGTGGACATGCTGGAAAAGGTCGCGGCCGGCACGGCGCTGAAACTGCCGCAGAATTGCGTGCTGCTGGGCGTGCAAGGCGGATTGTTCAAGATTGGTGATTACTGCTTCAACGATGGTGACCCGGACGCCGTGCGTCGGCTAGTGCCGGGCACTCTCAAGCCCGTGACCTGGGAAGCGCAACCGCTTGGGCAAATGCTGATCACCTCGGACGGCACAGCAAAGCCCATCGTGTTCGAACCGCGCCAGGTGCTCGCGCAGGTCCTCGACAGGCTCGCCGGCAAAGGCATTCATCCGGTGGTGGCATTCGAACTGGAGTTCTACCTGTTCGATAAAAAACTGCGCGACGGGCTGCCGCAGTTTCCCCGAGATGACCTGACCGACGACGCCGACGACCAGCCCAACATGCACATCGAACGATTGTCACGCTTTGCGCCGGTACTCGACGACATGGTCGAAGCCTCGCGCGCTCAAGGCATCGACAGCACGGTGATCACGGCCGAACTCGGGCCGGGTCAGTTCGAAATCAATTTCGGTCACCTCGACGACGGCTTGCGCGCTGCAGATTGGGCGGCGCTGTTCTGTCGCAGCAGCCGTGGCGTGGCGCTCAAGCATGGTTATCGAGCGAGTTTCATGGCCAAGCCTTACTTGCAGCATCCGGGCAGCGGCATGCATGTGCATGTCAGCCTTTACGATGCGGCCGGCAACAACATTCTGGCAGCCAACCAGCAGCAATCATTGCGTCACGCTGTGGCCGGCTGCCTGGAACTGTTGCCTCATTGCATGCCGGTTTTCGCCCCGAACCAGAACGCCTATCGACGTTTGGGTGGTACGACCAACATCGCCACCCAAGCGAGCTGGGGGTTTGAAGACCGCGATGCGTGTCTGCGCATTCCGGAATCGGACTCGAAGAACTTGCGCATCGAACATCGCCTGGCCGGTGCCGATGCCAATCCGTATCTGGTGTTGGCGGCGATTCTGGTCGGATTGGAACATGGGCTGGAGTCCGGCAAGGAACCGATTCTGCCGCTGAACGAAGACCGCAACAGTGGCGTCGACTTTCCTAAGGAAATGCTCGAAGCCGTGCGCGCGATGCAGCATCAACCGCGACTGCGTGAAGGATTGGGCGCGGAGTTTGTGGACGTGTATTGCGAGAACAAACGTCAGGACCACCTGGCGTTCATGCAGGAAATCAGCGCGCGGGAATATCGCTGGTATCTGTAAACCGGGGATCGCGGGCAATCACAGCGATTGCCCGTGAATCTAACGGGCAGAGCGTCGGCTACCCAAACGATTGAACGCGAGCAGACATCCGCTAACTAACAGCGCCGCACCGATGACCAGCAGCGGCGAAGGTCTGACTGGCCTGACGGTTGCCAACGGGTACGTGTTCAGAATGTCATCGGTCATTTCGGTGGGCAGGTATCTGGGGGCGTCGTACGCCATCTCGCTCAGTTTCAGGCGTGCGCCATCGCCGAGGATCAACGTCAGGTCTTCAATGATGCCGGCGACACGCCCGGGATACACCGGCTCGCCCGTCGGATCGAGTTGGTCATACAGAAATTGCTGCCCTTCAAGCCAGCCGACCGCCGTCTGCAACTCAGGCCCGAGGTAATACTTTCCATCGAGAAAGAAGCCGGGGAAATGCGGTGTGCGCTCGAGGCTCTCGACGTTGTAACGCTCGCCTGGCCTCATGCCGGTTAATGGGTCGATCATGGTGACTTCTCCTTCTGCTGGTCCTGCGATAGAGAACGGGCCGAATCCTTAGGTTCCATCGGATTGATCGAAAGGCGCGCTGCGCTGCTCATCGGCCATTCGCAAAACAATTCGAACTCTACAAACCCGAGCATTTCAATTCTGGACAAGACCGCCGCATGGGCGATTTTCCGGGCGTGGAGACTGATCAAATGAGCCAGCAATATTGAACAGCCAGAGGATTTTCATCGGGTGTGCAGGTTGGAGTCTGGGGCGCGAGTATGTGTCGACATTCCCGGTTGAGGGCACGCACCTGCAACGCTATGCCTCGAGACTGAACAGCGTCGAGATCAATAGCTCGTTTTATCGTCCGCACCGCCGGGAAACCTACGCTCGTTGGGCTGACTCAGTGCCCGAAGGCTTTCGTTTCTGCGTCAAGGTGCCCAGGCGGATCACCCACGAACGGCGCTTGCAGGATTGTGGGTGGGAACTCGATGAGTTTATCTCGCAGTGTTCAGGCTTGAATGATCGATTGGGCTGCTTGCTGGTGCAGTTGCCACCTTCATTGGCGTTTGATCATTCAGTGGCTGAGAGTTTTTTCATTGAACTCAGGCGTCAGTATGCCGGCCACGTGGTGCTGGAGCCTCGGCATGAATCCTGGCTCGATGCCGAGCCGCTGTTGATCCACCACCGAATTGCCCGGGCGGCAGTTGATCCATCGCGCATCAGCCATGACGCGCTGCCGGGGGGCTGGCCGGGATTGAAGTATTGGCGACTGCACGGGTCGCCCCGAACTTACTTCAGCCCCTACGAATTGCCCACGCTGCAGAGCCTGGCACTCAATCTTCAGACAGCCACTACCGATAGCGAAGCGACGTGGTGCATGTTCGACAACACCGCCAGTGGTGCTGCATTGGGCAACGCGCTGACGCTCTCGGCGTTGCTGCGCTGAGCGCGCAGCACCGTTCGTCGGCCACGCTGAACACCTTTCAGCGCGCGCGGCTCTCTACTTTTCATTGGGTGGAGACCGACTATGTCTTGTTTGATCTGTGAAAATCCTTTTGCACGAACACTTTGCGCAGGCGTCGGGCAGGAGTTTCATTGTCCTGAATGCGGCCAGGGGCGGGTTTCCCAGGAGTTGCTGAGCCTGATGATGTTGTTGAATCTGCAGCTGGATATTGGACGCAGCCGCCAATGGCTCAAAGAACGTCGGCAGACCGACCCGCTGCCGATCATGCGCGTGTCTGACATCTTGCTGTGCTGCGCCGCCAAGGACGCAACCGATCGGGCCACTGGCGCCGAGGGCTAGCCGCTGGTCTGTTCGAACGCACGCTGCAACGCGGTCCACTTCCAATCTTTACGGCCCGGAGATTCCGGACCCTGAGCGGCGAGGTGGGTATGTCCGACGATTCGACTTTCCAGCAACAAGACCAGAACCCGGTGCAGGACGCGGTTCCATCCAGGCCGGAGCCAGGCACCGACGACCCGATGGCCAACCCTGCCGATCCGGGTCGATACGATCCGCTGACAAGCCCCGACGACCAGCGTCCCGATGATTGGGAAGACCCGGACAGGGACATGCCGGAGGCGGACGAGCCGACTCCGCTGTCTGACGACAGACGTTGAGTGGCGAAGCGCATAAAAAAACAGGGGCAGACTTTTCAGTGAAGGAGGGTGACCGCCCACGACACCAAATGTCTGCCCCTACGGCCCTGATGATCGAGGAAATGGAGGGCGAAGAGAAGCAACCGGGCCGGTTGCTTGTACACCGGCCTGACTGTGCCGATTATGGACAATCCGCACGACATAAGACCCCACCCTTAACGGGTAGAAATGGGCGGTCCCTTTTAATTACCGTCCGCCACCGTGCGTTCTATTTCCGCGATTTTATCCCTGAGCTTTTCAGCGTCCTGCTCCTTGGCGCGGGTGGAAGAGGGCGTAATGGCTTCATCAATGCCCTCGGTTTCACTTGAGGTGTCGTGCAGGTCCCTTTCGACCACGTTGACGGGTTTGCCCGACACATCAGTGGGAGGGGCGTTGGATGCTTTGTTCACATCGTCATCGTTGTGCATGTCGTGTACCTCCGTTGACTGCGTTCACTCGGTTTTTTCGTCGCCCTTCGAACCGCTCGACGTAGCGGCGTCTTTTTCCGTTTCCTGCGATTCGGCGCCGGAGTTTGAGCCCGAGGCTTCCTCGCCCTTTTTGTCGGCTTTCTGCTCATTGGATTCCGCGCCTTGGGCCTGGTTGACGCCGGGAATGGCAGTGGGCGGAATGTCTGCCTTCTCGGCGGCCATGGCGAAAAACGAGCCCGTCGACAACAGGCTGGCGATGGCGAGGGTGGTGATTGTTCTGTTCATCATCCGGGTCTTCCTGCGAGGGGGTATAAAACGTTGGAAGATCCGGGTGGGGGAAGGTGCTGAGGCGCTGACGAGTGGCATGGCACGGATCGCCAGCACACCGAAGAACACTGTGGGAGCGAGCCTGCTCGCGAAAGCGGTGTGTCAGTCGACATCATCGTTGATTGATCCACCGCATTCGCGAGCAGGCTCGCTCCCACAGGGGGGGCTGGCGGAACTCTTGGGCATAAAAAAACGCCGCTCATCTCACGATGGGCGGCGTTTTCTATTGCTTTGTAACGTTACGCTTGAACCACCGGAATGTTGGCGTTCGCAGCAGCTTCACGGAACTCGGCGATCTGGTCGAAGGACAGGTAGCGGTAGACATCGGCCGCCATGCTGTCGATCTTGCCCGCGTATTCCATGTACTCCTCGACGGTCGGCAGGCGACCCAGGATGGAAGCCACGGACGCCAGCTCGGCCGAAGCCAGGTAGACGTTCGCGCCGTCACCCAGACGGTTCGGGAAGTTACGGGTCGACGTCGACACAACAGTCGAATTCGGTTCTACGCGAGCCTGGTTACCCATGCACAGCGAGCAGCCCGGCATTTCCATACGAGCGCCGGCCTTGTTGTAGATGCCGTAGTAACCTTCTTCAGTCAGCTGATGCGCGTCCATTTTGGTCGGCGGCGACAGCCACAGACGAGTCGGTAGCTGACCGTCGACCTGCTCCAGCAATTTGCCGGCGGCGCGGAAGTGACCGATGTTGGTCATGCACGAACCGATGAACACTTCGTCGATCTTCTGGCCTTCAGCGGTCGACAACAGACGGGCGTCATCCGGGTCGTTCGGTGCGCACAGAATCGGTTGAGTGATCTCAGCCAGATCAATCTCGATGATTTCGGCGTACTCGGCGTCTTTGTCAGCCACCAGCAGCTCAGGGTTGGCCAGCCAGGCTTCCATCGCTTGAGCACGACGTTCCAGGGTGCGCGCATCGCCGTAGCCTTCGCCGATCATCCAGCGCAGCAGGGTGATGTTCGAGGTCAGGTATTCGGCAATGGCTTTTTCCGGGAGCTTGATGGTGCAGCCGGCAGCCGAACGCTCAGCGGACGCGTCAGACAGCTCGAACGCTTGCTCGACGGTCAGGTTGTCCAGGCCTTCGATTTCCAGGATGCGGCCGGAGAACGCGTTGACCTTGCCTTTCTTTTCCACGGTCAGCAGACCGGCCTTGATCGCGTAGTAAGGAATCGAATGGACCAGGTCACGCAGGGTGATGCCCGGTTGCATCTGGCCTTTGAAACGCACCAGAACCGATTCCGGCATGTCCAGCGGCATGACGCCGGTGGCCGCGGCGAACGCGATCAGACCGGAACCGGCCGGGAACGAAATACCGATCGGGAAACGGGTGTGCGAGTCACCACCGGTGCCGACGGTGTCCGGCAGCAGCATGCGGTTCAGCCAGCTGTGGATGATGCCGTCACCCGGCTTGAGCGACACGCCGCCGCGGTTGCGCATGAAGTCCGGCAGGGTGTGGTGAGTCGTGACATCGACAGGCTTGGGGTAAGCCGCGGTGTGGCAGAAGGACTGCATCACCAGATCTGTCGAGAAGCCCAGGCACGCCAGGTCTTTCAGTTCATCACGGGTCATCGGACCGGTGGTGTCCTGGGAGCCGACGGTGGTCATTTTCGGCTCGCAGTAGGTGCCCGGACGAACGCCTGTCACGCCGCACGCTTTGCCGACCATTTTCTGCGCCAGGGTGAAACCTTTGGTGCTTTCAGCCGGCGCTTCAGGTTTCTTGAACAGATCCGAAGGCGCCAGCCCCAGCTCGGCACGCGCCTTTTCGGTCAGGCCCCGGCCGATGATCAGCGGGATACGACCGCCAGCACGGACTTCGTCCAACAGCACAGGGGTCTTCATTTCGAAGGTAGTGATGACGTCGTCAGTACCGTGCTTGCAGACTTTGCCAGCATGCGGATACAGGTCGATCACGTCGCCCATGTGCATATTGGACACATCGAATTCGATCGGCAGGGCGCCGGCATCTTCCATGGTGTTGTAGAAGATCGGGGCGATCTTGTTGCCGAAGCAGAAACCGCCAGCGCGCTTGTTCGGCACGAACGGCACGTCGTCGCCGAAGAACCACAGCACCGAGTTGGTGGCGGATTTACGCGACGAACCGGTACCGACCACGTCACCGACGTAGGCAATCGGGAAGCCTTGACCGCGCATTTCCTCGATCTGCTTCATCGGGCCGGTGACGCCTTGTTCGTCCGGCACGATGCCGTCGCGCGCCATTTTCAGCATGGCCAGGGCGTGCAGCGGGATGTCCGGGCGGGACCAGGCGTCCGGGGCAGGGGACAGGTCGTCGGTGTTGGTTTCGCCGGTGACCTTGAACACGCGCAGGCTGATCTTGTCGGCCAGAACAGGGCGGTTTTTGAACCACTCGCCATCAGCCCAGGATTGCAGCACGCCTTGTGCGTGAACGTTACCGTTCTTGGCGCGTTCAGCGACGTCGTGGAAGGCGTCGAACATCAGCAGGGTGTGCTTGAGTTCTTCGGCCGCTACGGGTGCCAGTTCGGCGTCGTCCAGCAGGTTGACCAGGGTCACGATGTTGTAGCCGCCCTGCATGGTGCCGAGCAGTTCTACAGCGCGCTTCTTGTCGATCAGAGGGGATTTGGCTTCGCCTTTGGCGAGGGCGGACAGGAAGCCGGCCTTGACATAGGCTGCTTCGTCCACGCCAGGTGGAACGCGATTGGTGATCAGGTCAACGAGGAAAGCTTCTTCGCCCGCTGGAGGATTTTTCAGCAGTTCAACCAGGCCTGCCGTTTGTTCGGCATTCAGCGCCAAGGGTGGAAGCCCTTGCTCGGCACGTGCTTGTAATTGTTGTACGTAGGTCTCAAGCACTGGGTTTCTCCTGTCATACCGCGTGTTGGGCGAAAAGCTGCCCGGGTTTTGTTCGAAAAATAAAAGTAGGAGCCGTCGCCCAGCGGTCGAGGGTGACCACCGGTAACCACTGGAGCAACGGCTCCTACAAAAGCTGTTCTGAGAAGCTGGCGACACTGATTGTCGACACTATCTCGTGATCGAGGCGGAATATAATGATTTATGCGGGCCGCATCAACAGTATTGTCGACACATTTGAGGTGTCACTTAAACGCACGCGATGTACGGTCGCCTGTTCAAGCGAGCAGGATCGTGGTCCCAGAGCGGTTGGAGCGACAGAGGGCGACCTGATACCGCCAGAGCCTTCAGCCGACCGGCTCGGCCGTACAGTTCATCTCGCCAGAGCCAGGTTTCTGGAAAAACACCCCGTTTTCGTTTTGCCGAAAGCTGTAGTTCCCGAGGACATCCTTGCCGGTGTATTGGGTGCCTGAATAGCTTTGCACCTGACTGAGGGTGACCGAGGTGTTCGCCCACTTCAGGTACACGACACCCGGTTGCGTCGTAAAGAAAGTCGCGGCAATCGGTGCATTAAACCCGGCACAACGAAACGCCTGGGGGCCTTCGGTCAGCCGGTCTGGATCCTTGGTTCGAACAATGGCCGAGCCTTGGCGCAGTTGGTAGGCACGCTGGGCATAACTGCGGATCGTACAGGCCTTGGCCTCAGGCCCGGAGCCGCACTGGTTGCGGGCGTCGATCCAGAACTGCTGGTCAATGATGACTTTGTCGGGAGGTGGTACGGAGCGTTCATCGGTGAGCGCGAGGCGATAAAGCCGCATGAGCTCAAGATCCATCTGCGCCAGTTGCGGATCGCGGCAGATGAGTTTTTCTACGGGGGCTCTGGCGGTGGCGCAGTCGAAGCTGGTCTTGTAGGTTCGCGGAGGCGATGCGGCATTGGCGCAGGAGAATGTCACCGCGCTGATGCTGGCGAGCAGGCAGGTGAAAAGGGCCGTGAGCGTTTTCATGTTGACGTCACTCAGATCATTTTCCGTAGGGGACTATAACCCCAAGCGGGTTTTGTCGGGCCCCTTTCTGGCACGCTGGGATGGCTGAAAAAAAACGACCGTAATCGCAAGTGAGCGCGTCCGCAGTCTGTAAAAATCGCGACGTCGATCTATCAGATGGCAGGAAGCAAGCCTTTCTGTCTTGCGACATGCGTCGCCATGGTGTCCATCAAGTCCGGCGACAGGCAGTCATAGGGCTCCAGGCCTGTCGTCGACTATCGCCAGTTTTTCGCCGTGAGCCGTGACGCTGACCTTGTCCCGAGGTACCACCGCGATAACGGCGAATGTCGCGCCATGCTGGCGTCTCCTTTTCAGGGTGTCCCCGGATATAGAATAGCTCGCCATTCGAAGCGTAAAACTAAGTTAGAGTATTCATCACTGTCTGTTCATAAGGGCCCTCCACTCGATTCGCGCAATCGCGCCAAGCGTTTCCAGCGCACGATCCGGGCAAAAAAAACCGTACATCAATCGATATTTGAAGAATGAATCGTCCGCTGTTTGTTTCCCTGGATGGGCCCAAGGGAGCCGGAAAAACCACACTGTTGGAGGCCGTTACGAAAGTACTGAGGGCCGACAACAAAAAGGTGATCCGGCTTTCCGAGCAAAAAAGCGATCCCTATCGGGGTGAAACAATGACCCTCGTTAATAAGCTCGCCCGAAATCCCAGCCGCGAGTTGGAGTTGGAGGTTTGTGAGCGCCTGGCTGATAGTCGCGCCTGGATTTCCCTGCACGTGCTGGCTAAACAACCACAAGACAGCATCATCTTGATCGATCGCTGGTACCCGTCTGATGCCGCGTTTCGCCGGATAGTCCCGTTTGCAGAGATTCTGCAGTTGAACATTGATCGAAACGTGCAAGTGCCAGACCTGCATGTCGGGGTTGTCACCCACCCTGAAATTTCATGGGCAAGGGCAACGGCACGACGGCGTGGGGTGAGCAGCACGGTGATCCATAAGCTGGAAGAACATGTCGCGTGTACCCAGGCATTCGAGCAGGCGATTGCAGATCACGGCTGGGTTTTATGCCGTAATGAAGGAACGATCGAAGAGGCAACGATGCAGGTGGTATCCGAGATCTATGGGGTTCTTCGATGTCCTGTAGGTGAGGTTCGCTGCGCCGGTTGAGATTGCCGTAGATGTAGTTACATCGCGCATTAATTTTATGCATTCATAGGATAAGCTGATCAATCTGTCTGATCCCAAGTGTGCACCATGGCCATCAACTTCGACCTCAATGACCTGCAAGCTTTTCGCGCCGTGGTCGAGCAGGGCAGCTTTCGCAAAGCCGCCGACGCCGTGCGTATCTCTCAGCCTGCCCTGAGCCGGCGTATCGAAAAACTTGAAGACGCCCTCGGCGTACGATTGTTCGAACGCACCACCCGTAAGGTCAGCCTGACTCAGGCCGGGCGCGGGTTCATGCCCAGCGTCGAGCGCTTGCTGGACGATCTGGATGTGGCGCTGCTGGGAATCAGCGAAGTCGCCTCGACCCGGCTCGGCCATGTCACGGTGGCCTGCGTGCCCTCGGCAGCGTATTACTTCATGCCGCGCGTGATCGCCCATTACCACCGGCAGTTCCCGCGGATCAAAGTCAAAGTGCTCGACTCAAGCGCCCACGACGTCCTCAGCGCCGTAATCAATGGCGAAGCGGATTTCGGTCTGAGCTTTATGGGTACGCTTGAGGCCGAAGTCGAGTTCGAGCCGTTGGTGCAGGAAGGTTATGTCGTGGCCTGTCGGCGCGATCATCCTTTGGCGGGTCGCACCAGCGTGACGTGGGACGAGTTCTATCAGCAGGATTACATCTCGCTGGACAAGACCTCGGGCAATCGCTTTTTGCTGGATCAGGCGCTGACCGGAATTGTGCCGCAACGGCAGAGCATCTGTGAAACCCGGCATGTGACGACGATGATCGGCTTGGTGGAAGCGGGGTTGGGGGTAGCGGCGGTGCCGCTGATGGCGATGCCGACGGCTGATCACCCGATCCTGACACAGATACCGCTGACTGATCCGCAAGTGATGCGCAGTGTCGGTTTGATCAAACGCCGGGGTCGCACACTGACCCCGGCGGCGTTGGAACTGGAACGGCTGGTGGTGGAAATGAAAGTCCAGGTCAGCGACTGACTGAATCCAGCCCGGTGGCCTTTACATCCGGTTGAGCGGCCGAGGCGGCCAGGTACTCCAGCAACGCCTTGGCTTCAGCCGGGTGTTGCGCGCCCACGGGAATGCCGGCGGCGAAACGCGTGACCGATTGCACCGACTCTGGAATCTTTGCCACAAAACTTACGCCGGGCACGGGCAGCAATTCGCTGACCTGCTGGAAGCCCAGTTGGTAGTCGCCGGTGGCAACCACCGAACCCACCGGAATTTTCGGGATCATCTTCGATTTGGGTTTGAGTTGCTCTTCAATGCCCAGGCGCTTGAACAACTGATCCTCGATGTACACGCCGCTGGCGCTGTCGGAATAGGCCACGGATTTAGCGTCCAGCAACGTTTTTTTCAGGCCCTCGACAGAGCTGATATCCGGTTTCGGAGCGCCTTCGCGCACCACCAGGCCGATCCGCGAATCCGCCAGTTCCACCCGAGAAGCGGGATCAACTTTGCCTTGCTTGATCAGGTCATCGAGGGCGTAGCCGACCATGATCACCACGTCAGCCTTTTCACCGCGGGCCAGACGATTGGGGATTGCTTCCGGTGCCTTGCCCATCGATGGACCAAGGGCGGTGTCCAGCGTGTTGCCGGTGGACGCGGCGAATTTCGGCCCGAGAACTTTGTAGGCAGCGGTGAAACCACCGGAGGTCATCACGCGGATCTCTTCTGCCTGGGCGACGGTGCTCAGGCCGAGGCTGGCCACCAGGCCGAGGGCGGCGAAACTGAATAGCTTGTTCATGGTCGTGTTCTCACAAAGGGCAGGTTCAAGACATCGCCGGTTGCAGGCGGCCGGTGGAGCGGCGGTAGAGATACAGCGTCGCGCACAAGGCACAGAGTGCGGCGAAACTCATCCAGTAACCGGGTGCGGCCTTATCGCCGGTGTACTGGATCAGGAAGGTCGACATCGCCGGGGTGAAGCCGCCAAACACCGCCGTAGCCAGGCTGTAGGCCAGCGAGAAACCGGCGACCCGAACTTCAACCGGCATGATTTCGGTGAGTGCCGCAATCATCGCGCCGTTGTACAAACCGTAAATGAACGACAACCACAGCAAGACCAGCAGCATGTTGACGAAGCTCGGTGCGTTCACCAGATAAGTCAGCGCCGGGTAGGCCGTGGCGAGGGTCAGCAGCGCCATGGCGATCAGCACCGGACGCCGACCGATGCGGTCAGACAACGCGCCCCCAATGGGTAACCAGAAGAAGTTCGAAACACCCACCAGCAAGGTCACCAATAACGCATCGGATGTACTCAGGTGCAGCACGGTTTTGCCGAAAGTTGGCGCGTACACGGTGATCAGGTAAAAAGCCGTGGTGGTGAGGGCGACCATCATCATCCCGGCGAACACGATGACCCAGTTCTGCGCGAGGGTGCGGAACACATCGCCCATACTCGGCCGATGTTTGCGCGCTGCGAATTCCTCGGTTTCTTCGAGGTTACGGCGCAGGAAAAAAATGAACGGCACGATCATGCAACCGACGAAAAACGGAATCCGCCAGCCCCAATCGGCAATCATTGCGGGCGCCATCCACTGATTCAGCCCGTAGCCCAAAGCCGCCGCGACGATAATTGCCACTTGCTGGCTGGCCGACTGCCAACTGGTGAAGAAGCCTTTGTTGCCCGCAGTGGCGATCTCCGAAAGGTACACCGAGACGCCGCCCATTTCCGCACCGGCCGAGAAACCTTGCAGCAAGCGACCGATCAGCACGAGGGCCGGTGCAAATAGCCCAATGGTTTCGTAACCGGGCACCAACACAATGAGAATCGTGCCGCTGGCCATAATCGACAGCGTCACGATCAAGCCTTTGCGCCGACCCACATCGTCGATGTAGGCACCGAGTACCACCGCGCCCAACGGACGCATCAGGAAGCCTGCGCCAAACACCGCGAAGGTCATCATCAGGGAGGCAAACTCACTACTGGCAGGGAAGAACACAGCCGCAATTTGGGTGGCGTAAAAGCCGAAAAGGAAAAAGTCGAACTGTTCGAGGAAGTTGCCCGAGGTGACCCGGAAAATCGCACTGGCGCGTGAACGCCCGGAAGGATTTGATGTTTTCATTGGTCTGTACTCCACCGCTTTTATGACGTGCGCTACCTGGACGCGGCGCACGGTTCTTATTGGCGTGAATGCTGGAGCAGGACGATCGATATGATAAGTGCATTGTTGGCATTCATTAATGCATGAAACGGATCAATACGGATCTATCGAGTCGGAGAGGTTCGATTAAACGTCGGGCCTGAGCAATGAATACACTCGCGAAGTGAGTTCATTAAGACTGAAGGGTTTGGTCAGCAATCGGGTTGTCCTGTCGACTGAGACAAGTCGCGAGCCGCCAGCAAATCCGGTAATGAAAAGCACTTTGAGCAGCGGGTATTTTTTCTTGAGTTCTGCTGCCAGACTGATCCCGTTCATCAATCCCGGTAAACCTACATCGGTCAGCAGCAACTCAAGGTGTTCCAGCTTCTCCGCCTGTTTGATGGCAGAAACGCTGTCCACTGCCTCAATGACGCGATAGCCAATGTCTGACAAGAGCTCCGACGCCATTTGCCGGATAGCCGCTTCGTCGTCCACCAGCAAAATAGTTTCGTTCTGCCCCGATGGCACCAGTTGCTGAGTGTCGCCAGGAGCTACTTTCGGGTCATCTGGCAGCGAATCATCTACCGGAAAAAACAGCGTCACGGTGGTGCCAATACCCAGGCTGCTGTGGACTCTGACCTGACCACCGGATTGCTGAGTGAAGCCATATATCATTGAGAGACCCAGCCCGGTACCTTCGCCCAACTTCTTGGTCGTGAAAAACGGGTCGAAGATACGCGACAAAATGTCAGGACTGATCCCTGTACCGGTATCCGTGGCGGAAATGCTCACATATGAGCCGGGCGGCATCATTTTGTCGGATGAAGAGGCTTGATCGATAACGCATCGATCAACCTGAAGGTCGAGCCTGCCTCCATTGGGCATTGCATCCCGTGCATTGATTGCCAGATTAAGCAGCGCGTTTTCCAGTTGGTTAAGGTCACACCTGATACGGTCGGTCGTTCTGAATGAGCACTCGACTATGATGCTCGGCCCCACTGAACGCCGAATCATTTCTTCAAGATCTGCAATTACTTTTCGAGGATCAAGGAGTTCAGGCTCAAGTGATTGCTGCCTGGAGAACGCAAGCAGTCGTTGAGTCAATGCCGCCGCTCGAGATGCCGAGGTCAAGGCCACTGAATTGTATCGGGTCAAATCGTCGTAGCGACCCGCATCAATCCGCCGTTGCATCAGTTCCAGGCTACCGATGATCCCTGCCAACAGATTGTTGAAGTCGTGGGCAATTCCGCCGGTAAGCTGCCCGACCGCTTCCATTTTTTGGCTTTGTCTCAACTTGGATTCCGTTACGGCGCGCTCTCGCTGCTCCTCTTCCAGTTGTTGGGTACGCTCTCCAATGCGCTCTTCAAGTAAGTCGTTCCAGTCACGCAACGCACTCTCCAGTTGCACCCGGTCTTCTATGTCCTCAATGGTGCCGTACCATTGTTCGGATTTTCCGGCGCTGTCGAGACTGCACAGCGCACGGACTCTAAACCAACGGTAATCGCCCGTGTGTTTTCGAAATCGGACTTGCAGATCGAAAGGCTGCAGGGTGCCCAGAGATTGATCCCAGAGTGCAGCGATTGATACCTGATCTGCCTTATACGCGGCATAGGTCCATTGACGTTCCAATGTCTGCTCGAGCGACAGACCGGTGTATTCGTGCCAGCGCGGATCGATAGAAATCAGGTTACCGCCCTTGTCGGCAGTCCAAGGCCAAAGTGGATTGAGCTCAGCTGCAATGCGGTAATGCCTTTCGCTCTCACGCAGGCGCTTTTCTGTCGAGCGCATAGCGTCCAGGGTTTTGAAGCGCTTCAACGCCGCACCAAGCAGATTGCTATACCCACGGAGGAAGTCGATATCGCTCTGCGTAAACTGACGAGGACTTCGACTGTCCACCTCAAATATTCCGAAAGGACGTTCTCCGTTGGCGCCGTGGACGAGAACGTTGACGAAAGCGTTTACCCCATTGTTCTTTTGAAAATCGTGATACCGAAACCGTGATTCCGTTGAAATATCCGTCGAGATGACGGGCGCGTTGGTGTTGAGCGAGAAGATTTCGGGACTGCCTTCGCATGCTTTCACCCGCACCTTGCCGACCACATCGGGTGCCCAGCCCACACCATTTCTCACGAAGAACGTGATGCCGTCTTCTTCGAGCAGCATGAATTTGGCGAGATTGGTTTCAAGCGCCTCACCGACTAATCGACATGCCTCGTCGAGGATTTGTTCCAGGTCATCCGACGCCAACGCGAGCTCGCCAAACCTGGCGAGCACCTTGCGCTGGCGCAGTAACGTATCCTCTATTTTCATAGGCTCACCCAAGGTGGTTTCAATATCCGAGGCTTGGGTTTCAGCTAGGTTCAATCGGTTTGAATGAGCGCAATAGAGCGGTGTTATAGAGGACGGTTGGCACGATCATCCGCCACTGACCTTCCAGTGTTTCACATCGTCGGCAAACACCATTTGCTTCATCTCGTGCGCAATGCCGTAGGCCAGGGACTCGTGCGCAGCGATGACTTTTTCCTCTGCTGACAAGCAATGGAAAATGTCGAGCTTGGTCTGTGCGTCAGTGGTTTCCAGCGTGAAAATCTGGACGTAACGCGCGAGGTCATTGTCGAGGCTCGATAGATATTCGCGCAGGCGTTGGTGATCGACGGATTTCTGACTGAAATACCAGTTCATCGGGTGGATAAGAAATCGCGAGTGGGGTGACGTGATCCGGCGGGCTGCGGCCAGAAACATGATGATGCCCATCGACTCGATGTTCCCGGCATTAATTGCACATAGCGGAACAGGCAGTGACTTTAGAAAGGTATAGAGCGTGAAGCCGAAATTTGTACTACCGCCAGAAGTGGACAGGTTCAGCAGCAAGGACGTGGCGCCTTGATCAATGGCTTCAAGACAGCAATCTCTGAAACGCTCAGTCGTTGCCTGGTCGATCTGGCAGTGAAAGTGCACGATATGTTCGGTCATGACTGACTTCCGAAATCCGTCGTTTGTAAAGCTGCTTATGAGCTAGTTAGCTTAGTTCATATTGGCCATTTCTTAGCGAAAAAAACGACTTTAAAAGCCCTCTTTGATTACCCGTTCCGCTAGTCGAAAGTCTCTATTTTTCAGGGAACTAACGTCGAAAAACCACTGGTCGCCAAACTCGATTTTCGTCCAAACTTTCAATTTTCTGCGTCCTCCGAATTAAACGAGCAAATGTTCGTATTAACGAGTAGAGGTGAATAGAAATGGCCAATACCGGAAACAACAATCCCGGCAATTTTTCTAATGACCGAGATAAGGCTTCTGAAGCAGGCAAGAAAGGCGGTCAGGCTTCAGGAGGTCAACAATCACGCGATGCTGATCGTATGTCCGGAGGAGGGCAAGGTACCAATCGCGGAGGCGAATTCGCCGACGACAAGGAAAGCATGAATAAGCCCGGGCAAAAGGGCGGCCAGGCATCGGGTGGGCGGCAATCAAACGAAGCTGATCAGTCCACTGGCGGTGGCCAGAGCGGTCGCGGCGGCGACTTTGCCGATGACCAGGACAAAACCTCTGAAGCGGGACGCAAAGAAGGTGAAAACAGCGGTGGCGGAGGGCGTCAATCCTGATGCTGGGTGATTATCAAGCCCCGAATTTTCGGGGCTTGATTGAATCGGCTCTTCTGGCTGCGCGAGCTCAGTTCGCAACAACCCCCAGCTTTCATATCGTGCTGGCCACACTGATCAAGCGCCAGGCAAAAAAGGCTGGCCATCGTGATTATCGTATTGCTGGCGGTTTTAGTCGTCTGGACGGTGAAGCTGGATGTTCGGTACGCGCTAAGGCTTTGCGACACGCTGATCTGGTTACCGGGGCGCCGCGTTGTTTATTGGCCTGTCAGTCGGCTTCATCATGGGCTGGCGAAGCCGTCGGGAGTATTAGATGTTCGCTGGTTGGTTTTGCCGTGTTGATACCGGTGACGCTCATCTACAACTCCTATGGCTTCTAAGTTTCAGCGGCAAGGTTCATCCGGTTCAGGATTGATCTGGGAGGGCCATTGGAGAAGATCCACGCAGATACATGATTTAACATAATATACATTACACGTAACAACGTATTTCACGATTAGCCCGGTTGCACGCAGATTTCGCAGCCCTCAATCCACCTCAAGCCCTTAGTCCGCGGAAGCCATTCCGACCCTAATTTCGGAAGTAAACTCACCTAAGCGGCATTTAGCACCTATTACGACCCATTTTACTGGTCGAATTGACCGTCCGTCCTGTAGACCCGTTTCGCGATTCTGTCCAGTGATGCAAATGGTACGAAATTGCTTCTTGGTGCGGTTTGCCGGGAACTTGGCACTCGTTCAAGCGCCCCAGATTGCGATGACGGTCTCAAGCGCTCTAGACAGAGCCTTAAGAGCGCAGCGAACCATGAGTCATAGGCAAGGAATATCCCCGTTCACTTTTAAATCAAAACACGATCTGCGGTTTGCGATCGGATTTCTGACCAAGGGTCTAAATCGTCTAATTGGAAGAAATTCCCACCTCATTGCATTTGGAAGCGATTTTGGGGCGATTGCATCACTTTATCCCACGAACCACAGCAAGCCACCTCATTACGCTACCGCTGGACGACGCTGTCATCAGGCAACGAATTTCGCACAGCGACAGCTGCTTCATAAAGGATAGCCATGAAGCCTTAAATCATAACCTATGTTTGAAATCCGGCTTACCGGCCAGCCTGGCGAAGCGCAAATTTGTCACCTCAGCCTGCCAGATATCCGAAAATTCTGACACTTTGCCGATCCGATCATGCTCCAGCCTAGTTGCGATTCCGGTCTACCTTGATGCTGTTCGGTTTGGTAAACGAGAATCGCCCGACTGCGAAATCCGGGGCAAATGACCTGCGCGCGTTGCACCCCAATGTAACAAATACAAAACTACCCTTCTTTCTGATGTAACTCCGACCCTAACTCAACTAAATGAATATTTAGTTCAGTTAATTCTGTGTGATTTCGGAAATTGACCGCATCCTCCTATACAGAGTTACCCTTTCGTTGAAAATAGTCAGGATCTAGTAACACTATGATTTCCCTCGGCGAGGCGCCATGCTGCTTCGCCAAGATGTCCAGATCAGCCAAGAAACGCACCATACTTGCAACCCTGGGTTCTGACAATTCTGCACACGCGTCTGCGTATTCTTTACCAATTACATTATTGATATCGAACAAGCGCGCCACGCTTTCAACATCAAAAAAGCCCTCTTTCACAAGCCCATTCAGGGCTTTATTGCGCTTAGTCGACATTGACATTCACCCAGCCTCTCACCCGAAAAGGCTTTTCCGAGCTGTGGGAAGCCTCCACGTCCTTGAGACCTAGGATGTAACGAAGCTTCAACACGGTCTCAAGGCTCAGGGCTCGTTGATCCAGATCCCCTCTAACCAGCAGGAGCGCAATGACCTCCTCCGAACTTAGCTTGTATTTCTTCATCAGCTTGGCGAGCTTTTCCGAGAAATCAGAGTCAGGCGTGGTGCTCTCACCTTTCTGAAGGACGCATATTTCCTGCTCCAGCTCACTTATACGCTGCTGAGCGAGGCGGATCGCTTCAAAGCGGTTCGGGGCATTCATGAACTGGCCTCCACCTGCCGGTCGGTTGCATTTTAGCTGACTAAGTTTGACCGTTTGTCTGATCAAAAAACCGATATTTACCAATAGTGTAAAGGTTGAAGTGCCCCCTGATGGTTCGTGGCGGTACTATGCCTAATACACATAGGCGCGGCCGATAGCCGGCAGAATGGCATCTCAGGCATTGCTAGGCCTCCCTTCAATATTTAGCATAAATTGACAGAAAGCACCGCTTTGCCCTGCCTAGGTGCTGAACAGATCCGGCAATTTATGTGATAAATGTGCGTGCCACTTTAGGTCGGCTGTCGTAAACCTAGCCATCGGCTAGCACCGCCGTCTCGACCCGGTGGGCTTGATCCTCACGCCTGCGCGCTCCGCTTGCCTGATCATGCCGTGGTGGTGGTAGTGAGAGGATGGAGTCAGGATGACGCCGGCACTGGTACATCGTCGCCCTGCCCCGGTTTCTAGTCCTCTACAAACCTCGACTCAATCCCTGCTACCTGTGCTGGCCATGGACAGTGACCGGCGAAAAGCTGAATAGTTAGAATCTCCGCGCCACGCAAACTCCGGCTAAATCAAGGCTACGCATGGCGTTGAATGATTGCGCGTTGTGTCAGATAGGCAGCCGCGTTACGCACGACCCTAGCTGCCCAAGTGGTAAGATGTGGCGAACTGCCAGCGGATCTGGCCAACACGATGATGAAGTAAAGGGATGTCAGTATGATCAGACGGTTTCGGCTTGAGCAGAAGTCGCTCTACGAGAAGCTAGTCATTGCTCAGCGCGTGGCGGACATGCTGGAGAAGTTCCTCGACGGACGTGTCGCTCCGCTGGAAGTTGGTGCCGAAACTGGTGGTATCGAAGAGTGGGACGATGTCGTTGTTGTCCATTCACGAGACTCTTTCGAGCATCTTCAAATCAAGCGTCAGACGACGGATTTCTGCACCAAAGACCCTGATCTGCAGGAGTATCTACCCAAGCTTGCAAAGTATCGAGCCGCTCGTAAAAAGAAGTTCGTGGAACCTGCTTCCAGTTCCTCGGACTTTCCTGATCCAGACGATTCCGCTTCGGTAGAACCCGCTGGGATTGACGCAGCCAAGGGTAGCTTTTCCGTCCTCGATTCGGCGTTTGCGAGCTTGGCTAAGCATGCCCGCGCCGGCACATTTGCCCAATTGCCCGAGCGTCGATTCCAGCTGACGCTTGTAGGGGCGAATCTGAAAATCAAAGACGATCTAACCGTTAACCATCTGGACGAGTTGTGTAAGCTGTGCCGCCAGGACGGACTCAATCCCAAAGATCTGGCTCACCGAGTTGACGGCCCGACAACGCGGGCTCACCTCTGGCTCACAACGTGGTGCGGCTTCGAGAATTGGACGCAGATCATCGACACCCTGAAGCGTGTCACGGTTGTCTGCGTTGGGAATGACGCGACATTGGAGCAGCGCTCAGTCCAATCACTGGGCAGGCATTTCACGAATCCAGAACGAACGCTCGAACGGCTAATCTCGGTAATCACCGCAGAGACCTCTGACGTTTCGGCCTTGGGGTGTCATGCGATCATCCGCGAGCTTAGAGATGAGCTTCGCCCTGATATTGAAACATGGGCTCAATACCTCTTAGGGGATGAAATTCAGCCTGCCGGCAAGACATGGTCTTTTTCTGGCACCCATGATCTGGGTGCGCTCGTCCCCCTATCAGCACAGGGACTGGTAGATCACATGTGGAGTAGCTCCCCCGGGAACCGGAGGCTCAGAGTGTATGCACCATACGCACCTCCCGCCGGAGCAACCCTTACGCTTCCATCAGCAATATTGCGTATGGCGCTGCACCTTCCCCACGGCAGTCAAGGCCTGATGCTGGGCGAACCGATCTGGCGCAGCAGCGTTGGCTATGAAGTTGGACATACTCTCGGTTGCGCCGAGAGTGACCTCAGAGATCTTCCCTGGATAGAAAACGCTGAGCGGCTTGTCTGCATCTTGGATCACGAGTTCAAGACCCAGGGCGCTGCTCGAGCGGAAGCTGCGGCGCTCGCGAACGCCATGGACGACCTGGTGTGGCAACGACTCATTCAAAGCGTCTCTGCAAAGCTTGCGGCCGTAAAAGACCCTGCGCTTGCTGATGCCATGGAAACGATCTGGCTGGAGTGGTTGGACGGCTTTACCAACAACCCCGAGAGCCGCCGTCAATTTCTAGAACAGCTTCTGTACCCGGAAACGGAGGGAAAAAATGCCACGCATGCGCTTCGCCTCGGCCCTCGCACCGTAGACCTATTGGTCACCGCGGTGGAATTATTGTTGCTGGTTGCGGTGGGGGTTGGTGGCACCGGCACCGCCTGGAAGCACTTCCCGGATTTTGGAGGGGTGTTGAGCATCGCTCTCAGGTACTGGTCTGGCCCCGCAAGTGGAGCGCCCGAAGTCCGTGAGCTATCTGACGATCCGTTGATCAACGTTATCGGCCCGTCCCCTGCCCCGGTCGTGATTCTGTCAGGCGTGAGCACTCCTCCCTCAGAGCTGTTGAATATCGGAATGGCTGACGATGCAGAGACGGCCACCAGTATGGCGGCAGAACGTCGACCACATCTGCTCGTGACCCGCTCAGGAGTATTCAATCAATTGCGCTACGGTACGCTAGCTACGGTGCGGCAACACTTTAGTAAACAATTGCAAGATCGACTGCTCGCCCGCCAGTCAGCCATCGATACGAATACGAAAGGAATCTGAAATGCTAACAATCTCGGAGATGGTTGAAGCCATCTCTAACCGTGCCGAAGGTCGCTATGACGTTTCCTATGCCGATTGGGTGGAATTGCCACCGCCATTGGCTGAGATCGCTACCGCTGGGGTGCAGCTCAAACGGGTCAATCAGGAGAATGCGGGCTGGCGGACTGTCTTGATCGCAGCCTTTCCCTACGATGTGGCAAAAATCCAGGGGGCGTTTCGGTGGGCTGCGGATGTCCGTGACATGCTTCCAGAGCCGCAAACTGCTGACCTCTACATGTTCATGCTCATTGAGGGTGTCGCGTCTGAGGATGCTGCTCGTCTCGAGACGGACGACCGTTTCTGCAGAAAGGTAGTCGTCAGAGAGGACGAAGATGCCGGTTCCTTTCTCGACCGTAGCTTCCTTGCGACACTTTCGACTCCTGGTAGCTCAGACAGCATTAGTGATCCATTGTCAGCGTCCCTCAGCGCCCTTGTCCTGGCGCATGCCTGGGTTGAGCCGCATTGCGATACATGGCGAGACCTGTTGCTGTCTGGAAAGTCGGGTAGTGAGATCGCTGAAGCCCTCAAGGTTTCGGCGTTCGGCGAAGAGGACGAGCAATGAAGCATTTAAAGTCCATCACGCTCTCGAACATCCGCCGGTTTGGCGCTGAAACTACGATTGAGCTCAGCCGCGGGGCAACCATTCTCCTGGCCCCCAATGGCACCGGGAAGACGGCGATCTTTGAAGCCATCGAGTTCGCACTGACTGGCAAGATCTCTCGCCTGGACGGAAATCTTGTCCCGATTATCCGAGACTCTCAATCCATGGCTCGAGTGAGCCTTGATTTCGGTGATCTGCAAGCCTGCGCGCAAGTTACCAACATCGGAGACGTTGAGACATCGGGCGATCTGAGCCCTCTTTTTCCAGGGACAGCCTCTGAAGACATCCCCTTTCTGCTCAGGCTTACCCACCTACTTGATCAGCGTGAGGGTGAATGGCTGGTCAAGGCAGATCCCAAAGTCGCTGGTTCCCAGCTGGAGCGGTTGCCAATTGGTAAAGATGGCAGCCAGGTAAGCTCTGCCCTTGGCAGCATCCGCCGAGCGCTCACAGAGCAGCTTAAGCACGCGAAAGCCTCACTGGAATCGCTCGAAGCCGAGTTTGCTGAATGGCAGAGCTTGAGCCTTGATCGAGATCAGGCGGCTGCGCAGACCCAAGGGGCGCTTCGCAGCAGGGAAAGCATTGCCGAATCGATATCGGACATTGCGCACCAGGCGCAAAGCTTCGACCAACTGCCCGCTGGCCTGCTCGTACCGCCACTGGGCCAAGATGGGTTGGAAACGGTGCATGATGCGTTGGAGCAATTGGTGCAAGTCAAGTTTGACCGAATTCGTGAGCAGATCATGGCATTGGCTGAGGTCGACGGCCTTATAGGCCGGTTTGTATCTGAACAAGCTCGTTCAGAGCAGCTCGGTGCGGAATTCATCTCCGCGACGCGGGAGCTGGATCAGAAGAAAGAAAATCGCTCGTTGGCCGTGGCAACTCTTGAGCAGCTTCAACGAGATTTGGTCACAGCAGAAACTGAGCGCGATACGATTGCCCAGCAGCTCAACCGGTACGTGAATGAGACCAAGGCGAAAGAGGCGGTCGAACAACGCCAGCAGGTGCTTAAGTCCGCTGACAATGCCCTCGCCGACACTGAGTTGGAAGCTTCTACGGCGCGCAGAGTGCATGAGGGGCATGAGCAGATCCGTGTCCAACACGACCTGATTAATGGACAGCGCAAGACGCTGCTACAGATTGACGCCGATCTTCTCACAGCTCAGGAACTCTTGGGTCACTGGGAGTTGACCCTTCAGCACGTTGCGGAGGTTACCGACACCATCAGCGGTGAGGAGGTACATCAGGAAATCCTCAACGAACAGCTTCGCGTTGCGCTGTTCGCCAGGGCTGCCGCCGAAGTGGAAGATCAGGCCGCTAAGAGCCATCACGAAAATCTGACCTCGGCGGCTGACTCGATACGCCAAGCCGTTGCATCCATCGCGGCCCACTTACCAAGCGATCGAGGTGATTGCCCATTATGTGGCGAAGAGCATGGCGCGGTCGCATTACATGAGCGTGTCGCCAAGGCGCTGGCGGCTATTGACCCCAATGTCATCGAAGCTGAACGGCGTTTGAAAAAGGCTGCTGATATTCTGCGCGACTGTATAGAAGCGGTAACGGGCGCCGAAACAGAATTGAGTGCATGCAAGAACAGGATCACTCAACTGGAGTCACAGCAGGCATCCCTGAAAGTGGATATCGCCGAGATCAGCTCCAACATTCTTCTAGGCGGCGATACTGTGCCCTTGGCGAAAGAGTCCATCCGGCTTCGCGTTGGTGCTAATGCTGCTGCGAAGATGCAGCTGGACGAGAAACAAAGCAACCTCGCATCGCCAGCAACCTCAGAGGTTTTTGAGCAATCCACGAACGCATACGACGCAGCTGTTCGTGCAGTAGACGCCACGCGGCAGGCCCGGTCGGAAGCCAGCACCAGGCTGGAGCAAGCCACTGCGGCGTTGGCAGCGATCACCGCCGACGCCCCGCCAGCGCGATCCTTGGCAGAGCTGTCCACTGCGCAGAACCGGAATGCCAATCAGCTAGTCGAGCTAGGCGCTAAGGTGACTTCCGAGCAGCTCGCCCTGGATCGTCAGCAGGCTCAGCTGACAGATGCCACGAATACGGCAACTGATCTGGAGACTCAGCTGTCCGAGGCCCAAGCTCGATTGGCTACGATCAGAGCGTCCTGGCGTCAGCTCTCATTCGCGGGCGATCCCACTGTCGAGGTTGCGAGCAGTCATGAGACTCAGATGCAGTCCACCAGCACAGAGCTTACCAGGCACTCAGAGGCACTCCAGACTATCAAAATAGAGATCGGCGCCTGGAGCAAAATAGAGCAGGCTCGTCTCGCACAGGGCCTTCTGGATCGGCGGCGCGGCGAGCGCTCAGAAGACGACTTTTCGACTCACCTTCATCAACAAGTGGAGTCGAAGCGGACGGGCATGCAGCGTCTGTCGCAGCTATCTGCAGCGATGGAGTCGCTTAATCAGTTCCTTTCCTCCGAAATCGCGAACGTCCAGAAACACGTCCAAGCAGTTATGCCTCGGTGGCAAGCACTACTCAAGCGCGTGGTCAGAGAACAACGGTTCACCGGGACGAACCTGAGTTTCCGAAGCCGCCATCTAAAATCACATGCCCAGGTGTCTGTGCCGCTCCACGGGGGCTTAGCCCCAGTACCTTCGATAGCCAGTGAAGCCCAACTGACGGATCTTCAATTGACATTCCTACTATCAATGGCGTTGGAACATCAGTGGTCGCCTTGGCGTGGACTCCTCCTTGACGACCCCACACAGCATCACGACCTGGTGCACGCGGCGTCTGTCTTCGATGTACTTCGCGATTACATCATCGATCATGGTTTCCAGGTCGTCATCGCCACCCACGATGCCCTTCAGGCCCGCTACTTCATGCGCAAACTGCAGAATGATGGGATCGAAGCGCGCATATGGTCACTTGTTCCCACCCCTGATGGAGTGACCGCGTCGGAGACGCCGTGGCCTGGCAGAAGTCATGCGATGGTAAGCGAGTAGCTATGCCCTAAAGATTACGCCTGGGCTCTCCGGGCGTGATCGCCTTCGTAACTCAAACCTATCCATCACTAGCCATGGATGAAGTATGTTCTAAGGTGCTAACGGGCCCGCTGTCGTACTGCCTAGAGAGTGGAAACCTTATCAGACCCCCTTGGTGCCAAGGAAAGCATCCAAACCGATCAGGGAGATCATGCTCTTTCAACCTCTTCCTGCTCTTGGAAGTGCCGAAGAGACTGACATCCGTTGATACATTGTGCCGGGAGCATCCAGCTTCCTAATCGGAGTAAGGGTCTCGAACGGTTCGCCCCTTTGTATGAGCATTTGGGATAGCCGCTGATGAGCGAATTTCCAACCTAATGTGCTTTCATCATGGTTACGTGGGTTCCCTGTAATCTGATCCATGCTCTATCTCCTAGGTCGTTTCGGAGGCTTGGCGTGCCCGGCAATTTGCTTATCCTCTACACCTGAGGCGACATCGCCACCCTCCTCCAAGCCCGGTTCATCGATCCTAGCCTGCCGCAGTTGCTCATTCTCTTTCTGTACAGCCCCCGACAGCATCGCGGTTTCTTGCTCACGCAGCTCGGCTAACGTGGCGGCCTTGTGGAGTCCCTTAACCTCTTCACGCAGAGCCGAGATCTGCCCCATGAGGTGCTCGGCCACCCCTGCGGACTTGGCCTCACCCTCGCGCAGTGCCTGAATTTGAGTGTTGAGAGACTGTACCAAGGCCTCCTGAGTGTGGAGGCCTTTGGTTAGCTGCCTGGCTTCACCGAGCAGGCGTTCATTGTCACGATTCAGACGCGTCAAATCGTCCTGTTTCACGGCGATGGTCTCCCGCAACTTGCGCTGCTCAACTTGCAATTCATGCAGTTGAGACTCGTGCTTGCGCTGATCCTGATCCCGCTGTTCTTTCACCGCTTCCCGATAGTGCTCGAGCGCCCCACGCGCCTGAACGTGCTTTTCCTCTAGCGATTGGATGTGTTTGTCCTTCTCTGCGACCAGCGACTCAAGGAGGGTACAGCGCTGACTGAGTCCCGCGTTACGGGTCAGCTCAGCCTGCAGTGAGGAATGGGTGATTGCAAATTCAGCGTTCTGCGCCTCTATCGCGGCCTGTTGGGTGGCCGAATTACGTTGAGCGGTAGCCAGCTCGGATCTGAGCTCGATGAGCTGATTTTCCAGCGCAGCCCGCTTCACGTTAAAAGCCGCGGTCGCCTGGGAGATAACCTCCTGTCCCTCCTCCATAAGCTGATCCAGCAGCGTTTGCACCATGCCGTTGAGCATGTCGCCCATACGTTCCCGTGATGCCACGGGCTCTGGACTAGAGGGCTCAAGCTCTTTCAGATACCGAGAAATCGTTGTTTTGGAGCCCGTATTTCCGAGTTCAACGCGCACCGCATCGATGCTGGGGTTGGCTCCCCTGGCCAGCAGTGCCTGACGTGCTTCTTGCACAACAGCCTTATTGATTCCGCCTCGGGCCATGGGGGTCTCCTACGATTTCGTACTGTGTTACATGTCATGTATTTACATAACACCAAATTGAAAGTTTACGTCGTTTGATCTGGATTAGCTAGAAGCCCATAATAGTGCTTTATGGCTTCTTGACCCTTTACGGCACTCAGAAAGCCCCCGCAAAACGCAGGAAGGCAGAAAGGCCCCGATTTTGAAGGCAAAGTACGATGGAAAAGGCAGATCGGTACCTCAGCGCCGGCACCCGGGAGAACACCCGAAAAAGCTACCGTGCAGCGATTGAGCACTTCGAGGTGACTTGGGGCGGGTACCTGCCCACGACCGGCGTGGGCGTCGTTCGCTATCTGGCGGAGTACGCCGACAAGCTCTCCATCAACACACTGAAGCAGCGCTTGGCAGCCCTTGCGCAATGGCACATCACTCAGGGTTTCCCTGATCCGACCAAGACCCCTGACGTTCGCCAGATGATCAAGGGCATCAGGGTCGTGCATCCTGCAAAAGTTAAACAGGCCGCCCCACTGCTGCTGAAGCATCTGGAGCAAGCGGTCACATGGCTTGAATGGGAAGCTGCAGCTGCGATTGAACGCAGAGATTACAAATCGCTGGTGCGTCATCGTCGCTCGGTGGCGATTATCTTGATTGGGTTTTGGCGTGGCTTTCGTGGCGATGAGTTGGCTAGGCTAACAGTCGAGGATACCCAAGCTATAAGTGGTGAAGGCATTACCTTTTTCCTGCCCTACACCAAGGGTGATCGCCAGCATGAAGGAACCACGTTCCAGACGCCGGCCCTCACCATGCTTTGCCCCGTGGAGGCCTATATCAATTGGATAACGGTTGCCGGGATCGTTAAAGGCCCGGTGTTCCAGCGGATTGATCGCTGGGGCAATCTGTCAGGCAAAGCCATGCAACCGCATAGCCTGATACCCGTACTCCGTCGCATTTTCAAAGAGGCAGGATTGCCAGCCGAGCTCTTTAGCAGTCACTCAATGCGGCGAGGCTTTGCGACTTGGGCGTCCGCCAATGGGTGGGACATCAAGGGGCTGATGAGCTATGTGGGCTGGAAGGATATGAAGTCGGCGCTTCGATATGTGGACTCGGGCATGTCGTTTGGCGGCCTGGCCGCAAACGCAGCGTCTCGGGCCGATGCAAGCGTTGCCCAATTGGAGCAACGCCCAGAAAACCGGTGAGTTGATGAATGCGACCTCGCCCGGCCCTACGCGCGCCTAAAGCCCAAGCGTCTTCAGGTGAGGCTCCAAATGAAGTTTAACGAGGGTGCGGGAGAAAGCTACGTAAGGCTCGCCAGGGTTCAACATGACCATTAGATCGGTGAGATCTTCGCCAGGGTCGTCACCTCTCTCTAGAGAGCGCTTGATGTTTCGTATGCAGCCCATCACGCTCCGGCGATGGCGTGCTCTGGCTTGCAGCAACTCCGCTCGAGCCAAACCGAGGTAATGAATGCTTGCTTCACCCTTCTTACAGACCTCACCATTCATTTCTACGGGCTCGACAGCTCCGTCATCGCGAAATACCAGGTGATCGTCTGGATCGTCCAAGCAGGGGTTCAGCAATAAGGGGACTTCGCCCTTCAGTGCTCCCGCCCGCTGCGCTCGGGCGCTGTGTGCCGCAACTGGGAAGAAATTTGACTTGCCGATCACTCGTCTCCGGTTGTCATAGTCTTCTTGCTCTCTTGGGCGATTACAATCTGCGCAGGAGATCAGTAGGTTGCTCCACTCAGCAGCCAACCACCAGTAGCCATCGTGCACCGGTGCGTTATTAGCAGCCCCCCTCTTTGATCGTTTCGCTGGCTTGGGCTTGAAAGGCAGCTCGACATCATTCGCGATTTTACCTTTGGGGCGGTAGTGCTCGATGTCGCCAGGCTGAGTGCCGAGCAGAGATGATTCGCAAAAAACACATTTGCGACCAAATATCTCGGCGAGCCTTTGACGCACTGATTTGGCTCTATACGTCTCAAAGCTCAAATCAACACCGGCAGCTAGTGCCTTGCGGTTTTCTCTGCGCTCGCGAAGGCCTGCTACCAACAGACCATCAGGGATGCTTCCGTTGGGGCGCTCCAATTTGATCATCTACCTTCCCCCTCATCAGCCGGAGTAGGTTTTGTCACCTTGGCCATCAAACTCTTTAGCCGCGCCACCGTGGCGTCAGAGAGCTCCCGAGCGCTCGTTGTTTTATGCGCAGGAGGCTCATCTTCTTCATCGGCGTCAAGGAGTTGCAGCGCCAGTCGCTCGCGACGCGTAGAACCCAGGTATCGGGCATCCGTCAGACGTTCGATGAGGGAGTCAAGCTCGGCCTGTTCTGCCTTGGTTCGCTTGCGTTTCTTTATGAGAAGCTCATAGCGCTGGATGATGAGATCCATATGCGGATCAACCGTGCTACGCAAACCGAAATGCTCCGAGGCAAGTAGCTGATCCACACGCAGGCCTGCAACGGAGGGCAGATCATCGAGAGCGTAGATCGCGCCAGTCTTATCGCGCATCAAGACAGCGACCTCCCCGTCGTAGAGTCCTCTCAGGCACAGCGGGTCATGAGTGCTGTATATGAATTGGGCCCTTGGGAAAGCTTGGCGTAAAGCGCTTAGGCACTGAAGTCTCCACGCGGGATGAAAATGATTTCCCAGTTCGTCGATTATTACGACGCCTTCGGCCGATTCGATGGAGGTCTCTGAGCGGAATAGCACCTTCATTATCTCCACTGCCATTCCAAGCATGGATTGGTAACCATCACTCAGCTCCCCGATGAGCCTCGCTTGAGATCCTCCGATTGAGAGGCGAACGCTTCCGCCCCTTCGATCCTGTACGACCTGCACGTGGTGCTCCTGCGGCATAAGACTCGAGAGCACCGAATTGACCTCATCGAGACGGTGTGAAGACAACTGCTCCAACCACTCAGCCGGATGGCTCAAAGGAAGGAAGGGATCAAATAGGTTGTCGATTTTTGCGTGAGCTTTACCAGCCTTGGGCTTATGACTTCCACGCGGTAGGAGCCGAGTGGCCCCGTAGGCCAACACCAGCGACCTCGAACCCTTTTCACTGAACATCAACGGCTGGTCACGGCCCAGCGTTATCGACACATCGTGCTCGGCGCCGACGATAGAAACCGACACGCCCCCTTGCAATGCGCCTTCGGAGAGGAGGTCATTGCTCGACAGCCTCATGCGTCCTGCGTAACTCTTTCCAGCGAGACAAAGCGCCAGGGCGCGTAAAACAGTACTTTTTCCAACCCCATTTTCTCCAAGCAGCGCAAAGCACGGCGCTCGAGGAGACTCGGAGCGGCTCAGGTCTAGATCGAGGTGCGCGACTGGCCCAAAGTTCGTTATCTGAATCCGTGACACGTACTGCGCAAAACTCCGATAGGTGTCAATGCCTTCGCCGGTTTCAGTATTTACTAAAGGCGTTTTAGAGAGTGGCCGATCCGTTCTCGCAGGAAACTCGTAGGTGGGTCTATGGATGTCGAGCAACTGACGCCAAACCGCACGATGTGCTCCACCACCACCAGCAGCTCGCGATACACGTTCATTATCTGTGGAAAAGCTGAAAAGTTTTGCTTGGTCGGCGCGTGCATTGACTAGTTGCTCACGATTGAGAGCAAACAATTTGATCGTCTGCTCGCCGATAGGACTGAGTGGCAAGACCAGCCCACCCTCAACGAAGCGCAGGTGCGAATCAGGATCATCACGGCATGGGTCGATGATCAGAGGTTTCTCCCAATGCACGATCTCGTCGTAGCTGAGGTTCGGCGGAGCATGCTCACCATCGACGGGGAACCGGTCAGCCTTGTAACGGTTACAGGTGGGGCATGCCCAATACAAATTGCGCCAGTCGAACGCTAGGTGAGCATATGGCTGCTCGCTTGCGTAGGCTCCCCGTCCACCTATGCGTCTGGGACGGAAGCGCTCAATTTCCCCCTTGTCCGTAGCAGTCTCGCAATAGCAGCAACTAGCGCGAAATGCATCGCTTAGAAGATCCACAATTTCCCGACGATGACGCTCCAATACTACTGGCATACCCCGCCCGGACTTAGTCGACACCCCTTCGTACCGAGCCAAAAGCTCATCCAGCGGAAAGTCGGCCTGGTAGCTAAGCAGAAAATCAGGACATGGTGATCTTTCGGTAGGGGTCATCCTTGGCTCCGTGCAGTTTCGTAAAAGTCGTCTATTCAGCCGCACTTCTCAGAAGGCCGCAACCTGAAGGTTGATTATCGCCACTACTGTTCGGCGCCCGTTCCAGGACTGTCGGCAGCCAAAGCGCGATCTTGACGTGGCGCTTAGCTCAATTGCTAACGCTTGCCGAACTTTTTCAGAGTGCTGCAGCCGCAGCTTGGTCGTTGTAACGGTCTAGGTGGTCGTCGCGACCTCGACTCTCAAGGCATACCTACCTTTCTCACCGGATAGCTTTATTTGACGCAGTGCTAAACCGGAGCCAGGTGTTCACCGGCTCCGCGGTTACGGCTCGTTGATTCCACCTGTAACGTCCGTTGCCTAAAATGGATTCGCATACATCAAAGCCTCTTCTACTAGCGAGCCCCGCTGTTAGGGCGAACGAATATATGATGTGCAGTCTCCATTCGGAATGCCGCCCAGTGAAACTGATCTCTACCAACACAGCTCTCAAATCCAATCTGCTGAGACTGATCAGGAGTTACGGCCATATCAGCTTCGGCACTGCATGGGCGTCTGCCAGAACGGACGTTTTCACGGAGTTGGTGAAGGCAAAGTCCAAAATAGCTACCGGGGTGATTGGCACACATTTCTACCAGACCCACCCCGATGTTCTTGACGAATTTGTGGAGTCCAACCAAGTCAGATTCGTTCTGCAACCTCAGGGGGTCTTCCACCCCAAAGTGTTTGCTTTCTGGACAGACGACAGCTGGGAGATTTTGATTGGCAGTGCCAACCTCACGGCAGGAGCAATCAACAAAAACACGGAGTTGACCACCCTCCTCACCTATAAGGACGGAACGCCTGAACTGCTGCATGATGTTTTGGACATCATTGGGAGCTACGGAGGCAGGTGCATTGTCCAGGAGGACGCCGATAGCTACCGCAGGATCTGGAAAATCAAGGCGCGGCTCAGGGAAAAACTTGAAGGTACCTACGGAGGGGTTCCTGCCTCCAAGCCCGAGGTTGAGTCGCCGGTGATGACGATGGATTGGCCGAGTTTCTACGCTGCGATTCAGAAGGACAAAATCCACGGTTTCGAAGATCGCCTGGCCATGTTGGATCAGGTCGCCAGTCACTTCATCAGTGCGCAGCACTTCAATGACATCCCATTTCAGGCGCGCCTTGGAATTGCTGGACTCAGGAGCACCGCCATCGATCACCCAGAATGGTTTGGATCAATGACAGGAGCGGGCAAGTTCTACAGCTTGATGAATGCCAGCGCCCCAGCCTTTTCCATAGCCCTAGACGCTATTCCCCTCAAAGGGGCGGTGACTAAAGATCACTACGACACCTTCATCAGGGAGTTCATCAAGGGCTTTCCATCCGGCAGGCATGGGCTGGGTACGGCGACTCGCCTGCTTTCCATGAAGCGCCCCGATGTTTTCTTGTGTGTTGATGCGCAAAACAGAGGGCAATTAGCGCGAGATGTAGGCATGGTACGAGCTGACAAGCTCGACTATGACCGCTATTGGCCAGAAGTCGTGGAGCGTATACAGGAAGCGCCTTGGTGGAAGTCACCCATGCCCAGCAGCGGTAACGAGGCTAAGGCTTGGCGTGCTAGGGCAGCCATGCTGGACGCAATATTCTATCATGCTAAGAAAAAATGACTGCGCCTTGCTGATCCCAAATGTGGGCCATTCCCGTTGCGGAGAACTGTAACGCAGGCACTCGTCAGGAGAGTGCTCGTTTGGTTCATGAGTGACGGCCAAAAAGTATTTCTCTGGCCCGCTTAGACAGTTCTGCAGATGCGCGCGCCTCGGACTACGATTGAATTGGTGCCGGACGTCCGATCGGATCGAGTTGCCCACTCTAAGCGCCAGCTGTATCAGTTGATCAGTAAAAGGATCGCTGCGCAGCTCAGAATTTCAGAGCATGCCCCGCTGATACTGCTGGTCGAGCTAGAGCCAGAGAATTGGGGGATGCCTGGTGGAGTGCCAGCGAGTGAGATCGACTTTGGATATGCTATATCCATCTGATATCGGTTTGCTTTTGCTCAATAGTCCATGGCATATGCCAACAACAAGACAGGCCTTCGGGCCTGTATCCGTTTCTAGGTGCTTTCAAAGCCAAGCGCCGATGCCGGCGAAATAACGAGCCTTTCCGGACTCAAACCGGGTTGCGTTGGAGACGACTATTACGATTTCGTGGTGCAGCAATTCGCCCAGCTGTATACCTTGGACAAAACATAATTCTGGGCAAGGTACTCTTGTTCCAAACGGATAATGCTTTGCGCAGATTTGATAAGCGACTCAAACAGCAGGCGCTCCTCCGACAGTAAACCCACAGCAGGAAGGTTCGTTGAGCGCGGCTCCTCCACGGAAAACTCCATGTGCGCCATTAAGGTCTCGTGATCCATCATCAAGGCCGTAATCCCTGGCAGTGCCTGCCTGGCGTGAGCAAGGATAGTCAGCCCCCAGCTGTCGATGTCTCCCCAATATGCTACATCCCGCTCGGCGAGCCATGGAGCCATACGCCATTGGGTGTTCCGGCCACCGCCAAAGATGGCGACCGTGTCTGGAAGTTCGGGCAAGGCGTAGCCGGGCTTGGTGTTCTCCACGACCAACACCCTGCGACCAGGTAATGGTCGCGCCAAAAACTCTTCGAGGGGAATCTGTAATACTGAGAAGCCACCCATTTGCTGCCTAAGTTCTGGACACAAGGGTCGAATATAGAGCCAGTTGCTCGGGGTTTGCAGGCAGCCGAGCCAGGCCTCCAGCCCACCGGCTTCACACAGTGCCCCATTGTGGATGACATCAAGCAAGGTGGTCAGCAGAGGTGTGTGCGTTTCCAGAAATTTGGTATCAATCCCTTGTACAGGCACCCCCCGCAGGTAACACCCATCCCCCATACCCTGACGCAACTGTGGCAGCACCTTCGCCATCTGCTGGGCAGCACGATGACTCATTTGCTCGACTACAAGAATCTGGCGAATGAGGGTGTCATACAGATTTCGATCCACTGCCAGAAGGGGTTCCATGAGTGCCGCCCAGATCTGAGAACGCTGGACGGCTGCCGGCCCGATGGCTTCAATCAACTCCTTAACATTCGAAAGATCAAGCCGCTCCGGTACCTCGACATCTCCCACCACTCGATACCTGCGGGTTACCCACTTAACCTGACTTGGCTTGCTCCATTGCCGCCAGGCGTTGACCCAGTTGTGGAAGTGGTCAATGTCCATCAATGCATCGCCAGCCGCTGGTGGCTTAAGCGGCAAGCTGATCGGAAAGCGCCGCGTGCCCTGCAGGCGCCCCCGTAGATTGGTTGCGTTATTCCACTCAAGGCGCTCGACCTCGCGCATGACCTCGGTCGGCAAACGCCCCCAACTGCGCATTAGCGTTGCTCCATCTGAATGCCCAGGCCTTCAGCGACCCCGGCCAATTGAGTTTGCTTGGCTTCCCGGCGTTCAGCGCTTTGCTGGTCGAGTTGATCCCAAGTGATCTGGCTCAGGCGACTTTCATGGCCATCGATCTTACGCTCGGCGATGATCAGAGAGCGGGCTGAATCACGAGCCAGGTTCAGGTTCTTGTAGGGTGTAATCAAGTTGACGTGAATTTTAAGCTCACGGAACACCCGCAGCACGCGGCGACTCACCTTATCGGCAGTGTTGGAAAAGGCTTCATCCAGGAAAACGGTGCAGTACATCGGGTGCGGAGCACCATCCGGGGTCAACACATAGGCCAAGCTTGCGGCCACGATGATGCCGGCAAACGATTCCTTCTCCCCACCGGACTTGCCTGAAGATGAGCGAAGCACATCACGCACGGCGCCGGTTTCCTTCACGATTTCGTTGGCATAGAACGTCATGCGATAGCGCGAATCGAGGAGGCGTTGACTTTCCAGGTTAATGGCGGTGGCTGAATTGGTAGCCTTTTCTAGCTTGCTGATCAGACTGCAAAGCTCTAGGAATCGAGCCTCGTGATCAACGCTTGAGGCATGTTTAAGCACCGAGCCCAACAGGGCTGTGAATTCTTTGACATGCGCGTAGTGCTCATCCTCATGTTTCAGCAGCAGAAACGTGCCGTGGTTGAACTCAGTACGCTCCAGCACTTCGTTGATGGTGGCGATTCGATCTTGAATGTCCTCACGCTCGTCATCAATGGCCCGTTGCATGCGGCCCAGGGACTGGGTGGTATTGTTGTTTAACCGCTGCTGGAAGCGTTCAACCAGATCCGGCAGGCCCTCGTTATTAAGCTTGTCGAGGTAGTCGATGTAATCCTGGCGACCCTCGATAGTCGTCAACCAGTCATTGGCAACCAACGGCCACTTTGTCTTGAAGCTGTTGATGATCGCGATCATGCGACCGTTGTAGTGATTCGCTCGTTTGTTAATCGAGTTCAATGCATCATCCAGGAACTCTCGCTGGGTTTTCTCCAGTTGATGGAGTTTATCCAGATGTTCCAAGGTAAGAATGCCAACACGCAGGGCCAGTGAGCTGCGCACCGTATCTACCAAGCCTGCACTGGCAGCCTGGGCTGCAACTTGACGACTTTTGTTGGCCTGCCGGATTTCCAACTCGAGCCCACCTACCTCTCTGGCATTTTGGTTTTGCGCAGTGCGGATTTCCTGGAGCTCTTTTTTAGCCTGTTCAAGCAGCGCTTTGGCCTTACTCAGATCGCTGTCTGGAGCATTGAGGGCCGCAAGGTCGTTCTTGAGGGTGTCCAGGTGTTGCTTGGCCAAAGTAACGTCGATTTGATCCCACAGGGTTTGAGCCACACGCTTCCAGATGGCCTCAGAGGCCACCAAGTTGTCCATTTCCTGACGTTTCACAGCTTCATCGGATCGGGCGGAATCGAGCCCATCCCGCAGGCGTTCCCCCTCTTCCTGCAGTGCTGCCAGCCGGCTGAGGTTGTTGAATCCGAGGTACCAGTTCTTTTTATCGTCGACGCGTGTCCCGTCCTTCTTCTCAAAACGCCCCTTCTCCATCTGTACCAGGCCCTCGCGGGTCATGGAGTAAGGGGTATCATTGAGCACTTCTGCGGAATCCACACAGTGCAGGTCGAAACGCGCCAGATGGCGCTTTAGCCAGTCACGATACGGGTGTTCTTTCCATTCCAGTTTGCGCAGGAATCCGTCGCCGAGGAACTCCGGGTTACGCTCGGTTATGCTGACAACCTGGACGCGAACATGCAGGCCGGTGTGCCGGCTGTTTACCCAGCCCGTAACCATGCGGAACTTGTCTTCGGGCACCAGCAACGTTGTCCGGTGGCCCCCAAGCGCCCGCTCAATAGCCCCGCGCCACGGCGCTTCGGTACTGCGCACATCGAGCAGCTCACCGATGAATACGACGCCATCCTTGTTGAGTTGCAGGCTCTCAACCATCTCGTCCCGCAGGCGCTGAAAGGCGGCGTCAATGTTGGAGTTGGGCCGCTTCTCGATTTCACTGATCTGGGCCTGCAGGCTCTTTATCAGCTGGGTAATGCCCGAGAGAACGCCACGCGACTCGCCGAAAGCATTTTTCGCGTCGTCAATCTGAGCGGGTAAATCAACCAGGACAGCTTTGGCCGAAGCGATGTTGTCCCGCACGGCGCTCGCCGTAAGCGTTTCAGCAAGCGCAAGAGCTCGAGTGTCCTTCTGATAGTCATGGGCCTTATTGGTCGTGGTCTGGTAGCCCTTCTCCGCATCCTCAACCTCACGCCGCAGGCTATCAAGGCGATCACCGCCCTGCTGCTGGTAGGCGTGTAAAAGTGAGATTACACGTTCCTCAGTCTGCGACACCGACTCAGCCAAACGCTTACCGTCCGACGTCAGGTCATCCAGCGAGCGATCCAGATCTTCACAGCGCAGTTCCCAGAGTCGGTTGCCCTGCTCGCCGAAGAATGCAGTCAACCCAGCGGCCTCTGAATTGACCTGCCCTTGCTCCTCCAAAGAACTCTCATAGTTCCGGTTATGGTCTGGCAGGATGCTCAGCACCTCCTTTTGCTGCTTGGCTGTATCCAGCTCATTGTGGACGGCGATCAGATCGTCGAATTCCTTGACAACCCCAGTAGCCAGATCGCGAACTTTGCTGGGCTCCAGCACCAGTTCACGGATCAGCGCTGTCAGGTCATCAATCTTCTTCAGACCCAATGCACGCTGCAGCAGCGCCGGCGCATTAGAGTTTTCCATGCGTAGCAGCCGGGTGAAATACTCTTGGTAGGCAGAAAAACTGTTGTCAAAGTGCTGAAGCATTGGGTCGTCATCGACATACTGCTTGAGCTGGCGCACGTTGTTGGAACCAAACTGCTGCAGGAGCACTTCCAGACTGACATTCCGCTTACCCACCAGGTAGAAACGCTTGAGGTCTGTCATGGAGGCGCCGGCCTGGCGAATCCAGAACATGGACACCAACGTGATCAAGGAGCCGTCGTCGGCCCGGTACAGGGCACGCAACGCGGTCATGGTGGCGCCATCGCGCTTCATCAGGTTGAGGGTTTGGGAACCGTCGTGGGCTGTCCCGTAATTACCGCGAATATAGGACATCAGGTTGCGATCTGAACGATCACCTTGCGAGGCTGCGATGTTGAATGACGTTTGCCCAGGTCGGTTGAGCAGCGCCATGTGCGCATCGATGAGCGTCGACTTACCCGCACCGTTATCACCGGTGATCAGGGTGCCTTCAGGGTCGATCACTGCCGTGTGCAACCCGTGGAAGGAACCCCAGTTGTAAACCGAGATCTCCGCCAGGCGGATCTGTCCTGTAGAGAATAGATCGCCGAAGCTGGTATTGGTCATGTCAGACATCGTCTTCTAACTCTTGTTGATCCATCACACTTCCCTGGTCAGCCAGCTGCTGGTACTCGCTTAGGAGGGTATTCAGGAAGTCGGCATTGACCACGTACCGAATGACCGGGGTGATTTCCAATCGGTCACCGTCGCCGCGCACATTCGCCAGCAGGCGCTTTTCGCGCAGCTTGGCTATAGAGCCATTGAGGGTCTTGCGCTCAAGAGCGCTGCTGTTGGTCAGCTTCAAGAAAGGGGTCATGAGTTCGGCAATGGTGTCGATATCGATCATCACCTTGTTCTCACCAATGACTTCCCGCTCTTGGTAGTACTTGCGCAACACCAGCAGCACCAAGGTGTCGTAAAGCGGCATGGTGCGTTTTCCAACCAGGCTTGAGCCATCCTCGTCTGTCAGATCCTCGAACTCGGATTCACTCAAGTCCTGCTCGAGCAGGATAGCAATGCCTGCTTTCTGGTCTAGCGTCATACACAGCAACATGTTGGTCAGATGAGCGGCGATGAGTGCTTGGTGCTGGCACAGCGCTTCAAAAGCCAGGCGTTTCTTTTCCGCCCGCACAACACCCGTGTTCAACAGTAGCCTCAGGGCCCGGCGAGCCTCCGCTGGCATGATGCCGTGGACAACCTCTGATTCACGTTGGACGGCCACCTCGTCAAGTTCGCCGGGCTCCTCCTGCTCCGCCAGTCCATCTTCCGGGTGTTCTGTAGTGGCCAGGGCCGGGACTGCCACCTGGCGGTAAGTGTCGAAGAGCGACGGTGCCAAAGCATCGTTGTTTGGGGCTTCACGGTTCATAGGGGGAGGCTCTCTAAATTCTCCGGGAACAGGTCGGCGCTCAGGAGTAGCACCGGAATTTTGGCACGTATGGTCTGGCCTTGTCGGTCAGCGACCACCAGATGCTCTACGCCCTCGAGGGAAACCGCTTCAATTGCTTTGGCGATGCGGACAAGGGCGACCAACTCCTCAAGCCCGCCCTGAATAGGGCGCAACTCGGCGATCTGGGCCAGACTCATCGGCCCTTGGCTTTTGAGCAGGTCGCGCATGGCTTCGGCCACCTCCTGAATCTTCACAGCCTCCAGACACTCAAGAATGGTGTCACTCACAGTGGTCTGGTTACTTTGCGGAACCACCTTGCTGGTATCCAGGCTGGCTTGCGGTTGCATCAGTCGAATGCTCGATGGCGAGCTAACCGAGAATGGCCCGCTGGCTACATGTACCTTCAGTGAGGTGCGTGGGCCAATGTCTTGATCCTTAAAGGTGACGGCCAGTTTTTCCAGTTGGCGCAACACCTGCTCGACTGCCCTGCGTTCGCTCTGAGCACCAGCTTCGACAAACGCCCTGAGGCTTTCCTGGGTGCGGCGACGTACCGAAATTACCCGCTGACTTTCGCGACTCAGCTCACGCACCAGATGTGTGAGAAAACGGATTTCTTGTGCATTCAGGTGGGATCTGGCAATCGGACGATCCAAAATCGACCGGATTTGCTCGCGGAATTCTACGCTCCGGTTCTCGTCGCAGAGGAGTCTGAAGAAGCCGTCAAACGCCTGACCAGCGTCTGTCTGCAAAAGTGCATCTTCATTATCCAGAAGGTTCTGGATGACCAGGCCACGACCGCCTTCCGATTCGATCATCTGAACACGGATGCTCTGGTCAAGTTGACGGATGTCATCCTCAACACGGCGAAAATCACCGGTTAGCTCGGAGGCCATCTGGTAGACACCGCGTACTCGCTCACGCTGTTCGGCACTGGATAGCTCGGACACGATGCCTGCTTCCAGCCGCAAGACTTCTTCATTCAGTTCTGCCAACCGTTCACGCAGTACGAGCAAACGCTCTTCAGCACTCGGGTTGAGAGCGACTGCTAGGTCTCGTACAGCGTCTTGGACTCGGCGTAGGTGGGTGGCTGATGTCGTGGTATCCCTGCTCTCAAGACCCTCGACAAATCGCAGTGCCTGATGAAAGGCGTCAGTACGGGTCAGGTGGTCATCATGCTCACGCATCCAGCCGGCATGGATCCAGTTGCGCAGGTGCGAGTTGGCGTTGTCTTGCATGCCATACGCTTCCTGCCAGGTCGGCAACTCCGCCTCAAGGGCGGCTTTTGCCCGTGCGAACAACACCTCCTGTTCGTCAACAAACAGGCTGTCGATGAACGCCAGGATGATCGGTGCCGAATCTGCACGCAGCAAGCGCCAGGCGGACTGTTCACTATGCAAACGACGATAACGCGCTTGCTTCTCGTACAAACTCATCGAACCTCCCTAGCCGGCAGTCTTGCAGCGCGTTTTACAGGATTGATTTGAGTCGCAATTCACGGTTGGGCAGCCTACGCCATAGATCAGCCAACAAGGTGCAACATTTTAGGGATTGAGCCACTCAACAACCTGCGTTTCCTCCCTTGCATTCCAGCACACATTGACTTAATGTCAATATCATTCTTTAAGAATTGATTATGGGTCAAGTTATGAAAAACGCAGATTTGCTGAAACAAGCCATGAAGTGCCTCAACCTGACCGGAGTTGCTCTCGCTGATCAGGTCACGGCATTGCGCGAAGACGGGAAGCGTACAGCCCCAGAAACCATCAGCCGGTGGCTGAATGGAACCAACCCTGTCGATCCTTGCCTGATGGGTTGGGTGACCGAACGGGTTAGGGCCAAGGTTCGAGAGATCAACAAGCCGCGGTTGACCTTCCCTGAGGATAAAGGTGTGGTCATTGCTGTCACGAACATGAAAGGCGGCGTCGGCAAGACCACCGTGGCAGAAAACCTGGCAGCGATCTCAAAGCTCACCTTCGGGCTCACTACCAGCTTTCACTATGCCGCGACCCCGGAAAATCGCAAGTATGCGAGTCACTCTATCGACTCGATGAAGAGCCTATACATCAAGTGCCCTGATTTCGAGCCTGAAGAAATTTTGGCCTACACCCCTGCTCCAAATGAGGTGATGATCGTCGACGTATGTGGCGGGCTGGTCAGGGATTCGCTTGACGTCGATGGGGATAACCTCATTCCTATTGAAAATGGTTTCCTCAACCGGTTTCGGCCCGACATTTATATCGTACCAACCAATGTAGAAAGTCTCACCGACATGGACTCGACAATGCGCCTGATCAACTCAGGGGCACTGAAGGCCAGGCTACAGGTTCTTCACCGCCCTCGGTTCATGAGCATGGATTTTCATGCAACGGCTTCGAAAAGCGGCCTCGATCTCAACAGCGACATCGTGTGCCCGTTTTTCATTCCAACCAGCCCCTTCAATAGCAGGCACATCCCCGTAGACTTCATGAGCGGTTGGCGGGACGAAGTCCAGGAGCACTATCACCACCAGCTTTTTACTCACATCGTCGAACTCCTCGACTTCACCTTGCTCAATGTGGACGAGCTGATGGATGAGGTTAAAACCATGAATCTTGAAGGCCTCCTGGATATCGTGACTGGATAAGCTTGCGATGATAGTAACGGGCGAGCGTGGATGCGGGTGTTACTCGGGGAGGTGCCCCGCCAAAGGCATGGAAGAGCGAACTTGCTTACTGCTCTATAGTTTTTCCCTTGCGCCAATGCTGCATCGGGTAGATAGCACGGTGTAACCTGAACAGACTCCAAGTAAGGTTTACCCTGCCATGAGCATTGAAGCAAAACTCCTTCATCTCCAAGCTATCCAAAACCTCCTCGCGCCATACCGTTATCTGTATTGCGTAGACCTTGAGGCAACCTGCGATAAGGTAAGCGAGTCGAAATCACCAAGGCCGCTTGCAGTTGTCCCTGATCAGATGGAAACGATCGAAATTGGCCTGGTCGTGATCGATCTGGAAACACTCGAGATGGTCGATGAATTTCAGCGTTTCTTCCGTCCTCAAATCAACCCCATCCTTACCGATTTCTGCAAAAATCTGACATCCATTCAACAATCAAATGTGGATAATGCAGCATCCTATGCGGAGGTTGGCCAGGAGCTAGGAGCGTTTATTGCGCGACACCCAAATGCAGCTTGGGCATCGTGGGGTGACTATGATGCAAGGCAGCTTGAACGCGATGCTGGGCTTGCTGCGTGCCCTTCCCTGCTCGCCGGCCTGCAGCACTTCAACGTGAGGAAATGGCATAAAGGCCTATACGACAATCAAGAGAAGGGTCTTAAGCAAACGGTAGAGACTATGGGCCTAGTTTGGCAGGGTACATATCACCGAGGAATCGACGATGCCAACAACGTTGCATCTATCATCAAGGAGATACTCGGCTGATTATGTGAGCCGGGCCCATTGGCCCGAAGGAGCGATCTCTCCATCCACTGCACACCACCGCATAGCCGGTTAAGCGATGACTCGAGCGTAGAATGATTTGAACACAACCTCTCCTCTCCCCGCCCTCGATGTCTGCCAGGTGCTGACGAACGTCGCCCTCGGCAAACGCATCATGATGCGAAGCTCCATCCAGTCATGGAATGAGATCTATCACGGCCTCATGCCCGTAGAAATCGATGGCTGGCAGCTCAGAGTCTTCAATGACTGTGACGCCCTGGGCTACTGCTAATACGGCGGATCGCCGATCGCAGATTCGGGGCACTCAAACTTGGATAGCGTGCCGGAAACGATCCCGGCGATCTGTTTGGAGCTTGAAAACGTAAATATCACGAGCATTTATTCGCATCGTGGCGAGCCAGATTTGAAGTGGCTCGCCCGATAAATGTTAGACTTTATTAACCCTTAAGTGGATGACTTACATAGCTGCATATCAGGTGCGAGATGATCGGCTCTTGAACATACGAGACCATCGCACTCAGCAGCGCCATACCAATCACTGTTGAAAGGATCGCACGAATCCAACCGAAGTCGTGCACTGAACGCTGCATTTTGGCGATGGCAAAGCCGATGAACATTATATAACCGATCAGCACTATATCATCTGAAGTCTTGGCCATTGAGCTTTGCTGGATTGCCAAGGTGACCGCCTCGTCATAGCTGAAAGCACTACAACTCTGAGCCATCGCTTTAAATCGTGCACCCAATGCGGGCATTTCGAATAACTTTAGTACCACCAGCCAACCCGAAACGTAAAAGAAGGTGTTAACGCTGACCAACATCTCGCGGTCACTTCCGAGTAGCCGAGATCCTATCGCGAAGCAAACCCCGTAGAACGCAACGAGGAGCAAGTTCATCATTGTCATCACGACCGCAAATTCAAGGTTTGGAGTAATGCCGGCAGACCGAGACGCTGGTAGCCCTAGTACCCCCAAGCCAATCGCCACGAAGATGCCGAATAGCCAGGCATTCGAGCAAATTCCCTTGCGATCTCTCATGGTTGCGAAAAAGGATGAATTCGACTGAATGAGCTCCCGCGCGTCCTGAGCGGATGCGCCCAAGGCTGGCCAAATCTTCTCCAAGAAAAACCCTATTATTTTTTCCATCTTCTTATTCCCCTTAACTTCAATGGCCATTCACCCAATAGCTGACGATCCAATCCTTGCCCTCTCATCTCGAAAAGACGGAATTGAAAAAAACAGGTACACGGATAGGGCATCACTTCAAAGTGATACTTAATATTCGTACTAGCGTTGTATGATTGGCTTGCAAAGCGTTCTTTAATCGAAACTTTTCTTCGCCCGCCCCCGCTCACCACAACTCCATCTAGGCGTATGAGCGGGAAACAACATATAGAGGTTGCGGTTTAGTCTTCGTCGTCTGGTAACCAAGGGACGACGCCCTGAGGGCCAACATCCCAGTTGTGATAAAGGATTTCACCGCTCAGAAATGTCCCTGTGACACCAGTGAATATGCAATCAGTAATATTTGCGTTGCGCAGATCAGCGCCATCGACCTTAGCCCCTTTAAAACAAGCTCCTCGCAGGTACGCCCCTCGAAGGTCGACGCCTCGCAAATCTGCATAGCTAAAATCAGTTTCCCATCCGTAGGCACTAGGTTGAATCACGGGATCAGCCGTAATGCAGTAGAACTTTGCATCACTGAAGTTGCAGTGACTTGCCTGTTTCACGTCCTGGAGCCAGTCGTAATGCACGAGGCTTCCGGGCGCCTGCAGGTAGCTGAAATCAGGGACTTTTAAGCGCTTAAGGACACGACGAATTCTGCTAAATAACAACGAGCTGAAATGAAATCCGCTGAAATCGACGCCCCGTTTATCTGCAGCAGATGCAAGTGGAACTTGGTCACGAAGACACTCGACAAGCGCATCGAATTGCAAAAGGAATCGTGCCCTTCGGAATTCGCCTACATACGGTTTTCGCCAAAACCCTTTAGAAGCACAGTGATCCGCATACCGGGAAATCATCTGATCTCTAGCAGCAATTTTGGGGTATGGCAGACCATGCTCATTGGCAACGATACGCAGGCAGGTATCACGCTTCACGGGGCCCGAACTGATCAATTGAGCACTAATTGCTCTGTCAAGCGCAATGCGGCAGCCACTGCGTAAATCACGATGCAGAACAGCTGCATCTGACTTAAAAGCAGCAAGCGAAGGAGTGTCAGGGAACTTCATAGCCTAGCCTCTCACGATCAACGCTAAACCCTAGTGTCTGTTGACCATTAAAGGTGGCAATAAGAGGTGTTGGAACGACGTCGCAGAGGCTTCACCTAGCTAGGGCTGAACGCCAACGTCGGTGGCGCGGACACATAGTGAAAAAAAAACTAGCCTTCGTCAAGGCCCGCAACGTCGTGTATGAATGCTCTTGAGCGATGTACCTTGGACAGATCAAATTTCGGACATCTTTGCCATGAGCATTGAAGCGAAGCTTCGTCATTTACAAACCATCCAAAACCTCCTCGCGCCATACCGCTACCTCTATTGCGTAGACCTTGAGGCAACCTGCGATGAAGTGGACGAATCGGAGTCAGCAAGAAAGCTTGTAGTCGTCCCCGATCAGATGGAAACGATTGAGAATGGCCTGGTGGTGATCGATTTGGAGTCACTTGAGATCGTCGATGAGTTCCAGCGTTTCGTTCGGCCTCAGATCACCCCTACCCTGACGGCTTTCTGCAAAAAACTCACCTCCCTCCAACAAGCAGACGTGGACGGCGCCCGAACCTATCAAGAGGTTGGCGAAGAGCTACGAACATTTGCTGCGAGTTATCCAAACGCGGCGTGGGCATCTTGGGGAGACTATGACGCAAGACAGCTTGAGCGCGATGCTCGCTTTGCTGCCTGCCCTTCCCTGCTCGATGACTTGCCACATTTCAATACCAGGAAATGGCATGCCGGCTTATACGACGATCGACCTAAATCTCTTAAGCAAACGGTAGAGTCGTTGGGTTTGGTTTGGCTGGGTACCTATCACCGAGGAATCGACGATGCCAGGAACGTTGCATCCATCATCAAGGAGATGCTCGGCTTATTAGCTTAGCCGAGCCTACGGCTCGAATGATCGATAGCAAAAAATACAGGCACTGTGTTCGACTGATCACCTGGTGCACTGCACAAACTCCTCCCCTTTTTACCTCAAACCTAAAGGTAGCCTAGAGATCAACTGCTGCTTCCACTGAATAGGGCTATGTTCTCCCTTACCGCATCCAGTTCTCTAAGGTTGACCCCATCATCGGAAACCTACCTCGCCGTTCTTCAGCCGAACGCTCTAGGAAATGTTGCTCCCCACCTAATTGCCTGCATGGCCAGGGTGAGCCTTTTGCAGGCGGCTTTTACCGCATTCGAGTAGTGAAAACTCTATTCAGCTCAGTTACTCTGAAGAAACTAGTGGCACTTCAACCCCGTTAAGCCACTACAAATCTGGAGGTTACTCATGGGTAAAATTGCTGTTGCGTTAACGGTACTGATAAGTGCTTTAAGCTTTGGATTGGTACAGGGGCCTCAGGCGGCCCAAACGCCTCTATTTATGGCGATCATTGCAAGCGTTATGGTACTGGGTGCATTGGTACATATTTATGGGCCTCCGCTTGCCGAGTAAAAGGCATGCTCGCAAAAGCCCCCTCAATCCAGCGCAAGACTGGGTGTGGCTCTGTAGCCACTAAACCGCTGGCGAAATCGTATTGAGTACAACTAGACGTAATCCAAGGACTGGAGGTACGCCATGGCAAATCTCTATGCACACAAACTCTGGTCAGCATTCAGAGAACGGATCATCACCCTCGATGATGGGAGATGTGTGGAGTGCGGGCGATCAAGGGATGATGATGTTGTCCTGCAGATTCACCATAAACGCTACATCAGCACCCGCAAACCCTGGGAATACGAAACGTCTGATTGCGAAACGTTGTGTCGAGGCTGCCATGCAAGACACCATGGCGAAATACGACCAGATACAGGGTGGAAGTACGTCGGAGAAGAAGACCTAGGCGACCTGAGCGGCAACTGCGAATTGTGCGACAACGCCATTCGCTACGTGCACTACATTCAACATGAGCACTGGGAGCAAATGGGGGTCGGAACGCATTGCTGCGACAACCTCACTGGGACGAGAGAGGCAGCTGAAGGGCGGCGACGTCTTGGGCGTTACAGGCGATTCATGTCATCGACGAAATGGAAACGTGGCAGCGACTTTTTGAATACCAAACACAGCGGGCTCAATGTCGCAATCGTGCCAGATCAACACAACTATAAATTGATTATCAATCATGTGTCTGGACGAAAGAGATTCTCGAATGTGCTGGACGCTCAAAATTTTGCGTTCGACTTTATTGATAGTGGTGACGCAGCTAAGTTTGCCAAAAAACAACACGCGAAGAAGAAAGAGCGCTGAACCTAGAGCGAGTCTTACAGGGTAAGGCGCTTCATATCGAGCAGCATCTCGCGGCAAAAAATCTCTGACCTCCAAATGCCGGGTTCACTAAAACCGGCTAGCAGTTGATATGTGGATTCCTCTACAGCAATCCAAAACCATGCTGCCCCTTTCGTACTATCGACACTGAAGTCCCCGGTTGTGACCGAAAGGACTTATACAAACGGTAGAGTCGATGGGCTTGGTTTAACCGGGTACGCGAACGAAATAAACGGCCAGTCACAGACCTTGATAAGGCTCAATGAAGGTTTTCTTGGCTCTGTCGGCAGACCAATTCCTGCGGACGCACTGAGGCCGCTCATTGTTAGGCTTTTTTCGTTTTTTGGTGCTGCCTGTGGAGCGGATAGCGTGGCTACCCTCGCGGGCATCGCACGATGTCCGTTTTTGGCGCTATACGCAGCAAAGGCTGGTGACCACTGAGCATCCCGAATATGCTCAGCAGCAGATGACCTCCACCTAATGAAGCTCAAGGTTAATAGAATGTTGCTCACGGAAGACGCGCTTGAATTTGCCCGCCGGCACATCGGTGCATACTACGATACTGACTTCTTCCCTAAGCCATTTGAATTTCTTGCAGTTTGGCATTGTTGGGACGAGATCAAAGCTTACCTACTGGCAACGCCACTCAAAGACGTTCTGAGCAGCCAGCCGCGCGTACTCCCCTGGCACAAAGCACGAGGCGGATGTCGGGTTGTGCATCAGCTCGAACCACTCGATGCGCTGATCTATACCGGACTCGTCTACCTGGTGGCCGAGAAGGTCGAGCAGGCGCGTATGGGGCCAGAAGTGTCCTGTGCCTACCGGATCGAGGTCAGTCACAACAGTTTCTTCTCACGAGGATCAGGCTTTGACACGTATCGCGAAAACTGTGAGCGGCTGGCAAGCCAACACAGCTACGTGCTGTCCACAGACATCAGCGATTTCTACAATCAGATTTACCTGCACCGCATCCGTAATGGGCTGGAGGAAATCGGCACCGGCGCCGCCCTCGCTAAGGAAATCGAATCGTTCCTGATGCGGCTAAATATCAAGTCATCCCAAGGTTTGCCTGTGGGCCCTGCGGCCTCAATCATCCTAGCGGAAGCAGCGCTGATAGACGTCGATCAGTTCATCGCACAAAGGGGACTTGAGCATGTTCGTTACGTGGATGATTACCGAATCTTCAGCGACGACGAAGCAGACCTGAAGACCATCCTGGAAGACCTGGTGGTGTACCTGCACCAACAGCACCGGCTTGGTTTGGTCTCAGAGAAAACCAAGATTCAGGACTCAGCAACCTTCCTCCATGTGGAGTTGCAGAACGCCTACCAACTGGAGAAACTTGATCTGATGCGCAGCATCGAGGCCGGCAATCAGTATGGAGAGTATCAGGAGGTAGAGGAAGAACACGAAGACGACGACGACGACAGCGATGACACCAGCCTTGGGGAGCGCCTCTCTGAGGCCTTGACGCGCGCAAAAGATTCAGGCGTGATCGACCTCGGTGTGATGCGAGCCATCATCAGACGGGCGAAGAATGCCCAAGACTATACGATCGCTCCCCTGCTCTCTGAAGACCTCGAGTTTTACCTTCCGGTGATCAATGACGTAGCACTCTATTTTGATTCCCTGCCCTCGATGGATCACCTGGTGTTGGCGCCCGCTCTATCCCACGCATGCGTTCAGGGCCATCTTGAAAGCCAAAGCGCAAGGGTTTGGATCGGCTGGTATCTTGCCCGGCATGTTGCTGCACATACCCCAGCGTTGAAGCAGTACGTCCAGCGGTGCGGTATCGCCATCACGACTACGGCTGAGCTCTCCAGAGGAAATCGTGCGTGGTCGAAGGAAGCAAAGCAGAGGGTATCCGGTACCGCTTCCTGGGATCGAAGAGCCTTCATCTTGGCGCTCAGCGGACTGTCTGAAGATGAACGAAAAGTGAGTCTGCAACTGCTGAAGAACAGTGTGTCTTTGACCAAGCTGGATAGCTGGGTCTGCAAATGGGTGCAAGATGGCGCTCCGGGCTTCTGAGATCCAGCAATCGCCTCGACCTTGATGGGATGATCAGCCCGACATCACCAAAATCTCAAGCCAAGGGACGGTTGATGGCAAGCGAGTCAGCTTGCCATCAACCACGTCCCAGTCCAGATCGCCAGGCCGTTAGGTTTCGGTTTGCACCGTTCCCTCACCTGGCTCTAGCTTTCTTGGCTTACCCGGTTGAAACAGGTAACGCCCGTTAGCCAACAACACCTTACCCACGAAATGCGGGATCGCTAGACTCTGCAAATCGAGCTCGGGGACATCACCCTCCATCCGGTACTGCACCAGGTCGTTGTTGTAGAAATGCAGGGTTTTGGCGAAGGCCAGCGCCATTGATTCAGGTTTGGTAGAACTTGGATTTGCGTACAACAGTGAAAATGACTCACCGAACCACCAATGAGAGGTCAGTTTGTCCTTTTTATCCACTGCCTTATGACGGTGGTAAAGGTTGGTCAGGACGACCATGTCGACATTGGAGTACTCATCAGCTGGTGCATAGGATTGATCTGTAAACAGCCCCTGAGCGCCGGTGAGGTACCCCTCCCACTGCATGATGTCGACCGGATCATCACAGCCAACGACTAACACGTTGTACTCACTCTCACGTGATGCATCCGGGAACTTGCCATGAGCGTCCATCAGATAGGCTTTTAGCTTGTTGTCCATGTGCAGGCCCTTTAGGAGCTGATTGCCACCGCTCGCAAATACTTCCTGCAGCATGGCGGCCGTGTCGCCATAGTCGTCCATCCGCCCCACGGCCCTCATGATGAAAGCACCGCTCTCATCAATCTGTTGCTTCATGGTGTAGTCAGCGCACTTCACCTCAACGTTAAATTTGTAACCTTCACTCGTGAAGGAGCAATCCACGTCCCGCGGCGGCATCACCTTGTCTTCGTACACAAATCCCTCTGGGAAAAAGCGCGCGTAGTGGGTGCATACCGTGAGCTCAACTGCCGCCTGCAGGTACTGCTTTTCGCTAGGCTCAGGGTCTTCAAGCCGGAGCTTTTTTTGCACCAGGGCTTCAAAATCTGACTTGGTAAGAAATGGCCCGATGCACTCCAAGGCTTCCACCACGCCTTGACGATATTCATTCGCCGGAATGTAGGGATTGCAGACCGTCACCGATAGAGGCTTTTTTTGCATGAGTCGCGTGTCCTGAAAATGCGTGGTTCGTGATGCCCAGACGGCCAAGGCTAAATAATAAGCACGACTCATCTACGACCTTATTCAAGCGGCAGGCGAAAAACCAATAATAAGGCGCCGAACTTTATTAAAACACCACGACCATCTATTCACACGAAATTTTTCAGGTATATAATCTCGATCACCGAAACCTGAGTACGAGTAAATGACCCCAAACCCGGATTCTCTCGCCGCTTTGCTAATCGCCAACGTTCCGCGTGACCTTGTGATGGGTGTCGAAGACGCCTTCGCCGCCGGTGCGCTACAAGCCTTTGGGTTGACGAAGGAGGTCAGTAAAAAGCAGCAGAAAACTGCGCTGGGGTACATGCGGCACATCCAGATGAACGAGCGCTTCAGTGATTTGCTGGAAGCATCCAACGCTGAGCTGATTTCCTCCCAGGGCAACCGCGTGATCGTGGGCGTGGCAGGGATGTTCAAATTTGCACGCTTGAACATGAGTACGACGAACTGGAATAGCCTCACTCGTAGCACTACCCGACGTGAGCTGGCTGAAGCAAATGAAGCCATTAGCCAACTGGTGCAACCGTCTCTTTTTGGGCCACAGGATGTGACCTCGGGGGCGTTTTTCTTCGTCGCACGCTTCAGTGGTTCACTTCATCAACATCCCGAGAAGCCACTGCAGGTTTACATCGCAGTACCTAATCCGAAAATGGACGGGTGGCTGTTTCGGGAACCTTTGAGCCAGTTCCTGGATCGCTATGATGCGGCTCCGAAACAGGCCGACAACGCAACAGTAAAACTCAAAGCGGGCTTCATCGAGCTCGGAGGACAGGAAGAAACATGAGCCGGGGCATTACAGATTTCCAGCCAGGTCGATTGATTCAAGCATTGGCTGCCCGCGCGCTTTCGCAAGTACAGCTCGCTGCCATGGTCGGTGTATCTCCGGCCACGATCAGCAAGTGGAAGTCAGGGCAGCAGGCGCCTGAAGCGGAGGCGCTAGACAGCCTCTCCAAGGTCATCAATGTTAGCCCTGAATGGTTTACCCGCCCTCTTCCTAAGAAGGGGTCGTTGCCTCTTTTTCGAAGCAATGCGTCTGCACACGTCTCCGCGAGGGCGATGCTGGAAGCCCGGCTAGAATGGACGCAGGACATTGTCTTGGCTATGAACGAATTCGTGGACTTTCCGGACGTAAATCTTCCGGTCAGGTCGTTCACCGATCCTCAGCAAATCGCCAATTCCGACATCGAGGAAGCTGCCAGTGAATGCAGAGACCTCTGGAGTCTTGGCCGTCGTGCAATTCCTGATTTGGCAATGGCTGTGGAGGGTGCCGGCGTTATCGTAGTACGGGAGGAAACGGGTATCGCGCCGATTGAAGGCCTTTCTGCATGGAGCTACGAACTTCAACGGCCACTGATACTTCTGTCAGCCGACAAAGGTAATGGCTTTCGCAGTCGATTTGACTTGGCGCACGAGCTCGGCCACCTCATCCTTCACAAAGGCATAGACCGCTCAACGGATCCCGAGCGCTACAAGTTGATGGAGTCACAGGCTCACCGGTTCGCCGGAGCTTTCCTACTGCCAGCAGAATCGTTTGCAGCCGATGTGAGGACTCCGGTCACACTTGATAGCCTACTGTTGCTCAAGCAGCGCTGGGGCGTCTCCGTTGCGGCCATGATCATGCGCCTCGAAGCGCTCAAGATCATAGATGCTGACGAAAAGCTTGTTTTGTTCAAGCGCCGCTCTGCCAGATGGGGAGCTAAATCCGAGCCAGGTGATGATGCACGCGCGCCTGAACAACCTCGGCTACTCAAGCGCACCATTGAGTTGTTGTCGTCTTCTGGGGTTATGCCGATCGAGTCGGTATCGAGCTATATCGGTTTGGCTGCAAATGATGTCGAAAAGCTGGCGGGCTTGCCGGAGCGTTATCTGTCGGGGAAGGCTTCTGTTTTCCATCTAGCGAAGCTTAAGTCCATGGTGAGCGGCGATTCGGTGGCTAAGTCTGACGACGGTGCTGTAGTGCTCCCCTTCAATCGGGGTAAATGACCTGCTCGCTCAGCCCAGGTAAGCCACTAGGTGCTGATGGATGCAGCTCGCCTCCTCCCCTTTGTGTTTTTCTGCAGGGCCATACCTTAGCTGCAAAGGGCCTCCGGGCCCGATTGAAGCATTGCAATCATGGTCGATTCGCTTTGGCCTTCTGGTATCAGCAATGGCCCATTCCCTGCACTCCGAGCTCTGCATAACAGATGCTAACGCCACTTTTGTGCAGAGGCTCGCCAGTACCGACTCGATCAGCCCAGCACTTCCGTGTCGCGGATCGTAACTCATCATGATTCCTTTGGAGCAATGCACGAATACCGACATTTTGCACTCGCCACCTTCCAAGCGGCCGCATCGTTACGTAAAGTCATTGTCCCTGTCTCTCCGTATACGTTTCATTCCCTGCTCTTGCTTGGAAGTTTCCGTTGGTGACAGCTCCCCGTGCTCCTTGCTTCTAGCGTGGCTCAGCACCCAATCGATGGAATGTCAGAGGTGTTGATGAAAATAACTCGGAGTATGAATACGTATGACATAGAGGAGCTCTACCCCCTTTGTCATACAGATCAGCAATTGCGGTTGCCCGTTTCCATGAGCCATGGAGGACTCCTGGGGGTCGACGCATCTCTCGCGCAACTCGTGATCACTTGGGCGAAAGCCCAGAACAAAAGCACATTGCATCTGTACGCAGACACCGAGAACGCCTTCGAACACGTTTCGCAGCTTGCAAAAACGGCCGCTGGTTTAGCAGCGCTGGTGATGAGCTCAGACATTGAATCGGAAAACCATGATCCGATTGACCGTCGCGCAGCATTGACTGTCATTCGACCACTGATTGAAGCAATGTTCGAAAGTGATCTGAAACACACGTCAGGAGGCAAAGGGGCTCGCCCCAAGGTCATCAACCTCTTCAGCATCAACCACGCGCAGATGGAGTACATCAAGCCCTTCTACTATGGGGAAAGAGAACCTGAAGTCCATAAATGGCCAACCTTCTCAACCTTGATCGAAGACCTGTCATCAGTCATGCACACCAGGCATGAGCGCAATGCGTTAATGCGCAGCGGCCTTACCGCCCTGGGTACTGTCCTTGAAGAGCTGATATCGAACGCGGACGAACATGCGTCATACGATTTGAAAGGCGACAAATACAAAAAGGGCTTGCGGGGCATGACTGTCAAAGCAAGTCGCATCAGCAAAACGGACATTACGAACTACTCCCACACTGAACCCGAATTTGCGCGTTTCGTTATCAGGCACATGGTCAAAAATGTCGATGCGCTCGACTTCCTGGAAATTTCCATCATCGACAGCGGCCCTGGCCTCGCGCGACGTTGGCTTTCAATGAAAGAAGGTGCACCTCTTGAGTCCCTGGACAAGCTGACACTTGATGAGGAGCTTCAGGCCACCCTCGACTGCTTCAAAAAACACGTCACCACCAAGCCGTCGAAGGAATCAGGTATGGGCCTGCATAATGCCGTTCAGGCTTTCAACAAGCTGCAAGCCTATGTTCGCCTACGCACAGGCAGACTTTGCCTCTCACAGGCGTTTCAAGGGAACGAGGGAGAAGTGGCCTACAACCCCAAAAAATGGAGCGGCGGTGGAGAGCTGGACGCCGCTGAAGGGACTGTCTTCACCATCTGCATTCCGGTGAACTGACATGTCTGACCTTTACGATTTTGAAGTATCTCTTGCGCCTTCATCTGAGGCAGAGCCTGCACAGGTTGTGGTGTTCTTCACTGGCCCTGAGTCCATCACGGATATCCAGGTGACGGATGCACTGCAGAAGCGCCTACCCGGTTATATTCTGCCCGATCACCTAATTTTTCTTATACCGCAGTGCTTTGAGGAACAGATTCAGAAACAGTGTCAGGATAGGGCTTCTCCACTATCCAGCGCCTTACAGCGTCGCGATTCTAGATCTTCGCTGAGCTATGGATTTGCGTATCACGATGGCCATGGCAGCATCACCAAGTACCAGAATATTTCCGGTGCTCCGAAGAACATTCCCAAACTGCTGCAGAACGGCACCGCGAAACTCGTCAAGGCGGGCATGGAGAAGCTAGTCAGATGCACTTCAGTATTGACCAAAGCACCGGCTGGTTTTCTGTTTTCGAAGCCCTCCTCCCGCTCTGCCAATTATTTCATTCGAGCTGAAAACCTTCTCTCCGAGACCTTGCACGCGCACTTTCTCGCATTTGCTTCACTGAAGATGCTCAAGCAAGCTGCAACAAGCACGATGGGTGAGCCAGATACGATCTACCTCGACACGATGGCTTTCTTACCCATCGCCCTATCGATGCAACTTTATCAAGCCCGATTTGGGAACCCGACCATCCAAACCATCAAATCCTTCCATTCCCACGAGGGGCTGAAGGATGGGCGTTTGCCTGGCGGCAATGCTGCCCTTTGTCTGATCTCAGCCTCAACAAGTTGTGGATTGGCCGAGCAATGGACTCGAGTCAACAGCGCGCCTCCATCACGCGTCGCCACGGTCTTGTCGTTCCTGGAGAAGTCTGAAAGCTGCACTATTGTGCATACTCTGGAACGTCCGCAGGATTTCGAAATGCTCGCTGAGTCCGAAACATCAGAAGCACGGCAGACCATACGAATTCACGGCGAGCGCTTCATCGCAGAACACACTGAGACAAGACTGTTAAACATCAGCATGGATCATCTGCCGGATGGCCTTCAGACGAAATTTGACTCCTTCATAGGCAAGGGGCTTTTCAGATGTGTTAAGCCCATCCAGGGCGGCGAAAGACGCCGCACTGTACACGTAGATAAGGAAAAACTGGTCGAAACTGATGGCTTCAAGGACTGGTTCAAAAAGTGTCTCGACCAAGAGTCACCTGCCTCGACCAAGCTGATCATCCATGACAAAGACTCAGCGAGTGAGAAACTCGCAACCCAAGCCCTTAAATATCTAACGGATCGAGGCCTAAGCTGCGCCAAGGTCAGCGAAGAAGACTTCAATCAGGACGAAGAGCTTCATGGATCCGTCATTGTGGTTGCAGCTGCAGCAGAGCGTGGAACCGTTCTGCAAAGAATAAGCAGGCGGCTACGCAGCGCACAGAAATCAGGAACCCGCCTATATATCGTCGGCGCACTTTTCGGTCGAACTTACGAGCTGATGAAAGACCTCAGCTCCAATCTAACGCAACCGCCAAAAGGTGAACGTCGATACGTTTTCAAAGCCTTTATGGAGATCCCCGCCGGCAGCGCTGTGTGCAGTAATCACTGGGCTAGGGAAAAGGATATGCTCAACAAGCTGGTCGCCTTTGGTGGCGAGAGCTTGCTCCTGATCAACAACCGTGCCGACCAGTTGGCTGCCGAGGAAGCCTCGGGCCTGTCCACTCAGGCTTTCTGGCCAAGCAGTTCCACGAAAGAAGAGATGAAGCTTACCGATGGCTTCGCGTTCGTGAACGGAAAAGAGGACGTTAAAAAGGCTTCCACTGTAGACATCTTTTTGACCATCCTTTGGATTTTGCAGAATGCCCGGGAGGGCGCAAAAATCAAGGACGCGAAACGACTGGAGTCTGGGGAACTGCAACAGGTGCTGCTGGCGCCGGATGTGTTCTCCAGATATGACGACGGAATCATCCAGGCGGCTTTTCTCAGGGCGGCTCTACCCACGGAGTTGGATTACAGCGCTCACGAAATCTACAGCACAGCAATGGCGGATATCATTCTGCGCGTGGCGAAGGGCTACTCGTACGAGCGCGGCGAGGCGGCAATGGAGTTTATAATCGCTTTGGCGATAGAGAAGATTCGACTGCATAAAGAGGTGGACAAGAAACTTAGAGCCACGCTGAAAGAGGCTTTGGGGACTCAGATAGCTGACCTCGCTTTGCTACTGGATGGTGAACCCTCTCCTTTCTAATCTGCTTACGCAGAAAGCCCGTGAGATCGACCGGAGGTTGCCACATCAGCAGCCGCCGGTCTGACCTGCGTAAAGTGTACTCCCAAGCTCCCCAGGTAGTCCCACCGGTACGGATCAATGCCGAGGGTTCAGTTGATTGCCCTCTCTGACGCGACTTTCGGCCATCAGCTTTGCGCATGCATGTATCGGCACGCAGGCATTCTTCGTCACGGTAAGGTCGAGCAATTGGGTGGCTTCCACGCTAGGTGACGGCACTGTAGAATCAGCCGTGAAGGGGTGGGTATTTCCTCTCGTGCAAACGAGGGCGGTTCTGATAATTAACAGCTTCGGCTGTTGGGTTTCGGCCCACTGATCCCTACGGGATGTTCAACGGTACTCAAATCCCCCCGCCTCTTCACCCTTTTCTATGGAGAGATGTGCGTGAATAAGGACAGCGTCTGGTTCACTTACAAGGCACGCATTCAGGCTCATAAGCGTCTGGAGTGGCTGGACTTTCACTCGCAACTCTTGCTGGTATGGTACGCGATCCTCAGCACAGCGCTGGGTGTGCTGACAATCAGACACAGCACGATCCTTGGCCCAGACACAGATGTCATGGCGACGATCCTTTCGGTTGCGCTGCTCGGTATTTCGCTTGCGGTTGCGAACCGCGACTTTCGTGGCCGAGCAATGCTAATGCGCACCAACTATCTGGAGCTGCAGAAGCTCCATCGGGGACTGCCTGATGTCTCACCGACCGCCACATCCCCTGCGCCAACGCCGGCACAGGTCACCAGATATGACGAACTGTTGGCTGAATCGGAAAATCATCGGGAAATCGATGATCGGATCGCACGCGTTTTTGCCAGCGGCCTCACCACTCGAATGCCCACAGGCTTTGAATACTTTGCTGCCATATTTTGGCTGACGATGCGATTACTGATCACAGCGTTGCTCTATGCACTCCCGGTACTGGCAGGCCTCTACTCTTTCTGGAACAAGCCATGAGCGCGGCGAGAAGCTTTAAAAAGGTATTTACCCGAAAGCGTCTCCAGGAAATCTACACCGATAAAATCAAAAACTCCGGGGCCATCGGCCTCGACCGAATGCGTCCGGCTAACCTCGATAAGCAGTTAAGCGCGGAGCTTGATCACATCATTGAGAAGGTTCACAAGGGTGAATATCGCTTCACTGCCTACAAGGAAAAACTGATTCTCAAGGGGGCCTCGTCGCCGCCTCGACAGATATCCATTCCAACTGCCAGAGACAGAATCGTCCTACGTGCGTTGTGCAATTGCCTATCTGACGTTTTTCCCATGGCGAAACTCACCCTCCCCCAGACCGTCATCGATTCCCTTAAAACTGCGCTAAATTCCGGTGTGTATGCCGAATACGCCAAAATTGATCTTAAAAGCTTCTACCCATCCATTCCTCACGAATTGGTCGCCGCCGCCACGCGAAAAAAAATTCAGAAACCCGAGTTCAGACAGCTGATTACCGACGCGCTCACAACGCCCACGGTGCCTGAATCCAGGGGAGGTAAAGGAGCCGATCGTCCTACAGTCGGCGTTCCCCAAGGCCTCGCGATTTCTAATGTGCTCGCGGAGATTGCGCTGCAAGGCATTGATACCCTCTTCGAGTCTCGGACGGGGATTTGGTACAAGCGTTACGTAGACGACATCCTGATCTTGGGGCCGACAGGAGTAGCGCGCTCTACGGCTAATGAGCTCATCGCGGAATTGAAGGCATTGAAGCTCAATCCGCATGACTTTGAACCGGGATCGAAGTCCAAGGTAGAGAGCTTAACCGACCCCTTCAGTTTTCTGGGTTACCAGATCGAGGGCGACCAAGTGCTTATTCGGCACGAGAGCATTCTTAGATTCGAGTCATCGATCGCCAAAATCTTCACGGCATACCGGCACAAACTCGCGACAGCCCGACGTCCTGCTGATAAGGAGCGCGCCTTGGCCTACTGCCAGTGGAAGCTAAACCTGAGGATTACTGGCTGCATATTCAAAGGTAAGCGCCTCGGCTGGGCTGCCTATTTCTGCCAGATCACCACAACTTCCCAGCTGCGTGCCATTAATCACACGGTCAGGAAACTCACAGACCGCTTTTGCCCAAGCGGTGAGATCCATCCGAAGTCTCTGATCAAGACCTTCTACGAGCTGCAGCGGGGCATGAAAGCCAATAACGGCTACATACCGAACCTCGATGCTCTCACGATCAGCCAGAAGCGCGAGAAACTTGCCATGTGGCTCGGCGATGATGCGCTTAAGCTGAGTGACGCAGAGGTGGAGCGCCGATTTGAAATCAAAGCCAGCAAGGCTGTGCGGGAGCTTGAAGAGGATATCGCTCAAACCTCCTGACCACCCTATGCAATCAACCTCATCTGGCCTGGCTTCCTGCATCAGAAAACAGATTCTAGCCGGGCCTCGTTGGCCCGAAGGAACGAACTCAAAACGCCTGCGAAACCGATCACGCGAGCTGTATCGCTCCGCCTTGGATTTCGTCACGCGCCATTCGCAAATCATGGGCGTCTTGGTTGAGCCGGTGAATCATGTTGAGTAACCGTTGACGAAGCACCTCGTCCTGGAGCTGCTCTGCTGCGCGCATCACATCGAGCGCCGCTGCCTCATTGTTAGAGGCGACGGAGTCGAGTAGTTTGCGCATGCTTCTTGATGGCCGATTCATCTCCAACCCTCCTAGATTTCGGTGGGCGAATCATATGGCCGGAATGTTTCGTCAATGTTTCAGTTGTACGAACAGGTTTTAATTACCGGCTCGGGCTGATTTAAGGTTCTTCACGGATTACCGGGAAAGACGCTCTTGATCTTCATGAAAAAGAATACGCTATCCCGGTAACCGTACGCCATCCGTTTGATGACCTTTATTCGATTGTTTATACCTTCCAACTGCCCTGTGTGC